>JAXDOD010000001.1:0-30312 GCA_034669045.1 Alphaproteobacteria bacterium
GCGATCCAAGCAGCGGGCGCGACGCTGATTTATCTGCCGAAGTATTCGCCGGACCTCAACCCGATCGAGCTCGCCTTCAGCAAACTCAAGGCCCATCTGCGCAAGGCCGCCGAGCATACAATCCCACCCCTCTTGCGCCGGATCGGTCGCGTTGTTAGCGATTTCAGCGCGCAAGAATGCAGGAACTTCTTTCGCCATGCGGGCTACGTTCGAACATGACCGGAATCCGCTCTAGGTTTTCAAAAAGCGCGCCGGACGAACAAGGTATCACGTGTCAAAGCGATAAGAAACGCCGCACACGGTCTATGCGTCACCAATAGCGGCCGCAACAGCAAGATTCAGGCGGTTGTCGACGCGGAGATAGAGGCTATGATACCGATGCCTTCCGTACATTCCTCAAAGACAATTAGAGCAAGGCAGTCATTTCCAGCAAAGCAAGCCGCAGAAAATCGCATTCGTCATGACAAAGAAGCCTACAAAGGTCGCAATGTCGTCGAGCGTTGCTTCTGCCGCCTCAAAGATTTCAGATGCATCGAAACGCGCTACGACAAGCTCGCCAGAAATTTCTTTCTCGATCTGCTGCGTTGCTACGCTGACCTACTGGCTATAATTTAATTGAGTCCGGACCATACCTAGTGTCCGCGCCGGAGAAAAGCGATGTCCGCCGCCGTCGATGACACGGAGCAAGCACTGCGCGAGCTCGCCGCGCAGTCGAACGCCTGGCCGTTCGAAGAGGCGAGGAAAATCGTCGCGCGCCTTGAGAAGGCGCCGAAGGACGAGATCATCTTCGAGACCGGCTATGGCCCGTCGGGGCTCCCGCATATCGGCACCTTCGGCGAGGTCGCGCGCACCACCATGGTGCGCCACGCCTTCCGCATCCTCACCGACGACAAGATCAAGACCCGCCTGATCGCCTTCTCCGACGACATGGACGGTCTGCGCAAGGTGCCCGACAACGTGCCCAACCGCGAGATGCTGCAGGCCCATCTCGGCAAGCCGCTCACCCGGGTGCCCGACCCGTTCTCGAATGAATATCCCTCATTCGGCGCGGCCAACAACGCGCGGCTGCGCGCCTTTCTCGACCGCTTCGGCTTCGCCTACGAGTTCGCCAGCTCGACCGACTATTACGGCGCCGGCCGCTTCGACGACACGCTGCTTCGAATGCTCGCGGCCTATGACGCGGTCATGGAGATCATCCTGCCGACGCTCGGCCCCGAGCGCCGCGCCACCTATTCGCCGTTCCTGCCGATCTCGCCGCGCACCGGCATCGTGCTGCAAGTGCCGATGGTCGAGCGCAATGCGGCCAAAGGCACCGTGGTCTATGTCGATCCCGATACCGGCCAAAAGGTGGAGACGCCGGTCACCGGCGGGCGTGTGAAGTGCCAGTGGAAGGCGGACTGGGCGCTGCGCTGGGTCGCGCTCGGTATCGACTACGAGATGGCGGGCAAGGACTTGATCGAGTCGGTCAAGCTTTCGAGCGAGATCTGCAAGGCGCTCGGCGCGCGGCCGCCTGAAGGATTCAACTACGAGCTCTTTCTCGACGACAAAGGTCAGAAGATTTCGAAGTCGAAGGGCAACGGGCTCACCATCGACGAATGGCTGCGTTACGCCTCGCCGGAATCGCTGTCGCTGTTCATGTATCGCGAGCCGCGCGCCGCGAAGCGGCTCTATTTCGACGTGATCCCGCGCCAGGTCGACGACTACCACCAGTTCCTCGACGCCTATGAGCGGCAGGACGGCAAGCAGCGCCTCGGCAATCCGGTCTGGCACATCCATTCGGGCTCCCCGCCCAAGCCCGACATGCCGATCACGTTCACCATGCTGCTCACGCTGGTGTCGTCCTCGAACGCCGAGAACGCCGAGACGCTGTGGGGCTTCATCGGGCGCTATCGTCCGGGCGTCACCCCGAAGACGCATCCCAAGCTCGATGCGCTGGTGGGTTACGCGATCAACTATTTCCGCGATTTCGTGCGGCCCCACAAGAAATTCCGCGAGCCGGCCGCGGTCGAGCGCGCGGCGCTCATCGACCTGCGCGACGCGCTGGCGCAGCTTCCCGCCGACGCCACGGCCGAACGGATTCAAGAGGTGGTCTACGAGATCGGCAGGCGCGAGCCGTTCCTCGACCGGACCGGCAAGATCAAGACCAAGGACGGCAAGCCCGGCGTCTCGCTCGAATGGTTCAACATGCTCTACCAGGTGCTGCTGGGGCAGGAGAAAGGCCCGCGCTTCGGTTCGTTCGCGGCGGTCTACGGCTTGCAGAATACCGTCGACATGATCGACGGCGCGCTGGCGCGGTCGGCTTGACGCGAGTGGCGCTCGTCCCGGCAGGTCGCCCAGCCAGGACACGCATGTTCGGTCACTGCTAGTCTAGGATGGCGGCCGAATGTCTCCACTCACCCTGGCTCTGATCGGAGCCACCATCATCTTCAGTTCGTTCGTCTCCGGCGTGTTCGGCATGGCCGGCGGCCTGATTCTGCTTGGCGTGTTGCTGATCTATTTCGACGTCGCACCCGCGATGATCCTGTTCTCGATCATCCAGATCTTCGCCAACGGCTGGCGTGCCTATCAGTGGCGGCAATACGTGCTATGGCCGATCTTTCACTGGTACGTGCTGGGCGCCGCCATCTCGTTCGGCTTCATGTGGCTCATCGCCTTCGTCCCCGACAAGGCCATGGTGTACCTGGCGCTCGGTCTCATGCCGTTCGTCGTCGACATTCTGCCCCTGTCGATGCGGCCGAACATCGAGTGGCGCGGCGTGCCGTTCCTGACCGGCATGCTCACCACGGTCGTGCAGGTGCTGGCCGGCGTGGGCGGCATCTTCCTCGACCTCTTCTTCCAGAAGAGCACGCTCAACCGCAAGACGACCAACGCCACCAAGGCGGTCGTGCAGTCATTGAGCCACATCGTGCGCGGCGTGTATTTCGTTTCCCTCTCGGGCGCGGCCGATGTGCCGCTGGCATGGTGCGTCCCTGCGATCCTGCTCGCGATCGCCGGGACATCGCTGGCGCCGTTCGTGCTCGAACGCATGACCGACCACGGCTTCCGGCAGTGGACGCGCCGCATCATCATCGCGATCAGCCTGATTTACCTGCTGCGCGGGGCCTGGCTGTTCTGGCACGGGTGACGGCGGCTATTGGCTCGCCCACATGATGCGGGCGATCCACAGCACGTCGCGCACCGACAGCGTGCGCTCCGCATGCGCGGGATTGATCGACCGCAGCTCGATCGACTTGGCCGTGCGGCGCTTGAGCTCCTTGACCATCACCTCGTCGTCCGTGGTCTTGACCACGACGCGGTCGCCGCGCCGGACCGAGGCCGCGGGCGAGACGATGATGACGGCGCCGTCGCGGTAGGCCGGCTCCATCGAATTGCCGGAAATCTCCAGCGCATAGACGTTCTCGTCGGCGACGGCGGGAAAGGGGATCTCGTCCCAGCCCTTGCCGACGGGAAAGCCGCCATCGTCGAAATAGCCGCCGGCGCCCGCTTCGGCGAAGCCGATCAGGGGCACCGCCTGCGCCACCGGGCGGGCGCTGTCCTGGATGAGTTGCACGAAGGTGTCGATCGACGCCCCGGTCGCGGCGAGCGACTTTGCCACCGACTCCGTGGAGGGCCAGCGCTGGCGGCCGTCCGGCGCGATCCGCTTCGACTTGTTGAAGGTGGTCGGATCAAGGCCTGCCTTCTTGGCGAGGCCGGAAGGAGAAAGGCCGGCCCGCGCCGCCAGCCGATCAAGCGCGGTCCAGACCTGTGCATGGGTCAACATGGCGTGTTCCCCTGATGAGGGCGCGGACAACACGGGATTCTTATCCGGCTTATAGGAATTATAACCAAGATCCCCGTCCGTCCAGCAACCACTCCGGGAACTGATACAGAAACACACTCAGACGCGCCAGACGGGGCGAACGGGGTCCCATGCTGCACGGCTAGAGACTCAGCCCGTGCCGGACGTGTACTAGGGGACCATCGGCGTGGGTACAAGTGTCGCGGGCGGGCCGGGGCAGGGTGTGTCAGACACGATCTACAAGATCTGCGATGCGGCGCTTTGGCGCCAGGCTGAGCACGAGCGCGTGTTCCGTGGCGCCGGAATTGATGTCCAGGACGGCTACATCCATTTCTCCAGCGCCACGCAGGTCAAGGACACCGCGGCCCGGCATTTTGCCGGCGCCGGCGATCTGGTGCTGATTGCAGTCGATGCGGGGACGCTCGGCCCCGCGCTCAAATGGGAACTCGCGCGCGGCGGCGCGCTGTTTCCGCATCTCTATGGCCCGTTGTCACTCGACGCCGTGCTCTGGGTGAAGCCGCTGCGGCTCGGCGCCGACGGCCGCCACGTCTTTCCGGAGCTGGTGTCGTGATCGGCCTCTTCGACGTTATCGCGCGCCCGCTGATGGGACTTCTCGAGGCCGAGAACGCGCATCGGCTTGCCGTCAACGCGCTCAAGTTCGGGCCGCGCACGCCAACGCCGGGGGACGATCCGCGGCTCGCCGTGCGCGCCTTCGGCCTCAACTTTCCCAATCCGATCGGCATGGCGGCAGGCTTCGACAAGCACGCGGAGGTGCCCGACGCGCTGTTGCGGCTCGGGTTCGGCTTCGTCGAGATCGGCACGGTGACGCCGCTCTCGCAGCCGGGCAATCCGCGTCCCCGCCTCTTTCGCCTTCCGCGCGATCAGGGCGTGATCAACCGGCTCGGCTTCAACAGCGAGGGCGCCGACGCGGTGCTGCGCCGGCTCGCCGCGCGCGCCAATGAAGGCGGCATCGTCGGAGTGAATGTCGGCGCCAACAAGGAGAGCGCCGATCGCATCGGCGACTATGTGCACCAGATCGAGATGTTCGCGCCGGTCGCGAGCTATTTCACCTGCAACATCTCATCGCCCAACACGCCGGGCCTGCGCGACCTGCAGCAGGGCCGGATGTTCGACGAGTTGACGGCCCGCGTCGTCGAGGCGCGCGATCGTGTGAGCAGGCGGGCGGGGTCCACGCCGGTCCTGATCAAGATCGCCCCCGACCTGACGCTCTCCGAGCTCGACGACGTCGTCGGCGTCGCGCGCATGCGCCGGGTCGACGGCATGGTCATCGGCAACACGACGGTGCGCCGGCCACCCTGGCTGCGTGACAGGACGGCGGCGCGGGAGCCGGGCGGGCTTTCCGGACGCCCGCTCTTCGCCTTGGCGACGCGCATGCTGGCGGAGACCTATGTGCGGGTCGAGGGCGCCTTCCCGCTCATCGGCGTTGGCGGCATCGATTCGGGCGAAACCGCGCTCGCCAAGATCAGTGCCGGCGCGAGCCTGGTGCAGGTCTATTCGTCGCTCGTCTTTCGCGGGCTCGGTCTCGTCGGCGCGACCAAGTCGTATCTTCTCGATACGCTCGGGCGTGGACAGCACGCCGGCCTTGCCGAACTCGTCGGCGCCGCCGCCGCCGCGATGACGGCCGAGCCGTGGCCGGAGTGACACACGCGCCTCACGGAAATGTTGCCCGCAGCAGCGCCGGATACCGCATCGCCTGCAGCACGCCTCGCGCCATGAGGAACGTCAGGATCGCAATCCACAGGCCGGTATTGCCGAGGCCGTGCAGCGCCCACCAGGTGGCGAGATAGACCGCGAACGCCGCCATCATAAGATTGCGCATGTCGCGCGCCCAGGTCGCGCCGATATAGACGCCGTCGAGCGTATAGGCGAGCGCGCCCAGCATCGGAGCCAAAGCCGCAAACAGCATGAACTCGCGCGCGGTGGAGCGCACCTGCGCACTCGTCGTCATCAGGTCGATGAGCGCGTTTCCGCCGACAAGAAAAACGACCGAGCTGGCGGCGCCGAAACACAGCCCCCACCCGAGCGAAAGCCGCGTCGCGCGCAGGAAGCCCGAGCGGTCGCGCGCGCCCACCGAACGTCCGCACAATTGCTCGGCGGCCGTCGCCATGCCGTCGAGGAAGAAGCTTCCGATCATCACGAAGTTGTGCAGCACCGCGTTGGCGGCGAGCGCTGCATCGCCTGCGCGCGCGCCCTGCGACGCGAAGAAGGAGAACGCCCCGATCACACCGGCTGTCCGGATCATGATGTCGCGGTTGACCGCGAGCATGCGCAGAAGTTTTTGGCGCTGGAACACAAGGGCCGGTTCCAGCTCGAAGCGTCCGCCGAGAAGACGCCAGGCGACCACAAGGCCGGCGGCGAAGCCGACCGCCTCCGCGGTCGCGGCCGCGAACGCCGCGCCCGCGATGCCGAAGTCGAGCCCGAGCACCAGCGTGACGGTCAGCACGATATTGAGGCTGTTGATCGCGATCTGCAACGCGAGCGCGGTGCCGGTGCGCGCCTGTCCGATCAGCCAGCCGAGCATCGTCAGGTTGCCGAGCGTGAAAGGCGCCGCCCAGATGCGCACGAAAAAATAGCTCTCCGCCGCCTGCCGCACCTCGGCGCTGCCGCCCAGGAGCCCATAGGCCGCAGAAGCGAGCGGCGCCTGCAAGGCCACCAGCGCCAGCCCGATCGCGATCGCGACCAGGAGCGCGCGCGAGAGCACCGCGCGCTGCTCGCGCACGTCGCTGGCGCCGACCGCCTGTGCGGTCAAGGCCACCGTGCCCATGCGCACGAAGCCGAACAGCCAGTAGATGCCGTCGAACACCACCGCGGCGAGCGCCACGCCGCCGATCAGGTAAGGCTCGCCCAGCCGCCCGATCGCCGCCGTGTTGACGATGCCGAGCAGCGGCGTCGTCAGGTTGGCGAGCATCGCCGGCCCGGCGATCGCGAACACGCGGGCATGAGTGATGGGAAAGGATGGAGGCGAGGTCGTCACCGCCCCTTCGGCGCGCGCATGAGCCGCACGATGAGCCAGATCGGCACCACCACGGCGGCGCCGAGCGCGAGATAGCGCCAGAGCCACCGGATCGCGTCGAAGCCCATGTTCCAGATGCGCAGGAATAGGGTCCGCAGGCTCTCGATGAGATTCCAAGGATCGAGCCCCATCACCTCCAGGATCACCCCGACCAGGATCGACAGCAGCGCGAGCCGGAAGATCACCGCGAGCGGGGATCCGCCGAAAAATCGGGTGACGGCGCTGGCGGGGGCAGTTTGCGTCCGCCCGTCGTTGATCGGTCTGTCGGTCGGCATGCTCATGATGTCATCCTATCACATTGCTCGATTCGGTGCTGCGGCCGGCATCTGCGTCGAGCAGGCGCTCCAGGGTCTCCAGCCGGTCGGCCTCGCCCGGCGGCTTGTCCCAGCGCAGCCGATGGATGCGAGGAAACCGCATGGCCAAGCCGGATTTATGGCGGGTCGAGCGCTGCAGCCCCTCGAACGCCACCTCCAGCACCAGGCCCTGGCTGGGCTCGTGCACCACCTCGCGCACCGGCCCGAAGCGATCGACGGTGTTGCGCCGGACGTAGCGGTCGATCTGCAGCAACTCCTCGTCGGTGAACCCGAAATAGGCCTTGCCGACCGGGACCAGCATGTCGCCGGCGTCGCCTGCGGTCCAGACGCCGAAGGTATAGTCCGAGTAATACGACGATCGTTTGCCGTGTCCGCGCTGGGCATACATCAGCACGGCGTCGATCAGGAACGGGTCGCGCTTCCATTTCCACCACGGGCCCTTGGGACGGCCGGGCACATAGGGCGCGTCGCGGCGCTTGAGCATGACGCCCTCGACCGCTTCGGCGTCGTCGCCAGCGCCGGCTGACGCCGGGTCCTTGCGTGCGGCGGCAAGCTCGTCCCAGGTCGCGAACGGCACCAGCGGCGAGATGTCGATCCGCGGCTCGTCAAGCCGTGCGACGAAGGCTTCCAGCCTTTTGCGGCGGTCCGCAAACGGCAGCGCGCGCAAGTCCTCCTCGCCCTCGACCAGGAGATCGTAGGCGCGCAGGTGCGCGGGGAATTTCGCGATCAGCTTGGCGTTCACGGTCTTGCGGTTGAGACGCTGCTGCAACACGTTGAAGCTCTGCACCCGGCGGTCGCGCAGGATCAGGAGCTCGCCGTCGATCGCGCCGGGCAGCCGCAGCGTCTCCAGGAGGTCTGGAAAACTGCTGGAAATGTCCTCGCCGGTGCGCGAATAAAGCCGCGCCGCGATCCCGCCGTTCTCGCTTCGGCCGGCGGCGGCCTGGACGCGGATGCCGTCCCACTTCCACTCCGCCAGGAAATCCGCCGGATCGAGGCCGGCGAGATCGTTCTCGTCGACCGCGTGCGCGAGCATCGCCGGGCGGAACGGCGCCGGATCGCGGCTCATTGGCTTGTCCGCACGCCCTTCGAGCCAGGCAAACAGGCCGAGATAGGGCGGCGCGAGCCCCGGCCAGACCAGTTCCACCTCTTGCGCATCGGCATCGCCCAGCGCCGCGGCCGCGGTCTTGGCGAGCCGCGCCGACACGCCGACGCGCAAACCGCCGGTGACGAGCTTGAGCAGCGCCCAGCGCCCGGTCTCGTCGAGCGCATCGAGCCAGCGCGCGAGCTGGGCGGGGAGGGCGGACTTGGCGAGGGTTGAGAGGGTCGCGACGACGTCGCTGAGTTTGGGTGTGGAACATTCTTGAGACTTTGCCAGCGCGCCAACTGAAGAGGCCCGATCGGTGATGAGTTCAGCGATCGGTCGCGCGTCTTGCGTTCCCTCCCCCCTTGTGGGGGAGGGACAGGGAGGGGGGTGGGATTGAAGGTCGCACTCCTCCTGCGCATCGCCCCCCACCCCAACCCTCCCCACCGCTCGCTGCGCTTCGCGGGGGGAGGGAGCAGACCGCTCGTGTGGTGAGGGAAACGGCCGATCATGCGAAGGGGAAGCGGGTTGCACCGGAGGCCCCGGCCACATCAGCGCCACCGTTTCCGAAAGGTCGCCGACATAATCGTGGGACAATGCGAACAGCACCGGGTCGGTGCGCTCGGCGATCAGCGTGCGGATCATGCCCGGCTTGGCGTGCTGGAACGACAGCGCGCCGGTGAGCGCCGCCAGCGCGTAGCCGCGCTCCGGGTCGGGCGTGCTGCGGAAATAGTCCGTCATCAGCCGCAGCTTGTTGTTCCGGCTTGGCTCATAGGCGAGCCGGTCGAGCAGCGCGGCGAAGCGGTTCATGGCGCGTCCCTTGGCGTCTCGCCTGCCGGTTCGGTCACGCCGTCGGTTTCGTCCTCGTCGCCATAGCCGACGATTGCAAGCGGGCGCGCCGCAAGCCCATGCGTCACGCTCCAGTGCACCAGCGCATCCTCCTGGCCATGGGTGACCCAGACTTCCGCTGCGCCGGTCGCGGTAATGGTCGCGGTGAGCCCATCCCAGTCGGCGTGGTCGGAGATCACCAGCGGCAGCTCGATGCCGCGCTGGCGCGCCCGCGCGCGCACCCGCATCCAGCCCGACGCGAAGGCCGTCACCGGATCGGGGAAGCGGCGCGACCAGAGATCGGTGAGGGATGACGGCGGCGCGATCGCGATGGCGCCGCCCAGCTCGGCCTTCTTGGCGCCGCTGACGAGGCGGAGTTCACCGAGCTTCACATGCTGCTCGTAGTAGCGGGTGATCTTCTCCATCGCGCCATGCAGGTAGATCGGCTGGGCGTAGCCGGCCTTGCGGATGAGCGCGATCACGCGCTGCGCCTTGCCGAGCGAATAGGCGCCGACGAGGTGCGCCCGTTCGGGAAACAGCGCGACCGAGCGCAGAAGCTTGGCGATCTCGCCATCCGGGTTGCCGTGACGAAACACCGGCAGCCCGAAGGTGGCCTCGGTGATGAACACGTCGCACCGAACCAGCTCGAACGGCGCGCAGGTCGGATCGGCGACCTCCTTGTAGTCGCCCGAGGCCACGATCCGCAGGCCGCCGGCTTCGACCGCGATCTGCGCCGAGCCAAGCACGTGGCCGGCCGGATGGAACGTGACTCGGGCGCCGTCGACGTTCACGCTTTCGCCGTAGCGGATCGCCTGCGTGGAACCGGCGAAATTCTCGCCGTAGCGCAGCCGCATCAGGTCGAGCGTCTCCGGTGTCGCCAGCACGGCGCCGTGGCCAGCGCGCGCGTGGTCGGAGTGGCCATGGGTGATGACGGCCTTCTCGACCGGCCGGGTCGGATCGATGTGAAAGCCGCCGCGCTTGCAGCACACTCCGGCGGGGGTCGGCAGGAGAAGGTCTTCGGGACGCATGGGTGTTAGATATGTCACGGCGCTGCCGGCGCGAGCCTCGATGCCATCGTTTGCATCGGCTTTTGCCCGCCCGGACCCGCAAATCCGGCCTATAGTGTCCGCGGGCAACCAGGGAGGCGGCTCGCGCCGCATGCGACCATGACAACCGAACTGATCATGCTGGCGCTCAGTGTCGTGCTCGGCCTCGTCTACATCCTCGTTTCCGCGTCGGCTCAGACCTCGGAGCGCGGGCTCGACTGGAATACGGGAGCGCGCGACCTGCCGATGCCGCCGCTGACCGGCGTTGCCGGCCGCCTCGAGCGTGCGCTGCGCAATTACATGGAGACCTTTCCGCTGTTCGCCGCCGCGGTCCTGATCGCCCATGTCGCCAACCGCCACGGCGCCATGACGGTGCTGGGCGCCCATCTCTACTTCTGGGCTCGCCTGGCCTATCTGCCGCTTTATGCGATGGGGGTGCCTTTCATTCGCACCCTGGCCTGGGCCGTGGCCATGCTCGGCATCGTGCTGATCCTCTTTGCGCTGTTCTAGGCGCCTCGACCGCGCCGCCTTCGGCCACTACCTGTAGCCGGTGACCGTTCTCGAACGCACCGAGCCTGCCGTCGCCCTGCCCGAGCCGTTTGCGCGCTGGTTCGCGAGCCGCGGCTGGGCGCCGCGCGCGCATCAGTTGGAACTCCTGGCGAAGGCGCGGGCAGGGCGCTCGGTCCTGCTGATCGCGCCGACCGGCGCCGGCAAGACGCTGGCGGGGTTTTTGCCGAGTCTGGTGGAGTTGAGCTCGTTCGCAATCGGATTGAGCACATCTTCGCGGCTCGGGCGGTCTGCTCCCTCCCCCCATCGCCCGTCGAAGACGGGCGTCAACGCCCTGATGCCGGGGGAGGGTTGGGGAGGGGGGTGGTCGCGAGTCCGCAACTCACCACGACCCCCCTCCCTGTCCCTCCCCCACAAGGGGGGAGGGAACCCTGTGGCGCCAGCGGGCCATGATAGCGCCTCCGGTATTGGCAGCGATCCGAGTTCCGAGGGGCAAGCAATCTTTCATCTGCAACCGGGTCCCCGCCCCCTCATCTCCACCGGCCGCGACATCCGCCGCGACGGCGGACTGCACACGCTCTACATTTCCCCGCTCAAGGCGCTCGCGGTCGACATCGCGCGCAACCTGGAGCGGCCGGTCGCCGAGATGGCACTGCCGATCCGTGTCGAGACCCGCACCGGCGACACGCCCGCCAGCAAGCGCCAGCGCCAGCGCCGCGACCCGCCGCACATCCTGCTGACCACGCCGGAGCAGCTCGCGCTGATCCTCGCCTCGCCCGACGCGCCCTACCTGTTCGGCTCGCTCCGGCGCGTGGTGCTCGACGAGCTGCATGCCCTGGTGACATCGAAGCGCGGCGACCTTCTTTCGCTCGGCCTCGCCCGTCTTTTTTGCCTGGCCCCGACGCTCACCAGCGTCGGCCTTTCCGCGACCGTTGCCGAGCCCGACGACCTGCGCCGCTTCCTGGTGCCGCAGCCGCCCTCCGGCGAAGCGCTCGCCGATCTTGTCGTTGCTCACGATGGCGCGCCGCCCACGGTCGCAATGCTGGACAGCGCCGAGCGCCTGCCGTGGGCGGGACACTCCGCGCATCATGCAATCGGTGAAATCTACGGTCTCATCGGCCGCCACAAGACCACGCTCGTCTTCGTCAATACCCGCAGCCAGGCCGAAAGCATCTTTCAGGAGCTCTGGCGCATCAACGACGACAACCTGGCGATCGCGCTCCATCACGGCTCGCTCGACGTGGCGCAGCGCCGCAAGGTCGAGACCGCCATGGCGTCGGGCCGCCTGCGCGCGGTGGTCTGCACGTCCTCGCTCGACCTCGGCGTCGACTGGGGCGACGTCGACCTCGTCATCAACGTGGGCGCGCCGAAGGGCTCGTCGCGGCTCCTGCAGCGCATCGGCCGCGCCAACCATCGCATGGACGAGCCGTCCAAGGGCGTGCTGGTGCCGGCGAACCGCTTCGAGGTGCTCGAGTGCCGCGCCGCGCTCGGCGCCATCGCCGAACAGGCGCAGGATACGCCGGCCGCGCGCACCGGCGCGCTCGACGTGCTCGCGCAACACATCCTAGGCTCTGCTTGCGGCGAGCCGTTCCTGGCCGACGCGCTTTACGCCGAGATCGCGAGCGCCGCGCCCTATGCCGGCTTGGCGCGCGGCGATTTTGATGCCGCGCTCGATTTCGTGGCGACCGGCGGCTACGCGCTCAAGGCCTACGAGCGCTTCGCCAAGATCCGGCAGGGCAAGGACGGCCGCTGGCGCGTTGCCCATCCCATGATCGCGCAACGCTACCGTATGAACGTCGGCACCATCGTCGAGGCCGACATGCTCAAGGTGCGCCTCGTGCGCTCGCGCGCCTCCAAGGTGATTCCGCGCGGCGGCCGGCTGCTCGGCCAGGTGGAGGAATATTTCATCGAGATGCTTTCGCCGGGCGACACCTTCGTCTTCGCCGGCGAGATCCTGCGCTACGAGGCGCTGATGCAAGACGAGGTCTATGTCTCGCGCGCCACCTCGGAGGATCCCAAGGTGCCGTCCTATGAAGGCGGCAAGTTCCCGCTCTCGACCTATCTGGCCGACCGCGTGCGCAAGATCATCTCGGAACAGGACGAATGGCGCCCGCTGCCGGCGCAGGTGCGCGAATGGCTCGAGATCCAGCAGTGGCGCTCGCTGCTGCCCGGGCGGCACGATCTCCTGGTCGAGACCTTTCCGCGCGCCGACAAGCACTATCTCGTCTGCTATCCGTTCGAGGGCCGCCTCGCCCACCAGACGCTCGGCATGCTGCTCACCCGCCGGCTCGAACGGGCGCGGCTGCGTCCGGTCGGCTTCGTGGCCAACGAATATGCGCTCGCGATCTGGGGGCTCGGCGACGTGGCGCTGTGCATCGAGCGCGGCGAGCTTTCGCTGCCGGCGCTGTTCGACCAGGACATGCTCGGCGACGACCTCGAAGCCTGGCTGGCCGAATCCGCATTGATGAAGCGCACCTTCCGCACCTGCGCGATCATCGCCGGGCTCATCGAACGGCGTTTCCCGGGTAAGGAGAAGTCGCGGCGCGAGGTCACGATCTCGACCGACCTGGTCTACGACGTCCTGCGAAAACATCAGCCCGATCATCTTTTGCTGCGCGCGGGACGCGCGGATGCTGCGACCGGCCTCCTCGACATTCGCCGCCTTGGCGATATGCTCTCGCGCATCAAGGGCCGAATCGTCCATAAGGCGCTCGATCACGTTTCGCCGCTTGCGGTGCCGGTGATGCTGGAGATCGGCCGTGAATCCGTCTACGGCGAGGCGTCCGAGGCGTTGCTCGCGGAAGCCGAGGCGGAACTCGTGAAGGAGGCGATGCAATGAAGGCGCTCGGCCTTCTTGGTCTGCTCGTCCTGTTCGCTTCCGCGAGTTCGGCGGAAGAAGCGCGGCGGATCCCGATCGAGCAGCGATTCCTGGTGGCCTCGCTTAACGGCATGGACTTCGGCAACCGGACGCTGACATTGACGGTCGGCCGCGATCCGCGCGGCGGCGGACTGCGCGGCCGCGGGTTTGCCGGCTGCAATACCTGGTTCGGGCGGGTCAGCATTGGCGAGGGGGACCGCTTCAGCGTCGAGCAGATCGGAACCACGCGCAAATACTGCACCGCTGCCCGGATGAGGCTCGAACAGGACTTTCTGGCAGCGCTGCGAAGTGTGACACGCTGGCGCATGGAGGGCTCGACGCTGATCCTGGCGGGCGAAAAATCGACGCTTCATTTGGTGCCGGTCACGCGGCGCGCATAGGACCGAGAAGGCGGGGGTATCTTGCGGCCGGAGCATCAGGCGGAGATTCGAGTGCGCGAGTCCGCGCCGGAGACGGCGGTTGCGGCCGGCGTGCTTGCGATTGCGGGCGTCAGCCTGGTGGCCGATTGTGCCGGCGCGCTCTATTGGCCCGAGGAAGGGTTGCTCGTCGTCGCCGACCTGCATCTGGAGAAAGGGTCGAGCTATGCGGCGCGCGGCGTGTTGTTGCCGCCCTACGACACCGCCGCGACGCTGGCGCGGCTTGCGCAGATTCTCGCGCACTACGCGCCCCGCGCGGTGATCGCGCTCGGCGACAGCTTCCATGACGGCGAGGGGCCCACGCGCATCGGCGACAGCGACCGCGCGACCTTGCGCGGTCTCCAGCGCGGACGCGACTGGATCTGGATTGCCGGCAATCACGATCCCGACCCGGCCGAGGGCGTCGGCGGCACCGCCGCCGCGACGCTTGCGCTCGGTGCGCTGACCTTCCGGCACGAGCCGTCGGCCGCCACGGCGGCGAACGCAGCCGCGGGCGAGGTGGCCGGCCATCTGCATCCGGTCGCGCGCGTCAGCGGGCGCGGCCGCACGGTCAGCCGGCGCTGCTTCGCAGCCGACGCGCGGCGCGTGGTGATGCCGGCCTTCGGCGCCTATGCGGGCGGCCTCAACGTGCGCGATCTCGCGTTCGCCGAGGCGTTCGGGACGCTCGCATTCACGGCCCATATGCTGGGCGCGGGGCGGGTCTACGCCATCGCGGCCAGGCGCTGCCTCGCCGATTGACGCTCGGTCAATCCCTCCTGAACACCACGCTCGCGAACCAGCCCGTCGCCAGCGCCAGCATCGCGGTGGCGAGGCCGTAAAGGAACCCGTGGTCGCGCGCGCTGGTGGTGACGAGCTGCTCGAACCCGGACTTGTAGACCTCCAGCGCCGAGCTGGTGCGTGCGATCATGGCGCCGTCGGCGAACAGCTTCACGTCGACCTCATAGTTGCCGACCGGGGACTCCGCCGGCAGCGGGATCGAGGCGCGGTAGAGCGAGGGCGTGAGAAAGGTCACACCATTCGTTTCCTCGCGGTAGAGATTCTGGCTGATGCGAAGCTTGACGAAGGCGACGCGGAACGGATCGTCGCGCGCGGAATCCGCAATGGTGACGGCGGCCCTCTGCAACAGCACGATGTTGTCGAGTCCTACCTGCAGGCGCCGCAGCGTCTCGGGGTTGGCAATCGCCTCGAGCGGCCGGTTCGAGAGCACCGCGAGATAGGCCGGCGCATTCTCGAAAACGCGCGAATCCACGTTGACCCAGAGGCCGAACACGCGGTTCTTGCGGAACGTCACCAGGTTCTGGCGCGGCCCGGTGACGGTGGCGACGATGTCGTAGCCGCCGCGCCGCGGCCGCGATGCCGAATCCTGCTCGACCGCACCGAACAGCACGAGTTCGTCGCCGGTGAAGTTCGACGTCACCATGACGCGGTGGTTGGAGAGCGATGCGATGAGACGTTCGCCCGCGGCCGGCGGCGCATGCATCGCCAGCGCGCCAAAGGTCGCGACGAGAGTGAGCGTCGCCCGCCGCTTCACATCCCGTCCTCCAGCGGCCGGATGGAATAGAGCTCGTCCGGCGTGAGCATCAGGTTGAAGGCGAAGCGGATACCGACCGCGAGCACCAAAAGCCCGAGCAGGAGGCGCAGCCGCTCGCCGCTGATCTTCTGTCCCGCGCGGGCGCCGAACTGGGCACCGGTGACGCCGCCCACCATCAGGATCAGCGCCAGAACCGCGTCGACCAGGTGGTTGGTCGCCGCGTGCATCACGGTCGCGCAGGCCATGGTGACCAGGGTCAGGACCATGGACGTGCCGATCACGGTCGAGGTCGGCACGCGCAGCAGATAGATCAGCATCGGCACCAGCAGGAAGCCGCCGCCGATGCCCATCACCGCGCCGACGAAACCGATGGTGAATCCGATCGTCCAGACCGGGATCGCCGAGACGTAGATATGCGAGCGCTTGAAGCGCAGCTTGAATGGCAGGCCGTGGAACCAGGTGTGGCTGCCAGGCCGTCGCAGCTCGACCGGCTTGCCCTGCCGCGAGCGGATGATGGCGCGCACGCTCTCCGCCACCATCAGGGCGCCGACGATGCCGAGCAGCAGCACGTAGGAGATGCCGATCGCGAGGTCGAGCTGGCCTAGCGCGCGCAGCGTGGTGAAGAGCCAGACGCCGAAAGCCGTGCCCAGAATACCGCCGCCCAGCAGCATGAAGGCGAGCGCAAGATCGATCGCGTGGCGCCGCCAATAGCTGATCGCGCCCGAGCATGAGGACGCCGCGATGTGGCCGGTGACGCTCGCGACGGCGACCGCGGGCGAGACGCCGAGAAAGATCAACAGCGGAGTCATCAGGAAGCCGCCGCCGATGCCGAACATGCCGGAAATGAATCCGACCGCTAATCCGATCGCCAGGACGACGAAAACGTTGACGGGAAGGTCGGCGATCGGAAGATAGATCTGCACAGCGTCATCCGTCGGTTCGGGGGGCCGGGATAGCGTTTTGCGGAGCCCGGAGCGCCGGAGGTCCACACGGACGGAATTGTGAATTGAGTCTCGACCGGCTTCGCAGCGGGGCCGGTTTGCGCTGATGCGTCTGGAGGACGTCGCCGGTACGGCGCCCCGCGAATGCAGTCGAGGCTCTCAACTCAGCGGATAAGCGCGGACATTCTACCGATGTTCGGCGCGCGGGCCACCCACCGGCAAGTTTTTTATTGTGCAGGACACGACTACTGAGGCCGCGCGGGCGCGGATTTGGTTTCGGTCTTGGGCTCGGGCCCGACGCGGCGCTTGGCGACCGAGGGCGCGGGAACGCCGTCCCAGCCCCCTGCCGGCGCCTTGACCGAGGTCGCGGCCTCGGGTTGCGGCTCGGCCGCCCAGACCTGCACGGCCGCGCGCGCCGCCATCAGGGTCTGCGGGTCGAGCCGGGTGCCGACGTCGTCGCGCTTCTTGGCCGAGTCCTTGTCGCCGTCGCGGGCGGCGAGCGAGAACCATTTGTAGGCTTCCGCGAGATTCACCTCGGTGCCGATGCCGCGGGCATAGAGGATGGCGAGGTTATACTGACTGTCGGTGACGCCGTGGTCGGCGGCCTTGCGGAACCATTTCGCCGCGGTCTGATAGTCGGGCTTGCCGTCGACGCCTTCAGCGTAGAGGACTGCGAGATTGTGCATCGCCTTGGCGTGGCCGCTCTGCGCCGCCGCGGTGTAAAGGCGTCGCGCCTGCGCCGGGTCCTTTGCCACCCCGATGCCTTTCTCATACAGGCCACCCAGGCGGAACTGCGCCGGCACCAGTCCCTGCTTCGCGGCACGCTCGAACCATTCGACGGCCGCGGTCCCGTCCTGCGGCACCCCGCGGCCCTCGGAGAAGCGCGCGGCGATCTCGTATTCCGCCCCAGCGTCGCCTTTGGCTGCGGCCGCGCGCAGTCCGCCGCTGCCCACCGCCGCCGGCAACTTGTCGGCGGCGATCGGTTTCGCCGGCGTGGACGGCAGGGACGGCGTCTCGGCAGGCACCGCCGCGGGCGCCGCGCTCGGCGGGCGGATGGATCCGGTGACGATGGTACGGTCAGTCGGCGCCGCGGCGCTCGCCGCAGGTCGCGCCGGTTCGCTGGGCATGAGTACGCCGGCCGAGGGTGGCGCGAACGCGACGCCGTTGGCGAAGGGAAGGAGCTGCGACTGGCGGCCGGCCGGCGGCGCCGGGCTGGGCGCAGGCGGAGCCGGCGGGGCAGCCGGGAGCTCAATCGGGCCGGTCGGAGCCGGTGGGAGGGTTTTGGTCTCGGGCGATGACGGGTTCGGTTCGGCCGCCACATGGGGGTCATTGTCGCTGCCGCCGATGAACAGGCTGGCCGCGAGTTGCAACGACCCGAGCACGATGGCCACCACGCTGGCGCCGACCAGGAGCTTGCGCACGCGCGTCCCGAGGCTGCTGGCCGGCGCGCCTGCCGGCGTCCGGCTGCTGCCGCCGGCGGTCGCCGGAGCGGCGGGCGCGCCTTCGCGCTTTTCGGTATAGACGGCACTCTCGCCGGTTGCCGCCTGGGCGGCGCGGCGGGCGGCGGCGATGAAGTTCGACTTGCCGGCGGGATCGGGGATGACGGGCGGCTTCGCCGAGCCCAGCGCGGCCTCGGACGCGGCGATGCGGTCGGCTGGAGAATTGCCGGCGCGCGCGCGTGTACCCCGGCCTGGTTCCAGCGGGTGGTCGGGCGGGAGGTTCGGATCGATCGGGCCGCGCTCGCTCGCCGGTGCGGGATTGCCGATGATCGCCGCTGGCGCCGGCTGCTGCGGCTGCTGCTGCTGCGGCGGAGCGGCAATTGGCGCCGGCGCAGGCTCTGCAATCGGCGGCGCGGCGACGGCGACGGCGAGGGGCGCAGGCGCCTTCGGGGGCGCCGGCGGTGACACCGGCGGAGCCGGCGGCGGCGGCGCGGGGATGCGGGCAATATTCGACGCCTTCGGCAGGCTCGGCGCGGCCTCGCTGCGGAGGCCGGTCTCGATCATGGCGAGCCGGTCGACCACGTGTCCAAGCGCGCCATGCACGGCCTCCAGCGAATCCTGCGTCTTCTGGAAATCGCGCTTGAGCGTGTCGACTTCGGGTGGGGGCGCCGCGTCGCTGCGCCCGAGCTGCGGCAGCCGCTGGTGCTCGAGGTGGATGAGGAGTTCGGCGAGGCCGCGCTCGATCGTCTCGAGATGGCTCAACCGGGCGTCGGAGGCATCGAGCTTCTGGACCAGATTGACGATGCGGTCCTCGAGGTGATTGACCGCGACCTGGTCGGAGCGCGTGAGCTGCAACTGTTCGAGCTTCTCGGTCAGCCCATGCACCACGGCATCGAGGTCGCGCGCGTCCTGGCCGGTATGGGGCCTTGCCTGCAGCGCGTCCGCGATGGCCCCGATCCGCTGCTCGAGCATGGCGACGACGTCGGAGCTTGCGACCTGCTCGACCTTGCGGGCGAGGCTGCGGACCTCCTCGGAAAGCGTTGCGATGGCGTCGTTCGACGCGACATGGGAGACGATGCCGCGCAGCCCGGCGATGGCGCCTTCGAGCTGCTCCAAGGCGGCGGGGTCCTGCGTGCTGGCGGCGATGCCGTCGATCTTTTTCGACAGGCTCCGCACCGCCTCGTCGTATCCGACCAGGTTCTCGGCCGGCGTGAGCGCGCGCAACGCGTCGCGCACCTCCGCCAGACCGCGCTCCACCCCTGCGATGTCGGGGCCGTCGGCGCCGGCATGACGCTTGGTGTCGATGCGCTGCGCCAGCGAGCGGACCTCCGTTTCCAGCGTCTCGATGGCGCGGCGCGGCATGGCCTCCTTGAGCATCACGCCGATTTCGGCGAGGTCGTCGCGCAATGAATCGCGTACCTGGACGAGGCCGCGCTCGACGCCCGCCAGGTCGGACGCTTCGCCGCCGGTGTGGCGCTTGCTGTCGATGCGCTGCACCAGCGAGCGGACCTCGCTCTCCAGCGTCTCCATCGCCCGGCGCGGCATGGCCTCTTTGACCATGACGCCGATCTCGGCGAGATCGTCACGCAACGTCTCGACCACGCCGTTGACGTTGCACGGCCGCAGCGATTCGATCTGGGTGGTGATCTGGCGCAGTTGTTGCTCGAGCCCGTTGAGGCCCTGCGTCGGCGCGCGCGGCAGATCGGAGCGGGGCAGGCCGGCCTCCCCGTCGAGCGCCCGCTGGCGCTCGGCGATCTCGACCAATGCCTGGTCGAGCGGGGTCGCCGGTTCCGGCACGGCCGGGCGCTGTGGTTCGCGGTCGATCTGGGCGACGGCGCGGTCGACCGCGCTCATGCGCTTTTCGATTTCCGCGCTGGCGCTGCGGCCGTCTGCGATCAACTGATCGAGCCGGCGGTCGAGCTTGGAAATGACGCTGGCAAGCTGGTGCGGGGTGTCGTCGGGGCGCGGGCTGGGGGCGAGGGGCGTCTGCGCGGGCGCAAGCTGGGCAGCGTAGGCAAGCTGCGTCGCCTGCGCAGCCTGGGTCGCCTGCGCAACCTCGGCAAGTTGGCGGGAGAGAGCGTCTAGGCGCTCGTTGACCGCCGCCATGTCGGGGCCCGGCACCTGCGGCTGCCGCTCTTGGAGTGGTCGCTCCTGGAGCCTCTGCTCCTGGAGCATTTGCTCTTGGAGCTGTCGCTCTTGGAACTGCCGCTCTTCAAGCAGGCGGCTGAGGGTGTCGAGGCGTTCGGTGACGGCGGCCAGGTCCTCATCCCTGGTGCGGCGGTGCCGCTCGTCGTAATCGGCATATTTGCCGCGGCGCTGGCGCGGACCGCTTTCGGAATCCTGGTAGCGGGTTACGTCTTCGAAATCGTCGTGGCGGTCGTCGTCCTCGTTGGCGCGCAGGCGGCGAGCAGGCTCGATGACGTCATTGTCCGCCGAATCGGTGATGACCGTATCGAGCCATTCACTGACCGACATTCCGGCGCGGCGCGCGGCTTCGCGCGCAGCCTCCCGCACGTGCGGCCGTGCGCCTTTCAGTTGCCAAGGAACGCCAGTTTTCATACCCGCATCCAATGTTGACAGGGCGGAGCGGGAGCGGAACGGCTCTTGTGGAACCGGAGCTCATTAACAAGTGGTGGTCGATCGGCGCGGCCCTGTGCCCTCGATCGCAGTTTTTCAGGGTAAGAGTAAACGGGCGGTTAAAATCGCAGGAATTGCAGGCTCCGGCAGCACGAAGGTGCCCCGGCGTAACCGTAACATCACACCCGGTTTCTCCCCGGCCGCGCCGGATGCGCCTAGCGTCCACCGTGACGGACCAGCAGCCGGCCGCGCGCCGGCCGCGCAGTCCGGGCGCGAGGGCGCTTTTACGCACGGGTGCGATGAGCATGGACAGCCACGACGTGCTGCCAAGGCACGGCGCCTGGACGGCGGATGCGCCGCCGCAGGCCGGTGCAGGCGCCGACGAGGCGGTCTTCACCATCGGCGAGTTGGCGCAGGAATTCGGGCTCACCATGCGGGCGCTGCGCTTCTATGAAACTCGTGGCTTTCTCGCGCCGCGCCGCGCGGGGCCGTCGCGGCTCTATGGCCAGTCGGACCACGACCGGATCGGGCTCATCCTCAAGGCCAAAAAGCTCGGCTTTACGCTACGCGAGATCGGCGACCTCATTGCCGCGCGCAGCGGTGACGCCGATCGGTCTTCGCTCGAGCTCAGCCGCCGGCAGTGCACCGAGCAGATCAATCTGCTGGAGCGGCAAAAGCGCGACATCGAGACTGCCTTGGCGGAGTTGCGGCGGGCCTATTCGAGCCACTACCTGCGGGCGCTCGACCGGGACGAGCGATGAGAGCGGCTGAGGCCCCGCTGGTCAGCGCTTCTGCTGCGGTGATTTCGTTTGCGGCGCGTTGCAGAACCCATTGACCGCCGCCAGCATGGCGCCCGCGACCAAAGACTGGCGCTCGGGCGACGCCAGTTGAAGCTCCTCGGCACGGTTGATGATCATGCCGGCTTCGAACAGGACCGCCGCTGCATTGGTATCCTTGAGCACGACCAGTTGGTCGTAGCGATAGACGCCGGTTTCCGGCTCGAGAAGCTGGCGGCGCTCGCCCGGGATGTCTTCGGCATGGCTGGGCGTGTAGTTGAGTCCGCGCGCCCGCAGCTCGCCGCCGAGAAGCTTCGCGAATGCGAGGCTCGCAGCGGGGAACTTGTTGTTCTGCGACACGAACAGCGAATAGCCCGAGAATTGGTCGCTGTAGGTGTAACTCTGGCCATTGTGCTGCCAGCGCGAATGGTAGCGATCCTGCACGTCGTCGTGGTGGATCGATACCAGGAGATCGAGCTGCAGCGCATTCGCCCGCGCGACCCTGGCCAGAAGCTGCGCGCGTCCCGCGCCCTTCACGATCAGGAGTTGGGCCTGTGCGAAGCCGCCGTCCTTGAGCGTCTTCTCGATGACTTTCGCGAGCGCGAGATTGAACGTGTATTCCATCGCCCCGTGCGCGCTCTTGGCGCCCGGCGAGTCCGCGGTATGCCCGACGTCGATGGCGATCCTGAAGCGTCCCGCATCGCAGGCAGCACGGTCTTGTGCTGCGGCGGGCGCGGCGATGCTCTGGTCCTTGCCGATCGCCGACCATGCCGCCGCGAGGGCCCCGACGATGACGATACAGCGCCGCGCAACGTCTGCGTTCGATGGAGCGATGATCCACATCGATGTACGACGTCCAGTTCCCGCGCGTCTCAGCGGAGCGAGCCATACTCCTTGCCGGCCTGCAAGGCATTTGCGAGGCTTGCCGTCCACGCAAGCCGCTCGCTTGCGCGGCCGTCGAGGCGTAGGACACGGGTCCACTGGCGGATTTCCCGTGCGGATGCCTTCGTATTGATGTATTCCGGAATGACGCTGTGTCCCCGAGTCCGGCGGGGAGCGCCGGCGCGAGTGCGTTGCGACGCCGCAGTGTCCGATCATGCCATCGCCGAGTTGATGCAAGCGTGTCGGCCGCGTGCTGGGCGCTGCCGTGCCCGGAGCAAGTCGCAGAGGAGCAAGCCGTGCCGATCTACAAGGCCCCCGTCGACGAGATGCTGTTTCTTCTGAACGACGTGTTCCAGATGGCGCGCTACGACAACCTGCCGGGCTTTTCGGACATCTCGCCCGACGTGCTCGAGCCGATCCTGGGCGAGGCCGCGAAGCTCTGCGAACAGGTGGTGCAGCCGCTCAACCTGCCGGGCGATCGCGAAGGCTGCACCCGCCATCCCGACGGCAGCGTCACCACGCCGAAGGGTTTCAAGGAGGCCTATCGGCAATATGCGGAAGGCGGTTGGATGGGCATCTCGGCGCCCGCCGAGTTCGGCGGCCAGGGCCTGCCGGAGACCATGACGACGATCGTCAACGAGTTGCTCGCCTCTGCCAGCATGGCCTTTGCCATGTATCCGGGCCTCACCCAGGGCGCGATCGCGGCCATCCTCAAGCACGGCACCCCCGAGCAGAAGGCGGCCTACCTGCCCAACATGATCGAGGGCCGCTGGACCGGCACCATGAACCTGACCGAGCCGCACTGCGGCACCGATCTTGGCCTGCTGCGCACCAAGGCGGTCAAGCAGGGCGACGGCAGCTACACGATCAGCGGCACCAAGATCTTCATCTCCTCGGGCGAGCACGATCTCTCCGGGAACATCGTCCATCTCGTGCTGGCGCGGATCGAGGGCGCGCCTGCCGGCATCAAGGGCACGACGCTGTTCATCGTGCCCAAGATTCTCCCCAATGCCGACGGTTCGCTCGGCGCGCGCAACGGCGTCTCCTGCGGCTCGATCGAGGAGAAGATGGGCATCCACGCCAACTCGACCTGCGTGATGAACTACGACGACGCCAAGGGCTTTTTGATCGGCGAGGAGAACCGCGGCATCAACGCCATGTTCACGATGATGAACGAGGCCCGCATGGGTGTCGGCGTGCAGGGGCTGGCGGTCTCGGAGGTCGCCTACCAGAACGCGGCGGCCTACGCCAAGGAGCGCCTGCAGGGTCGCGCCCTGACCGGCCCCAAATTCAAGGACAAGCCGGCCGACCCGATCATCGTGCATCCCGACGTGCGCCGCATGCTGATGACGATGCGCGCCTACAACGAGGCCGGCCGGGCGCTGGTGCTGTGGACCGCGCTGCAAGGCGACGTGATCCACCGCTCCGGCGACGAGAAGGCGCGCCAGGCCGCCGACGATCACATGGGCCTGTTGACGCCGGTGATCAAAGCCGTGCTCACCGATCAGGGGTTCGCCAATGCGGTGATGGCGCAGCAGGTCTACGGCGGCCATGGCTATATCGTCGAAAACGGCATGGAGCAGTTCGTGCGCGATGCGCGCATCGCGATGATCTATGAGGGCGCCAACGGCATCCAGGCGCTCGACCTGGTCGGCCGCAAGCTGCCGAAGGACGGCGGGCGTGCGATGCAGGCGTTCTTCGCCGAAGTGCAGGGCTACATCCAGGCGCACGGCGATGATGCCATGAAGCCCTATGTCGGCCCGCTCGGCACGGCGCTCGGCCACCTCCAGCAGGCGACCATGTGGCTGATGCAGAACGCGCTATCCAAGCCCGACAATGCCGGCGCCGGCGCGGCCGACTACCTCAACCTCTTCGGGCTCTGCGCGCTTGGCTATATGTGGTGCCGGATGGCGGAGGCCGCGCAAGCGAAGCTCGCCGGCGGCGGCGGCGCCGAGCGCATGAATGCCAAGCTCGTCACCGGGCGCTTCTTCATGGAGCGCATTCTGCCCGAAACCGCGGCGCACCTCGCGCGCATCCAGGCGGGTGCCGCCAGCACCATGGAACTGCCCGCGGAGGCGTTTTAGCTCAATATTTGGAAATGACCGGGACGTCGAACTTGTAGTTCACGCCCGCGCGCACGACGTTGACGGTGTAGTGCGACCCGAACTTGATGTTGAATGTCGGGTCCGCGCCGGGCCCGCTCTCCGTCGCGGTGACCCCGACCTTGCCGAGATCGGCATAGAGATAATCGAATTTCGCCGTCCAGTTGTTGCCCAGCGAATATTCGAGCCCGCCGCCCACCGTCCAGCCGACCTTGGTGTCCGACACCGCGCCATTGAAGGCGAGGCCCGACGACAGCGTGACCGTGTCCGCGAGCTTCTGCTGCGCGAAGGCGACGCCGCCGGTGCCATAGACGAGCGTGTTGGGATTGACCAGGAAGCCGGCGCGCCCGCGCACGGTCGCGAGCCAGTTGGTCTCGGTCGTTTCGCTGAAGGTATTGAGGGTGCCGCTGACCGGATTGGCAAAGGGGCCGCGCACGGTGGACGTCTTCAGGCCGATGTAATTGAAGTCAGCCTCGACGCCGGCGACGAAGCTTCCATTTTGGACGTTGTAGCCGGCGGTCGCGCCACCGGTGAAGCCCATGGGGCTGTGTGACGTCGGGCCGAAGGTTCGCAGCAGATTGGCGCCCGCGAGATCGGCCGGGACCGCGCTCGTCAGCCAGCTTCCACCGGGCGCGACGCTGATGTCGGCATCGCCCCAGGCACCGCCCGCATTGACGCCCACATAAAATCCGCTCCAACCGGGAGTCTGCACGGCGGTTGGCGGCGCCTTGTAGATGGGTGCAACCGACAGGTCAGCCGCAAGCGCGGGACAGCTCGTCCCGAGCATGGCCAACACGCTGATTCCACATCGAAACCTAATCATGGCAGGGTCCTAACCCACAGTACCCCGCCCCCCTTAGCAAAGGCTTATAGCACAAACTGAAACTGCTAGCCATGGGGGGCCGGGCAGGTCGAGCAGAAGACAAGCGGCACCGGAATTTAGCGCATCATCAGCGGGTGGGCTATGACCGGTATAAACACATCGCGTGGTTCGAGTCACGGTGGCGATATGCCGCCACTCCGCCGCAGTTGCCGGTAGTGAAGTACCAAAGCCTGGGTACAGCCATCGCGGCGTCGACGCATGGGCGGCGCTCGCGCCCTGACCGACCGGAATATTCCTCAGTGCTGAATGGTTGTGCAAAGCCCAAAGGCCGGCGGGCGCGCCGGCGCCAGCATCAGGTTGCGGTTCTCGAAGTCGCCCTCCGGGCTTACGGTTTCCAACGAGGCCAGAATCTGCGTGACGCCGGCGCCGTCGTCGCTGAAGGGAAGCAGCAGCCGCTCGTAGTGGACGATACGGCCGGCAGGGTCGCGCATGTCGGCAACGGTATAGACGGGGAGCCGCGTCGCGAGCACTTGCTGGTAGGTCACGAGCGCCGGCTGGACATAGGCCGGCGGCAGGACCTCGTCGAGAAACTTGCCGTCGCAGTTGGCGCGGCCGTAGAGCTCGGCGATGCGCGATCCGTGAAACCGGATGCGAAGGCGCGCCCGTCCATCGGTCGCAACCACGTCGGTGCAGGATAGATCGGCCGACACATCTGCGAGCCGGGCTGGTTGCAAGTCTTCCCACAGCGGCAGCGGCGCCGATCCGCGCAGCCGGTTCCAGTCATTCAAAAGCCAACGCTGGTTGCTCGACCGGACCACGTCCGGCCGCGAACTCATGAATTCCATCGAAAAAAACCATTCTCCCGGCCGGCAACGTCTTGGAAAGGCGGCGTGGGCTTGTCAATGGTCCAGCGATGCCCTGCCATGCGGATACTCGCGTCGCAGGCCGGTCGCCGGTGGCCAATTCGCCTGGAATAATCGCGCTCGATGCCTGCCATTGGCCGGTGGGTGTGGCTATATGGATCGTGGATCGTGCGTGGCCGTGAGTCGATCGTCGCTCGATCGTGAAGTGGGAGAGCCCGATGCCCGACGCCTTCATCTACGATCACGTGCGCACGCCGCGTGGCCGCGGCAAGGTGGAGGGGGGGCTGCACGAGGTGACGGCGCTCAGCCTCGCCACCCAGGCGCTGGCGGCCCTCAAGGCCCGCGGCAGGCTCGATCCCATGCTCGTAGACGACGTGATCCTCGGCTGCGTCGACCCGGTCGGCGAGGCCGGCGGCGACATCGCGCGCATGGCCGCGATCACCGCCGGCTACGGCAACGGCGTACCGGGCGTGCAGATCAACCGCTTCTGCGCCTCGGGGCTCGACGCGGTGAACTTCGCCGCGGCCCAGGTCATGGCCGGCCAGCACGACATGGCGATCGGCGGCGGCGTCGAATCCATGAGCCGGGTCGGCATCGGCGCCTCCGGCGGCGCCTGGCCGGTGGACCCCTCGATCGCGCTGAAATCCTATTTCATGCCGCAGGGCATCTCGGCCGACCTGGTCGCCACCAAATACGGGTTCTCGCGCGCCGAGTGCGACGAATACGCGGTCGAGAGCCAGCGCCGTACCGCGGTTGCCTGGGAGGAGGGGCGTTTCGCCCGCTCGGTCATTCCGGTCAAGGATGTCAACGGCCTCACCCTCCTGGCCAAGGACGAGCATCCCCGTCCCAACACGACCATGCAGTCGCTGGCGCAGCTCAACCCGTCGTTCGTGCAGATGGGCGAGCTCGGCGGCTTCGACGCCGTCGCCGTGCAGGCGCATCCCGAGATCGAGTTCGTCAATCACGTGCACCACGCCGGCAACTCGTCCGGCATCGTCGATGGCGCCGCCGCGGTGCTGGTCGGCAGCCGCGAGGCCGGGCGTGCGGCGGCGCTCAAGCCGCGCGCGAAGATCAAGGCCTTCGCCAATATCGGCTCGGAGCCGGCGCTGATGCTCACGGGACCCATCGACGTGACCGAGAAGGTGCTCAAGCGCGCCAGGATGAAGCTCAAGGACATCGACCTGATCGAGGTGAACGAAGCATTCGCCGCCGTCGTGCTGCGCTTTCTGCAGGCGTTCAAGCTCGATCCGGACAAGGTCAACGTCAACGGCGGCGCGATCGCCATGGGGCATCCGCTCGGCGCCACCGGCGCCATGATCCTCGGCACCGTGATCGACGAGCTGGAGCGGCGCGACCTGGAAACCGCGCTGGTGACTTTGTGCATCGGCGCCGGCATGGGGACCGCGACAATCATCGAGCGGGTGTGAGTTCTTTACCCTCCCCCTTGTGGGGAGGGTCGACGCGCGAAGCGCGTCGGGGTGGGGTCTCAGTTGAGTTGCACCGAAGGACCCCACCCCCGACCCCTCCCCACAAGGGGGAGGGGAGAAGAAGCAGCGAGTGTGAGGCGCGCGGAATGCCCAAGATCGACATCGCCGACGTCAAGACCGAAATCTCGACCGGCTATCCCGATCCCTATCGCGCGGCGGTCGCTGGCCGCGAGCGCAAGCGGCTCGGCAACGCGGCCGGGCTCGACCAGTTCGGCGTCAACCTGACGCGCCTCAAGCCCGGCATGCAGTCCTCGCAGCGCCACTGGCACGAGACCGAAGACGAATTCGTCTACGTGCTCGAAGGCGAACTCGTGCTGTGCGAGAACGAGGGCGAGACCGTGCTCAGGCCGGGCGACGCGGCGGGCTGGAAGGCCGGCGCCGCCAACGGCCATTGCCTTGTGAACCGCACCGATCGCGACGCGGTCTATCTCGAGATCGGCTCGCGCCGGAAAGACGATCGCGTCGAGTATCCGGATATCGATCTGGTCAACAGCAAGATCGATGGCGCGCAACGCTTCTTCCACAAGTCGGGCGAGCCGTACATGAGGGTCAAGGGATAGTGCCGCCAACAGCAGACTCATTTCAAATGGACCAGCTTGATGAGTTCTATGATTCTCTGCGTCGAGGCATGACCGTCGCGGATTTCACAAAACGATTCGATGAAATTTTCCATTTCATCGAATCCGAAAATCTTGTTTCCGATTACCGTTTGGGAAAGGGCAGGACAAAACGGCTTCGGGACGAGGTTGGACCGGCGGCGAATTTTCTGAAGTCGGAGGCCGCGTCTGAGGACCAAGTGCAGTTTCCTTTGGACAACAGCAGTGATGACTGCATTTGGCAACAAGACTCCGGCCGTCGCGTAACCATCCAGATAACCCTTGTTCAGGGCAGGGAGCGATTTTATCTCGCGAGCGAATTGAATGATTCGGGGATCGGTCGCGGCTATCTGGGACTAGCTGATGACAAATCGACAGCAGATTTCGAGCAAAAGATGGCGCAGCCGCACAGGATGTATTCCACGCCGGAGGCGCAAAAGACCATTATCGACGCTGTTACACTTTGCGCTGAGAAAAAATCTCAGAGCAGCGCCGATTTATTGTTGATTGTATATCCCAATTCGCCCTTTTCACAAAGGCACTGGTCACAGATGAAAACTTCCATTTCCAACTTGGTAGAAGATATGCCGAATTCAAAAATTGTCTTGGTTGTTGAAGACCACGAGCGTGACTTTGTATTGAGACTAAAAGATGCTCCATTCAGGGAGTCGACGGAAGGGAGATAATTGGATGGCCTACGTCAACTTCAAGCTCGACATCGATGCCGACGGCATCGCGCTCGTCACCTGGGACGCGCCCGGGCGCTCGATGAACGTCATCGACCTCAAGGTGATCGAGGAACTGTCCGACATCGTTGAGACGGTCGCGTCGAACGCCGCGATCAAGGGCGCGGTCATCACCTCCGGCAAGGAGACATTCTGCGCCGGCGCCGACCTCACCATGCTGGAAATCTTCAGCCGCGAGTTCGCCGACGTCGCCAAGGCGCAGGGCGAGGAGCAGGCGATCACGCGGCTCTACGAGGTCAGCCGCAAGCTGTCGGTGCTCTACCGGCGGCTGGAAACCTCCGGCAAGCCCTGGGTCGCGGCCATCAACGGCACCGCGCTTGGCGGCGGCTTCGAGCTTTGCCTCGCCTGTCACCACCGCGTTGCGTCCGACAATCCGAAGACGCGGGTGGGCCTGCCCGAGATCAAGATCGGGCTCTTTCCCGGCGCCGGCGGCACGCAGCGGATCGCGCGCATGATGCCGGCCGGCGACGCGCTGCAGTTCCTGCTCAAGGGCGACCAGACCAGGCTCTCGCAAGCCAAGGGCATGAAGCTCGTCGACGCGGTGGTGCCCGCCGCCGAGCTCATGGCGGCGGCGAAGACCTGGATCACGGCTGGCGGCAAGGCCAAGGCGCCGTGGGACCTGGAGGGATTCCGGCTGCCGGGGGGGCCGGTCTATTCCAAGTCCGGCATGATGACGTTTTCGGCCGCCAACGCGATCTACCGGCGCGAGACCTATGACAACTATCCGGCCGCGCGCGCCATCATGCAGGTGGTCTACGAAGGCCTGCAGCTTCCGATCGATCTCGCGCTGCGTGTCGAATCGCGCTGGTTCGCGAAAATCCTGCGCTCGCCGGAAGCGGCCGCCATGATCCGCTCGCTGTTCGTCTCGATGCAGGAGCTCAACAAGGGCGCGCGCCGGCCGAAGGACGTGCCGCCGGTGACGTTCAAGAAGATCGGCGTGATCGGCGCGGGCTTCATGGGCGCGAGCATCGCCTATGTCGCGGCCCTCGCCGGCATCGCGGTCGTGCTCATCGACCGCGACCAGGAAGCAGCCGACAAGGGCAAGGCGCATTCGCACAAGCTGATGACCGAGCAGGTCAACCGCGGCCGCGCCACCGCGGCCGAGCGCGAGGCGCTGCTGGCACGCATCACGCCGACGGCCGACTACGGCGCGCTCAAGGACGTCGATTTCGTGATCGAGGCGGTGTTCGAGGACCGCAAGGTGAAGGCGGAGGCGATCGCCAAGGCCGAGGCCGTGATCGGGGACAAGATCGTGTTCGGCTCCAACACCTCGACGCTGCCGATCACGTCGCTGGCGGAAGCGTCCCCGCGCCCGGATCAATTCATCGGCGTGCATTTCTTCTCGCCGGTCGAGCGCATGATGCTGGTCGAGGTCATCCTGGGCAAGAAGACCGGCGACGTCGCGCTTGCGACCGCGCTCGATTTCGTGCGCGCCATCCGCAAGACGCCGATCGTGGTCAACGACTCGCGCGGCTTCTATGCCAACCGCTGCGTGCTGAACTATATCCGCGAAGGCCACATCATGCTGATGGAGGGTGTGCCGCCGGCGATGATCGAGAATGTCGCGCGCATGGCCGGGATGCCGGTCGGGCCGCTCTCGCTCAACGACGAGGTCGCCCTCGATCTGGGCTGGATAATTCTCAAAGCCGCCGAAGCCGACCTCGGTC
>JAXDOD010000002.1:0-31360 GCA_034669045.1 Alphaproteobacteria bacterium
ACGCGTGATGGCGGGGGAATCGCTCGCCTCGTTCAAGCTGCCGAAGCAGAATTTCGAACCGGGCAAGTCGTCGCACATCGCGGTGAAGGAAGCCGTATTCCCGTTCGCGCGCTTCCCCGGCGTCGACACCGTGCTCGGCCCGGAGATGAAATCGACCGGCGAGGTCATGGGGCTCGACCACTCGTTTGCGGTCGCCTTCGCCAAGAGCCAGATCGGCGGCGGCTCGCGCCTGCCGCGCGAGGGCACCGTGTTCGTCTCGGTGCGCGATGCCGACAAGCCGCGCATCCTGGCGGCCATGCGGCTCCTGGCCTCACTCGGTTTCCAGGTGATCGCCACCGGGGGAACCCAGCGCTACCTGCTCGAGCAGGGCATCGCGGTCGCCAAGATCAACAAGGTGGCGGAAGGCCGCCCCCACATCGTGGACGCCATCCGCAACGGGGGGGTCCAGCTCGTTTTCAACACCACCGAGGGGGCGATTGCGCTGGCGGACAGCCGGTCGCTGCGCCGAGCTGCCCTCTTGCATAAAGTCCCCTACTACACCACTCTTTCAGGAGCCGTCGCCGCGGCGCAAGGTATCAAAGCCTATCTCGGGGGAGACCTCGAGGTGCGCGCGCTGCAGAGCTATTTCGGCGGAAATGGCTGATCTGGCTCCGACGGGGCCGGCCCGACGGGCATGAGTTTGGGATAACGATTCGTGATCGCGGGCCGAACGAATTTCGGTCCGCGATCTGAATTTTGTCTTGGAGGTTTGGAGGCAAAGCGGATGGTGGATAAGATTCCTATGACGGGGGAGGGCTATGCCGTGCTCGAAGGCGAGCTCAAGCAGCGCCAGCAGGTCGAGCGGCCGCGCATCATCCAGCAGATCACCGATGCGCGCACGCACGGCGACCTGTCGGAGAACGCGGAGTATCACGCCGCCAAGGAGCTGCAGTCGCTCAACGAGGGCCGCATCGCCGACCTCGAGGACAAGCTCGCGCGCGCCGAGGTCATCGATGCGTCGAAATTCACCGGCGACACCATCAAGTTCGGCGCGACCGTCACGCTGATCGACGAGGACACCGACAAGAAGCAGGTGTGGCAGATCGTGGGCGAGCCCGAGGCCGACGCCAAGCAGGGCAAGATCTCGATCACCTCGCCGCTCGCGCGCGCGCTCGTGAACAAGAAGAAGGGCGACTCGGTCGAGGTGGTGACACCCGGCGGCGCCAAGGCCTACGAGATCAAGAAGGTCGAGTGGCGCTGAGCCGGCGCTGGCCGCGTCGTAGCACCCGCTCGACGTTGCGTCCGCCATAGAACACGCGGTCGACGGTGACTTTCGCTTGTTCGACATGAAATGCGATGGTCACTCGCCGCTCGAAACCGACGGTGCGCAGGCCCGGCCGGATGTCATCGCGCCGCCTGCCGCGTTCCCCGGCAAGATCGAAGCCCAGGCAATAAGCTTCGATGCGCCTGATGTAGGCCATGGCGCGGCCGGGACCCGCGCTTTTGTCGATATGGTCGTAGAGGGCGATCAAATCGGCCTGCGCTTCGGGCGAGAAAACGACCTCACGTCTTTCCACGACCCGGTGCCTTGAGGCGGGCGGCGTGACGCGCGCGTATTTTGGCAAAGACCTTCTTCGCCGGTATTGCCCGCGACGGGTCGGCCTTCATGGCATCATAGATCGGGGCCACGTCGTCGCGCAGCCAGCGCTCGACCGCGGCATCGCGCTCCTGCAAGGCTCGCAGTCCCGCGCGAACGACTTCGCTGCCCGAGGCATAGGCGCCTGACGCGACCTGCGAGTCGATGAATTTCGCATGTTCGGCCGGCAGGCTGAACGTGCGTTTGGCGATCGATGACATGGCGGCGATATCCTGAACGGGCCGCCGCCATGGTATGATATATTCATACCGGCGGAAAGCGTCATCGCGCTATTTCGGGCAGGCCCACGGGTGCTCGCCCACCGTCGGACTGCTGCGGGCGTCCGGCTTGAGGCTGTTGGAATCCTCGAATTCCACCATCGCCTCGCCGAGAAACCGCGCCAGGCTGCCGTCCTGCTTCGCCTTGCCAATGGCGGCGTCGATGGCGCTCAGGAGCCGGTCGTCGCCGTCGCGCGCCACCACCGCGTATTCCTGGAACTGCTGTTCGGCCGGAAAGGACGCGGGAAAATCGTCTTTCTTGAACTCCTTGTAGACGACGCGATTGCGGCCGGCCATCTTGTGCTTGAGTTCTTCCGCCATGGCGAAGGGCGTGTCGGTCACGGCAAAATCGATCTTGGACGAGATGATGTCGCCGCTGATCGCTTCGGTGTTCGGATAGACCTTGATCTCGAAGGTCTTCTCCTTGCGAAGTTGCGCGACCAGATCCGCGCCCGTGGTGTCCTTCTGTACGCCCACGATCCGGCCCGCGATCATCTCGGCGATCGGCCGGTCGGCCTCGCGCTCGCGGCGCATGAACGCATAGCTCGTGCAGTAGTAGGTTTCCGAGAAATCGATGCCGTGCTTGTGCTTGCGTTCCGGCGTCTTCGTCACCGAGGCGATGATGATGTCCGCATCGCCCTTGGCGGGACGGTCGAGCAGCGTGTCCCACTTGACCGAAATCGCCTGCACCGGCCGCAGCGGCCGGCTCATGCGGCCGGATAGCTCGGCCCTGATGGCGTCCGCGAGCTTGAGGTCGAAGCCGCGGGTGCCCTTGCCGTCGACCCACTTGAAGATACCCTGGTTGTCGGAGTCCGACACGTACAGAAGGATGGCGCCACGGTCCACGATGCGGTCGTAGGCAGAATTGTACTGCGTGACCTGCCTGGCATCGCTCCATCTGCTGAGCGGCGGCTTGTCGGCGTCGGCGGTGTCGATGACGGCGCGCACTTTCCAGTAGCGGGTGGCATTGATGCTGCGGACGTCGCGGTGATCGCCGGCCACGTAGGTGTAGCGGGTCACGTCGTCTTTGAAGTCCGGGTCGCGCGCGTGCGACAGCTCGAAAAGGGTCGGCCCGCGCGCCATGTTGGCGCGGACGCCGCCCGCCGCGCCGGGGTCGAACGTCCAGCGGAACGGGATGTGCTGGCCGAGATACGAGCTTTCGGCAAGATCCCAGATCGGCGCCGGCAGCAGCGCGGCATCATCGCCCGGGCGACCGCGCCACTGCCAGACGATCAAGCTCACCGCGATCGCCACCGCAACCACAGCCAGCGCCGCGTAGGTCCAGCGCGGGCCAACGGCGGCGACCACGGGTGCCGGAACCGGGATCGGCTCGGGGGGGATCGGAGGCGGCGGCGCCGGTGGCGCATCCTTCGCGGTGGTCGCGGGCGGCGGCAGGCCGTCCAGCCGCCGTCGGACCGACTTGAACAGCCGTTCGATGTCGCCGTCGAACGAATCGTGGCGGACATTGAGGGCGTTGCGGACCGACAGTTCCTTGAGGTCCTCCGGCAGACGGTCGGCGCGCGGCGGCGCGGTGCCGTCGAGCAGGATCGGGATGACCGGGATGCGGCGCTGGAGCGCGGTCGCGATCTCGATCCGCACGAAGTCGTTCACGTCATCGAGCCGGCGATTGCCCGCCTCGTCGCGCATGTCGAGCCAGTTGCGGCCGATCACCGCGAGGAGGATCTGGCATTCAGCGACCGCCATGCGCAGCTTGTCGACGAAGTTCTCGCCGAGATCGATGTTGTCGACATCCATGAACACCAGGTCGCGGCCGAATTCACGCTCGAAGCGGTCCTTCACGCGCCCGGCATGGCCCGCGCTGTCCTCGCGCCGATAGCTGATGAAAATCCTGCCGGACATGCGCCGCGCCAGCCCCTGTTGCGCATTCTGATGGCGGGTATCTAAGCGGAGTTCGAGCGCGCGGGGAATAGCCAATCCGGCAACGCCGGCCACTTCGCGAGCCCGATCGTCAGGCCTTGCGCGTCTCCAACGGCACCATGGCGGCGTCCTTGGAGTTGCGCAGCGTGAGCGAGGTCTTGACGTTGCGCACGTGCGGCGCGCCGGTGAGTTCCGCGACGAAGGCCTGGAAGGTCTTGAGGTCGGGCGCGACGCATTTGAGAACGAAGTCGATCTCGCCCGAGAGCATCCAGCATTCGCGCACCAGCGGCTCCTTGCGCACGAAGTTCTCGAATGCCTTGAGGTCGGCATCGGCCTGGCTGGTGAGGTGGACCATGGCGAAGACCGTCACCTCGTAGCCGAGCAGCTTCTCGTCGAGGAGCGCGCGATAGCCTTTGATATAGCCGGCCTCTTCCAGCGCGCGCACGCGGCGCAGGCAGGGCGGCGCCGAGATGCCGACCCGGCGCGCCAGTTCCACGTTGGTCATGCGGCCGTCGTCCTGAAGTTCCGTGAGGATCTTCCGGTCGATGGCGTCCAGGCGAGCGGGCACACCAACCTCCAAAGCCGTCGGCCAATCCTTACTCCGACTTGCGGGCGGGCGAAACATTATTGCGCTTCGGCGGTAACATGGTAGATGCGCCGTTGGGCCGCGGGCCATCGGGCTGTGGCTACTGCCCTGCACGTATTGCATAGCTCGGGTGATGCCCTAGATTGCAGGCAACACCGGGGCGGGTGCGGTCCCACAGCCGGCCGCACGCAGCGGCGCTAGCGCCAACCCCCAAAACGGACTTCCAGATGGGCAAGACCACACATGCGAAGGTGGTGATCATTGGCTCGGGTCCCGCCGGCTACACGGCGGCGATCTATGCCGCGCGCGCCATGCTCCAGCCGATCCTGATCCAGGGCATCCAGCCCGGCGGGCAGCTCACCGTCACCACCGACGTGGAGAACTATCCGGGCTTCGCCGACGTCATCCAGGGCCCTTGGCTGATGGAGCAGATGCAGAAGCAGGCCGAGCACGTGGGCACGCACATGGTCGGCGACCATGTGAACACGGTCAAGCTCGGGAGCCGGCCGTTCCGGCTCGCCTGCGATTCCGGCGATGTGTATGTCGCCGACACGCTCATCCTGGCCACCGGCGCGCAGGCGCGCTGGCTGGAGCTGCCGACCGAGCAGAAGTTCCGCGGCTACGGCGTGTCCGCCTGCGCCACCTGCGACGGCTTCTTCTATCGCGGCAAGGAGGTCGTGGTGATCGGCGGCGGCAACACCGCGGTCGAGGAGGCGCTGTTCCTCACCAATTTCGCCTCCAAGGTCACCGTGGTGCATCGGCGCGACAGCTTCCGCGCCGAGAAGATCCTGCAGGACCGGCTGTTCAAGAATCCGAAGATTGCGGTGATCTGGGACTCGGCGCTGGAAGCCGTGCTTGGCGGCGAGGCCCCGCTCAAGGTCGCGGGCGTCGCGCTCAAGAACGTCAAGACCGGCGTCATCACCGAAATGGCCACCGACGGCCTCTTCATCGCCATCGGCCACACGCCGGCCTCCGAGCTGGTGGCCGGACAGGTCGAGATGAAACCGTCGGGCTACATCAAGACCGCGCCGTTCTCGACCGCGACGTCGGTGCCCGGCGTGTTCGCGGCCGGCGACGTCACCGACGACGTCTACCGCCAGGCGGTCACGGCCGCCGGTCAGGGCTGCATGGCCGCGCTCGAGGCCGGGCACTTCCTCGCCGCCCACGGCGAGACCGAGCGGCGCGTCGCCGCCGAGTGACGCGCAGGCCCTCTCCGCTGCAGGGAGGGAGAAGGTTTGAGGGAATGGACTGGGACAAGCTCAAGGTCTTCCACGCCGCCGCACAGGCCGGCAGCTTCACGCATGCGGGCGAGCAGCTCGGGCTCTCGCAGTCGGCGGTGTCGCGGCAGGTCTCCGCGCTCGAAGGCGAGCTCGGCGTGTCGCTGTTCCACCGGCACGCGCGCGGATTGATCCTGACCGAGCAGGGGGAGTTGCTGCACCGCACCGCGCACGAAGTGTTCATGAAGCTGGAAGCCGCGCGCGCCAAACTCACCGACACCCGCGAGCGTCCGAACGGCGAGCTCAAGGTGACGACGACGCCCGGCATCGGTATCCATTGGCTCACGCCGCGGCTCGGCGAATTCCTCGACCTCTATCCCGACATCCGCATCACGCTGATCACCACCGAGGAGGAGCTCGACCTCGCCATGCGCGAGGCCGACGTCGCCATCCGGCTGCGTCAGCCGGTGCAGCCCGACCTGATCCAGCGCAAGCTGTTCTCCCTGCACTTCCACGCCTGCGCGTCACCGGAATACCTCAAGCGCTTCGGCACCCCGCGCTCGGTCGAAGAGCTCAACAAGCATCGCATCGTCGTGCTCGGCGGCACGGTGCCGCCCTGGCTGACGCAGAGCGGCAACTGGCTGCTCAAGACCGGCCACGACGGCGGCGCGCCGCGCACGCCCTGGCTCACCATCAACAACGTGCTTGGCGTGCTGCGCGCCTGCCAGCGCGGCCTCGGCATTGCGATGCTGCCCGACTATCTGGTCGAGGAGGATGGCGGCCTGGTGCAGCTCTTCGGCGACTCCAACGAACTCGCCTATGACTGCTACTTCGTCTATCCGGAGGAACTGAAGTCGGTCGCGCGCGTGCAGGTGTTTCGCGACTTCCTGGTGGCGAAGGCGCAGCGCTGGCATTTCTGATTCATCATCGCAGAATTTTTTTGGCGCACGATCACGCCGCCGTGAAGTGATTGCGCGCGTGGCATGGCTGGCATGCGAGCGTCCGTGTTGTGCGACTCGCGCCCGTCGTCATACTGCGACCGTGGCTGTCGGCAGCCGGTTGTCCATCCTCCCAGATCGCAATCGGAAAATGGCGGCAGTTCCCCTCTGGAAGGTGATTGTCGGCCCCCGCGCCGACGAACTCTAAACCGGACCCGCAAGGGTCCGGTTTTTTTTCTGTGAGCCTCACGCCAGACGGGCACGGGATCCCCCATTGCGCGCAGGGTGGAACTTGGCGGACACTGGCGTCCGGGAAGACCGGCCGCCCGCAGCCGCCGATGTGCGCTGCGGAGGGATTCCTGAAATCAGGGAGGAATACATGAACAAGCGCTTTGCGCCCGTTGCGGCGCTGTTATCGACCGCGACCATCGGTCTCATGCTGGCCGCAACCGCGGTCGTGGCCCAGCCGCAGGCGCCGCAGAGCGGCGACCGGGTGATCGGCGGACCGCCCAATCCCGATATCGGAGCCCGCATCAGGGGCGTTCCGCAACCGCCGACGGCGGCGACCGAAGACAAGCTGCCGACCGCGCGGCTCAAGCTGCCGACCGGCTTCAAGGTCGAGACCTATGCCTTCGGGATCATGGATGCGCGTTCGCTGCGGCTCGGCGACAAGGGCACCGTTTTCGTCAGCAACCGCAACCGCGACAAGGTCTATGCCGTCGTCAATCAGGGCGGCAAGCGCGAGGCCAAGGTGATCGCATCGGGACTGGACCGCCCGAATGGTCTCGCCTTCAAGGACGGCACGCTCTACATCGCCGAAGGCACCAAGATCTCGAAGCTCGAGAAGATCGAAGACAACATCGCCAATCCGCCGAAGCCGGTGGTGATCTACAGCGATTTCCCCGACCACCGATCGCACGGCTGGAAGTTCATGGCGATCGGGCCGGACAACAAGCTCTACGTCAACGTCGGCGCGCCCTGCAACATCTGCGAGCCGCCAGCGACCAACGGTCAGATCCGGCGCCTCAATACCGACGGCACCGGTTCGGAGCCGTACGCGATCGGCGTGCGCAATTCGGTCGGCTTCGACTTCCACCCGGTGACGAAGGAGCTCTATTTCACCGACAACGGCCGCGACTGGCTGTCGGAAGAGCTGCCCAATGACGAGCTCAACCGCGTCGCCAAGATCGGCCAGCACTTCGGCTATCCGTACTGTCACCAGGGCGACCTGCCCGACAACGAGTTCGGCTGGGGCCGCTCCTGCAGCGAGTTCGTGGCGCCGGTGGCCAAGCTCGGCCCGCACTCGGCCGCGCTCGGCATGCGCTTCTATACCGGCACGATGTTCCCGCAGAAATATCGCGGCGGCATCTTCGTCGCGCGCCACGGCTCCTGGAACAAGTCGACCAAAATCGGCGGCGACGTGATCTATGTCACGCTCAACAAGGACGGCAGCGTGAAGACATGGGAGCCGTTCATGACCGGCTTCCTGCAGAACAACGATTATATCGGCCGCCCGGTCGACATCCAGATGATGAAAGACGGATCGCTCCTGGTATCGGACGACTACGCCGGCGCGATCTATCGCATCAGCTACGGCAACGCGCGCACGGCCGCGCAGTAACGCGATGCCGGGGGCGGCGCGCGCCGCCCCCGCTTCCCCTCGTCGTCAGGCTTGCACGGAAGGGGCGCATGCGCATCCCGGCGCTCGCGGCATTTTTCATCTCATTGGCGGTCGGCCTCGCCCAGGCGCAGTCGCCGCAGGAGCGGCTCGCGCCGTGTCTCGCCTGCCATGGCGCGAACGGACAGTCGGACCTGCCCGAGGTGCCCTCGCTCGGCGGCCAGCCCTCGTTCTATCTGATGGCGCAGCTCGTCATGTTTCGCGAGCGCATGCGCGCGACCGAGCCGATGACCTCGATGCTGCAGGGCGTGAGCGACCGCGATCTGCAGACGATGGCGGACCTGCTCGCCAAGCTCCCCGCTCCGCAGCCGGCGCTGCCGCCGGCCGAACCCGACCGCGCCGAACGCGCACGCGCGCTGATCGCGCGCCACCGCTGCAACTTCTGCCACCGGCCGGATTTTTCCGGCATCGAGAACGTGCCGCGCCTCGCGGGCCAGCGCGAGGACTACCTGCTCGCGTCTTTGCGCGGCTACAAGGATAATTCGCGCCGCGGCTATGACACGCAGATGGCCGACGTGGTGGCGGCGCTCAACGACGCCGATTTCACCGAGCTCGCGTATTTTCTGGCGCGGGTGAAGTGAGCTTCGTCCCGCCGTCATCCTGAGGGGGGCCTCATGCTTCGAGACGCGCACTCCGTGCGCCCCTCAGCATGAGGCCGATCGACGTTACTGGAACTTGATCATGTCCGCGCGCGTGAGCGTCACCTGCTCGGTGACGACGGCGGGACCGCCTTTGGCCAGGTGATAGGCCGAATACTGCTCCTGATAGGCTTCGTCGGCAGCCAGGCCGTCATACGGCACGATGACCTTGTAACCGCGCTGGGCCGCGCCCGAGCCGGTGCCGATCCCGACGCCCTGCGCGGACGTGCCGGTGACGATGACGTGCGTGATACCGCGCTCCTTCAGCTTCTGCTCGAGCGGGGAGCCGAGAAACTTGTCGGGGCCGCGCTGCACCACCCATTCGCCGTCCTTCGGCGTCATGCCGGCGACCACATCGGCCGGCGTCGGACTGCCACCGCCCACCAGGGTGTAAAACACCATGGCGCCGGCGCCGCGGGCCGCGTCGTGGAGCTTCTTGAGCTTGGGCACCATGTCGTTGCAGCGCACGCGCCGCGCGCAACTGTCCTTCATTACGTCCAGAATGAGCAGCGCCGTGGTCTTGCCGTCGAGCGTCACCGGCTTGACCTCCGGTGGCGGCGGCGCCTTCACGCTCGCCCATTCGGCGATGATGTCGGCCGCGTGAGCCGGCGGCACGGCGAGCGTGGCCACCGCCAGCGCGGCGATGGCGGCAGTGCTGGTCAGGAAGCTTCGAGCAGGCGTCATATTTATCCTCCATTGCATTTATGGATCCATCATAGCGTCATTCCGGGCCGCCGCGAAGCGGTGAAGCCCGCAACCCATAACCACCGCTGCGGAGCATGGATTGCGCGCTCCGCAATGACGCCCGCGACCATCCTTACTGCTGATCGCGGCCGGCGATCTCGGCCTGCCAGGGCGCGACCCGGCGTTCGACCCAGCCGATGAACATGTTGAGCGCCACCGCCAGCAGCATGATGACGATGATGGGAACGAAGGTCGTGGCGGTGTCGAAGTTGTTGGCGGACGTGATGATGATGGCGCCGAGCCCCGAGATCGAGGTGAAGAACTCGGCGATCACCATGGCGACCACCGCCCGGCCGACCGCGAGCCTGATCCCGGCCATGATGTAGGGCAGCGTCGCCGGCAGGATGATCCGGCGCAGGATGACCGAATCGGGCGCGACGAAGGACTTGCCGACCTCGATCAGGCTCTTGGGCACCGCGGTGACGCCGAGCCAGGTGTTGATGCAGATCGGAAAAACCGAGAGGAGGAAGATGATCGCCACCTTGACCTTGAAGCCGAGGCCGAGCCACAGCACCAGAAGCGGCACCAGCGCGACCAGCGGCATGGCATAGCCGGCGGTGATGTAGATTCCGATCGCCGCTTCCACGACCCGAAACCGTCCGGTTACGAGGCCGAGCGGCACGCCGATCACGATCGCAAGCAGATAGCCCACCACGAACGGCTGCAGACTGTCGGCGAGCGCCGACGCGAGCTTGCCCGAGCGCACCAGGACAAAAAATGCATCGAGAATGGCACTCGGATAGGAGCCGAAGATCGGATCGACGTCGCGGCCGAAAAACTCCCACGCCAGCACCAGGACGACGATCGAGCCGATGGTGATGACCCAGCTCGGAACCTGCCGGCGCGGCGTTTCCGTCACCACCGCCCGTGCGGGTGTCGTTGCTTTGCGCTCTGCGGCATCAGCCATCGGTGTCGTCCCGCCCTGCCGCTCGATGCCCTTGCGGGACCGGGCTGTGCAGCGCCTTCCAGATGCGATAGCGCGTCTCGGCGAACTCGGGCATGGCGCGCACGAGACCGAGATCGGGACGCGGGCGCGGCAGCGGCACGGCCATGACCTCCTGCACCTTGCCGTCCTTGAGCACCACGATGCGGTCGGCCATCAGCACCGCTTCGTCGAGGTCGTGGGTGACGAACAGGATGGTCTTTCCGGTCCGGGCGTGCAGGTCCATCAGCTCGGCCTGCATGGTCTCGCGCGTCTGCGCGTCGAGGGCGCCGAACGGCTCGTCCATGAGCATGACCTTGGGATCGACCGCGAGCGCGCGCGCGATGCCGACGCGCTGGCGCATGCCGCCGGAAAGCTGGTGCGGCCGCCGGTTGAGCGAGTCGGCAAGGCCGACGAGCGCCAGATAATGCCGGGCGGTCTCGCGCAGCTCGGCGCCGCGCACGCCTTTCATCTCGAGGCCGAACATCACGTTCTGCAGCGCGGAGAGCCAGGGCAGCAGCTCGGCGAACTGAAACACCATGCCGCGGTCGAAGCCGCAGCCCTTCACCTCGCGACCGTCGACGGTAACCTGGCCCGCGGTGGCCGTCTCCAGGCCCATGGCGATGCGCAGCGCCGTGGTCTTGCCGCAACCGGACGGGCCGATCAGCGCGACGATCTCGCCGTCCTGCACCGTGAAGCTGACCTGGTCGAGCGCCTGCACGACCTGCACATGGCCGTCGACGCGCAGCGTGAACCGCTTCGACACGTCGACCAGGGCGACCTCACCCATTCCGCACTCCAGTCGACCGCATCGCCGCCGCTAACCGCCGAGGCGCTTGAGGGCCTCGGCGCGGATGTCCGTATCGATGGCCTTTTCGACGCCGCCGACCTTCGAGATCTGCCCAAGCTCGAACAACTGCTGCTGCATCCAGATGAGCTTGTCGACCGGGATCGGGAAATCAGGCTGCACGACACCCGACGTCACGGCGTCGTCGAACACGAAAGCCGGACGCGGATCGTCGGGCTTGGCCTCGGTGACGTCCATCGTGACTTTCAGGGTTTCGTCCCGGTGCGACACGGCGTAGCGGAACGACTTGATCTCGGCCATCATGAAGCGGATCGCCTGCTCGCGGCGCTGGGTGAGCGTCTTGCCGGTCATCAGGACGCAGAAACGGATCGCCTTCGGCAGCGCCTCCTTGCCTTCGAGCAGCACGTTGAGTTTTTTCGACGACGGCAGCGGCAGGTATTCGTTCGACACCACCGCCGCGTCGACGACGCCCGCCAGCAGCGCGTTATAGCGTTCGCGATCGGCGCCGACGGCCGCGAAGGTCACCTGCGAAGCGGGCACCTTGAACATGGCGAGCGCGGCGCGCGCCACAATGTCGATCGGGGTGCCCGGCGCGGAAGCGGCGATGGACTTGCCCTTGAGATCCTCGATCCTGCTGATGCCCGAGCGGCCCAGCACCACATAGGGGATGCCGTGCCAGGGGCAGCCGACGAACTTCACGTCGGCGCCGCGCGCGACCGCCGCGAGCGCTCCGGCGGTGCCGAGATAGCTGTCGACGTCGCCCGACATCAGCGCCTTGAAGCCGATGGTGTCGTCCTTCACCTCCAGCGTTTCGACCTTGAGCCCTTCCTTCTCGAAGAAGCCGCCCTTGGACGCCATGAGGTAGAACCCGGCATCGGCCTTGGGCTGGATCAGGGCGTTGCGCCAGGGCGCCAGCTGCTGCGCGTCGCAAGGCGACGCGAGCAGCATTACCGCGACGATGAGCGGCGTTGATTTCGGTAACGTCATGGAGACCGCTCCTCAGCCCGCTCTAGACTCACGCGCGGACGCGTTGTTCGCTTTGCGAAGATCGGGCCACAGCGTTCCCTCCCCCCATCGCCCGTCGAAGACGGGCGTAAACGTCCTGATGCCAGGGGAGGGACAGGGAGGGGGTGCCCCAGGAAAGACCGAGTCCGGAACCACCCCTCTCCCCAACCCTCCCCCAACGCAAGTCGGGCTTGCCCGACTTGCGCACGATATTGCGGAACCCGGGCAAGCCCGGGTTCCGTGGGGGAGGGAGCCGACCGAGTTCGCCGCACCGCCTGTGGCCGCGCCCGCTGTCAAGTCACGGCGCCAGCGAGGCGACGTAGGCGGCGATCGCCAGCATGTCGTCGTTGGTCAGCTTCTCGACCACCGGCGTCATCAGCGCGGCCGAACCGCCGACCCGTTCGCCGTTCTGCATGTTCCAGAGCTGGCGCACGATATAGTTCGGATGCCGCCCCGCCAGCGCAGGCCAGTCGCCGAGGCCCTTCAACGTGGTGCCGTGGCACATGATGCAGGGCGTGGTCTTGCCGCCGCCGGTCTTCACCAGCGCCTCGCCCTTGGCAATACTGCCCGGAGGCACATAGGCGACGAAGCCGGAAATCGGGTCGCGATAGACCACCGCCTCCTCGTCCTCGGGGACTTCGATGATGCGGTTGCCGAGCGGCTCGGTACCCCCGGCCGGATGCACCAGCCGCTTGTTGCCGGGCCCGACGAAGGATTTCGGCACGGTGTCGGCCTCGACCACCTTGATCCAGGGACGCGGCTTGAGCGCGCCGAAGTAGTCGGCGGCCTCCTTGATCTCGGCGTCGGTCAGGACCTTGGACATGGCGAGCATGGTCCCGCCGAACTTGCGGTCGCCTTTCTTCCAGTCGGCCATCTGCTGGATGAAATAGCGCGTCGGCAGACCGGCCACATAGGCGGACTCGTCATGGCCCGTGCCGGTCGGGAGATGGCAGGAGCCGCAGGCGCGCACCTGCGTGTCCTTGTTGCCGAACTGCACGATCTTCGGCATCGCCGGGTACATGTCCGGCCGCCAGTTCGGGATGTTGTAGGGTTCGTCGGCGCCCGCGCGCGTGACCGTGACGTTGCCGACGGTCCTCGCCTTGTCGCCGGCGATGCGCGGCGGCGGCTGGTCCTTCTCGGTCGTCGGAAAGGCCCATTCGGGCTTGTCGGCCGCGGCTGCGAACGTGGACGTGAGCGCAAGGATCAGGATGCCGGCGAGCGATTTCATATGCGTTCCCCCTGTTGGTGACCGCGCCAAGGAGCGGGACGGCGACGCAAACAGTATTGGGTCTACGATTGCGCGGCAAGCATCGGGGGCAGGCGCATTGTCGGCGTTGAAAAGGCTCGCGCCACGGCGTCCCCTCCCCTCGAAAAGGAAAAGACAGGGCGGGGATCACAAGCTCGATTCCGCAATCGATCCCCTCCCCAAACCTCCCCTTTTTCAAGCGAGGGAGCAGACCGAGCGGCACCCACAGCAGCCCCTTCGCGTCAATGCCCGCCGCTCCTGGGCCTGAAGTTCACGTGGATGTTCTTTTCACGTGTAAAGCGCAACAGCTCCTCGATGCACTCCTCGCGCCCGATGCCGCTTTGCTTGTAGCCGCCGAACGGCGCGCCGAGGAAATGCTTCGACACCTCGTTGATCCAGACATAGCCGGCCTCGACCGCGGCGGCGGTGCGGTGCGCGGTCGAGAGGTCGTTGGTCCAGATCGAGCAGGTCAGCCCGTATTCGACCTGGTTGACCTGCGCCAGCATGGCGTCCTCATCGCTCCATTTGAACACCGAGAGGACGGGGCCGAAAATCTCTTCCTTGCCGATGCGCATGTCCATGGTCACGTCGGCGAAGATGGTCGGCTCGATGAACAGGCCCCGGGCGAGCTTTGGATCGCTCGGCCGCCTGCCGCCGGAGACGAGGCGGGCGCCGTCCTCCTTGCCGGCCGCGATGTAGTTCATGACGCGGTCGTACTGCACCTGGCTGATGATCGAGCCCATGGTGGTCGCCGGATCGGTCGGGTTGCCGGGCTTGTAGCGCCCGATCGATGTTTTGGCGCGCTCGATCACGGCGTCGTAGATTTTTTCGTGGATGAAGGCGCGGCTGGTCGACCCGCAGCTCTGTCCGCACCAGGTGAAGTTCATGCCGTCGACCACGGCCGCCGACACCGCGTCGAGGTCGGCGTCCGGGAACGCGATCAGGGCGTTCTTGCCGCCAAGCTCCAGGAGCACCGGCTTGAGCGTGTCGGAAGCGGCCTTCATCACGGCGCGGCCGGTCGGCACGCTGCCGATCAGCGCCGTCATCGCGACGTCGGGATGGCTCGCCAGCACCTGCCCGACCTCCTTGCCGCCGGGCACCACATTCCACACGCCGGGCGGAAGGATTCCGTCGATCAGCTCGGCCAGCCGCAGCGCGGAGAGCGGCGCCTGCTCCGGCGGCTTGAGCACAACCGTGTTGCCGGCCGCGAGCGGCGCGCCCGACTTGCCGGCCGCGAACATGAACGGATGGTTGAACGGGATGATGCGGCCGACGACGCCGAAAGGCTCGCGTACCGAGAAATTGACCACGTCCGGCCCCATCGGGATCGAGGCCCCCTTCATCTCGGTGACGAGGCCGGCGTAGAAATCGAGCTGGGCGGCGCCCGCATTGGCGTCGCGCACCATCTCGGCATAGGGATTGCCGCAGTCGGCGGCGTCCAGCATGGCGAGCTCGTCGCCGTTCTTGCGCAGCACCTCGGCGATCGCGCGCAGCATCTTCGCGCGTTCGAGCGGCGGCACGCGCCGCCAGCCTTTGAACGCGGCCTTGGCGGCGGCGATGGCGGCCTCGGCGTCGGCGGCGGTCCCGTCGACCACCTTGCCGAGCGACTCGCCCGAGCCTGGCGCCGTCACCTCGGCGTAGCATCCGGCCTTGGGCTGCTGCCACTTGCCGCCGTAATAAGGATCGCGGTGGGACGGCAGCCGCAACGGCGGCGCGACGGGCTTGATCGGGGTCGCAACGGACATGGGGTCACCTCTTAGATATTTATCTTGTAGGGCCGGCAAAGTCGCTTGCCATGCCATCGCCGCGTGGGCGCGGCGCACGATAGACTTTGTCCACCCTACACCTACTTGCTTCAGAGCCGCTTGATGTCGTCAAGACCGCCGAGCCGGCCGATCAGCGCATTGGCCCCGATCGAGATCACGAACAGCACGATCAGCAGCGAATACATCTGCGGCATGTTGAACATGCTGTAGGCCTGGATGACCAGGAAGCCGATGCCGCGGTTGGAGAGCTTTGTCTCCGCCAGGAGCGTGCCGATCAGGCAGACGCCGAGGCCGAGGCGGACACCGTTGATGATCGGGTGGCGCATCGCCGGCATGTAGATCTTGCTCGCCATCTGCCAGGTGCTGGCGCGAAAGCTGCGCCCGACGCGGATGAAAACCTTGTCGATCTCGCGCATCCCGCCGGCGACGTTGAGCGCGACCGGGAAGAAGCACGAGATCGCGCCCATCGCGACCTTGGAGGCGGGGCCGACGCCGAACCACATGATCATCACCGGGAAGAAGATGATCTTCGGGCAGGGCCCGAGATAATAGAGCATCGGCTCATAGGCGCGCCGCAGCAGCCGCGAGCCGCCGAGCGCGATGCCGACGGCGAGCCCGCTGACGCCGCCGATCACCATCGCGACCGAAATCTCGTAGAAGGTGGTGTAGAGGTGCCAGTAGAACGTCGGATCGGAAAGCGTCCTGACAAGCGCCTGGCCGATCGCAAGCAGCGACGGCACCACGTCGCGGTACAGCCAGCCCGAGGCGGCGAGCGCCTCCCAGGCCAGCAGCACCGTCACGATGATGACGATGCGCAGCGCCGTCACCGGACTCAGCAATGCCCGGCGCGGCGCCGCCGCTGGAAGTGTCATTCGGCCGGTCTCAGCCATCGCTCGAGCCTTTCCGTCAGCGCGAAGACGCAGACGCTGACCAGGATCACGAAGCAAATCGCGGCATAGGTGCCGGGGAGATCATAGCGTTCGGCAAGCTCGTTGATGAGCTGGCCGAGGCCGCCGAAATTGATCAGGAACTCGACGCCCACGATGTTGATCAGGGCGAAGATCAGCCCGAGCCGCAAGCCGACAAAGATGGTCGGCAGCGCCGCCGGAAACAGGATCTTCCAGAACTGCTGCCAACGCGTGAGGTTGAAGCTCCGCCCCACGTTGATGAGGACGCGCCGCGTGCCCGAAAGCCCTTCCAGTGTCTTGAGGATCACCGGGGCGAGGCCGGCGGTGAAGCCCATCATCACGATGGTGGTGACGTTCCTCCCGAAGATCACGAGATAGAGCGGATAGATCAGCACCAGCGGCGCCGCCGCCACCGCCGCCACCCAGGTCTCGGTCGCTTGCCGAAGGAGGCGCGACTGGTGGAGCAGGACTCCGCCGGCAACGCCGAACAGGGTGACGAGGACGCTCGCCGCCAACGCTTCGCCGGTGGTGAGAAGGAAACGCTCGAAGACATGCTCCTCCGCGATGACGCGCGGAAAGGCCATGACGATTTCCGACGGCGTCGGGACGATGAAGCGATTGACCGCGCCGACGCGGATGAGCAGCTCGATGAGGGCGATCAGCGCAACGAAAGAACCGATCCCGAGCGCTCCCGGGAACCAGCGGGCGTTGGTGAGCGGCACGGCGCTCATGAGAGCGACCAACGCAAATTGGATATCGCCTTTGCGAAGGCTGGCGCCACAGGGTTCCCCTCCCCCTTGTGGGGAGGGGACAGGGGTGGGGGTTTAGGAAAGATCGCATGCACGACCCCCACCCCCAACCCCTCCCCACAAGGGGGAGGGGAGCCTACCGAGCCAGTGGCGAGGGCGCCCCCCGAGATCGCGGTCAGCGCATTGCCCCAAAGCGCCGCTGCAGGCCGTGATGTGCCCACCCGCTCAAGCATGTCCGCCGCCCTTGCGCTTCGACGCCTCGTCGTCGCGCAGCCCGAGCGACGCCTCTTCGCGCAGGTCGCTCCAGATCTGCGCGACGTAGCGCCCGAACGCCTCGCTCGAGACGATCTCGGAGGTGCGCGGGCGCGGCAGCCTGATGTCGACCATGCGCTTGAGCCTGCCCGGCCGGTAGGTCATCACCAGGATCCGGTCCGAGAGCTGCACCGCCTCGGTGATGTTGTGGGTGATGAGCAGCGTGGTCTGCCTGAGCTGCTGCTGGATCGAGAGCACCTTGTCGCCGAGGAGGAGCCGCGTCTGCTCGTCGAGCGCCGCGAACGGCTCGTCCATCAGCATGATCTTGGGCTCGGCGGCGAGCGTGCGTGCCATCGAGACGCGCTGGCGCATGCCGCCCGAAAGCTCGGCCGGATAGCGCCGCTCGAAGCCCTCGAGCCCGACCAGCGCCACGAAATGGCGCGCCTTGTCGTAGCGTTCCGACTTGGCCACGCCGGCGATCTCGAGCGGGAACGTCACGTTGTCGAGCACGTTGCGCCAGGGGAAGGTCGACTCCTCCTGGAAGATCATGCCGATAGAGGGGTGCGGGCCGCTGACCCGCTCGCCCGCGACCTTGACCGTGCCGTCGTAACCGTCGAGCAGCCCTCCGATGATGTTGAACAGCGTGGACTTGCCGCAGCCGGACGGCCCGATCACGCCGAGGAACTCGCCAGGAGCGACGGTGAGCGAGATGCCATCGAGCGCGGTCACCACGCCGTCCGGCGTCTCGAAGCGCTTGACGATGTCCTCGACCACCAGCATCGGTTCGCCGGACGCCGCTTCAGCGGCACCCGCCGCCACGCGGCCCGACGGGATTGATACGGCAGCCATGGCTGCGTTCGCTTCCTCAGATCAATGCTGCTGCCAGGTTCCGGCGCTATAGCACATCTGGGCGGCCCGGGCGCGGCGTTCGTTTGCCGCAAGTCGGAACAGCGCCTTTGCTGCCCTCTCCCGCAAGAAAGAGGGCGCCATCACGAGCACCGCGCTGCAGCACGTCAGCCCGGGCTTCCTACCCCAGCTCCGCCACGAACGGCCGGCCGGCGCGCCGGCACCAGTTCTCCCAGGCGCGGTTGAGCGTATAGGGTCCGGTGCGGGAAATGACGGCGTCGACTTCGCCCGGGGTGAGGAACTTGATGTCGCCCATGGCCATGGCCTGCATCTGCAGCTTGGCGTTGACCTCGAGATAGATCGAGATGAACACCGCGTGGCGCACGCTGGGCGCGACCACGGTGGCGCCGTGGCCGCGCATGAGGATGGTGCGGCCGGAGCCCATGGCCTTGGCGAGATCGCGGCCCATGGCGACGTTCTCGACCAGGAGCGCGGTGTCGCCGAACTTGTCGTGGGAATCCCAGGTCGGCACGTCGTGGCCGATATTGGCGCACATGTGCAGGAGCGGCCGCAGCTTCCGCTCGGTGATGCCGAACGGGATCACGCTCGGCGAGTGGTTGTGCACGACCGCGTGCACGTCCGGCCGCGCCTCGAAGAGGCCGCCATGGATGAAGCGTTCCAGATAGGGCGCGCGGCCGCGCGGATCGACCGGCTCGCCTTCAAGCGTGAACTCCATGATGTCGTCGGCCTCGATGCGCTCGGGCGCGCGCGCGCGCGACAACAGGAAGTGCTTGGGGTTGTCCGGATGGCGCGCGCTGACGTGGCCGAACGAGTCGACGACGCCCTCGTGGGCGAGGATGCGGTTGGCGGTGACGATTTCTTCCAGCAGGCTTTCGAGCTTTGGCATCAAGGAGTCCTTGAGTTCATGGCATCTGTAGCCCGGATGGAGCGAAGCGAAATCCGGGAAAAACGTGCGGGGTAGCTCATGGAGCCTTGTTCCCGATAGGTTGCAACGCGCGGGCAAGGCGATCCCCGATTACGCTTTGCTCCATCCGGGCTGCGAGGGAGGAATGCACGGACGCTCACAAGATGAAACTCACCGAGCCCAGCCCGCCCAGCTCGTGCGCGTCGATGAACACGCGCCGCTCCTTGATGCGGAACGAGTCCCCTGCCCGCTTCAGGACGTAGCGATAGCCGCCGACATATTCGCGGATGCGCTCGTAGCGGCGGAACCGGTAGCACACGAAATTGGCCGCCACCGTGATCAGGTCGCCCTCGACGGCGAGTATGCGCACATTCGAGATCATGCGCCGCGTGCGCGACTTGGGATATTCGGCGTGGCAGTTGGGATCGTTGATGCGGATCACCCGCTGGCGGATGCGCTCGCGGTCGTCCGCCACCAGGAACAAGGTCGAGCGGTGGTCGCTCTCGAGCTGGTCATTGGGCGGTACATAATAGGCGGCGTCGTCGGTGAGCAGTTCCTGCCACGCATCGAGCTTCCAGTCGTCGAGCAGCGCGGCCTCGTGATAGAGGAAGTCCTCCACCTCCGCGCGGGTCACCACGCCTCGCGCCGCGACCGTCATGCTTCCGCCCCCATCAGCTCGTTCCAGCGCCGCCAGAAGATGCGCAGGTGATGCTCGTCGCTGTTGAGCTGCTCGCTCTGCTTGCCCATGCCGCGCGACATTTCGGACCAGCGGTCCTCGGCCCAGTTGGCGAGCCCCTGCTGGACCAGCTCGAGCGCCTCGACGTCGTCGGGCGTGGCGAAGCCGCCGGGTCCATAAAACGTCAGGAAGGCATCGAGACGGCGGGCGCGGGCGCTCTCGCTCTCCTCGGCCGGGCCGAGCGCCCAGGCGGTGACGTGCATCTTGTCGGGGCCCTGCGGATAGAAGGTGCGCACCGTGACCGAGGAGCCGTCGTTGATCACGAGGTTGGGAAAGATCACCAGGTTGCGGTTGGTGTCGGCGACGCGGGTCGCGCGGTCCGGCCCGAGCCGCGTGACGAGCTCGGCGCGAATCGCGTCCATCTCCGCCTTGGCCGGCTCGCCATAGAGCGGGATCCACTTGGCCACCGGCCTGCCGCGGAAGTTGACGTTGTCGGTGGTGAAGTGGCCGTTGCCGAGTTCGACCGCGAGGCCCTTGGTCGGCAGCACCAAGCCCTCCTTCGGCGGCTCCAGCTTGACGCCCGAATTGGCCATGAAGTTGAGCCAGGTCGAGTGCGTCGACGGCAGGTGATAGTCGTCGACGCTGTTCTCGACCATCAGCTTCCAGTTGGCAGCGACGTCATATTCCTGCACGCCGGCGATGATCTCCATCTGACCGGACGGCGACTGGTCGATGACGAGGTCGATATAGTCCTTGGCCTGCGCGAGATAGCCGTCGAGGGGCTCGGCATCCGCGTCGAGGTTCATGAACCAGAAGCCGCGATACTGCTCGAAGCGGGCGGGACTGCGCAGCCCGTAGGCGTTGGCATCGAACGCCTCCGCATAGGCGTCGTCGCCCGGCACCCGCACGAGCTTGCCGTCGTTGCCGTAGATCCAGCCGTGGTAGATGCACATGAAGCGGCGCGCGTTGCCCTCGCGCTGCGTGCACACGATCGCGCCGCGGTGGCGGCAGGTGTTGAACAGGCAGTGGATCTCGCCCTGCTGGTCGCGGCAGAAGATCACCGGCCGGCCGGCGACCTTGCGCGAGCGGAAATCGCCCGGCTTCTTGAGCTCCGACGCATGGCCGACATAGATCCAGCAGCGGCCGAAGATGTGCGACATTTCCTTGCGCAGGATGTCGTCGGAGACCAGCACCTCGCGGTCGAGCAGGAAGGTCTTTCGCTCGCGGTCGTCGATGATGTAGGAGCGGGCGGACATGGTCGTTCTCGTGGGTTGGCCCGAGGCTGACCCTAGCTTATAGGCCCGCCAAAAACCGGGTCAATTCGGACTTGTGTCGCGGGCGCAACGCAGCACGAAGCGATCGCGAAGTGACGCGCTGGATCGCATCCGGGACCCACACACCCCTCTTGCACTTTTCGGCCATGCCGCTAAAGCACGGGCATCGCCCTCATGGCAGAATGAAAGCCGATGCCCGAGACCCAGGTCTGCGCCATAGCCGATGTGCCCGAGAACGGCGTGATCAGCCGCGAGGTCGGCGACGAACTGGTCGCGATCTACAACGTCGGGGGCGAGTATTACGCCACCGAGGCGCGCTGCACCCATGGCCTCGCCGACCTCGCCGACGGCACGCTCACGGGCGACGAGATCGAGTGCAGCTTCCACTTCGGCGCGTTCAACGTGAAGACCGGCCAGCCGACGCAGCCGCCCTGCTTCATCGCGCTCAAGACCTACAAGACGGCGGTGCGCGACGGCCAGGTGTTCATCGATCTCGACACCCCGGCACCGACGGCGGGGTGAGACACCATCTCCGTTCGTCCCCGCGGAAGCGGGGACCCAGGTCTTTCTGTGTAACTCTGGATTCCCGCTTGCGCGGGAATGAGCGGCAGGTGGTGTTCTGCCTCAATTCGAGTTCGACGGCAGGATCTCGACGAGCCCGATCTTGCTGATGCCGCTCAGCGCCATGGCGATGTTGCCGTCGCGCGTCTTCATCATGTGGCGCACGATGCCGCCGCCGTCGGGCATTTCCCAGGTCTGGAATTTCTCGGTCTTGGGATCGAAGCGCACCAGCGTATTCGGCCGCAGGTTCGACTCGCAGTACCAGATCACGTCGTCGATCACGACCAGTCCATAGGGCTGCGACAGTTGCCCGCCGGGTCCCGGCCATTCCTTGGTGGAGCCGTCCTTCGGGTTGAAGCGCACGAGCTTGCCGTTCGACCAGTCGCCGAACCAGATCATGTCGTCGGAAGTCACGTCCATGCGGCGGATGCGGGTCTTGGCATCCGGCAGCGTGAACTCCTTGAGCGCGAACGTGTCGGGATCGATGGTGGCGATCTTGTTCGAGCCGAAATAGCTGTACCAGGGCTGCCGGCCATCCGACAGGAACCGGAGCGCATAGGGCTGCTGGCCGGCCGCGCCGACCGGCGTGAACAGCTTGATATCGCCGGTCTTGGGATCGAGGCGGCCCATGACGCCGCTGTTCTGCGCGCTGAACCAGAGGATGCCGTTCTTGTCGAACAGCGGCGTGTGCGGATCCTTGACCTTGGGATCCGGCATGGCGAATTGCTTCCACTCACCCGTCTTCGGATCAAGCCTGCCGATGTGGCCGCCCCAGTTGCCGGCGTACCAGATGTTGCCGTCCTTGTCGTTGATCAGGCCGTGCGGACCGCCCCGCACCGGAATCGGGAATTCCTTCATCTCGCCGGTCTTGGGATCGAGCCGGCCGAGCCGGTTGGCGAACTGTCCGGACCACCAGATCATGCCGTCGGGCGTCGCCAGCGGATCATGCGGACGCGAGCCCGGCGTCGGCGTCGCCCAGGTCTTGAACTTCACGTTGGCCGGACCGGCCACGATGGTCGCCTTCGGCCGTTCCAGTCCGAGATAATTGGCGATGAGATAGTCCGAGATCTGTTTCACCTCGGCGTCGTCGATCGCGGCGCCGGCCGCCTTCATCATGTGGACGGTCTCGCGCCATTCTTCCGCGTCCTTGTTGGAATTCACGACCCGCCGAAGATCATGGCAGGCAATGCACCGCTCCTGGATCAGCGTCGTCGCGGCGCCCGGTTTCAGCGGGAAGCCGCCCGGCTGGCTGGTATCGGGTTGCACGACCTGGGCTTGGACGGGCAGCACGACGCAGAAGGACGCGGCCGCGATCAATGCGAGAAGCGGGCGGTTTTTCATGGGATCTCCGTCGCGTGAGCGGCGCCGGGCATTCGGCATTGCGCCCGCCATTGGAGTCGCTCAACGCCGCGATTTTAGCGAGCCGCCCCGCCTTTTGCCACCGCCAATCAGGCGGTCCCGATGAATTTGCGCACATGTGCCACCAGGGCGTCCGGCGCCATGCGGGGGATGTCGTGCTGTGACTGGACCGTCTCCTGGTGGATCTGCGGATATTCCTTGGTCAGCCGCTCGACCGTCGCCGGCGGATAACGGTCGGACTGCAGCCCGCGTACGACGATGGTCGGGACCTTGACCATGGCCAGTTCCTCCCACATTTCACGCACCGGCCGCTGCGGCAGCTTGGCGCCCTCCCCGATCGGCTTCCGATTGCCGTTGTCGGGGTCGCGCTTGAGCATGTAGCCATTCTCGACCTTGATCAGGCCATGCACGGCGCGCTCGCGGTCGAGCCCGAACCGCGGCGGGTTGTTGAGCTTGGCGAAGTTCGCCATCGCCGCCTCGATGGTCGGGGACACGAGCGGCGGATTGCTGACCGAGCTGCCGGAGCGCGCGTTCTCGTCGCGGTTGAGTTGGCTGTCGACAAGCACGAGCTTCGTGGTGCGGTCCTGAAAATTGACTGCAAAGGAGACGACCGGCGGACCGCCACCGGAATGACCCATCGGGATCACCTTGTCCCACTTCATCATGGCGATCACCGCCACCATGTCGTCGAGCGCGGCATCGTAGGAATAGTCCTTGCTTGGGCTCCAGGAGGACTCGCCCCAGCCGCGCTTGTCGTGCACCACCACCTCGCGGTCGACCGCAAGCGCGCTCGCCACTCCGATCCAGTCATAGGAGTCGTAATAGTTGGAGCCGTGACAGATCAGGATCGGCGTCGCGCCGGGCGAGCCGAACGCGCGATAGAAAAGCGATACGTCGCCCGAGTTGAGCCTTCCGGTACGTTGTTGGACCGCCATGATTTCCTCGTCTCAACGTCTTCAGGCGAACTTGCGCACATGCGCGATCAGTTCCTCGGGCGCCTGGTTGGGCACGTCGTGCTGCGCATTGACGGTCACGAGCGCGGCCTTCGGATAATCGCGGGTGAGCCGCTCGAGGATCGCAGGGTTGTCCCAGCGGTCCGACTTGAGCCCGCGCACGATGATGGTGGGCGCCTTGACGGCGGCGAGGTCCTTCCAGACGTCGCTGGGAGGGCGCTGCGGCATCTGCGCGCCCTCGCCGATCGGCCGTGCATTGCCGTTGTCGGGGTCGCGCTTGAGCATGTAGCCGCCCTCGACCTTGATGAGCGCGTTCAGCGCGCGTTCGCGGTCGCTGGCGATGCGTGGCGGGTTGTTGAGCTTGGCGAAGCTCGCCATCGTGGCTTCGATCGAGGGGAAGACCGTCGGCGGGTTGCCGACGGTCTGGCGCTCGCCGCCGCCGGCGGCCGGCTCGACCGTCAGCATCGGGTCGACCACGATCAGGCCCGCGGTCTTGTCCAGGAAGTTGGCGGCGAGCGAGATCACCACGCGGGCGGAGGCCGAATGGCCCATGAAGATCACCTGGTTCCAGCCCATCTTGCCGACCACCGCGAGCGCGTCGCTGATGTGGGCGTCGATCGAATAATCCTTGCTCGGGCTCCAGGAGGACTCGCCCCAGCCACGCCGGTCGAAGGTGACGACCTCGCGATCATTCGCGAGCGCGCCGGCAACGCCGATCCAGTCGTAGGAGTCGAAATAGTTGGCGCCGTGCATCGCCACGATGGGCGTGCGGCCCTTGGCGCCGAAGCTGCGGTAGAAAATCGTGACATCACCGGAGCTGACGCGTCCGGTCTGATGCGGCACGTTGGGCAAAGCCATGGTCCGTCCCCCCTGTCACCGGTCACGGACCGGCGGTTGTTCTTTTCATTGCGATGTCGGCACTCTAGCAACAAATCGCGCCGACCCCAACCGGCTCCAGGCGCCCGCAGGGCAGAGCCAGCCAGCGCAGGGATTCCCGGCTTGCGCGGGAATGGGCGGAGACGGACGCGTCCCTCCGAAATCCGCCAAGCGCTAATGCAGCCGCGGACCTTTGAGGAACTTGCGGCGGTCGGCCGACGGCACGCGCAGCTCGAGCGTGCGCCCGTCGCGATAGACCGTGAGCGGGACCTCGACGCCGGCATCACCCAAGGCCCAGATGCGCCGGAACAGGCCGGCGAGGTCGCTCACCTCGGTGCCGCCCACCGACAGCACGACGTCGCCGGTGCGCAGATCGGCCTTGCGCGCGGGCCCGCGGCTGGAGAGCCCGACCACCACGACCCGGTTGTTGACCTCGGTCGCGTAGAGCCCGAGCCAGGGCCGCGGCGGGTGGTTGCGCCGGCCGAGCGTCAGCAAGTCATCGAGGATGGGCTTGAGCAGGTCGATCGGCACGATCATGTTGAGATGCTCGCTGCCCTGCTCCTTCGGCTGCTCGAGCTGCAGCGAACCGATGCCGAGGAGATCGCCCTGCGGGCCGATCACCGCGGTGCCGCCCCAGTTGGGATGCGCGGGCGCCGTGAAGATCGCCTCATCGAGCACGTATTCCCAGTAGCCGGCGAACTCCTGCCGCGCCGCGATGCGCGCCGCCACCGAATGATGGCGGCCACCGGCGCCGCCGACCACGACGCGCTCGCCGACCGTGGCGGTCGACGACTGGCCGAGCGAAAGCGCCGGCAGATCAACGCGCGCGAGCGCCTGCACCAACCCGAAGCCGGTCTCCTGGTCGTAGCCGAGAACATGACCGGGGGTCGCGCGGCCGTCGCTGAAGCTCAGCCAGAGCTGCTCGGCCTCTGTGACCAGATAGCCGATCGTCAGCACCACGCCGTCTTCGCGGATGAGGACGCCGTTGCCGGCGCGCTCGGTGCCGAGCGTCTCGGCGGAGAAGGCATCGCCCGGGATGATCGAACGCACACCGACCACCGAGCCGAGCGCCCGATCGAGATCGTAGGTGTAGTCCCCCGGCTGAGGCTGGACGGCGGGCGGCACCTTCCAGTCTGGCGCTGACATTCCCGAACTCCCTGTCGGTTCCTTGCTGCGATTCCGGTTACCCCGCCTCTCGGCGAACGTATTCACTTTCACGGCGCCGTTCCAGTCCCGCAGCGACGCGCGCGCCCCCGCAGGCAACAACGACGCGATGATGCCAGCGCCAGTCCGCCAACGCGCGCGCTTCGCAGCCACGGCGCATCGCCGCAGCTCGTGGTCACTGGGCAGGTCGGTTGCGGATCTTGCCGGTGTGAAGGCAGGCGATGAGGAATGCCTGGAGGCTGCGATCGTCGCCGGTGACGGGGCCATGCCGCGACGTCGGCCGAACACTGGACGAGCGCCGCCTCGGACATGGCGGCGCCTGAGAGTGAGTTGCGGTTCAGATCAGAAAACTTCGTCGGGACGGCGGGAGGGTCGCTCCCGCCGATCCGACCAGCCGGTCCAGCCGCCGCGGAGTTACCGGATTCTTCCGGACAGGCAGTCCGAAATGAAGGCGTCGACGCGGTTGTAGTCACCGCGCGAGATGGTCAGGCCGCGGGACAAGGCCAACTGGTAGCAATAGTTGTAAGCCTGTTGCGGGACCAGGGTCCGATTTTGCACGTAGCGGGTTCTCTGGGCGGAAGCCGGCGCCGCAAGCGATGCCGCAAAGAGCGCAGTCAACGCGATGATGGCAACTTGTTTCATATCAACCTCCTTCACGCCCCCTGATTGCAGATCAACACTGGCAATGGCCGTTTTGTTCATTGCTTGACGCACTGAATGAAGTAGTCGCGGTTCGGCATCTTCACCAAGCGCACCTCACTTTGACCCGCGATGGTAGCACGACGCGACCCGCGCTTCCATCGACCAGGGGAAAATAAGCCCGCATCGGACGGCGGGCGCGGCGGGTCAAGACAACACCCCGGGGAATGGTACAGCTGGGTGGCTTCGAACCACCGACCTCCGGTTCCACAGACCGGCGCTCTAACCATCTGAGCTACAGCTGCACACTGGCTTGAGCGCGTCCTGCGCGCCCGGCGAGCGGCCGGACCCTATGAGCAAGGTCCATTCTTGGCAAGAGCAGGTCGTCGCCGTCCGTCCTTGGTCGCGCCCCGGCAGGCTTTTGTTCAACGAAAAAGCCCGGGCGACTGGCCCGGGCTGCGTCAGATCGCGAGTGGGTTGGCGCCGCAGGCAACCCTGAGATCGCCAGCTCGGAGTGCGCAAGTCGGCCGCACCCGATGGCGTGGCGGCAAGCTCGCCGGAAGCGTCAGGCGACCTTCTTGAAGGCCTTGGTGACGCTCTCCTTGACCGGCTCGGCGGTCTCGGTCGCGACCTTCTGGGCGAGCGCGACGAGGTCCTTGGTCTGGCCGGTGACCGCCTCGAACTGCTTGCGCGCATGCGCGCTGGAGAGCTCGACCAGCTCGGCATAGGACTTGACACCGAACAGCTCGGTGTAGAAGTCGAACATCGCATTGGTGTTGGTCTTGGCCGCCTCGATCACCTTCAGGCCGTACTCGGACGTACCCTTGGTGGCCGTGGCGTAGGTGCCCTCGAGCACGTCGGTGGCCTCTTCGGCGACGGTCTTCATCTTCTCGTAAGTCTCCTTCGCCTGCGAGACGCTCTTCTCGGCGAACTCGCGGAACGCGGCGGGGACTTCCATCTTCGGCATTTCGAAATTCGGAATCGCGAACTTCGGAAACTCGAAGGCGGCAGCAGCCGGCGAGGTGTCCGGCGTCGTATAGGGCCGCGACTTGGCTTTGTGGTTGGGTGTCGCAGTCGGGGTGTAGGTGGTGTCGGTCATGGTCGTCATCCTTGATCGGGCGGGATCCGGCTTCTGCAGACCCGCCGCCCGGCAGCAGTCCGCGCCTGATTCGCGATCGACCGGCTAGCTCTTGAAAGGCACCAGCGGGCCGCCGCCATCTGATGAAAGCCATATAACACTGTGCTTAGTGCAGCGCAATGGAAATTATTGCATTGCACAAATGCAGGGGCGCAGGAGGGAACTACCGGGAACCTGGGCAAGCCCGCAAAAAAGGCTAACGCGGGGCCGACGCCGCGTCCTTGGCGACCTTGGCCGTTTCTTCGCCAAGTTCCCTCGCCTGCTCGGACAGCGCCTGCATCTGGTTGCGGATGTAGTCGGCCTGCAGCGCCATCATTTCCTTGGCATCCTTGGCGCGCACGAGTTTTTGCACCAGATCGAACGAACTCTCGACATTGCGCTCGGCGAAAGCCAGGGCCTTCTGGCCGACATCCTTGGCGCCCTGGCGGGCGGCCTGGGCCTGCCCTTCAAACGCGGCGGCGGTGCGGTGCGCGGCGGTGATGAAGCCCTCGAAGGCCTGCCGCGCCTGCTCGACGCTCTTTTCGGCGAAGACCCGCAGATCGGGCGGCAGGTCGTAATTCGGGCTCGACGTCTCGGTTGTGGTCTTGCTCATCGGTGTCTCCTGGTCCGGGTTACGATGGGGCTCGGGGCCCCGGCGAGGCCGGTACGCGCGCGAACGGCTTGTTACTACAACTCGCAACCAGGCTTTGTGGTCCCGCCGGCAGGGGCACTGGCGAGACCCGCGCAAGCCGCCGCCGGCCCCCTGTCAAACGGTTGAAAGATTAAGGTTATCCCTGCTTTGCGGGAGGCCCGGGAACCGTCGCCGTGGACGCGGTCGAGGGCGCGGACTACTAAAAAGCCGATAAAATACAGGATTTCCGGCACCCATGCCGGCGAGCGGTGTCCCGATGAGCGAGCCTGCATCCCGGTTGCTTTGGCTGCGCGACCCGCGCCTGGCGCCGCTGGCGGTGAGCGGGTTGCCGGCGTGGCTGTGGTCGGCCGACGCCGGCCATGTGCTGTGGGCCAACCCGACCGGCGCCGCGGTGTTCGGCGCGCCGAATGCGGCGGCCCTGGCCGAGCGCCGTTTCGACGCCGGGCAGCCGGCGGCCGCCCAGATCGCGCGGCTGGCGGCGACGCTGCCGCCGGACGGCGCCGGACGGCTCGAACGGCTGCGGGGCTTCGGCGCCGGCATCGGACGCGCCGTCACCTGCCATTGCACGCAGGTGACGCTGGCGGGCGGCGACCGCGCAGTCCTGATCGCCGCAACCGAACGCGCCGGCCCGGACCTCCCGCTCGAGCAACGGGTCCATCGCCTGCTGGCCGGCATCGCGGAGCCGGTCGCGGCGCTTTCCGCCGCCGGCGTGCTCATCGACGCCACCGCGGCGGCGCGCGCATGGCTCGGCGGCGCGGCCACGCTGGCGGCGCTCGACGCCGAGGCGCTGGCCGCGGAAGCGATCAGGTCGGGTCACGCGCAGGGAGCGAGCGCAAACGGCTCGATCGTGCTTGACCGCATCGGCACCGGGCCCGAGGCAATCCTGATCGCGACCTTCGCACCGCCTCTCGCGCTCGAACCACCCCGGCCTGAGGCGGACGCGAGCGCCGCTGCTGCCGTGACCGCTGCCGAGGACACGGAAATCGCGAAGCCCGATCAAGCGGCGCCGCCCACGCCGGCGCCACCCTACGAGGACCCCGAACCGGCGCAGCCCGTCACGGTCGATTCCGAGGCGGCGACGCTGTCGCCATCGTCATCCGAAACAACGTCGCCGCCCGAGCGCCGCCATCCGCTGCGCTTCGTCTGGCAGATCGATCCGGACGGACGCTTCAAAATCGACTGCGACGAGTTCGTTGCGCTCGCGGGCCCGCGGACCGCCACCATGCTGGGCCGGCCGTGGGACGAGATCGCCGCAACGCTCGGCCTCGATCCCGACGGTCAGGTGGCGCGCGCGATCGCGTCGCACGACACCTGGAGCGGGCTTTCCGTGTCCTGGCCGGTCACGCAGTCCCACGAGCGCCTGGCGGTCGAATTATCGGGCCTGCCGGTGTTCGATCGCGAGCGGAGCTTTCGCGGCTATCGCGGCTTCGGCGTCTGCCGCGATCTCGCGCGGCTCAACGCCTTGGCGCAGGCGCGGCACGATGCGCCCGCGGCAGCCGCCCTGGTCGAACCGGCAGTGCCGCCCTCACCCGATGGGGATGACGCCGGCGCAACCGCCGAGCACCCGGCCGAGAATGTCGTGCCGTTCCGCGCCATCTCGGCCGAGCCGAGCGTCCCCACGCTGACGCCGGTCGAGCGCCGCGCCTTTCGCGACTTGGCGCGGCGGCTCACCGAGCGGCTCACCGCGCCCGGCGACAAGGACGCGAATGGCGCGGAGGCACATGACGCAAGCCAGTCGGCCGATCCCACGCTGAGCGACCTCGCCGACGCCGCCAAGGCCGCTGCCGCATCGCCGCCGGACCCCGCGACGCGGACGGCCGACATCGAGCATGACCTGTTCGCGCCGTCCGAGCCCGAGACCGCGGCCGCCGTGCCCGACGTGCGGCCGATCCTCGACCGCTTTCCGGTCGGCGTGCTGGTCTACCGGCTCAACGCGCTGATCTATGCCAATCGCACCTTCCTGCGCTGGACCGGCTACGACTCCATCGAGGAGTTGGCGGAAGCGGGCGGCCTCGACAGCCTGTTCGTCGAGTCGGGCGCCATCGCGATCGAGGACGGCGGCCACAAGTCGTTCGCGGTCACCAGCAATCGCGGCGAGCGGATACCGGCCGAGGGCCGGCTGTTCCTGGTGCCCTGGGAGGGCGATTCCGCTTTTGCGCTCCTCACCACGCCGGTGGTGGCCGGCACCGAGGACGTCGCCGGCGCGGCGCTCAAAGCCACGCGCGCGGAGGTCGCCGAGCTGCGCGCCATCCTCGATACCGCGACCGACGGCGTCATCCTGCTCGATGGCGAGACCCGCATCCTGTCCTCGAACCGCAGCGCCCAGGCGCTGTTCGGCTATGACGACGAGGCGCTCGCCGGCCAGTCGTTCATGGACCTGTTCGCGCCCGAGAGCATCGACGTCGCGCTCGATTATCTCGACGGCCTGGCGCGTGACGGCGTCGCCAGCGTGCTCAACGACGGGCGCGAGGTGATCGGGCGCGAGCGCCAGGGCGGCCTCATCCCGCTGTTCATGACAATAGGACGCGTCGACAACGCCGCGGACAAATATTGCGCCGTCTTCCGCGACATCACGCAATGGAAGAAGGCCGAGGAGGAGCTGATCGAGGCCAAGCGCCAGGCCGAGAAGGCGTCGTCCGCCAAATCCGACCTGCTGGCGAAGATCAGCCATGAGATCCGCACTCCGCTCAATGCCATCATCGGCTTCTCCGAGGTGATGATGGAGGAGCGCTTCGGTCCGGTCGGCAACGACCGCTACCGGCAGTACCTCAAGGACATCCACGGCTCGGGCGGGCACCTCATCTCGCTGATCAACGACCTGCTCGACCTGTCCAAGATCGAGGCCGGCAAGTTCGACCTCGACCCGGTCGAGTTCGACCTCCGCGAGACGGTGGACGACACCCTCCAGACGCTCGCCCTGCGGGCCCACACCAAGGGGCTGGAGCTGGTCGGCGACGTCCGCCCCGGCATCCCGGCCGCCCTGGTCGGCGACCCGGTCCGGGTCCGCCAGGTGCTCGTCAACCTGATCGGCAACGCCATCAAGTTCACCCACGCCGGCCAGGTCGTCGTCCGGGTGACGGAGGAGGAGCG
>JAXDOD010000003.1:0-22359 GCA_034669045.1 Alphaproteobacteria bacterium
CCGATTTTGATCCGAAAGCCAATATTCCGCCACCGTGCTAAAAGTCTTGATGACCTCGCCGACTTCGTTGGGCGGCTTGTCCTTGAGCTCGCCGTTCTCGCGCGGCTTGAGATAGGCCGCAAGCGCCTGGCCACTGCTCTCCAGCGCCTTCGCAAGGTTCATTGCGAAAGCTTCGGGATCGAATTTCTTCGCAGTCGGGGTTTCGGTGGTGACGTCGCTCATGACAAGGACACTATAGGTTCATTTCACATTCGTCACCGCAGGGATCGCGACGACAGGTTCGGGTTTCATCTTCTTCGCTCTGGCGCTGTTGCACTGCGGTAAAGTATCTTGGTTCTGACATATTGAGGCCTCAGCGCTGCGGTTTGGTGTTCAGGCTTTAATCGTTTCGAGCGACAATGGTTTGAACGATTGTCGGTAAATCCGAGAAGCAGACGTTTTGTCGCTGCAAGGCTCATATTAGCGGCTCATACAGGTGGGGACCTTCGAGCGGATGATGGCGGGTCGAAAAGCAAGGGCATTGGCGGTGGCAGCGCTGTTGCTGTCGGCGCTCGCGCTCGGCGGTTGCGCGACGTCGATCGCGGATCTGCCCTTGGTCGGCACCCCGGCCGATGCGCCTGCGCGCCCCAAGCAAGCCGGCGGCTACCTCCCGGTTCACGATCTGCCGCCCAATCGGGACCAGGCCGCGATGGCCCCGGCGGAACAGGCCAAGATCCAGGCCGAACTGGCTGCCGCCCGTGACCGTCAGGCCGCCGCCGCAGCAGCCAGCAATGCCGCCGCGAAGTGATCTGAAGCGCGTTAATACGGCTGGCGCAGCGGGGCGTGCGTGCTAAAACACTTCCGATTCAACGGTTTGGGGCCGTAATTCGTCCTAAATCATTGATCAGGCGAGTTTTTTGCGCGGAATCGAGTTCCGCTTTGCCTCAAATCCCGCCGCCGATCCCTGACCGGCTTTTCGGAGCTTGAGACCCATGGAAGAGTTTTACCGCATCCGCCGTCTGCCGCCTTACGTGTTCGAGCAGGTCAACCGGGCTAAGGCGGCCGCGCGGAACGCCGGCGCCGACATCATCGATCTCGGCATGGGCAATCCCGATTTGCCGACGCCGCCCCATGTCATCGAAAAGCTGAAGGACACGCTGGGCAAGCCGCGGACCGACCGCTATTCGGCGTCGCGCGGGATTACCGGCCTGCGCAAGGCGCAGGCGGCCTATTACGCGCGGCGTTTCGGCGTGAAACTCAATCCCGAGACCCAGATCGTGGCGACGCTGGGCTCCAAGGAAGGCTTCGCCAATGTGGCGCAGGCGATCACCGCACCGGGTGACGTCGTGCTATGCCCCAATCCGAGCTATCCGATCCACGCCTTCGGGTTCCTGATGGCCGGCGGCGTGATCCGCTCGGTGCCGTCGGAGCCGACCCCGCAATTCTTCGAGGCGGTCGAGCGCGCGATCATCCATTCGATCCCGAAGCCGCTGGCGATCGTGGTCTGTTATCCCTCCAACCCGACCGCCTATGTCGCAAGCCTCGATTTCTACAGGGATCTGGTGGCGTTCGCGAAGAAGCACGAGATATTCATCCTGTCGGATCTGGCCTATGCGGAGGTTTATTTCGACGACAACAATCCGCCGCCCTCGGTGCTGCAAGTTCCCGGCGCGATCGACGTGACCGTGGAATTCACCTCGATGTCGAAGACGTTCTCGATGGCCGGCTGGCGCATGGGGTTTGCGGTCGGCAACGACCGCATCATCGCAGCCTTGGCGCGGGTGAAGTCCTATCTCGATTACGGCGCCTTCACCCCGGTGCAGGTGGCGGCGACTGCGGCGCTGAACGGTCCGGAAGACTGCATCCGCGACATGCGCGACACCTACCGCAAGCGCCGCGACGCGCTGGTGGAATCGTTCGGGCGTGCGGGGTGGGAGATTCCGCCCCCGAGCGCCTCGATGTTCGCCTGGGCGCCGCTGCCGAAAGCGTTCCAAGAGGTCGGCAGCATGCAGTTTGCGACCTTGATGGTGGAGAAATCCGGCGTCGTGGTCTCGCCCGGCGTTGCGTTCGGCGAGCATGGCGAGGGCTATGTCCGCATCGCAATGGTGGAAAACGAGCAACGCATCCGCCAGGCCGCGCGCGGCGTGCGCCGCTTCCTTGAAAGCGGCATCGAAACGTTGCACAACGTGGTTCCTCTCGCCAACCGGCGATAGCTTATTCCGGCAGGTTTTTCGCAGTATGGTCGCACCCCTGAAAGTGGGTATTGCGGGGCTCGGCACTGTTGGCGCCGAGGTGGTCCGCCTTATCGAAGCGCAGAGCCGCATTTTGTCGGCGCGCAGCGGCCGTGGCATCCGCATCGTCGCCGTCACCGCGCGCTCGAAGGCGAAGAAGCGTGGCCTCGACCTGCGCGGCATCGCATGGGCAAAGAACGCGCTGGCACTCGCCAACGATCCCGGCATCGACTGCTTCGTCGAATTGATGGGCGGCTCCGGCGAGCCGGCGCTGTCGGCGATCGAAGCCGCGCTGAAATCCGGCAAGTCGGTGGTCACCGCCAACAAGGCGCTGATCGCCAAACATGGGCTGCGCCTGGCGAAGGCCGCCGAGAAGCACGGCTGCGCCTTGAATTTCGAGGCCGCGGTGGGTGCGGCGATCCCGGTCATCAAGACGCTGCGCGAGGGTCTTGCCGGCACCGGCGTCAATCGCGTCTACGGCATCCTCAACGGCACCTGCAATTACATCCTGACCCGGATGGAGCAGGAAGGCCTGTCGTTCGCCGAATGCCTGAAGGACGCGCAGCGCCTCGGCTATGCCGAGGCCAATCCATCCTTCGACGTCGACGGTCACGACACCGCGCAAAAACTTGCGATCCTCGCCAGCCTCGCTTTCGGCACCAAGGTCGCGCAGAGCGCGGTCTATGTCGAAGGAATCTCCTCCATCGCCCCGGAAGATCTTCGCGCCGCGGAGCAGCTTGGCTACCGCGTCAAACTGCTCGGCGTCGCGGTGCGGACCGCCAAAGGCATCGAGCAGCGCGTGCACCCGACCATGGTGCCGAAGTCATCCTCGATCGCCCAGGTGATGGGGGTCACCAACGCGGTGACCATCGACGGCGAGGGCATTCCGCCGATCACGCTGGTCGGGCCCGGCGCCGGAGGGGCTGCGACCGCATCCGCCGTGGTTGCGGACATTGCGGACGTCGCGCGCGGTATCCGCGCCAAGCCGTTCGGGCGGCCGGTGGCAAAGCTGCGCGCCACCAAAAAGGCGCCGATGGAGCGCCACGAGGGCGGCTATTACATCCGCCTGATGGCGCGCGATCTCACCGGCACCGCGGCGAGAATTGCCACGCGCCTTGCGGAGCAGAAGATATCGATCGAATCGATCGTGCAGCGGCATCCCGACGGTTATGTCGATACCCGCGCCAGCGGAAAAGCGTCACCGGTGCCGGTCATTCTGATTACCTATGCGACCAGCGAGGACGCGGTGCGCCGCGCGCTGCAACTGGTGCAACAAGACAAGGTGATCAGCGGCCGTCCGCAGGTGATACGGATTGAAAAGAACTAGCGCAGCTTGCGCGCTACACGATGAGTTGCGGGCGATAACCCGCTTTGAAGTTCAGGGAGTTTGCGCCGATGTCGACCCATATTTCCGTTCCGCCGCAGCTATTGCTGGAACGCATCCTGACGCTCGAAATCGTGCGGGTGACGGAGCGCGCCGCGGTGTCGGCGGCGCGGCTGCGCGGCCACGGCCAGGAGAAGGCGGCGGACCAGGCCGCGGTCGATGCGATGCGCCGCGAGCTCAACAAGCTGCCGATCGAAGGCACCATCGTGATCGGCGAGGGCGAACGCGACGAGGCGCCGATGCTGTTCATCGGCGAGAAGGTCGGCATGAATGCCGGCCCCCAGGTCGATATCGCCGTCGATCCGCTGGAAGGCACCACGCTGTGCGCCAAAAACATGCCCGGCGCGATCGCCACCATGGCGATGGCCGACGGCGGCACGCTGTTGCACGCGCCCGACGTTTACATGCAGAAGATTGCGGTCGGTCCCGGCTATGCCAAAGGCGTCGTCGAGCTTGATGCATCGCCGGCCGACAATGTTCGCCGCCTCGCCAAGGCCAAGGGCGTCGAGGCGTCCGCGATCACGGTGCTGGTGCTCGATCGCCCGCGCCATGCCGACATCATCGCCGGCGTGCGCGGCACCGGTGCTGCGGTGCGCCTGATCACCGATGGTGACGTCGCCGGCGTCATCCACACCGCCGATCCCGACAACACCGGGGTCGATATGTATATCGGCACCGGCGGCGCGCCGGAGGGCGTATTGGCGGCGGCTGCGCTGCGCTGCATCGGCGGCCAGATGCAATGCCGGCTGGTGCTGGACACCAACGAGCGGCGCGAGCGCGCCGCCAAGATGGGCGTGACCGACCCGCGCAAGCGCTACGAAATCGAGGATATGGTGAAGGGCGACTGCCTGTTCGCGGCGACCGGCGTGACCGACGGCGCCATGTTGCGCGGCGTCAAGTTCCGCAAGGACATCATCGAGACCGAGACCGTGGTGATGCGCTCGGTGACCGGCACGGTGCGCCGGATCAGGGCGACACACCGGCAGCTCGAGAAGTTCCATCTGGATTAGGCAATCAGCGAGAAACACTCGCGCTGGGCGCGCGCACGGGTGCCGCGCTTGCAGTTGGAGCGCGTGCGGCCTGGAGCGACTGGACCGCCCGATAGGCGTCCGCGAGGCCGGCGCCGAACTGGTCGTCGCGGCCCTTCGGGCCCAGGTCCTTGGCGGTCGAAGCAAGCGCGTTGCGAACAGCTTGCGGAGTCAGGCTTGGTTTGACCTCAAGCAGCAGCGCGACGACGCCGCTCACATGGGCAGCCGCGACCGAGGTGCCGGTCGTCATCTGATAAGTCCCGCCTGGTCCCGGCACCAGGACATCGACACCCGGCGCGGACACCGCGACGTGGCGGCCCCGGTTCGACAGGGCGAACAGCTTGTCCTCCGAATCGGTCGCGGTCACGGCGATCACGTTCGGATCGGCGGCCGGATAGAGCAGCCCGGATTTCGGCCCGGCATTGCCGGCGGCCGCCACCAGCACGATGCCCTTCCTGCTGGCCGCCGCGAGGCTGCGCGCAATCTCGGGGTCCTGGGGTCCCGCAAAGCTCATGTTGATGACGCGCGCACCGTTCGCGACCGCCCAGTCGATGCTGCGCAGGATTGCAATCGTCGTGCTCTCTTCGCCGACCCCGGTGGCCGCGAAGGCACGGATCGCCAAAATCCGCGCCGCCGGCGCGACGCCCGTCAGTCGCGCATGGGCGACGATGGCGCCCGCCATTCCGGTGCCATGATGGGCCGGCGGCTCCGGACGGTCCACAGCATCGAAGCTGCCCGCGATCATGCCGGCGAGTTCGGGATGCGACGTATCGATGCCGTTGTCGATGACCGCGACCAGGACCTTGCCGCCGGTGGCGAGCCGGTGCGCTTCTGGAAGGCGCAGCTTCGCCAAGGCATACTGCTCCTCCCCTGTGACCCGGGCGAACTGGCTCTGCTGCAGCGTAAAGCGGTAGTTCGGCTGCGCCACGCTGACGCCGCCATCCGCCTCGAGCGCGCGCACGACGTCGGCGACCGGGCGCTGGTCGGCGATCTGCCAGCGGTGGAAGGTGGTGCCGGTCAGGCCAATGTTGTGCGATTGGAGCCGCGTGAGACGGTGCCGGCTCGACAGGGCGTCGAGCGCCTGCACGGAAAGACTGGAGGGAAGCCCGACCAGGACCTCGTTGTTCACGAAGCGCCGTTCACCGGCCGGCGGCACGCGGCTAGCCCGCGGGCCGGTCAGGGGGCGCGGACCAAGGTTCCTGGCGGCCCCATTGACCGTGTCGCCGATCCTGTCGGTCGCCCGCCCGAGCTGATTGCCGGCTCCATCGATCGTGTTGGTCACGGTGGTGTTGACCCGGCCAGAAAGGCCGTCGACGGTTGGATTTCGTGCGGTTGGCAGCGTTGGCGAAAGTGGGACGGGGTCGATCGGAATGCTGGTGCCGAGCGAAGGTCCGCCGGTCGAGGAACTCGGCGCGCCGACCGAGGGCACTCCGCTGCCGATCGAGGGCCCGCCCAGGCCCCGCAGTTGCGCCTGCGCATCAACGCCAGCAAATGCCGCCAGCAAAATTGCCGCGCCGCGCAATAGGTTGCGAATGAGGTTCGGGCGGTGGGACAGGGTCGTCTGCTCCTCGCGCTTGCAGCGAGAATCATACACTGTCGGCGACTCGATCGGAATGCCCTAATCCTCTGGAATCCGTCCGTTTTTGTGGCCAATCGAGCCATCACATACCATTCGAGCTGAAAAGGGCCGCCGGTGGAAAAACACGTGCTCTTCAAGTCCGGCATCCGGACCACCGCGCGGGTGCTCGCGGCGCTGCTCTTGGCCGTTGTACTGACCGATCCGGCCGCGGCGCAGCTCTATTCCTGCCGAAGCTATCCGCCGTCCAATGTGGTTGCGCAGATCAAGGCCCGCGTCGAGGCGATGCGCCGTATCGAGCGCGAGGCGGCCGACCGCCTGACCGGGCTCGACACGCGCCCCTACGACTGGCTGCACGAGCAGGCGCGGGCCGCCGAAGCGGCGATCGCCGTGCCGGCCTTGCTGGCGGGTGAGGACGCCCTGATGCGGTGCCGCAATTTCATCCGGCCGCTGCGCCGCGACTGTGCCAGCGCGGCGGCCGCGCTGGTGCGTGTGATCGGGAAGCTTGTCGCCGGCGAAGCCACCGGCGAGGCCAAGACGGCCTATGCGCAGACCATGCCGCACTGCGAGCGAACGACCGCCCTGACCCCGCTCGACACGGCGTTGCGCACAGTGCGGTGAGCGCCGGCATTGACGGCTCGACGGCCGCAGCCGGTTGCGTTCATATCGCTTGCATGAATCGTCTCTTCCTCGGCGTCGAACGCTCCGCGACCGGGCGCGCCTGGCACGACCGGCTCGACGAGCGCGGGCAGGCGCGCGCGCTCGCGATCGCGCAGCGCCACGACCTGCCGGAGCTTTTGGCGCGGGTGCTCGCCGGCCGCGGCGTCGTGCCCGAGGAGGCGCTGGCCTATCTCGATCCGACCGTGCGCACCCTGATGCCGGACCCGAACACGCTCGCCGGCATGGCGGAGGCGGCGGGGCGTCTGGCCGACGCGGTGGTGCGCGGCGAGACGGTCGCGATCTTCGGCGACTATGACGTCGACGGCGCCACCGCCGCGGCGACGCTGGCTCGCTTCCTGCGCCATGGCGGGCTCGATCCGCTGATCCACATCCCGGATCGCATCTTCGAAGGCTACGGGCCGAACGTGGAGGCGATCCGCGCGCTTGCCGCGCGCGGCGCGACGCTGCTGGTCACGGTCGATTGCGGCACCACCAGCCACGAGCCGCTGGCGGAGGCCCTGCGGCTCGGCATGCAGACGATCGTGATCGACCACCATCTCGCCGACGAGGCGCTGCCGCCGGCGTTCGCGGTGGTCAATCCGAACCGGCTCGACGATCTGTCGAAGCTCGGTCACTTGGCCGCCGTCGGCCTGGTGTTCATGACGGTGGTCGCCGTCAATCGCGAGCTGCGCGCGCGCGCGTTCTGGACCGCGCCGCGTGAAGAGCCGGACCTGCTCGGCCTCCTCGATCTCGTGGCGCTCGGAACGGTCGCCGATGTGGTGCCGCTCAAGGGCCTCAATCGCGCGTTCGTCGCCAAGGGACTTTTGGCGTTGCGGGCGCGCGAGAATGTCGGGCTCACCGCGCTCATGGATGTCGCCCGCCTCGGCGGGCCGCCGGAGCCGTGGCATCTCGGCTTCCTGCTCGGCCCGCGCATCAATGCAGGCGGCCGCATCGGCCGCGCCACGCTCGGCGTCGACCTGCTCCTGCACGGCGATCCCACGGAGGCAGCGCGGCTCGCCGCCGAGCTCGACCGGCTCAACCGCGAACGCCAGGTGATCGAGGTTGCGACCGTCGCGCAGGCCGAAGCCGAGGCCATGGCGGCGCTCGGCCTGGAGGAGAAGGGCGCCGTCGTGGTCACTGCCGGCGAGGGCTGGCACCCGGGCGTGGTCGGTCTCGTCGCCGCACGGCTGAAGGAGAAGTTCGGCCGTCCGGCCTTTGCGATCGCGCTCGAGCCGGGCGGCATCGGCACCGGCTCCGGGCGTTCGATCGCGGGCGTCGATCTCGGCCGTGTCATCCGCCAGGCGGTTCACGACGGACTCCTGCTCAAGGGCGGCGGCCATGCCATGGCGGCTGGCGTCACGCTCCGCAAGGAGGCGCTCGGTGGCTTTCGCGCGTATCTGGAAGATGCGCTCGGCGCCGCCGTCGAGGCCGCGCGGCGCACCGACGTGCTGTCGATCGACGGCGCCCTGACGGCGGCCGCCGCCAACGTCGAGACGGTCGCGATGCTCGCGCGCGCAGGCCCGTTCGGCGCCGGCAATCCCGAGCCGATGATCGCGCTTCCCAGTCACACTGTCGCCTATGCGGAAGACGTGGGCCAGGCGCATGTGCGCGTGCGCCTGCGCTCAGGCGATGGCACGACCATCAATGCCATCGCGTTTCGCGCGGCCGGGCAGAAGCTCGGCCTGGCGCTGACGCAAGGCCGCGGGCGCGTGCTGCATGCGGCCGGGTGTCTCGCGGTCGACCGCTGGCAGGGCGAGGAACGCGTGCAGCTCCGGCTTGTCGATGTCGCGCCGGCGGATACGGACTTGCGTGTCGCGCCTTTGGCGTTCCCCGAGCGGTAACTAGAGTTCAGGCGCATAGCGGTAGGTGTCGAAGTCGGCCCGGTAGAGCGAATAGAGCTTCTTGACGGCGTCGCGCGTGAGCAGCGCCCGATAATCCGGAATCGTGTGGAAACGGATTTTCTTGTCGGGTCCGGCCGAGACGGTGCTGCGGTTTTGCATGGAATGGCGGCCGAGATGCCACCTGATCTCGGGGTCGTCGTCAAAAGTCACCGGCGGCAGGGCGTGGGCCGCCTCCAGCGACCGCAGGTGAGCATCGAGTCCGTCCTCGATCTTGAGAATGCGCGGCGATATCTTGCCCGATTGCTCTTCGCTGCTCAGTTGCGGCCGGAAATGGCTGTCGGCGCCAATCTTCCCGCCGGTACCGAGCTGCTCCAGGACCTCCATGAATGAAATACCCTTGCTGGTCGGGTGCAAACCGAACTCGCGCGGGTAATGCAGCAGATGGGTGAAGCCGCTGGCGGCCCGAAACAGCGGATTTCTCACAAACTTGTAGATGTCATAGCGCGTAGGCTCAAAGCGCAAGCCATCTTCGATGTATTCCCGTGACCAGTGGTACATGGCGTCAAAGGTATGCGACCAGGCTGAAAACCGCAGTGAAAAATCCAGCAGCTTTGCCTGATCCAGCCACCAATAAACAAGCCGCGCGCTCGCACATTTTGGCGTGTACATGATCGCCACGCGCTTGTCCCGGAGCAGCAAGATATTCGGGGGGCACGCGGGATTGTGGTCCTGAATGGTGATCGAGAATCGTTTGAAGAATTCCGGCCAGACATCAGGACGATGTTTCAGCAGGACATGAATGTTTTGACCGGTTCGCAGGGCCTCGACGTAGGGTGCAGGACCGTGTGGGGTGAGCTTGATCGTTGCCTTTGCAAGTGCGCGAAGGCTGAACAGGGGCAGGCGTGACCTGGCAAATCCGACAGTCACGTAGTGGGTGAAGGGTTCGATATTGGAGAAACGTCCGGCATAGGGATTGAGGTACATCTCTCTGTACCAGACCGGGTTGAACAGCCTGTTGGGCGCCCTGCCTTCGTCGCTGCCATACCGTAAATAGTGCTCCAGCGGGTTCATGCCCGCGCTGGCGACATCCGGATTCTTGTCCAGGTACCAGTTCCCGTCGAATAGCGGATGCGGCTTGAGCCGGAACTTGTCCGGATCGACAAGGAACTCCAGCGCAATGTTGTTCGAGCACCACGAGCCGCTCTGCTCGCGCAGGAACTTGATGTCGACGAGCGGGTGTGGGCTGTGCTCGCCATTGTTGACGAGAAAATGGACGAACGGATTGTCCGGCGAGCGGACGAGACCATGGCGCCTGGCGTACCAGCGCGGAGCAAAGGTCGGTGACGGCCGCGCCAGGCGCAGCTTGCGGTCGCCCAGATAGGCGAGAAACGCATTGGCGCCGTTTACCCGGTATCTGGCGCGAAACCATCCGGGCTCAAAAAACCGCACCGGCGAGAGGTCGTCGGTGGCGGCGCGCCGCAGGAAATCGTCGGTGGCGCTCGTCGCAGAAAGATTGTCTGCGCCCGTTTTCTTCGCGTACCACCACAGCAGCGGCGGCGAGCAAAAGATCGACATGACGAGGGAGCGAAGTGAAGTATCGCTCAATATCGGACCTTTCGGCGTCCCCGCCTTCGGCCGCTCGGGGACACGGCGGCTGGGCGTTTTGGCGCCATGGCAGCGTGTCTGCCACGATGCCTCATTGCAACCTGCGCCTCAAGATCGCCTTGTGGATTGTGGGGAGCCGGTGCCGGCACGGTCTGTGCGACCGGCGCACGCATTGCGGCCGCGCGGCTTAAGCCTGCGCGGTTCCGCCCCGGCAATTGCGGTCGCAGAAGACCTGCTGCACGGCGCCGATGATGATCCGCGCGTCCTCGTTCGCAAGGCTGTAATAGACGGTCTTGCCCTCGCGCCGGGTCGCGACCAGGCCGTCCGTTCGCAGCCGCGCAAGCTGCTGCGACACCGTCGGCTGGCGCAGCGCCAGCATGTGCTCGAGCTCGGTCACCGACTTTTCGCCTTCGCACAGGATGCACAGGATCATCAGCCGTCCCTGATGCGCCAGCGCCTTGAGGAGTTCGCTCGCCGCTTGCGCCTTGTCGGCCATGGCGCCGCGGCCGGCGAAGGACTGGCTTCGTTCCGCGAGGGCTGGATCGACGCGCATGGAGGGGAACCGGTCAGACTGACGCTGGTGACTATAGCAAAGCCGGTCGCCCTGTCGAAGCATCGGCGATCAAGAATTATTTCCAATTCATCCGCTGACGTGTTGCGTCCGGCCTGCGCGCGCGGCGTGCCGTCATCGCGGCTGCGGCGCGGAGCGCTCGCTCAAATGATCTAAGACCTCCTCGATCGGCGCGAGCGCATCGCGTGCCGCATCGCGGCTGCCGATGTCGATCACGATCATGGCGCCGACGATGCGCGTATCGATCTGCATGAACAGGCCGGGAAGGTCGTCGGTCTCGGCCAAGGCCGGGGGACGGTCGGAGCCGAAGCGGTCGATCACGGCCTGCCAGGCCTGCCGGAAGCGCGCGACCTCGGCCGACGTTTCCTCGCGTCCGCGGGTCTCCAGCGTCTTGAGCGCGAAGCGATACTGCGCCGACGCCTCTTCGACCGCCGCATGAAAATCGGCAAGCTCGTCCGCACCGGCGGCCACGATCAGGCCCTGCAGGACGAGCGCGGCGAGCAGGAGCCCCTCGAACAAGCGAAATCGGCGCTCAATCGTCCTCGGCATGGTTGCTCCCATGGCGGCAGCAAGGCTATCTAACGCTCGTAAATCTTGCAGAAAGATTGAGGACAATGTCGAAACTCAAATTATCGGTCGCGATCGGCAACTACGATCGCGCGCGTCCGCTGTTCGACGGCACCGTGCAGATCGACGGGGTCGACCCGGTGTTCATGCAACTGCCGCCCGAGGAGATCTTCTTCCGCGCCTTCCGCACCATGGATTTCGATATTTGCGAACTGTCGATGTCGAGCTTCACGGTCAAGACCGCGCTTCGCGACTGTCCCTATGTGGGGGTGCCGGCCTTCGTGTCGCGGGCGTTCCGCCACAATTCGATCTACGTGCGCACCGACCGCATCAAGACGCCGGCCGACCTCAAGGGCAAGCGCATCGGACTGCCGGAATACCAGCTCACCGCCTGCGTCTGGGCGCGGCAGATTCTGGAGGACGACCACGGCATCAAGCCGTCGGACGTGACCTGGGTGCGTGGCGGCATCGACGACCCGAGCCGGCCGGAGAAGATCACCATCAAGCTGCCGTCCGACGTGCGGCTCGAAAACGCCCCCGAGGGCAAGACCATCTCCCAGCTTCTGGAGGCGGGCGATATCGACGCCTTCATCGCGCCGCGGGTGCCGCGGCTCGCTGGCAAGAACAACCCGAACATAGGCTGGCTGTTTCGCGACCCGATCGCGGCGGGGCGGGACTATTACAAGCGCACCGGCATCTTCCCGATCATGCACGTCACCGGCGTTCGCCGCACGCTGGTCGAGCAGCACCCCTGGCTACCGGCTGCCGTGCTCAAGGCGTTCGAACAGGCCAAGACGAAATGCCTGGAGGAATTGGAGGACACGGCCACCAGCAAATGCACGCTGCCGTTCGTGGACGAGCAACTCAAGGCGGCGCGCGAACTGATGGGGCACGATTTCTGGAGCTACGGACTGGCTCCAAACCGCAAGGTGCTGGAGACTTTTCTCAAGCACCACCATTCGGAGGGACTGTCGCCACGGCTGGTGACGCCGGAGGAGATGTTCCATCCTTCGACGCACGAGACGTTTACGATTTGAGCGTCCCATCCCAGGCGCAGCGACATCGCAGTCGGGTCAGGTTCTTCACCAGACCCGGCAAGAGCGCACTCTCGGCCCACCGGCGGGTGGGGTCTCGCAAGGCTCGACCCAACCTACAGGCTCACTTCTTTTCGGTCCCGCGCAGCATCGCCGCAGTCGCAACCGCCGAATAGCCGGGCTCGACCCGCACGTCGACCACCGCGACCTTGCCGGCCTCGACCGCCGCGATCGCCTGCTCGAAGGTGGCGACCAGGTCGCCGGTTTGCGTGACCGGTCCAAAACCTTCCGCACCCTGCGAACGCGCGAGTGCGGCGATGTCGATGTCGGGCTCGGAGATGCGCTGGCCGATCCAGCGGTTCTCGACCGGGCGGTTGCGGATGCGCGCGACCCGCTCCTGGTGCAGCTCGTCGTTGAAGAACGAGCGGTTGTTGGCGATCACGATCAGCACCGGGATCTTGTAGTGCACCGCGGTCCAGACCGCCGTGTTCGCCATCATGAAATCGCCGTCGCCGCAGACCGCCGCTACCAGCCGGCCGGAGCCCTTGAGCGCGAGCGCGGTGCCGACGGTATTGCCGGGGCCGCCGCCGACGCCGCCGCCACCTTCGGAGCCCACGTAATCGAGCGGGTGCCGGAACGGCCAGGTCGCGCCGTCCCATGACAGCGAGATATGCGCGAGCGTCACGTCGCGATCGCCGACCGCGGTCTTGAGCGCGCGCACGAGGTCGTTGACCACGAGCTTGTCCTTGGAGAGCGGCGGGATGTCCGCCTTCTTCACGGCCGTGGGCTTCTGGCCCTTGCCGCCGCCCACCGCCTTGAGCAGCTCGGGCACCGCCTCCTCGGGCGTCACCGGCAGGAGCACGTCCGCCGGCGGCAGGCCCTGGTAGTCCATGCTCCAGCCGTTGTGGATGCGGAAGTCGTTGCTCACCACGATGACCTTGGCCGGCGGCGAGGTGTCGCCGAACGTCGCCTTGAAGGCGCCGGCGAGATCGACCCAGTCGAGGCTGAGGATCACGTCGGCGGCTTTCACCGCCGCCTGCGCTTCCGGCCCGAGCGCGGTCGAGCCGGGAGGGCCGGCATGGAGCGGGTGATCGGTCGGGAAGCCGGCGCCGAGCTTGAGCTCGGTGATGACCTTGGCGTTGAGCGTTTCGGCGAGCGCCACGCGTTCGTTCCAGCCGTCCATGCTGCGCGATACCCGGCCGACGAGGATGACCGGGTTCTTCGCCGCCTTGAGGAGGTTCGCGGCCACCTTCACCAGTTCGGGCGAAGGCGCGGTGACGGTCGCCGGGTTGAACCGGTTGACGTCGATCGGGGGAAGTTGCTCGGCGAGCTTGTTCTCCTGCAGCTCGGCATCGAGATTGATGTAGACGGGGCCCATCGGCGCGGTGTTAGCGATCCAGTTTGCGCGCAGCAGCGACTCGCGCGCGGCCGCCGGCGAGCCCGGCTGGTCGTCCCACTTGGTGTAGTTGCGGATGATGGCGCCCTGGTCGGCGGCGGTATGGATCCAGTCGATCCACGGCCGGCGCTTGTTGGCGTCCACCGGTCCGGTTGCGCCCAGGATCACGACCGGCGTGCGGTCGCACCAGGCGTTGAACACCGCCATGGTGGCGTGGAAGAGCCCGACGTTGGAATGCACCGCGGCGGCCATCGCCTTGCCGGTGACCTTGGCGTAGCCCTGCGCGATCGAGACCGCGACCTCCTCGTGCAGGCACAGGATCATCTGCGGCATCTCGTTGCCGAGATAGTTCACGATGGAGTCGTGCAAGCCGCGGTAGCTCGCGCCCGGATTGAGCGCGATGTAGGGAATTTCGAGCGCGCGCAGCGTGTCGGCGACGACATCGCTGCCCCAGCCGGGCGCGTTCGCGGCGGTGAGCTTGACCGGCCGGTCGAGCTCGCGCAGCGACGGGTGGGCCACGTTCGCGGGTGGAGTCTTGGCGGCGGGCGCCGCGTTCGCTTTTGCAGTCGTCACGGGACATTCCTTGTTTTGGGGAGAGGCGCAGGGCGCCATAGAACCGGAACCGGGCGCGGCACGCAACCGCGCCAGGATCACCGTCGCGCAATGGCGCGCGGCGCCGAGGCTCAGGAGCTTTGCCGCAACTTGGCCAGCAAGCTCACCCCGGCATAGCCGTCGGCCGGCGTCATGCCGACCTTGCGCTGGAACTTCACGATCGCGCTCATGGTGTCGTTGCCGACGCGGCCGTCGGTGCCGCCGGTGTCGTAGCCGAGCGCGGTCAGGCGGCGCTGGATCTCCTGCACCTCGGCAAGCGTGGGCGCGCGCTCGCTGCCGGGGAATTTCTGCAGCAAGGGCCCGCCGCCGACCACCCGGTCGCCGAGATGCACGATCGAGAGCGTGTAGTTCATCGATGGGTTGTAGGAGCGCACCGCATAGAAATTCGGGCCCAGCAGGAACGCAGGTCCGCCCGGCACCGGCGCCCACAGTTTCGCGGTCGCGTTCGGCTGCGGGAACGGCTGGCCGTCGGCGCGCACGACGCCCGACTTCTGCCAGGCGTCGTAGCTGCGCGACGCGTCGCCGCCGCCCGCGCCGGGCACGCGCACCTCATAGCCCCAGTGCTCGCCGCGGCGATATTTTCCCCGCTGCACCAGGTAGCGCGCGGTGGAGCCGAGCGCATCGTCCGGCTTGCCGAACGGATTGACGCGGCCGTCGCGGTCGTAGTCCATGCCGACGTTGAGCCAGACCTCCGGCATCCACTGGGTGTGCCCCATGGCGCCGGCCCAGGAGCCGCGCATCTCCTCGGGCGTCGACCAGCCGCGCTCGACGATCACCAGCGCGTTGAGGAGTTCCTGCTCCCAATAGGCCTTGCGGCGCGGCTCGCCCCAGGCCAGCGCGGCGAGCGCCGGAAAGATGGGGCGCATGTGGTTCTTCTGCACATCCGGGTCGCCATAGGCCGATTCGATGCCCCAGAGGCCGAGCATGACGGAGCGCTCGATCCCGTAATCCTGCTCGATCCGGGCCAGCAGCGGCGCGATCTCCTTCGCCTTCTCCTGCCCGGTGACGATGCGCCAGTCCGAGACGCGGCGGTTGAGATATTGCCAGAGCTTCTCGCCGAATTCGGGCTGGCTTTTGTTGAGGTCGAAGACCGCGGTGTCGGGCTTGAGGCCGCTCATGACGCGCGTGTAGGTGGCGTCCGAAACGCCGCGGGCGCGGGCGCGCGCGCGGAACGACTCCACCCATTGCGCGAAACCCGCGCGGCCGCCCTGCGCGAGCGCAGGCGGGCCCAAAGCCGCAGGTGCGAATGCGGCCAGCGCACCGGCGGCAAGCCGCAGCGATGCGCGCCGGGAGAGGTCAGGGGTCCACGCGGTCTGGTCGATCATGGGATGCCGGCTCGGAAATGATTCTGTTGGTTTCCGATAGTACATCCATTTCGATCGGATTTACGGCAGCGATGGGCGGGGCAGGGGCCGGCGGTCGAGTGGCCGGCAGCCCGGCGGCCGGCGCGCCTGGCATGGCGGGCGCGGTTCCTACGGCCGGCGCAACGGAAAGCGGCACCGACGCGGTCGTGGCCGGCGCTTCCTCCTTCGACTCCTGGTCCTTGAGCTCTTTGCCGCGTCCTTGAATCAGCCGTTCGTAGGCGGCCACCAGCGTCATATACGGGTTGACGAAGACCCAGCCGTGTTTGGTCGGCACCTGGATGTCGAAATGGAGATGATAGGTGGTCCCGCGTTCGCGCCGGAAGAAGTTGCCGACCTTGCCGAGCACCTCGCCCTCATGCACGGCGCGGCCACTGAGCACGTTGTCCTCGTCGAGCTGCTTGGGCAGGAGATGGAGATAGCGGAACCGCACGCGCTCGTCGGCTGCGTTGACGACGACATAGAACGCGAACTGCCCGCGGGCCCGCAGCAGCATCCCGTCGCGCACCGCGACCACGTCATGCAGGTAGGGCTCGCAACGATTGGCGCCCTCGATGCGCTGCTTGCAATTGGCGGGGCGGATGTCCTGGCCCTGGTGGCCGAGGCCGGCCGGGCACTCGCCGACGAAGAAGAAGCGGTGTTCGCAGAAATTGTCGCGCCACGGATAGGCGTAGTTCGCGGACTCGTCCTGCACCAGCGGCATGCCGTTGACGCGGCATCGATAGGCGGCGGTATTGCCGTTGCGGCCCAGCGACACGCGCCCGGTGCTGTCGCAGTTGCCCCAGTTCATGAACGCCTGTGAATTGGCGAAAGCCGGCGCATCGGTGAGGGGAAAACGGATCTTGGAATAGACCGTATAGTCCGCGCGGCCGCGGTTGCCCTTGGTGCCAGTGCCGGCGATGAGGTCGCCGGGGCTGTGATAGGTGAAGACGGTGGACGCCTCCTGCGGACGGTCGATGGTCGTGGCCGCGACCGGTCCCGCTTGCGGCTGCGGCGCGCCGCCCGCCACCTGCAGCGACTTGAGGAAGCGGGTCGCCACCTTGTCGGCGTCGCGGCACGAGATCTTGCGATAGCGCGACCCGCCATCGAAACAGTCGATCGACGCCACGTAGGGCACCCCGTAGCGAACGAAGGTGTAGCGCACGTAACCGTCGACGTAGAGCCGCTTGATGCCGGGAAAATCCGCCTCCAGGCCGTTCACCGGCCAGCCGATCATGCCGATGGGCTCGTCCAGCTCGTAGACCAGGGAGGAGCCGGACATGTGAATGTCGATCCGCTCCGAGAACGAGATGCCGAGTCCGGGCAGGTCCTTCGCATAGGTGGAGAACGCCGCGTCATAGCCGCCGGGGCCGGCCTGGAAGAATGGCGGCGCGGACAGGCCGATCAGGTAGCTATGCGCCGGGTGGCCGGAATTGCCCGCGGCGCGGTCGCGCAACATGTCGGCCGTGTTGAACGGCAAAAGAACCGGAACCGGGCTTGCCGCGATATTGGGGAAAACCTCGGCGGTCGCCGCATTGAGATGGGCGAACCCGTCCGGCCCGGGCGTCCAGCCCTCGCCGGAATTGAGTGCCGCGGCAACGATATCCCAGTCCACGTGAGCGCGGGTGATGCGCGGGCCCTTCATGTCCTGCGCGGCCGCGGCGGTCATGCCGGCGGCGAAAATCAATGCTGCGAAGCTGCGAAGACGCAACCCGGCCCTCCCGACCCTGAACCGCCCGACCCTAGGCAAGGGTCAGTATCGCTGTCTTAAACGGCGATGCCAAGACGGCAGCAGGGCGCTGACCGTCGCAACCGACGGAGAGCTAATCTTTGGCGCGTTCCACGTAGGCGCCGTCCGCCGTCATCACCACGATCTTGGTCCCGGTTCCGACGAAAGGCGGCACCATCGTGCGCACCCCATTCGACAACACAGCCGGCTTGTAGGATGAGGCCGCAGTCTGGCTCTTGATGGTCGGCTCGGTTTCAACCACTTCCAGAATCACCTTCTGCGGGAGCTCGATCGAAACCGGCACGCCCTCGTGGACCGCCAGCGTCACCTTCATCTCCGGCTGCAGGTAGGCGGCCTGATCTCCGACCATGTCGGCTTGCAGGGTGAGCTGGTCGTAGTTGTCCATGTTCATGAAGTGAAAGCCGTCGCCGTCCTGGTAGAGGAACTGGTGCTCGCGGTCCTCCACGAAGGCGCGCTCGACCTGCTCGGTGGTCTTGTAGCGCTGCGCCACCTTTACGCCGTCGCTGATCCGGCGCATGTCGACCTGGGTGGTCGGGGTGCCCTTGCCCGGATGGAAGCTTTCGGCGTTCAGGACGACGTAAAGCTTGCCGTCCAGATCGACGATATTGCCTTTGCGGAGCGAACTGGCGATGACTCTCACGAGTGGTTTTCCTCGATTTCATCCGGGCAGGCGGGGCCGGCCGCGCGGAGCGGGGGGCTGCGGTCGTTTCCGGCCGCACCATACTGATCCTGTGCCCCCGCGCCAGCGATTTTCGCGGGGTGCCAGGCGCCCCCGAGGAATGCCGTGATGGCTGGCCGCAGCCCGTTCTGGACCGCCCATGTCCATGCCGACCGCCGGCCCTTCCTGCTCGCCCGCGGCGCCATCGTGCGGGCGCTGCGGGACCACTTCGCGGAGGGCGAGTTCATCGAAGTGGAGACTTCGGCCTTGCAGGTCTCGCCCGGCAACGAGACCCATATCCATGCCTTCAAGACCGAGTTGCAGCAGCCGGGCCGGCGCGACCGGCGTTATCTGCGCACGTCGCCGGAATTCGCCTGCAAGAAGCTCATGGCGGCGGGCGAGCGCCGCATCGTCGAGTTCGCCCGCGTCTTCCGCAATAACGAGCGCGGCCCGCTGCATCATCCGGAATTCACCATGCTCGAATGGTATCGCGCGCATGGCCGCTACGAGATGCTGATGGACGACTGCATGCAGGTCATCGCCCGCGCCGCCGACGTGACGGGCGCCAAACGCTTCAGCTATCGCGAGCGCATCGCCGATCCCTATGCGGAGGCCGAACGCCTCACCGTCGCGGACGCCTTCAAGCTCCACGCGGAGATCGATCTGCTGGAGACCCTGACCCCGGAAGGGCCAGACCGGCGCCGCTTCGCGATCATGGCCAACGACATCAATGTGAATATCGCCTTCGACGACACCTGGGGCGACATTTTCAGCCGCATCCTGGTGGAGAAGGTCGAGCCCTATCTGGGACTCGGCCGCCCGACCGTGCTGTACGAATATCCCGCCGTGATGTCGGCGCTGGCGCGGCCGAAGAGCACCGACCCGCGCCTGGCCGAGCGTTTCGAGGTCTACGTCTGCGGCATCGAGCTCGCGAACGGTTTCGGCGAACTCAACGATGCCGGCGAGCAGCGCCGGCGGCTGCAGGCCGAGATGGCGGAAAAGGAGCGCATCTATCGCGAGCGCTATCCGATCGACGAGGATTTCATCGCGGCGGTGCGCGCGATGCCGCCGTGCTGCGGGGCGGCGCTCGGCCTCGACCGGCTGGTGATGCTGGCGACCGGCGCGACCCATATCGAGCAGGTCCTGTGGGCGCCGGTCGCGGAGCTTTAGGCTGGATCTCAGATCCCGCGCGTCCGCGCGAGAGCGGGGACCCAGATGTTCGAGAGTGCACGGATGATAACAACGTGGATGCCCGCTTTCGCGGACACGAGCCGCGTGGTGGGCGACCAAGCTCTGGCGTGCTAGACTTCGAGCCGTTGAGGACGAAAGGACACTCGATGCCCGCACTCCCTTGCGTGCGCCGCGCCGTGCTGGCGGCCGCCGTTCTCTCCGGCGCCGTGTCACAGCCGGCGTCGGCGCAGACCTACCCCGCGCAGACCATCAACGTCCTTGTCGCCTTCGCGGCTGGCGGCATCGCCGACGTGGTCGCCCGCCTGGTCAGCGTCAAGCTCATGGAGCGGCTCGGACAGACCGTGGTGGTGGAAAACCGCGGCGGGGCCGGCGGCAATCTGGCGGCCCGCGCCGTCAGCAGCGCGACGGCGGACGGCTACACGCTGCTCGCCACCACGTCGGCGCTGGCAGTCAACGACAGCGCGTCGCGCAACAAAGGCTATGCGACCGAGGACCTCCGCGCGGTCGCGATCGTCGCCATCAGCCCGGACGTGATCGCCGTGCACCCGAGCAATCCCGCGAAGGACCTCAAGGACTTCATCGCCGCCGCCAAGGACAAGAGCTTCACCTATGGCAGCGCCGGCGTCGGCACCGGTCCCCATATCGGGGGCGAGTATTTCTTCCGCGAAATCGCCAAGGTGGCGTCGGTGCATATTCCCTTCACCGGCGGGGCGCCGGCCGTCACCGCCCTCATCGGCAATCACGTCGATGCGCTGGTGCTCACGCTGCCGACGGTGGCCCCGCAGATCAACCAAGGCACGCTGCGCGGCATCGGGCTCGCGAGCCCGACCCGCAACGCCGCGGTGCCCAACGTGCCGACCTACGGCGAATTGGGCTATCCGAACGTCTATTCCGGCTCCTGGGTCGGCTTCTTCGCCCCCGCCAAAACGCCCGACGCGGTGGTGGCGAAGCTCAACGGTGAGATCAATCAGATCCTCAAGCAGCCCGACGCTTTGCAGAAGTTCAAGACGATCGGGTTCGATCCGATCGTCAAGACGCACGGCGAGGCCTCGGACTACTTCAAGAGCGAAGTCGCCACCTGGAGCAAGATGGTGCGCGCCATCGGGGTCACCGTCGATTGATACGGCAGTGAGCGTCGCCGCGCTGGACGCCGCCACCCGTTGCGGTTAAAGCCGCGCGCAGCAATCCCTGCCGAGGAATGTGCCATGGCGAGGCCGGCGACGAGGCCCACGAGAACGCTATCCAGTCCCGCGGCGCTGGTCGAGGCGGGTCTCGTCCCGCAGCGGCGCTTGGCGCAGCTCCAAGACGTGGCGGCGCGCTATGCGGTGTCGCTGACATCGGAGATCGCGGAACTCATCGATCCTTCAGACCCGCACGACCCGATCGCGCGCCAGTTCGTGCCCGATCCGGCCGAGCTCCAGGCGCAGCCCGCCGAGACGGCCGATCCGATCGGAGACGATGCGCATAGTCCGGTCGAAGGCATCGTGCATCGCTATCCCGACCGCGTGCTGCTCAAGCTCGTGCATGTCTGTCCGGTCTATTGCCGCTTCTGCTTCCGCCGCGAGATGGTGGGACCCGGTCGCCGGCGCGCGCTGTCGCGCGCGGCGCTTGAGGCGGCGCTCGACTATGTGCGCGCGCATCCGGAGATCTGGGAGGTGATCCTCACCGGCGGCGATCCACTGATCGCCTCGCCGCGGCGCTTGCGCGACGTGATGCGCGCGCTCGGCGCCATTGGCCATGTCAAGGTCGTGCGCGTGCACACGCGCGTGCCGGCGGTGGCGCCCGCGCGCGTCACGCCCGAGCTCGTGCGCGCGCTCAAGACGAGCGGCAAGGCCACCTATGTGGTGCTGCATGCCAATCATCCACGCGAGCTTGGCGCGCGCGCCCGCGCCGCCTGCGCGCGCCTCATTGATGCCGGGATTCCGATGCTGAGCCAGAGCGTGTTGCTGCGCGGCGTCAACGACGACGCCGAAACGCTTGCCGCGCTCATGCGCAGCCTGGTCGAGTGCCGCATCAAGCCCTACTACCTCCACCACGGCGATCTGGCGCCCGGAACCGCCCACCTGCGCACCACGATCGAAAAAGGGCAGTCGCTCATGCGCGCGCTGCACGGACGCACCTCGGGCCTGTGCCAGCCAGCCTATGTGCTCGACATTCCCGGCGGACACGGCAAGTCGCCGATCGGGCCTGCGTATCTGGCGGGCGCGGGCGGCGGCCCCTACGAGATCGAAGACTTCAACGGCGGCCGCCACGCCTACCCGCCGAAAGCTGGTGCAGGCCGGTGATTTTATTGGCGCGCCCTATGGGACTCGAACCCATGTTACCGCCGTGAAAGGGCGGCGTCCTGGACCGCTAGACGAAGGGCGCGGATGGGCGGAAGCACCGACGCGGCGATACCGCCAAAATCGCGGCGACATATAGAGGCGTTTTCGCGGTGCGGCAAGCAACCCAATCAGCGGGTTCGTCGGCCGTCGATTGGAACGGCTTACCACTTCCCGGTATTGGGCATCGACCTCCACGGTTCTTTCGGCGGCAACGCGGCGCCCTTCTGCAGCAGTTCGATCGAATGCTGGTCGGGGGAGCGCACGAACGCCATCTGCCCATCGCGCGGCGGGCGGTTGATGGTGACGCCGGCGGCCATCAATTTCTCGCAGAGCGCATAAATGTCGTCGACTTCGTAGGCGAGGTGGCCGAAATAGCGCGCCTCGCCATAGTCTTCGGTATCCCAATTGTAGGTCAGCTCGACCTGCGGGGCCTCGCGGCCGCGCTGCCTGCTTTGCACGACCAGACCTTCATCCTCGGTTGCCGCAAGGAACACCAGCGTGAAGCGGCCCTTCTCATCCTCCCGCCGGCGGATCTCCTTGAGGCCGAGCTTGTTGCAATAAAAGTCAAGCGTGCGATCGAGATCGCGTACGCGCAGCATGGTATGAAGATAG
>JAXDOD010000004.1:0-45178 GCA_034669045.1 Alphaproteobacteria bacterium
GCACACGCGTGGTCGTGGCCATGTCCGGGGGCGTCGATTCCTCCGTCGTGGCGGGCGTCCTGGCGCAAGAAGGCTATGAAGTGGTGGGCGTCACGCTCCAGCTCTACGATCACGGTGCGGCGGTGAAGAAAAAGGGCGCCTGCTGCGCCGGCCAGGACATCCATGACGCGCGCACCGCGGCCGAGGGGATCGGCATCCCGCACTATGTGCTCGACTACGAGAGCCGGTTCAAGGAGGCGGTGATCGACCGCTTCGCCGACAGCTACGTGGCGGGCGAAACGCCGGTGCCGTGCGTCGCCTGCAACCAGTCCATCAAATTTCGCGATCTGCTGAACACGGCGCGCGAGCTCGGCGCAAAGGTGTTGGCGACCGGCCACTATGTCGCCTCGCGCGCGCTGCCGGGCGGCGGCCGCGCGCTCTACCGCGCCCGCGAGGCCGAGCGCGATCAAAGCTATTTCCTGTTCGCGACCACGCGCGAGCAGCTCGATCTGCTGCGCTTCCCGCTGGGCGAACGCAGCAAGGCCGACACCCGCGAGCTCGCGCGCAGCTTCGGCCTGTCGGTCGCCGACAAGCACGACAGCCAGGACATTTGCTTCGTGCCGACCGGCCGCTACACCGAGGTGATCGAGCGGCTGCGACCGGGTGCCGCCGAGCCCGGCGACATCGTCGATCTCAACGGCCGCGTGCTCGGCCGCCATGACGGCATCATCCATTTCACCGTCGGGCAGCGCCGCGGGCTTGGCGTTGCCGCCGGCCACCCGCTCTATGTGGTCCGCCTCGACGCGGCGGCGCGGCGGGTGGTGGTGGGTCCGCGCGAGGCGCTGCGCACATCGCGCATGAGCCTGCGGGACGTCAACTGGCTCGGCGAGGGTACCGTCCAGCAGGCACTCTGCGCCGGCTGGCATGAGGTGTTCGTCAAGGTGCGCTCGACCAGGCCGCCGCAGCCGGCATGGCTGAGCCGTGCCTCGGGCGGCATCGAGGTCGAACTCATCGCCGGCGAGGACGGGGTCTCGCCCGGCCAGGCCTGCGTGTTCTATGACGCGGCCGAAGGGCAGGCGCGCGTGCTCGGCGGCGGCATCATCCAGAGCGCGGTGGCGGCCACCGAGACGCTGGTGCCGCGAGAGGCACGGGTCAGTCGAGTGGCGGGTTGATGCGGGTGGCGTGACGGGGCGATGGCGGTCGAAATCGACAGCAGTACGGTCGCGAAAGCCTATGCGCGCTGGGCGCCGGTCTATGACATCGTGTTCGGCAAGGTGTTCGAGCGCGGACGCAAGGCGTCGATCGCGGCCGCCGAGCGCATTGGCGGGCGCATCCTCGACGTCGGAATCGGGACCGGCATTTCGCTGCTGGACTATTCGCAGGCGAACCGCATCGTCGGCGTGGATTATTCCGAGCCGATGCTGCGCAAGGCGCAAGAACGCGTGCGCGAGCACAAGCTCACCCATGTCGAGGGGCTGGCGGTGATGGACGCCCAGCAGCTTGGCTTTCCGGACGCGAGCTTCGACGCCGTGGTCGCGCAATATGTCATCACCACCGTGCCCGACCCGGAACGGGCGCTCGACGAGTTCGCGCGCGTCACCCGCGCGGGCGGCGAGATCATCCTGGTCAACCACCTCGGCGCCGAAGCGGGTTTGCGCCGCGTCTTCGAACAGGGCTTCGCCCCGCTCGCGCGCCGGCTTGGCTGGCGGCCGGAATTCGGCTGGCAGCGCGTCGCGCAATGGGCGCAACGCCACGGCGGCGTGCGCCTGGTCGAGCGCCGGCCGATGCCGCCGCTCGGGCAATTCTCGCTGATCCGGTTCGAGCGCCTTTAGAGCATTTCAGGAAAAGTGAAATCCGGTTTTCCGCCCGAAAATGCGACCCATGCAAAGGCTCTGGCCGCCCGCTCAGCCGGCCAGCTTGAAGCGCTCGACTTTCGGCTCGAAGCGCGAGCGGAAGATCGCCGCATCGAGCGGATCCTCGAAGCAATAGCGCACGAACACCGCGTACTCGTCTTCCACGTACAGGTCGAACTTGCCCACATAGGACGTGAGGAATTTCAGGATCTCACCCTCGTTGGAAAGCTGCCGTCGAGGAAGGACCACCTGATACGGGCATTCCTCATCGAGCTTGCGCAGCCAGGCGCTTCGTTTGTCCGGGTCCATCGCTCGTCTTTTCCATCCCTCGACTCAGAGGTGAAGTGTTCCCTGTTTGTTCCCACGAGTCAATGGCCGCTCTGCGGGCGCAGTTATCGGCCCCTATGGAAGCGGCTAATCTTGAATCTTTCGGTGTAGCCACCGTGACCCCGCGCGCCACACCGCAACGCTGGCCGGAACGTCGATGGATCGGGAAGCGATTGGAAGCCGGTCTCTCTCCACGTGCGGGGCTACAAGACGGCGCCTCAAGTGAACGATCAGCTTACGGGTTGTGAAATAAGGATCGTATTGGTAGCGGGGGCCGGATTTGAACCGGCGACCTCCGGATTATGATTCCGCTGCTCTAACCAACTGAGCTACCCCGCCATCTGAAGTGGGCACGTCCTGAAGAGACTCCCGGCTTTTTCTCTCTTTTTGCTCTCCGCCTCGGGGTTCCCGATTTCCGGGCCCGAGGCCCTATATCGCAAGCCATGCGCCGGCGTTCAAGTAGCGCGGAAATCCAATGCAGGATGCGCAAAAAAGAGTCTTAAGCTGCTCAAAAGTCAGACTTTTACAGGCGGCCAAATCGGGCTAGAGAGAGTCGTCGACTTCGGCGCACCCCCGCCGGGCCAGACTGAACCTCTAGACCCCGCCCCCCTAGGGCGGGGTCGCCATTTAGGGGAACCCCTGGCCGGCGCCTTGCCGGCATCGTCAGCATCGCATGGCGTCCTGAAATTCTGACGAGGCCGCCGCCTGCGTCGCGCCGCAGCCCGCATGGCGGAATGAACGGCTATACGGCCGGACCTTGCTTTCCTAAGCTGCGCGTGCCGGGCCCCGATCGGCTCCGAGATCGCCGGTGCGGACTGCGCGGACGAGGATCAGGCGCCATGAAGATCAGCAAAATCGAGATCTTGCCGGCGGACATGCCGCAGGCCGACCCGAAATGGCGATTCTCGATCCACGCCAACCGCATTTCGCAGGGCTGGCTCCTGGCGATCACCGCGGACGACGGCACGGTCGGCTACGGCTACGCCTCGGCCACCAGGCACATGGGCGCGAGCAGCGCGGGCCTGAAGGGCGTGCTTGACGACTTCAATCGGCTGCTGATCGGGCGCGACCCGTTCGATCTCGAAGCCATCATGGCCGATCTGAACCATCGCTTGCGGGGCATGAACCAGGCCAAGGCCGCGATCGACTGCGCGCTCTATGAAATTGCCGCGCGCTCGCTTGGCGTTCCGCTCTGCAAGCTCTTCGGCGGCGCGGTCCGGACCGAATTCCCCGTGCTGCGGGTTCTGTCGCTCAAACCGCCCGGCGAGATGGCGGCCAAGGCGCAGGAGCTGGTCGATGCCGGCTATCGCGACATCAAGATCAAGGTCGATGGGCACATCGAGCTCGACGCCGCGCGCGTTGGTGCCATCCGCGAACGGGTCGGCCCCGACATCCGGCTCACGATCGACGCCAACCAGGCCTACAAACCTAAGGGCGCGGTCCGGCTCGCCATCAAGGTCGCCGATCTCGGCGTGGACATATTCGAGCAACCCTGCAACGCCGACGACCATGCCGGGCTGAAATTCGTCACCGATCATTCCCCGATCGCAGTCGAAGCCGACGAGAGCGCCGCCTCGGTGCGCGACGTCTTCACCCTGGTTTCCAACCGCATCGTCGATCTTGTCAGCCTGAAGATCCCCAAGCTCGGCGGTCTGCGCAATACGATGGCGGCCGCGCGCATCTGCGAGGCTGCCGACATTCCCTGCCGGCTTGGCGCCCATGTCGGTCCACGGCTGCTGACGGCCCAGGCCATGCACCTCGCGGCGAGCCTGCCGAGCCTGAGCTTCGCCTGCGAGTTCGGCGAGTTCGTCCGGCTCCAGAACGATATCACCGAAGGCGTCGAGAACGAGAATGGCAGGGTCCGCCTGCCCGCGGGCACCGGCTCCGGCGCAAGCCTGCGCGCCGACGCCCAGATCCAGATCTCGCAGGCTGCACGCGTCAGCCTTGCGGGCTGAAACATTGGCGGTCGGGCGAAGCGGCAGCTTCGTCCGCGGGTCAGGCACGTCGGAGTGAAACACGATGTTTTCGAAACGAACCCATGTCCGCTGCGGGCGAACTGCGTTTGCCGCCGTCGTGGCCGCGGTGGTTTGCTGCAGCAGCTTCGCGCGCGCGCTCACCACGGAAGAGATCCTCAACTACCAGGGCGCGGACCGACAGAAGCTGCTCGAGGACGGCGCGCGCAAGGAAGGCACGGTCGTCGTCTATTCAGGCATGATCGTGAACCAGCTCCTGCGCCCGCTGACCGAAGCCTTCGAGAAGAAATATCCGTTCATCAAAACGAGATACTGGCGCGGCGACAGCAATCAGCTCGTCCTCAAGGTGCTGGCGGAGATGCAGGCGAATTCGCTGATGGCCGATGTCGTCGAAGGCAGCGGCATATCGGGCGTCGTCGCCGGGTCGCGGATCGTGCTGCCGTTCCATTCGCCTTTGTTCGAGGCACTGCCGGCCGAGGACGTCGCAGCCGATCGCACCTGGGCGGCGACGCGATTCCGATACATCGGCGTCGGCTACAACACGAAATACATCGCCAAGGATGAAGCGCCGAAGAACTACGACGACCTGCTCGATCCGAAATGGAAAGGCAAAATGGCCTGGCACGTGGGGTCGGACGCCAGTGGCGCGCTCATCACCATCACCACGCTTCTCAAGACCTGGGGCGAGCAGAAAACGGAGGCCTACCTCGTCAAGCTTGCAAAGCAGGACATCACGCCGCTGTTGGTCAGCAATCGCCAGATCGTCGATCAGGTCATCCTGGGCGAATACTGGATCGGGCTCGGCATCTCGGCCCACCATCCGATCATCAGCGCCACCCGGGGCGCCCCGTCGGCCACGATCCTGTTCGATCCGATCCCGACCCTGATCGACTGCATCCAGGTGCTCAAAGCCGCGAAACATCCGCATGCGGCGATGCTGTTCGTCGATTTCATCTTGTCGACGCAGGCGCAGCAGATGATGCAGGCCGCCGAATATTTCCCGTCGAACCCGGCCGTCGATCCGGCGCCGAGCCTGAAAATGATCGTGCCAAAAAACGCGGGGATCGCGGCGCTGACGCTGAGTTCCGAGCAGCTCGAGGAAATCACCCCGAAATCGGTCGCGATCTACAAGAAATACTTCCGCTGAGACCTGGGCCAGCAGTTCGGCATTTGAGGCTGTCGCGGCAGAAGCTCAGCGAAATGGATTTGCACCTGAGCAGATATCGTTGCTCTTCATTGGCTGGCTGTTCTTCCTCTCGTATGAACCGCGGCAGAGCAGCCGGATTAAAAGTCTCGTAGCCGCTTGATGGCATCGCGCGCGTCAAAGCCGATGGCTTCTGCCCACTCCATCAGTTCCACCACGTCCATGACCTTCTGGCCGGTTTCGATATCGCTCACGTAGTCCTGACGACGCTTGAGCTTGCTTGCCAGGTCTATTTGGCGCAACCCCGCCGCCTTACGTTTCTGAACAAGAAAACGCGCCAGGGCTTTGTGACGCGGTGAGTTGAACGCCCAGGCCATGGAGCCCCTCACGTGTAGGGGCACCCATTAATGGCACTTGAACGATATGGTAAAACACCATATCATTTCCGCATGGCAGAGATCGCTGAACCGCTCGATCACACCGTCTATGAGTATGCGCTCCGCGAGGTTTGTACCTACTGCGGGAAGCGGCGCGAGTGTTACCGCAACCGGCAGTCATCACGGTACGAACCCTTCACTGCCACCGGCTGCAAGGATGAGAACCGCTGCGCCAAAGAGATGCTCATGTGGTTCGACGGCACGTGGAGCGAGCACGCAAAGAGCAATGCACTCTACGAAGGTGTGCCGTGAAGCCAGCCCCTCTGATGCTATTGGGGCTGCTCGCCAGCAGCAGTCCTTCCCGCGCCGAAGTCCCCGTCTTGCAGGGCAGCGGCGTTTACTGCGAGTCGGCGAAATACGTCCTGCAATATATCGACCTGCAGATAGAGCGGTACGACGACAGCAGAGCCATCGCTACAATCAATCAAGAAGCCGGGGCTGCTGCCTGTGAAAAAAACAGGATACGGTTTTTGCTAAAAGAGAAGGTCGTCCGCATAACGGCCGGCGCGCAAGTGCTGACCGTAGCGCGCATCGACATCATCCAGATCTACGATGAACTCCGCAACAAGTGGCTCCAGGTCGTACCGATGGAACGGTATTCCGCGATTAAAGAAAGCCCAGCTTGAGGTTTGACACCGAGAAGGCACGAGCAAACGACGCAATCGAGACCGACGAAAGCGCTCTGCACGCGCTCGCTCGTGGCGAGGCGCCGCGACACTCCGGCTCGCCCGCGCATTCGTCACACGCCGCCCGGCGTGACGTAGCAATAGACCTCCTTGGTGTGGATATGGAGGAAGATGATGCCGTGGCCGGTCGGATTGCCGTCGTCCCATTTCATCTTGTGGTTGGGGACGGGAATCCGCGTGCCGTTCGCGATCTCGGGCTTGCCATTGGCCAGGTCACCGGCGCCGTTGGTGATGATGGCCACGTAGTGGTCGCCCTCCACCTCGAAACTGTCGGCCTGATACGCATCGGCCTCGCCGCAGCAGGATTGATACTTGTTGTCCGGCTGCATCAGCTTCTGAAACCACTGGCGCACGTGCGGCGGCTGGTTGCCCCATTGTCCGTTGTCGCGCGCGTTCGCATGCGCGAGCGCGAGCAGGCAAAGCGCGGCCGTGCCGCAGAGAGTTTGTCGAACAAGCGTCATCGCTTTCTCCCATGGAGAACAGGCCGGGGTTGGCCGGTGGTGGTCAGGAATGCGGCCGGTTGAACGGCATGTGCCTTTTTGGGCAGCCGTCGTTTCAAGAGCATCGCGGTGTGTACGAGAGTGCGATCCAGAGTTTTCTGGCTGACACCGAGCGACGCCAGGAACTGCCGCACGTCGGCTTCAGACTGCACGACGTCGATTGCGCGCTGCACGGGTGTACAGGCCATGGCTGCCTCCGCTTGAACGTCCCGTGCAGCAGAGGAATTCCGTCGTGAAACAAAGGTTCCACCGCCGCTCCATGTGATTAAGTCCAGCCCCCGGGCCACCTCTCAAGACGTCATGATCCTGCTGCTGGCCCGTCCGCCGGGACACGGTTTTCATGGCCGCGAGGGCGGCCGGTCATGCCCGCGAGGGCGGCCGCTCATGCCGCGGATCGGGGCCGGCTGCCCGAGGGTTCGTTGTAAAGGCGGCCCCGGTTTTCTAGTGTGTGCCGGCTTACAGCACTGTTGGCGCGAGCCATGCGCGAGGGACGTCCCATGCCAGGCCAGCAATCGACCGCGATGGCGGAACGGCTGAAGCTGCTGTCGCAGACCGGGCCGGACACCGACATGGGCAGGCTCCTGCGCCGGTTCTGGCAGCCGGTTGCGGTCTCGCATGCGGTCAAACCCGGCGCGGCCGTGCCGTTGCGGGTGATGGGCGAAGATCTGACGCTCTATCGGGGGGAGGGCGGCCGCGCCCATCTGGTCGGCGGCCGCTGCGCCCATCGCCTGACCGTGCTGCATACGGGCTGGGTGCAGGGCGACGCGATCCGCTGCATCTATCACGGCTGGACCTATGACGGCACCGGGCAGTGCACCGAGGCGCCGGCCGAAGGCGCGGCGGCCGCGGCGCGGATCCGGATCGTGGGCTACCCGGTGCATGAATATGGCGGCTTGATCTTTGCCTATATGGGCGGCGGTGAGGCACCCGCGTTCGACCTGCCGCGCAAGCCGGCGTTCGAACAGCCCGACCGCATCGTGCTCGCCCGCATCCAGGTGTGGCCGTGCAACTGGTTTCAGATGGTCGAGAACTCGCTCGACGCGGTCCACGTGAGCTTCGTGCATCTCGCCGGCAAGGTGGGACCTTTCGGCGAGGCGGTGACGGCCGCCATTCCCAAGCTCGACTACAGCGAAACCGACGCCGGCGTCCGGCAGGTCGCGACGCGCTCGCCGACCAACGTGCGCGTGAGCGACTGGTCGTTCCCCAACAACAACCACATCGTCACGCCCGGGCGCACCAAGGACGCGCCCTGGGTCCATCGCGGCGTGTGGAACGTGCCAGTCGACGACACCCACACCTACAAGGTCGGCATCTATGCGATCCAGTCCGCGGGCCCCGAGCAGGATCGCGCGACGCTCGAGCATTTCGACAAATATGGCGACTACAATCCCGCCGACCACCACGACGAGCTGTTTCTGCAGAAGAAGTGGCCGGAGGATCCCTCGCTGCAGCTCACGCCCGCGCAGGACTACGTGGCCATGATGGGGCAGGGCGCGATCGTCGACCGCAGCCGCGAGCGGCTCGGGAAATCCGACGCCGGCATCCTGCTGTTGCGCAAGATCTTCTGGCGCGAGCTCGAGGCTCTGCGCAACGGCGGCCCGACCAAGGCGTGGCGGCGCCTCGAGCACGCGGAAGATTTGTCCGACCCAGGCGCCCGCGAGAAGGCGCCCGCCTGATCATGAACCGGCTCGACGGCAAGGTCGCGATCGTGTTCGGCGCGGGTCCCAATATCGGCGGCACGATCGCCTATTTTCTCGCCCGCGAAGGCGCCCGCGTCGCGGTGGCCGACATCGACGGCAAGGCGGCGGCCGCCACCGTCGAATTCCTGCGGTCGCGCGGCCATGAGGCATGCGCCTTGACCGGGAATGCGGTCGAGGAGAGCGACGTCACGCGCATCGTCGCGGACGCGGTCACGCGCTACGGGCAAGTCGACTGCATCGTCAACACCGCCGGCAAGGTGCACTGGTCCTCCGTGCTCGATATGCAGGTCGAAGACTGGAACAAGGCCGTGCTGAGCTTCCCGACCGCCGGCATGCTCACCACCAAGCACGCCGCCAAGGCGATGGTCGCCGGCGCAAACGGCGGCAGCATCATCCATCTCCTGTCGACGGCCGCGCATTTCGGGCAGCCGGCGGGGGCCGCCTATTGCGCCGCCAAGGCGGCGCTGCTCAATCTCGCCCGCTGCGCGGCCATGGACCTCGCGCCGCACCGCATCCGCGTCAACACCATCACGCCTTGCGCCATGGAGCACCAATTGTGGACCCACATGCGCGAGGAGGTCGAGGCGGAAAAGTTCGTCCTGCAGAAAGAGCGGCCGCATTATTCGCGCGATGATTTCCTCAAGAGCATCCCGCTCGGACGGTTTCCGCGCGCATCCGATCTCGCCTGGGCCGCGGTCTTTTTGGCCTCCGACGAATCGAGCTTCCTGACCGGCGTCGATATCCCGGTGGACGGAGGGCTGCGCTTCAAATATCCGGCCTGGCGTCCGGGCGACGAGACCGGCGTCAATATCGGCGACTACGTGCGCTCGATCGAGCGGACCGAATATGGCGAGCCTCGGGGCAAGCTCAAGGACTCGTAAAGGTCGGCCCCGGAGGCTGGACAAACCGGGGGTCGCCGGGCTTTGCTCGGTCGGCCGCGCGGTCGCGGCCTGCCGCCGCCCATCCCAGGCCCGACGACCCAGTGGAACGGCCATGCGAAACGCAATCTGCCTCGTGAGCCTGCTGCTTGGGACCTCCGCGGTATCCGCGGAAGAACCGCCGTCCTTCAAGGGCAAGACCATCATGGTGATCGTCGGCAGCCCCGCCGGAGGCGGCACCGACACGTCCGGGCGGCTCATCGCGTCGCTGATCGCCAAGCATCTGCCCGGCAATCCGGCCGTGATCGTGCGCAACATCCCCGGCGCGCAGGGCATCACGGCGATGAACTACTTCGTCAAGCAGGTCGCGCCCGACGGCCTGACCGTCACGATGGCTTCGACCACGCAGGCCGACCCGCTGTTGTATCGCAAGCCGCAATCGCAGTTCGATCCGAGCACGTTTCCCTTCGTCGGCGGCGTCGGGCGGGGCGGGACGGTGCTCATGATCCGCAAGGATGCCGAGGCGAGGCTTCGCGACAGGCGCAGCGCTCCCGCGGTCATGGGCGCGCTCAGCGGCGTGCCGCGCTCGGGCATGCAGATGACGTCGTGGGGCATCGAATATCTGCACTGGAACGCGAAATGGGTGCTCGGCTATCGCGGGACCAATGACCTGATGATCGCGCTCGAGCGTGGCGAAATCGACATGACCACGACCGCAAACCTGTTCCAGATCCAGAAATTCCTGGATAGCGGAAAATTCAAGATCCTCACGCAATCCGGATCGTTGCAGAAGGGGCACGTCGTTCCGCGGCCGGAATTCGGCGAAGCGCCGATGTTTGCCTCGTTGATGCAAGGCAAGATCACCAACCCGGTCGTTCAGCAGGCGTTCGCGTACTGGCGCAGCATGACCGCGCTCGACAAATGGTTCGCGCTCCCGCCCAGGACCCCCGAAGTGTTCATTCGCGCCTATCGCGACGCCTATGCGGCAGCCTCGGCCGATCCGGAGTTCAACGAACTCGGCAGGAGGATCAGCGAGGACATCGAGCCCATGGGTTACGAAGACGTGACCTATCTGATCAATCAGATCGCCGCCACGCCGCCGGAGGCCATCGCCCAGATCAGCACGATGTTGCGCAAGCAAGGCATCGAGGCGGAGTAGGCCCGCGCGTCGAGCCGCTACCTCCTTGAGGTCACTCGGCCGCTGCTTCGCTGGGCAGCGGCGGCAGCGTTTCCAGTTCCTTGCGGTAGGTCTCGTCCATGCGCGGCTTGAGGCCGTGTTTGGCGAGCGCTTGCGCGAACATCGTGCGCACGACCGGCGATTCGTCGGCATAATCGAGCTGGTCGCCGCCCAGCCGCCGGCTGATCCAGCACATCATCACGCCTTGCGCGTTGCGCTGCGAGCCGAGCTTGAAAGCCAGGTAGCGCGCCGGCGTCGTCCCGGTGTTGAAGTGCTGGTGCAGCCACATGTTCGGCGGCACGATCATGGTCCCCGGCTGCCACTCGTAGCGGCGCGGCTCCCCGCCCTCCGGCCACATCAGCGAGTAGCCCTCGCCGGTCAGGATGATGACGTGGGCGCCGGGTCCGTGCGCATGCGCCTTCTTGTAGGTGCCGACCGGGAATTGCGAGATGTGGCCGGGGATCGCGCCCTTGGCCAGGTTGAAACGGATCATGCGGCTGCCGGCGCCGCGCTCGGCCGTATCGGCGACCGGGATGTTGACGCCGTCGGCGATGAAATTGGTTTCCAGGCGCAGCCCCTGTGGCGCGGCCTTGGTCCCGAAATAGTCGGGCTCGCCGTTGAACCGGTTCTTGAAGTCGTGGCGGGTGCTGAAAATGAAATCGAGGTCCTCGTAGAGATTGATGATCGGCGGCGCATTGGTGACCGCGACATAGCGCGCCGGCGCCTGGCCGGAGCCGTTGAAATGCTGATGCCAGCAGTTGAGCGGAACGCCGAACAACGCGCCCGCCTTCCATTCGAAGGTCTGCCGCTGGCCGGCGTCGTTCCACACCGTGGTCGAGCCGCGTCCGTCGAGGACGAAGATCATCTCCTCGAACAGATGCCGCGCCGGCGCCAGGCTCTTCCCGGGCGGGATTTCGCATACGTGGCAGTCGTTCGAGGTGCGCGAGGCTTCGTGGTTGATGAACACGGCGCGCCCGCCGCGACGCGCCCACGGCTTGAGCTCGACGGTGCGCAGGTTCGGAACGTAGTGGGCGTCGATGACGTCCAGCCCTTCGTCGCGGACCCAGCGCAGATAGGGCGTGTCCCGCTCGGTGGCGAATTTTTGCGCCAGTTCGTCCGAGGCGCGTGCGTCCCTGGTCACGGATGTCTCCTTCGCGCGAAATTCGTCTCGCCGCGGTCCGGCCGGCCCTCAGTCGATCTTCACGCCTTGTCTGCGCAACATCGCGGCGACGAATTCCATCGCTTCCGGCGAGGTCTGGGCCATGCGCCTCATCCACTGGTCCACGTCGCCAAAGGATATCGGGGTGAAGTCTTCGGTGAGCTTCTTGCTGCGCTCGAGGAACTCGGGATCGTTTGCGGTTCGCACGAAGGCCTCGCGATAGACGTTGGCAATGGCCTCGGGCGTGTCAGGCGGCAGCGCCAGCCACTTCTCCGGCCCGGAATGGACCGTGAGCCAGTAATCGTATCCCTTCAGCGCGAGCGGGTCCTTGATCTTGCCTTCGAGCAGCACCGGCAGCAACGGCGCATCGCCGAACTCCGGACGTGAGCCCAGAACTCCGCCCCGCAGCGTGCCGGACTGCACCAGGATCTTCGATTTTCCCGACGCGAGCAGCCTGGTAAACAGCGTCACATTGCTGGTCGTGGTCATGTCGACCTCGCCGCGATCAAGCGCCACGAACAGTTCGTTGGTGCCGCGATATCCCAGCACCCATTTGAGGTTCCAGCCGAGGAATTCCTTGCCCCAGGCCGCCATCTGCATGTTGGTTCGCGGCGCTCCGCTGGTGGTGCCCATCATCGCCGGCTCGCCGTCCTTGGCATTGAGGCGCTTCTCGGCATCGGTGTTGATGATGAGCGCCGAACCGCCGCGGCCGGCGCCGCCGATGAAGACGAATTTCGTCGGGTCGAATTGGGATTGCGGCTTGCGATAATGGGTGGGGTCGGTTTGCGAGCCCGAACCCATCGTCAGCCAGAGCCCGTCGCGCTTGGCCTGCTGAACCAGGAAATTCATCGAGGTCATGCCCTCCGCGCCGGGCATGTTCTGAGTGACGACGATCGGCTCGCCCGGCAGATGCTTGCCGAGCACGGATGCGATCATCCGGCCCGACAGGTCGGTGCCGCCGCCGGCCGGATAGCCGATGATCATCGTGACGGTCTTGCCCTTGAAGGATATCGGCTGCGCGGCCGCACCGGACGTCGCGAGGATCGAGGCGAAAACGCAGGCGAACAGGCAGTTCATTCCTTCCATCCCTCGTCGTCGGCGGGCAGGGAATAATAGTGGACTGAGAAATAGCTTGGTGCAATATCTCGTGCCCACAAGCGCTTCAAGAATCCGCCCGGCCGTGAGGAAGTCCATGGATAAGGTCGCATTTCCCTATCGCTCCAGCAGCCATCTGGTCTTGCTGCACGTCGTTGCGGAATCCGGCGCCTGGGAGCGGCACGGCCTCGACGTGGATTACGACCGTCACATTTCCTCCACCGAGGCGCATCGCGCGGTGCCGGCGGGTGACGTGGAATTCGTCGGCGGCAATCACGTTTCGACCTACGCCCACCGCGCGCGCGGCGATAGCTGGGTCTATCTCGGCCAGAGCGTCAATCAGGTCAATCATCAGCTCGTGGTCCGCGCCGATTCCGGCATCAACGGGCTCGCCGACCTGCACGGCAAGAAGGTCGGCACGCGCGGCTCGCATCCCAGCCTCAACGACTGGATCTACTTGAAGCAGCACGGCCTCGACGTCGACCGCGAGGACATCGACCTGATCAACACGACGAAGCTGCGCAAGAATTCGATGGACGCCGTCGATGCCGACCAGAAGGAAAAGGCGCCGCCGCTCTGGCATCTGGTGCGCGACGGCACCATCGACGCGACGCTGCTCGGGCCGCCGGCAAACCTGTTCGCCAAGGCCGCCGGCCTCAAGGTCATCGACATCGACCCGCTGCCGATGATCCAGTTCACCACGGTGTCCTCGAGCCTCGAGTTCGTGGAAAAGCGTCCCGACATCGTCGAACGGTTCCTGAAGGGGCTGATCGAGGGTATCCATTACTTCAAGACCAGGCCGGAAGAGTCGATCAAGATCATCCAGCAGCGCTGCACCAAGCATGGCCAGATGAACCTCGAGCAGGCCACCATCACGCACCAGAGCCTGGCCGGGATTCTCGAGCCGAAGCTCTATCCGAAGATGCAGGCGATCGCGAACGTCTATGAAGAGGCGATCCGCCAGGACAAGGACGCCAAGAAGGTCAATCCCATGGCCTTGTGGGACCTGCACCACCTGCGTCGTCTCGACGACATGGGTTTCGTCGACACTCTGTACGGGAAGCGCAACACGTCGGCTCACGACCACCACGGTCACCCGCACGACCACGACCACGATCACGCGGCGCATGGCAAAGTCGCGGACAAGGTCACCGCCTCGGACGCGGTCCCGCACCTGGATTGCGGCGACGAGTGCGCTCCGACATCGTAGGGAAATAGCCTGAGCAGGGTCCGGGGCTGCGCCGCGGCCCGGGCAGAGCGCCAAGTCAACGCATCATGGTCCGAGGAGGACATGCTTCGGCGGGACCTGCTAGCGTCATGCCTCCTGGCCGCGCTTGCTGCGACGCAGGCGCGCGCGGAGCCGATCGAGGATTTCTACAAGGGCCGTCAGGTCAAGCTCGTCATCGGTTCGAACACCGGCGGCGCCTACGATTTGTACGGCCGCCTGCTGGCCGCGCATCTTGGCCGGCATATTCCGGGCCATCCGACCCTCGTGCCCTCCAACATGCCGGGCGCGTCCGGCATCCAGTCGGCCACCTACCTCTATCAGATCGCGCCCCAGGACGGTTCCGTGCTGGGACTGTTCAACCAGAGCATGGGCCAGCGCCAGATGCTGGAGCCCGATGTCGTGCGGTTCGATACGACGAGTTTCAACTGGCTCGGCGCGATGAACACCACTACCAACGTCTTCATCACCTGGCACGCCAGCGGCGTGCGGACGCTGGACGACGCCAGGACCAAGGATGTGGTCATGGGCGCGCTGTCCAGCGACGGCGGCAATTCCGTCTATCCGCTCCTTCTCAACAGGTTCCTCGGCACGCGCTTCAAGGTCGTGCTCGGCTATCAGGGCGGCAACACGATCCAGCTCGCGATGGAACGCGGCGAGGTGGACGGCCGCGCCGCCGTCGTCTGGTCCGGGCTGAAGGCCGGCTGGCCGCAATGGATTGCCGATAAGAAGGTCAACATCATTGTGCAGATCGGGCTGCGGAAGGAAGCCGATCTTCCCGACGTTCCGCTGCTGGTCGATCTGGGGAAAACGCCGGTTGAACAGGCGATCTTCCGTTTCGTCTCCAGCGACAGCGCGATGGGCTTTCCGGTGGTGGCGCCGCCGGGCGTCGCGGCGGACCGCGTGGCGGCGTTGCGCAAGGCGTTCCAGGCGACGATGGCCGATCCGGCCTTTCTCGGCGATGCCCAGAAGCGCGGGCTGGCGATCCAGCCGCGATCGGGCGACGACGTGCGGCAGGTGGTCGACGCGCTGATCGCGACGCCGAAGGACGTGATCGCCACCCTCAAGCGCACCATCGAGGACGCCAAGCTCGACGCGAAGGCGGCACGATGAGCATGAGAGCAGCGCGCATGCGCGCAACGCGCTCAATCCCGGCGACCCGCGCGGCGCGTCTGACGCCGGTAGTGTTGTGCCAGCTCGCATTCGCATCGCCGGCCATGGCGCAGGACGACGTCTCCTTTCGCGGCAAGACCGTGCGCATGATCGTCGGGTCGGTGCCGGGCGGCATTACCGATGTGGGCGCGCGCCTGATCGCCCGCTTCCTCGGCAAACATCTCCCGCAAAGCCCGACCATCGTGGTGCAGAACATGCCGGCCGCCAACGGCATCGCCGCCGCCAACTATTTCACCCAGCAGCTCACGCCGGACGGGCTGACCTTCCTGGCCGGATCAAGCTCGCAGGTGACGCCCGACGTCATGCGCACCAATCCGGCCGTCCGCTATGATCCGGCCAAATTCCTGTTCATCGGCGGCATCCAGAACGCCGGCACGCTGCTGATCATCGCCCGGCGCGCGCGCGAGCGGCTCACCGACCGCTCGCGCGAGGCCGTCGTCATGGCGCAAGTCGGCGGCACCCGCACGGGCGCGCTCATCTCGGTCTGGGGATCGGAATATCTCGGCTGGAACGTGCGCTGGGTGACCGGATACCAGGGCACCCCGCAGACCGTCTTCGCCCTGATGCGGGGCGAGGCCGACATGATGGATACCGCCGGCGTCAATGTGATCGAGCCGCTCATCAAGACCGGCAATTTCGTGCCGGTGGTGCAGCCCGGCGTCGTCGTCGACGGCAAGCTCAGGCACCGCGATGCATTTCCCGAGGTTCCGCTGGCGACCGACCTGCTGCGCGGCAGGATCGATGGGCGAGCGCTGCACGCCTTCGAGAGCTGGCTCAAGACCGTCCAGATCGGCAAGTATTACGCGCTTCCGACCAACACTCCGGCGCCCTATGTCGCCGCCTATCGCGATGCGTTCGAGAAAATGCAGGCCGATCCCGAATTCCAGCAGCAGGCCAGGACGGCGATCGATCCGGATTACGTCATGATGTCGGCGGCCGACACCAAGCAACTGATCGACGACCTGGTGGCGGCGCCGAACGAGGATCTCGAGTTCCTCAATCGGCTGCGCAACAAATACGGCCTGCCATCGGGTGAGGTCACCCGCTAGGGTTCACCCCTGAGGGGGGCGGCGGAACAAGACCGCGTCACCGCGCCAGCCCGCACTGGTGGCTGAGCATGATCTCGCGGCGTTCACGCGCGGACGCCACGATGGCGCTGCCCACCTCCAGCGTCGCCATGGCCCAGCGGCCGTCGTGGGTGATCGGCGTCCCCGCGACCACGGCTTCGTGCATTTCCTTCATCTCCAGCATTCCGGTGCCGCGGCCGCCATGGACCGGGACCTCCCGGCGGCCGTTATCGTCATAGACGAAGATCCCGTTCGGCGACTGGCGGACGTCGCCACGCTCGAAGCTCGCCACCGTGATGCCGAACCAGCCGATATGCGCGCGCGTGCCGACTGCGGGCGTCGCCTGGTGCCCGCTGCCGCGGCTGGCGGCGTTCTGCGCGCCGGCGCCGAAGCGCATGCCCTCCTTCGCCACCTCGGCGTCGATCTCTCCGCGCCGCAAGGCGTGGCGCACCCGCACGCGCTCGTCGTCCGCATACATACGGTTGCCGATCCCCCAGGTCAGCTCGGAGGTGTCGAAATAGCCGTAGCCGTTGTAGGCGATGGTCGCCGGCGTCCCATCCTCGAACTCGAGATAGGCGGAGAAATTGCCCGGGCAGGGACGCTCCGGCATCCAGCGCCCGACCGCGGCGCGCACGCTGCGCACGCGGCCGCCCGCCAGCAGCCTCACCGTGTCGATCAGATGCGGCGCATGGCGATAGACCACGCCGCCGCCCATGGCTTCGTCGGTTTCCTCGGGCACGCGGGGCTTGAGCAGCCAGTCGGTGTAGAGCCACGAATGGATCGCGATCAGGCGCCCGAGCTCGCCCCCGCGTGTGACGGCCCACATGGCCTGCACGTCGGGGCTCATGCTGTAGGTCTGGCCGCAAAGGAGTTTCACCCCGTTGCGCTCGGCCGCCAGGCACATCGTCTCGCATTCGTCGACCGTGAGCGCCATCGGCTTGGTGCAGATCACATGCTTGCCGTGCTCGGCGGCCAGCACCGTGTGCCGGCAGTGGAACTGATTGGGCGTGGCCACCCAGATCACGTCGATGTCCGGGTCGGCGCACAGGTCCTCGACGCTGCCATAGGTGCGTCCGCGGTACTTGCGCTCGAACGCGTCGAGCGCGCTGCGGCGGCGGTCGGCGGCGGCCACGATGCGCGTGTGCGGTGATTGTTCGACGCCCGGCAGGAACAGCGTGCTTGCGACCCCCAGGCCGGCGATGCCCAGCCGCAATATCTGCGCCGGCGCCGCAGATGCGCCGGGCGGCTCAGCGAGCGCTGCCATTCAAATTTCCTTCCTCCCGAGGCTGCATGTCAGGTTGATTTTGGCGCATGATGTGGGAAATTGACAGGCATTGCGGATGCCACGCGACACTGCCCGAGATTTCTCCGTGGAGGTGGATCATGACGACTCAGGAACAGAATGACCGCCTGACCCGCGTGGCCTCGGGCACTCCGATGGGCAACCTGCTGCGGCGCTATTGGCAGCCGATCGGGACCGCAATGGAGCTCGAGCAGGAGCCGGTGCAGAAGGTGCGGCTGTTCGGGGAGAATCTCACCCTGTTTCGCTCCGAAGGCGGCGAATACGGGCTGGTCGGCGACCGCTGCCCGCACCGCTGCCTCTCGATGGAATACGGCATCCCCGAGGAGCGGGGCCTGCGCTGCGCCTATCACGGCTGGCTGTTCGACCCGAAAGGGCGCTGCCTCGAGCAGCCGTTCGAAGACCGCACGCTGGCGGACAACCGCTACAGGGACAAGGTCACGATCAAGGCCTACCCGGTGGAGGAGCTGGGCGGATTGATCTTCGCCTATCTCGGCCCGGCGCCGGTGCCGCTGGTGCCGCGCTGGGACATCCTGGTGCGCGAGGACGTGGACAAGGTCGTCGAGATCCACCGGCTGCCATGCAACTGGCTGCAATGCATGGAGAACGCGGCCGACCCCGTGCATTTCGAATTCCTCCACGCGGCGTTCGGGAACTACCAGCTCAAGAAGCTCGGCCGCGCGCCCGCGATGAAGACGCCGCGGCATGTGAAGATCGAATTCGACCGCTTCGAGTACGGCATCATGAAGCGACGGTTGCTGGAGGGGGAATCGCCCGACGTCGACGATTGGACGACCGGCCATCCGCTGCTGTTTCCGAACATCCTGGCGGTCGGAAGCGCGAGCGCTCCGACCTTGCAGTTCCGGGTGCCGGTCGACGATGCGCATACGATCCAGTTCGCCTATCGCACCACCGTGCGCAAGCCGGACGCGGCGCCGCGCCCCATGGCGGTGAAGCACACCGACCTGTTCAACGACCAGGGCAAGATCGTCGCCGACAATATCCCGGCCCAGGACATGGTCGGCTGGGTCGGGCAGGGCGCCATCTCCGACCGCACGCAGGAGCATCTGGCCGGCAGCGACAAGGGCGTCGTGCTCTACCGCAAGATGCTCCTCGAGCAGGCCGAGCGGGTCGAGCGCGGCGAAGAGCCGATGGCGGTGATCCGCGATCGTGCGGAGAACGAGCCGATGATCAACATCCGCCGCGAGCGGCGCGCCTGGCAGGCGTTCCAGTCGCAGTACACCAACATTTTCGGACAGGTCGAGGCGACCATCGGCGGCGGGAAGGTTTGACCCGGCCGCATCGCCCGCTCCGCCACGGCAGCGCGGCTCGCTCCGCCCGCCGGCCGCATGCAGAATCGAACGCCGGTTCCGCCGACGTAAGTCTTGTTTCGCCAGAACCCGAATTGCGGTAGGAAACCGGTTCGCCGGATTCCCACCCTCATGTTCCGTTCCCCCATCCTCGCTTCGCTGATCGTCGGCTGTGCGCAGTTCATGCACCAGTTCGACGGCGCGGTCATCACGACCGCGCTGCCCGCCATGGCGGAGGCGCTCAACGAGGATCCGGTCCGCCTCAACATGGCGATCACCTGCTACCTTCTTTCGCTCGCGGTATTCGTGCCGATCAGCGGCTGGATGGCGGACAAGTACGGCGCCAAGCGCGTGTTCATCGCGGCGATCGTGGTGTTCACCGTGAGCTCGGCGATGTGCGGCTTCGCGCATTCGATGATCGAGCTGATCGTGGCGCGCACGGTGCAGGGCATCGGCGGCGCGATGATGACCCCGGTCGGCCGCGTGATCGTGATCAAGAGCGTGCCCCGGATCGAGCTCGTGCGGGCGATGAACTACATCACCATACCGGCCGTGCTCGGGCCGCTGTTGGGTCCCTCGGTCGGCGGATTCGTGGTGACGTATTTCTCCTGGCCCTGGATCTTCTTCCTCAACCTGCCGATCGGCGTGGCGGGAATTTTCCTGGTGCGCGCCTTCATCCCGGACCTGCGCGAGGAGAACGTCGCGCCGCTCGATGTCCGCGGCTTCGTGCTGATCGGCGTGGCGCTGGCCGGCCTCGTGTTCGGCTTTTCGGCCATGGGGCGCGGCCTGCTGCCGGTGCCGGTGATCGCCGCCACGATCGGAACCGGCGCGGTCTGCGGCGTGCTCTATGTGCTGCACGCGCGGCGCACTGCGAACCCGATCATCGACCTCGAGCTGTTGCGCATCCGCAGCTTCGCAGCCTCGATCATCGGCGGAGGTTTTTTCTACCTGGGCACCGTATCCTCGGTGTTTCTCCTCGCGCTGCTGCTGCAGCTCGGCTTCGGGCTCTCCGCCTTCCAGGCCGGCCTCATCACGCTCGCGAGCGCCGCCGGCTCGCTCATGATGCGGTTCACGCTGCAGCCGGTCCTCAAGCTCTTCGGCTTCCGCCAGCTCCTGATCTGGAACGCTTTGCTCACCGCCGGCTTCCTGATCGGCTGCGGCTTCTTCAAGCCAACGACGCCCCATTTCATTATTCTGGCGGTCCTGTTCATCGGCGGTTTCTCGCGCTCGATCCAGTTCACCACGGCGCAGTCGCTCGCCTATGCCCGGATTCCGCCGGAGAAGACCAGCCGCGCGACGAGCTTCGCCGCCATGGCGCAGCAGCTTTCGCAGAGCGTCGGCGTCGGGCTCGCGGCCCTGATCGTGCATGCGAGCCTGGTGTGGCACGACCGCGCGGTGGTGGTGCAGGCCGACATCGCGCCCGGCTTTTTCATGCTCGGGTTCTGCGCGCTGGTCTCGGCCTACGTGTTCTACCGGCTGCCCGAGCGCGTGGGCGCGGAGCTGAGCGGGAAGTAGCGAAAATTTGCAAAGGCTTGTGACCCAGCGTTCCCTCCCCCATCGCCAGGGCGTTTACGCCCGTCTTCGACGGGGCGATGGGGGGAGGGAGCCCACCGAGAATGCCGCACTTTCAGGGCGCACCAAGAGCCGTCCCAAGCGTCGTAGCAGTGGCGTTTCAATCCCCGAACTTGCGGCGGCCCTGCTTCTGCTTCTCGCCGGTTTCGTAGTGGCGGCCCTGCACGGCGAGGTCAGCCTCGTGTTCCTCTTCTGCCGTCCAATGGCCGAGCGAGTAGCCCCACCACGGGTCCTTAAGGTTGAGCGCCGGAAGCTGCAGGCCCTGCCAGATGTCGATGGCGCGCTCCATGAATTCGCGCTTGGGCAGCGACAGCGGCGGAAACGGCCATTCCATGGTCGCGTCGATCAGGAGCGCGGTCGAGCGCGGCGGCGCGTCGCGGGTGACGAGGCCGCGCGAGGCGCCCGGCGGCACCGCGGCCGGATCGAGCGTGAACGGCGGCGCCTCGACCACCTCGGTGTCCTTGTAGGGCTGCGCGCGATAGGCGATCGCCCACAGCACGTTTTCCGCATCCTTGATGTTGATGTCCTCGTCGACCGCGACCAGCATCTTGCCCATGAACTTGTCGGCGAGGATGCGCAGCGCCTTCTTGCCGTCGTCGGGGTTGCGCTTCTTGAGCTTGACCACCGCGACCGCGTTCGAGCCGGCGCATTCGAGGTATTCCACGGCGATCACGTTATCGAGGCCGGCGGCGCGCAAAAGCCTGATGCCGGCGGCGGCGCGGCCGATGTTGCGCATCTTGGAGCTCTCGCTCGGCGGCATCTGGCTGAGGATCGAGAGATAGATCGGCTTTTTCCGCATCGTGATGGCGGTGACGTCCATGAAGAAACTGTAGTCGCGCTGCGCCATATAGCCGGGAAACTCCCCGAACGCGCCTTCCATCTCGATCAGCTCGGTCGGCACCGTGCCTTCGATCACGATCTCGGATTCCGCCGGCACCAGGATGTCCTGGGTGACGCAGCGCACCACCTGCACCGGGCTTCCGATCAGCCCTCCGGCGACGTCGTATTCGCACATGTCGTTGGGGATGCGCGTCACCGCCGTGTAGGTGACGTGCGGCGGCGCGCCGATCACGATCGCGGCCGGCACCTGTTTGGCGCCGCGCAGCTCCCGCCAGCGGTCGATGTGATAGCGCATGCCCCAGTTGAGCCGGCCCAGCAGCACCCCGATGCGGTCCTCCGCCTTCACCATGCCGCGGTAGTTGCCGAGATTGTGCATCCCGGTTTCCGGATCCTTGGTCACCCAGTGGCCGGCCGTGGTGTACGGCGCGTTGTCGAAACCGGGCGTCGAGATCGGGATCGGCAGCCGCCCGAGGCCGCCGCCTTCGCGCTTGAGCTCGTCGCCCGTGATCACGACCTCCTGGCAGGCGCCTTGGCCGACCACGACCGGCGCGATCTGATTGGCGAGCGCGTTTTTCCAGACGCTCTCGATGTCGGCGAGGGCGCATTGCATCCCCAGCGCGTAGATCTCGGTCGAGCCGGCGAGCGCGCCGACCAGCACCGGGATGTCGTATTTGCGGCCGCGGCTGTCGATCACGTTCTCGAACAGGAACGCCTTGCGCTGCGCCTCCGGCAGCCCGCGGAACTGCAGCCGCACCAGCGGATGCAGCTCGGTGTCCTTGTTGATCGGCGTGGTGACGCGCACGAGCTTGTCGGCTTGTTCGAGCGCTTCGACATATTTGCCGAGCGTCGGCCAGTACGAAGACATTCAGTTCTCCCGGGAGGTGATGGACCTATCGCCCTTCGTCGGTGATTGCCTTGACCCGCGCCACGATGGCGGGCGGCGTGCTCACCACGTCGGCGACGATTCTGGCGACGGCTTCGCCTGATTGCGGATCGAGGTCGAGGTTGAGGCGCTCGATGTCCTCGCGGAATTTCGCCGTCTTCACCATCGCGTCGAAGCCGCGCCGGTAGGCGGCGAGCACCTCGGGCGCCAGTCCCGGCGGGCCCGCGAACGGGCGTTCGAGCGCGGACGGCGCGCTCACGAACATGAAGAGTTTCTGCTGCTCGTCGTTCTGCGCCAGGTCGAGGAGGCGCGGCACGTCGGGCAGGTCCGGCTCCTTCTTCAGTCCGACCTGCACCAGCGGCACGATCTGCTTGCCCGCGACCCAGGCCGGGCGCGTCGCCTTCCAGGTGGTCCAGGGCGCGCTGCCGATGCCTTCGACCTCGCCCTTCTCCATGGCGTGCGAGACCGCGGCGCTGCCCGGATAGCCGGTCACGATCTTGAAGCGTGTGCCGATCGTCGCGTTGAGCAGCGCCGGATAGAGCGTCATGGTCCCGGCCGAGTCCGAGCCCATGATGATCTGTCGCGTCTTGGCCTCTTCGATCGTCTTCACGCCGGTCGTGTGCCACACGCTGACGATGTCGGCCGCCTGGCTGACATTGCCGATCCAGGACAGTTCCTCGCTCTTGAAGCGCACGCCCTGCTGCCCGAGCGCCTGGTAGAACGGCTGCGACTTGTTGAAGGTCGCGATCACGGTGCCGTCGCGCGGCGCCTGCGAATAGAGCCAGGTGACGGCATTCATGCCCGACGCACCCGGCATGTTGACGACCGTGATGTTCGGCTGGCCGGGCAGGAACTCGCCCAGGTAACGCCCGACGATGCGGCCATAGGTGTCGTAGCCGCCGCCCGGCGGCGTCGCCACCACCAGCCGGATGGTCTTACCCTTGAAATACTCCTGCGCCGCGGCCGGCGCCGTAAAGGCCGCGCACGCGATGAGGATCGTGATCAGACGCGCGGCATTTGCGCGACTTTGGGGGAACTGAGGGATCATGTCAGCGGATCGAGCGCCACGATTGCGGGAGTGCGAGGAATGTGCCGCTTGCGGCCCGCTTTGTAAATCCCTGCAACGTGATGCGCGCGCTAGCGGACCGCAACCGGCCGCACGTCGACGGCGCGGACGCCCCGGCCCTGCGCCAGCACGATGAGCGGATTGATCTCGAGGTCGCTCAGGAGATGCCAGTGGTCGAGGAAGAAATCCGACAGGCCGCAGATCGCCTTGACCAGCGCGTCCGCGTCGGCCGCCGGCCGGCCGCGGAAGCCGCCAAGGAGCTTCGCGGCCTTCAATTCGCCGAGCATCGCCCGCGCATCGTGCGACCCGACCGGCAGCAGGCGCAACGCGACGTCCTTGACCAGCTCCACCAGAATGCCGCCGGCGCCGACCACCATCATCGGCCCATAGAGCGGGTCGGTGCGCGTGCCGAGGATCATCTCGACGCCCTCGACCATCTCCTGCACCAGGAAGCCGTCGATGCGCGCGCCGGGCGCGGCGTTCGACGCCGCCGCCGCGAGCGCCTGCGCCGCGCGCTCCACGTCGGCGGGCGAACCGAGATTGAGGCGCACGCCGCCGACCTCGGTCTTATGGCTGATCTGCGGCGACACGATCTTCAGCGCCACCGGGAAGCCGATGCGCTCCGCCGCATGCGCGGCTTCGCCGGGCGACGCCGCAAAGGCGCTCTTCGGCGGGGTGAGGCCGTGGCGCGCCAGAGCGTTCTCCAACGCCGCTCCCTTCAACGTCTCCGCACGGCCGGTCGGCGGCGCGAGCGGTGCGATCCTCCGGCCCTTGCGCTCGGAATAATAGGCGAGCGCGCCGAGGCTGCGGATCACCGCCGGCAGTCCCTGCAGGAACGGGAAGCCGACCTCGTTCTGGAATTCCACCGCCTCCTTGCCGGTCACCAGCGCCATGCGGATGAAGCCGACCACCGGCTTGTCGGTCGCGGCGGCCATCGGCTTGGTGACGCTCGCGTCGCGCACGCGCTTGCCGGTCGGCGGCGTGCCGCCCCAGGCCAGCATGTCGACATCGGGATCGGCCAGCACCGCGGCGCAGAGCGCGGCGTCGTTGGCGTCGCCGGTCGGATTGCCGGCGTCGAGCGGATTCTTGAGCGCGAGCTCAGCCTGGACCAGCGGACGCAGCCGCTGCTTGGTTGCGTCGGTGAACTCGGGTGTGGTGATGCCGCCGATCTCCTCGAGATAGTCGTAGAGGAGATCGACCGTCCCGCCCGAGGTGGTGACCCAGCCGACCCGCGGCCCCTTCGGCAGGCGGCCGGCCTGGAACGCGAGCAGCATCTCCACCATGTCGTCGAGCGTCTGGCAGGTGACGATGCCGTGGCGCTCGCACATCGCCGTATAGGCGCCGTAGTCGCCCGAGATCGCGCCGGTATGCGACTGCGCGCTGTCGCGCGACTTCTGCGACTTGCCGGTCTTGATCGCGACGATCGGCTTGCCGGCCGCGAGCGCCTTGGCGGCGGCCGCCATGAAGGCCTGCGGGCGCCGGATGCCTTCGATGAACAGCGCGATGACGCGGGTGTGCTCGTCCGCGACGAAGAAGTTGACGTAGTCGGCAATGTCGAGGCTCATCTCGTTGCCGCTCGACACCATGTAGCTGAAGTTCACGCCCCGGTGGGCCGCCATCTGTCCGAGATACTGCACCGTACCGCCGGACTGGGTGACGAAGGCGACCGCGCCCGGTTGCATCTCGCACAGGTCGGCGTTGGGATAGCCGAAATATTTCTCGCGCAGCGCATTGATGCCCATGCAGTTGGGCCCGCAGATCACCAGTCCGCTCTTGTCGATGAGCGCCTTGAGCGCCGCCCCGCGCGCCACGATCTCGGGGTCGGCGCCTTCGCCGAGCTGCGCGGCGTAGACGGTGGCGCTCTTGAGCCCGGCCGCGACGCCGGTTTCGAGGACCCCCTGCACGTGCGGCGCCGGCACGATCACCAGCGCATGGTCGGGCGGCTCCGGCAGCGAAGCGAGATCGGGATAGCAGGGCACGCCCCAGACCTCGCTCGCGCGCGGGTTCACCGGATAGATCTTTCCAGGAAATCCGTGCTCGCACAGATTGCGATAGATCACGCCCGGCCAGCGCGCGCGCTCCGAGGCCCCGACGATGGCGACGGAGCGGGCCTTGAACAGCACCAGCGGAGATTTGAAGGCGAGGTCGGGAGCGGCGGGAGCGTTCAACGCGGTTCCTCTGACGGGCTGGCCAGACACAAACTTAAACCCGCCGGGGCGGCGGGCTGATTGCAGTAGAGCATGATCAGGACGCGTCGTCATTGGGGGCGCGCCGGTTCAGCGTCGGCAAGGAAATCAAGGACGTGGCTCGCGCCGCGGGCTCTCCCTCGCGCGAAGCGCGGCGGGTGAGGGGGTCGGCGCTCTCGATAGACCTGAACCCCGGCCCTCCCCGACGGGAGAGCGAGCCCACCGAGTTCACCGCGCTTTCTTGCGTCTGAACCGAACAGTCGTGGGGGGCACCTGAGGCGCGCCGGTCATCTGTGCTATGATGACGTCGGCGTTCGAGGGAGGAAACCGATGCCAGGAATCCCTGGCCCCATCTCCAGCCTGATCGCGAGCCTGGTGCTGGCGCTCGCCGCCACTACGAGCGCCGCCGCGCCGTCCGGCACGATCATGGTCTACACTTCGCAGCCGAGCGACCAGATCGCCAAGGCGGTCGAGGCGTTCCGAAAATCGCAGCCCGGCGTCAAGGTCGAACTCTATCGCTCCGGCACCACCGAGGTGATGAGCAAGCTGCAGGCCGAGTTCGCCGCCGGCCGCCCGCAGGCCGACGTCGTGCTGATCGCCGACGCCGTCGCCATGACCCAGCTCAAGAACGACGGCCGGCTGCTGGCCTATCCGGACGCGCCCGCCGGCAAGGTGCCGCCGGCGCTGATCGATCCCGACAAGACCTTCTTCGGGACCAAGCTGATCACGACCGGCATCGTCATCAACACCAATCTCGTCAAGACCGCGCCGAAATCCTGGAAGGAGCTGCTGCCCGCCGCGGCCGCCGGCAAGACCATCCTGGCGCATCCGCTCTATTCGGGTGCCGCCGTCATCCACATCGGCACCATGGTGCAGCAGCCGGAATTCGGTTGGCGCTATTTCGAGACGCTCGCCAAGGGCGGCGCGATCGCGGGCAAGGGCAACGGCGCGGTGATCGAGGCGGTGGCGCGCGGCGAGAAGGCCTACGGCATCATCATCGAATACATGGCCTTCAACGCCAGGCAGAAGGGCTCGCCGGTCGACTTCGTGTTTCCGCAGGAGGGCGTGTCCGCCATCACCCAGCCGGTCGCGGTGCTCAAGACCAGCCGCAACGCGGAGGCCGCCAAGGCCTTCGTCGCCTGGCAGCTCTCGGAGGAGGCGCAGCGCCAGTCGGTCGCGCAGGGCTATTTCCCGGTCTTCGACGATATCCCGTCGCCCAAGGGCTATCCGCCGGTGTCCGCCCTCAAGATCATGTCGGGCGACTTCAAGGCCATGCTCGCCAGCGACGAGGACAACAAGCGCAAGGTCCTGGAGCTGTTCGGTGGCTGACGCCCCGCCGGCCGGCGCGGGGGCCCCGTCCGCTGCAAGACCGAGGTTGAGGTTTGCGCCGCGTTTGTTCAGCGGCGAGACCTTGCTCGTCCTGCTGCTCGCGCTCTACGTCGCCGGCTTGGCGCTCTGGCCGCTGGCGCGCCTGTTCGTCGAGGCGCTCATGCCCGGCCGCGATGGCGAAGTGCTCGGCGTGCTGCTCTCGCAGTGGCGCAGCCCCGCGGTGCAGCGCGCGCTTGTCAACACTCTGGAGGTGAGCGTCCTGGCGACGCTGGTCTCGCTCGTGATCGGCGTCACGGTCGCGCTTGTGCTGACCTTGACGGATATCCGCGGCAAGGCGGCGCTGACCTTCGTCGCGCTCTTGCCGCTGCTCGTTCCCTCGCAGATCACCGCGCTCGCCTGGATCGAGTTCACCGGCACCTCATCGCCGATCCTGACGCCGCTCGGCCTCGCGCCGCCGCCCGGCACGACCAATCCGCTTTATTCGATGTGGGGCATCGTGCTGGTGATGGGCATCGAGCACTCGACGCTGGTCTTTCTCGCGGTGCGGGCGGGCCTGCGCAACCTGCCGCGCGACCTCGTCGAGGCCGCGCGGCTCGGCGGCGCGCCTCCGCTGCGGGTGACGCGCTCGGTGATCGCGCCGCTCACGATGCCCTCGATCCTCGCCGGCGCCGCGCTCGCCTTCGTGACCTCGATCGGCAATTTCGGGATCCCGGCGCTGCTCGGCATTCCCGGCCGCTACACCGTGTTGACCACGCTGATCTATCAGCGCCTGCAGGGATTTGGCCCGCGCGTCCTGGGCGAGGTGGCGGCGCTGGCCCTGATCCTCGCCGGGCTGGCGGTGATCGGATTGCTGCTGCGCGCGCTCATGATGCGGCGCGGCCGGTCCGTGACCGAAGGATCGAGCGCGCATCTCGATCCGTTCCGGCTCGGCCCCTTCGGACTCGCCGCCGAGACCGGGCTCTGGGCCTTCCTTGTCTGCATCGCGGTGCTGCCGCTCCTGGCGCTGCTCGCGACGTCGCTGTCGCCCGCGCTCGGCGTGCCGCTGCAATGGGACACCGCGACGCTGGACAACTATCGCTTCGCGCTGTTCGCGCAGGATGCGACCATCCGCGCATTCCGCAACAGCTTCGTCCTGGCGCTGGTGACCGCGATCGTGAGCGCCGGCGTCGCCGTTCCGCTCGCCTATCTGGTGACGTTGCGGCGCAATCCTGCCGCGCGCGTGCTCGATCTCCTGGCCGACGCGCCCTATGCGGTGCCGGGCACCGTGCTGGCGATCGCGATCATCCTCGTGTTCCTGCCGCCCCTGCCGCTTGTTGACGTCAGTCTCTACGGCACCATCGGCATTATCCTCGTCGCCTACCTTGCGCGCTTTCTCGCGCTTGCGCTGCGGCCGACCATGGCCGGGATGGAGCTCGTCAACAAGAACCTCGACGAGGCCGCGCAGGTTGCCGGCGCCGGCGTGTTCACGCGCATCTATGCGGTGATCCTGCCGGTGGTCGCGGCCTCCGCGGCGGCCGGCGCGCTCCTCATCTTCATGACGGCGTTCAACGAGCTCACCGTCTCGGTGCTGCTGTGGTCGACCGGCAAGGAAACGCTCGGTGTCGTCGTCTTCCTTTTGCACTACGAGGGCAACTCGCCGGCGGCCGCCGCGGTGGCGACGATCTCGATCGCGGTGACGCTCGCACTTGCGGGCGCCGCGAGTTTCCTCGGCCGCAACCTGCCGGCCGGGGTGGTGCCGTGGCGAGCGTAGGCCTCGAGCGCGTCTCGAAGCGGTTCGGGCCGACCCGCGCGGTCGAGGATGTTTCGCTGTCGATCGCCGACGGCGAGTTCTTCGCCTTGCTCGGGCCGTCGGGCTGCGGCAAGACCACGCTGTTGCGGCTCGTCGCCGGCTTCGAGGCTCCCGACAGCGGCGTGGTGACGCTCGCGGACGAGGTCGTCGGCCGTCCCGGCTGGGCGCTGGCGCCGGAACGGCGGCGCATCGGCATGGTGTTCCAGTCCTATGCGCTGTGGCCGCACATGAACGTCGCCGAGAATGTCGCGTTTTCGCTGCGCGTGCGCCGCGTCCCCTCGCAGGAACGCGCGCGCCGGGTTGCGGCGGCGCTCGCGAGGGTCGGGCTCGAAACGATGGCGGCGCGGCGGCCGCACGAGCTCTCCGGCGGGCAGCGCCAGCGCGTCGCGCTCGCGCGCTGTCTCGCGATGGAGCCCGCGGTCGTGCTGCTCGACGAGCCGCTCGCCAACCTCGACGTGCACCTGCGCGAATCCATGCAGCAGGAGTTCGCGCGCTTCCACCGCGAGCTCGGCGCGACCTTCATCTATGTGACGCATGACCAGGCCGAGGCCATGGCGCTCGCCGACCGCGTCGCCGTGATGAATGAGGGCCGCGTCGAGCAGGCCGCGGCCCCGCGCGCGCTCTACCGCGAGCCGGCGACCGAGATGGTCGCACGCTTCGTCGGCCGCGGCATGGTGGTGCCGGTCGAGGTCAAAGGCCGCGACGGCGCGCGCCTCATGGTCGACCTGTGGGGCACGCGCTTCGCGGTGCGCGGCGAAGGGAACGCGGGCGAGCGGCGGAACGTTTGCCTGCATATCGAGGACCTCGCGCTGGCGGTTGCGAGCGCGCCCAACGCGATCCGCGGCCGGGTGGCGTCGGCGGCCTATCATGGGGCGGCCACGCTGCTGACCGTGCAGCCGGACGCCGCCGGCGCGCCGGAGTTGAAGGTCGAGCACGCCGAGGCGCTTGCCCCCGGCACCGCCGTCGCGCTCGAGGTACGGGACGGCTGGATCATCCCGCAACGGAGCACCGCATGAGTGCACGCCTGATCGCGGTTTCGGGGCTCGGCCCCAAGGAGCCCGCCGCCTTCGTGGTCGAGGCGGACGGAAAACGCCTGCTGCTCGATTGCGGCGAGGGACCCGAGCCCGGCCGGCTGCCGGACTTCGACGCCGTCGGACGCGTGGACGCGGTGGTGCTGAGCCACAGCCATGCCGACCACGCCGGCGGCTTGCGTTTTCGTGACCGCATCGGCAATCCGCCGGTCTATGCTACCGCGCCGGTGCTGGCGCGCATCAAGGAAAGCGCCGGGCGCCCGATCGCCGTCCGCGGGCACACCGACGTGCTCGGCATCGCGCTGGCGACCGGCGTCAACGGCCATGCGCCCGGCGGCGTCTGGCTCCGGCTCGCGGTCGGTGACGGGTTGCTCTACATGGGCGACCATTCGCCCGAATCACGTCTCTATGCCTTCGACGTGCCGCCCGCGACGCCGACCATGATCATCGACGGCTCCTATGGCGATTTCGAAGGCACGCTCGATGACGGGCGCAAAATCCTGGTCGAGATCGCGGCGAGGGGGCCGGTGCTGCTGCCGGTCCCGGCCGACGGCCGCGGGCCGGACATCGCGATGTTCCTGCAGGAAGCGGGCTTCGACGTCGCCATCGACGCGGCGGTGCGTTCGGTCGCCGTGATGCTCAAGGGGATGGCTCGCGAGTCGGTGCGGCCGGAGAATTTTCCGCGGCTGGAAAAGCTCCTCGCGGACGCGGGTGCGCTCGACGGCAACGCCGAGCCCCGCGGCGTCATAGTGGCGCATGGCGGATCGGGCGATATCGGCGTCGCCGGCGCGCTGGTCAAGCGCTGGGCCGATGCGGCGGAGCCGACCATCCTGTTCACCGGCCATCTGGCCGCCGGCACCACCGGCCGCCGGCTTGTCGACAGCGGCCGCGCGAAATTCCAGCGCTGGAACGTGCATCCGCGGCTTTCCGACAACCTGCGCCTGATCGAGCGCGTCGACCCCAAGCGGGTCGTACCCGCCTTCGGGGACCCGAAATACCTGCCGACATGGCGCACGCGCATCGCGCCGCGCGCGCTCGTATCGGCGACCCCGATCGAGCTGTGAGCCGCGCCAGATGTGCGAAGCGCCATCCGCCGACGCCCGCGCGCGCCGGCGGTTACGCTTGCGGCCGACCCGCCCGACGGTCGCCGATCAGCTCCACCAGCTTCTGCGGGCTGACCGGCGTCTGCGCGATGCGCACGCCGAAGGGCTGTAGCGCGTCCTCGACCGCCGAGATCACGGCGGCGGCGGTCGGGATGGTCGAGACCTCGCCGGCGCCCTTGGCGCCCAGCGGGTTGAGCGGGGAGGGCGTCTGCTGGAACAGCGTGGTCATGGTCGGGATTTCGGTCGCGGTCGGCAGCAGATAGTCCGCGAAGGTCGTGGTCACCGGCTGCGCGGCGTCGTCATAGCCCATCCATTCGTAGAGCGCGTTGCCGATCCCGTGCGCGACGCCGCCCTGCACCTGGCCTTCGACGATCATCGGATTGATCAGCACGCCGGAGTCCTGCAGCGCCACGTACTTCACGACGCGAACCTCGCCGGTCTCGATGTCGACCTCGACCTCGGCGGCATGGCAGGCATTGGCATAGGCGAGCGAATCCGTGCGCCAGTTGACCGTCGCATCGAGGCCGGGGTCGACGCCGGGCGGGAAGCCGTAGCCGGGCGCGCCCTTGAGGATGCGCGAGAGCTCGGCGAGCTTGACCGAAAGCTGCGGCGCGCCGAGGACGCGCACCTCGCCGTCCACCAGCTCGAGGTCGTGCTCGGCGGCTTCGAGCACATGGCTCGCGAGCTTCTTCGCCTTGTCGGCGACGGCGCGCGCCGCGAGCAGCACCGACGAGCCCGCCGTCACGGTCTGGCGGCTCGCGAAGGCGCCGAGCCCGAGCGCGACGCCGGCGGTGTCGCCCGGCACCACGTGGATGTCCTGCGCGCGCAGCCCCAGCTCGCTGGCGGCGATCTGCGCCAGCGCGGTCTGCAGGCCCTGGCCGATCGCGGCGGCGCCGGTGAACACCGTCACGCGTCCGGTGTTCGACACCCGCACCAGCCCCGATTCGAACGGTCCGCGGCCGGTGCCCTTGATGCCGTGCGCGAGCCCGATGCCGATGTAGCGCCCTTGCGCGCGTGCGGCGGCCTGGCGCGCCGGGAAACTGTCCCAACCGGCGGCCTCGAGCACCTTCGCCTGGCAGGCCGGATAATCGCCGCTGTCGTATTGCATGGCGGCGCCGGAGCGCGCCTTGAGCGGCTTGGTATAGGGCATCTTCTCGGCCGGGATCAAATTGCGCCGCCGCAGCTCGGCGCGGTCGAGCTTCAGCTCGCGCGCGACGCGGTCCATCATCCGTTCCATGGCGAAGGCCGCCTGCGGATAGCCGGCGCCGCGGATCGAGGACACCGGCGTCTTGTTGGTGGCGGCGACGATCACGTCGATGTTGACGGACGGCACGATATAGGGCCCGCTCATCATCGAGGCCGAGTTGTACGGAATGTTGACGTCCTGCAGCGCATAGGCGCCGACGTCGTGAACCAGCCGGCCGCGCAGGCCGAGGATTTTTCCGTCGGCGGCGGCCGCGATGTCGATCGACCAGTACTGGTCGCGCTCCTGCGCCGCGTTGGTGAAATGCTCGCGCCGGTCCTCGATCCATTTGATCGAGCGGCGCATGAGCTTCGACGCGGCCACCACCGCGATGTCCTCGGAGTAGACGCAGAGCTTCGGCCCGAAACCGCCGCCCACGTCGGGCGTCGCCACGCGCAGTTTCGCCTCGTCGAGATCGAGCAGCGAGGTCAGCGATTGGTAGAGGTCGTGCGCCTTCTGGGTGGAGGCGAAGACGCAGAGGGAATCGTCGGAGCGGCGGTATTCGGCGACGATGCCGCGGCCCTCGATCGGATGGCCGGCGCCGCGGTGCTGCCAGAGATCGTCGTGGAAGACGTGGGCGGCCTTGCTGAAAGCGCCCTCGGGGTCGCCGAAATTGACCTTGTAGGTGGCGATGATATTGGACGACAGCTCGCCCCGGATGGTGGGCGTGCCCGGCTCGACCGCCCTGCGGCAGTCCGCGACCACCGGGAGCAGCTCGTAGTCGACATCGACCAGCGCGGCGGCGTCCTCGGCGACGTAGCGGTCGTCGGCGACGACGATCGCGACCGTCTCGCCCACATAGGACACTTCGCGGTCGGCGAGCGCGAACGACCACATCTTGTCGAGCGGCACGCCCGAATTGGAATGCCGCATCATGCGGCGCTTGGCGAGCACGCCCACGAGATCGTCGAGCGTGAGCACCGCATGCACGCCGGGCAGCGCCAGCGCCGCGGCGCTCGAGACGCCGCGGATCATCGCATGGGCGTGCGGGCTGCGCACGAACGCGGCCTGCAGCAGGTCAGGCACAGCGACATCGTCGATGTAGCGGCCGCTCCCGCGCAGGAACGGAACGTCCTCGACGCGCGCAACGCGCGATCCGATCAGCGAAGCCATTCTCGACCTTTCTCGTCCTCACCACCCGGTAGGGTGGGCAAAGGCGCGCAGCGCCGTGCCCACGCGGCTTTCCTGCAAGCCTTGGAATTGAAGACGCGTGGGCACGCTTCGCTTTGCCCACCCTACGCCGCCTGCAATCGACATTCCACGTAGAGTGGACAAAGTCGCTTGCCGCTTTGCCGCTTTCTCGTCCTCACCACCCTGTAGGGTGGGCAAAGGCGCGCAGCGCCGTGCCCACGCGTGTCGCAGGTTTCCACAATTGAAGACGCGTGGGCACGCTTCGCTTTGCCCACCCTACGCCGCCTGCAATCGACATTCCACGTGGATGGGCAAAGTCGCTTGCCGCACTGCCGCTTTCTCGTCCTCACCACCCCGTAGGGTGGGCAAAGGCGCGTAGCGCCGTGCCCACGCGGCTCGTAGGTTTCCGCAATTGAAGACGCGTGGGCACGCTTCGCTTTGCCCACCCTACTTGGTGGTCGCCTGCGCGGCTTTTTCCAGCACGTCCTTGGGCGTCGCGTAGAGCTCGGCCAGGATGTCGTCGATGGCCTTGGGCGCCAGCGGATTGACGTCCGCATTGAGCTTCACCGCGTCGGCGAGGAATTCGGGGTCCTTCATGGTGGCGGCGAAAGCCGCGATCAGCGCGCCCTTGCGGTCCGCGGGCACGCCGGGCGGAGCGACGAACGGGCGGGCCATCTCCTGGCTGGCCAGGAACAGCTTGAGGATCTGCTGTTTCTCGCGGTCCTGCGTCAGTTCGCCCGCCAGCGGCACGCTCGCCAGCTCGGGCTGCTTCTTGAGCGCCGCCTGGACGATGATGTTGATCTTCTTCTCGGTCATCCATTGCTGGTGCTTGGCCTTGAGCGTGCTCCACGACAGCCCGCAGAGCCCGTCGACTTCGCCGCGCTCCATGGCGAGCGTGGTGTCGTTGGTCCCGTGATAGCCGGTGACGAGCTTCATCTTGGCGCCGAACACATTCTTGTAGAGCAGCGTGTAGACGTCGGGGTCGGCGCCGGGGCCTTCGCCGCCCATGGTGACGTCGTTGGTCAGGACATCGCTCCAGGTCTTCGCCGGCGCCGTGTGCCAGGTGACGCAGGTCGACACCTCATTGGTGACGCTGCCGAGCCAGGCGAACTTGGTGCCGTCGAACTGCGCGCTGGCCGGCGTCAGCAGCGGCTGGGTCGCGATCGTGCGTCCGAAGGTCCCGACGGCGGTGCCGTCCTTGGCCGCCACCGAATAGAGGAATTGCGCGGCCCGCAGGCTGCCCGCGCCGGTCATGTTCTGCGGCACGATATTGGGACGGCCGGGGATATGCTTGCCGATGTGGCGTGCCAGCAGGCGGCCGTAAAGGTCGTAACCGCCGCCGACGCCGTAGCCGATGATGAGGTTGATGCTCTTGCCTTTGTAGAAATCCTCCACGCTGTCGGCGCGCGCGGACGGCGTCGACATTGCAAGAGCCGCGAGGGCGCAGGCGGAGAAGGCGAGGCGATCGGCAAGGCGTCTGGTGATGTTCATCGATTTGCTTTCCTTTCAGCGCGCGATCGCCTGCGCGGCTTGGTCGAGGACCGGCTTCGGCATCGCATAGAGTTCGGCGAGCAGTCCGTCGATCGCCTTGGCGCCGAGCGGGTTGACGTCGAGGTTGAGCTTCTTGGCTTCGGCCAGGAACTCCGCGTCCTTCATGGTGGCGTCGAAGGCCGCGATCAGCGCGGCCTTGCGATCGGCCGGGATGCCGGGCGGCGCCGTGAACGGACGCGCGATCTCCTGGCTGGTGAGGATGACCTTGAGGATCTGGCGCTGCTCTTCAGTCTTGGCGAGCTCGAGCGCCAGCGGCACCTCGGCGATGTCCGGCTCCTTCTGCAGCGCGGCCTGGACGATGACGTTGATCGTCTTGTCCTTGAGCCAGGGCTGGTGCTTGCTCTTGATGGTGCTCCAGGAATAGCCGCAGAGCCCGTCGACCTCGCCGCGCTCCATCGCCAGGATGATCGGCGTGGTGCCGTGATAGCCGCTCACCAGCTTGATCCTGGCGTCGAACACGTTCTTGTAGAGGTTCGCGAACACGTCCGGATCGGCGCCCGGCCCGTCGCCGCCGAACGTCGTCTGGTGGATCAGGATGTCGCTCCAGGTCTTCACCGCCGACGTATGCCAGGTGACGCAGGTCGACACCTCGTTGGTGATGCTGCCGAGCCAGGCGAACTTGGTGCCGTCGAACTGCGCGCTGGTGGTGATGAGCGGCGCGATCCCCATCTGCCGCCCGAACGTCCCGATGGCGGTGCCGTCCTTGGGCGCGACCGAGTAGACGTATTGCGCCGCGCGCTGGCTGCCGGCGCCCGGCATGTTCTGCACCACAAAACCCGGATGGCCGGGAATGTGCCGGCCCAGGTGCCGCGACAGCAGCCGGCCGTAGATGTCGTAGCCGCCGCCGGCGTCGAAGCCGATCACCAGGCTGATGGTCTTGCCCCTGTAGAAGTCCTCGACGCTCTGGGCGCAGGCGGGCGTCGCCAAGGACGCAAGCGCAAGCGCGATCAGGAGCGCGGATTCATGCCGGTGCGAAACAGTGTCCACATTCCGCTTGTCGCCGCGGAAGCGGGGACCCGGATACTTCCGCCGCAATGACCTGACATCTTCGACGCGCTGGAGTCCCGCTGGCGCGGGAATGAGCGGGAGATATCGAGGCAGCTCGGACGGGACGGGCAAGACGGTGCTCATGCGCCTCTCGGCGTTGCAAGGGACGTCAGCGCGCGATTGCGGCCCGCGCCTTCACGAGAATGGCTTCCGGCGTGGCATAAAGCTCGGCGAGCATGTCGGCAAGCTGCTTGCCGCCGACGGGTGCGACTTCCATCTTGTGTTTGGCCGTTTCGGCCAGGAATTCCGCATCCTTGGTGGTGGCCTCAAAGGCCGCAACCAGTGCGGCGGCCCGGTCGGCGGGAATGTCGGGCGGTGCGGCATAGGGCCGCGCAAGCTCGTGCGCCGACACGAACAGCTTGAGGATCTGCTGCTTTTCCGGGTCGCTCGTCAGCTCCGTGATGAGCGGTATCGCAGGCAGATCGCGGTCCTTGCGGAACGCCGCCTGGGCGATCACGTTGATTTTCTTGTCGGCGATCCAGTGCGGGCGCTGCGCCTTGATCGTGGTCCAGTCGATGCCGCAGACCCCGTCGAGCTCGCCCCGTTCGATGGCGATCATGATCTCGGCCGTGCCGGGATAGCCCTGCACCAGCTTGGCGTTGGCGTTGAACACGTTCTTGTAGAGGTTGGTGAAGATATCGAGCTCGCCGTTCGGCCCGGTGCCGCCGAGCGTCACCGGCTTGTCGAGGAAGTCCTTCCAGGTCTTCACCGGCGACGTGTGCCAGGTGATGCACACGCTCACCGCGTCGGTGATGGCGCCGAGCCAGGTGAACTTGGCGGCGTCGTATTTCTGGCTGGTATCCACGAGCGGCGCGACGCCGGCCATGCGGGTGAAGGTGCCGAAGGTCAGGCCGTCCCTGGGCGCCGCCGTGTAGAGGAACTGCGCGACGCGCAAGCCGCCGGCGCCGGGCATGTTCTGCGGCACGATCTGCGGATTGCCCGGCATGTGCTTGCCCATGTAGCGCGCCAGCGTGCGGGCGTAGAGGTCGTAGCCGCCGCCGACGCTGAAGCTGATCGCCAGCGTGATGGACTTGTTGCGGTAGAAGTCGGCGGCGGTCTGGGCGTGGGCGGAAGGCGTCCAAAAAAGTAACACGAATAGAAAGGCCGCGAGGCACCTCCACCGCTCATTCCCGCGAGCGGACCGTTGGCGAAGACGCGCATGGCCGGGACAAGCCCCGTCATGACGGTGTCGATGGAGTTGCGCGCACATTATTCCGCTCACATCGGCGGGAAGATATGCGGGAATTTCGCCCGCAGCCTCGTGCGCAGATCGCCGCTCACGTCGACCGTGAGCGGGAACGTGCCCTTGAGCTTCATGTCGTAGGGGATGCAGGCGTCGATCAGGATGCGGTTGTTGAAGTTGCCGGGCAGATAGAGCGGATCGCGCTTGGAGGCCCAGGCCTTCTGGATCAGGTCGATGTCGACATTCGGGTCGAAGCGCGTGCACATCGCCCACAAGACCTGGTCGAGCTCGCCGGCGTCGATGTCCTCGTCCACCACCACGGTCCATTTGCCCGCATAGGCGCCGCCCTGGCAGGAGGCGGCGACGTGCAGCGCCTGGCGCGCGTGGCCGGGGTAGCGCTGGCGAATCTGGATGACGGTAAAGCGCGTGGCCGGCCCGGCCTCATGGTTCCAGACGCCGAGCACTTCGGGCACGCCGCAGGCGTCGAGCGCGCTCCAGATCTGCGCCGCGCCGGCGATGCCCTTGAGCAGGCCGGTCTCGTCCACCGGCTTGTGCTGCGGCGCGCAGCAGAGGATCGGGTCGTTGCGGTGGAGGATCGTCTTCACGTTGACGTAGGGCCGCGGCACGGTGTCGTCCGAGTAGTAGCCCATCCATTCGCCGAACGGCCCTTCCTTGAGCACCTCGCCGGGCACCGTCTCGCCTTCGAGCGCGATCTCGCAGTCGGCGGGGATCGGGAAACCCGTATAGGGCCCGCGGATGACGTCGATCGGCTCGCCGCGCAGCCCGCCCGCGATGTCGTATTCGCTGATCGCCGGCAGCGGGCTCGAAGCCAGCATGAACAGCAGCGGGTCCTGGCCGCACAGGATCACGACCTTCATCGGCTTGCCGCGCTCGAAGTTCTTGTCGCGGTGGATGCGGCCGTGCTTGCCCTCCGTGATCTGGCAGCCGACGGTCCTGCGGTCATAGACCTGCGCGCGATAAGCGCCGAGGTTGAACCAGCCGTCGTCGGGGTCCTGCGTGATCACGCAGTCGGCAGTGCCGATATAGCGCGACGTGTCCTTCTCGTGGTGCAGCGGCACCGGGAACTTCAGCACGTCGACGGCGTCGCCTTCCAGCACGTTCTGCAGGATCGGCCCGTCCTTGACGAAACGCGGCGGCAGCGTCTTCAGATTCTGCATGCGATGATGATAGCGCTGCACGATATCGACCTTGCGGTCCTGCCTGAGCGGCAGCCCGAGCGTGAGCGCCACGCGCTTGATCGACGAGAAGTGGCCGTAGAGCGTGCGGAAGCCCTTGGCGTAGCCGGGCACCTCGTCGAACAGGATCGCCGGCGCGGTGCCGTTCGATTTCTCGGTCAGCATCTGGGTGATGCTGCCCATCTCGACGTTCCAGTCGGCGCCGTTGACGCACAGCAGCTCCCCCATGCCCTGGACCTTGTCGAGCCAGTCGCGCAGGCCGCGATAGCTGACGTCGGATTGCGTGGCGGTGTCGGCGAAGGCCATCCGGATCTCCGTGCTCAAGACAGGCAGAACAGGGGCTGATTGTATTCTCAAGCAGCGCGGATTGTCGATGCTCACTCCTGCAGCGCCTCGTCGCGGCCGGCCCGGATCCAGGGCGCCGCCACAACCAGCAGCAGGAACGCCGAGGCCATCAGGAACGCGAGGCTGATCGGCTCGCTCACGAACACGATCGGATCGCCGCGCGAGATCAGGAGCGCCCGGCGCAGGTTCTCCTCCATCATCGGGCCGAGGACGAAGCCGAGGATGAGCGGCGCCGGCTCGCAATCGAGCTTGAGGCACAGGTAGCCGAAGATGGCGAAGAACGCCATGGCGAACACGTCGAACACGTTGCTGTTGATCGTATAGGTGCCGATGCAGCAAAACGCGACGATCGATGGGAACAGGAGGCGATAGGGGATGCGCAGGAGGCGCACCCAGAGCCCGACCAGAGGCAGATTGAGGATCACCAGCATCAGATTGCCGATCCACATGCTGGCGATGACACCCCAGAACAGTTCGGGGCGATCGGTCATGACCCGCGGGCCCGGCGAGATGCCGTGGATCATCAGCGCCCCGATCATCATCGCCATGGTGGGATTGGACGGGAGCCCGAGCGTCAGCATCGGGATAAACGAGGTCTGCGCGCCCGCGTTGTTCGCCGACTCGGGCGCCGCCACGCCGCGGATGTCGCCGTGGCCGAATTCGCGCGGAGGCCTGGCGACCTTCTTCTCCAGCGTATAGGCGCCGAAGGCGGCGAGCAGCGCGCCGCCGCCCGGCAGCACGCCGAGGAGCGAGCCGAGCGCGGTGCCGCGCAGGATCGCCGGAATGCAGTGGCGGATGTCGGCGAGGCTCGGCCAGACGCGGCCGATGGCGCCGCTGACGATGGCGGTCTCCTCCTTCTTTTCGAGGTTGTAGGCGACCTCGGCGATCCCATAGATCGCCATCGACAGCGCCACGAACTCGACGCCGTCGGCGAGCCCCTGGAAGCCGAAATCGAAACGCCTGATGCCGGAATTGATGTCGGTGCCGGCGATGCCGAGCAGCAGACCCAGCACCACCATTCCGATCGCCTTGACGACCGAGCCGCGCGCCAGAACCACCGCCGCGATCAGGCCGCAGACCATGAGCGAGAAATACTCCGCCGGACCGAACTGCAGCGCGATCGCCGCGAGCGGCGGCGCCGCGAAGGCGATCAGCAGCGTCGCCACGCAGCCGGCGAAGAACGATCCGATCGCGGCGATGCCGAGCGCGGGCCCAGCGCGGCCGCGCAGCGCCATCTGGTGGCCGTCGATGGTGGTCACCACCGAGGAGGCCTCGCCCGGGATGTTGACCAGGATCGCGGTGGTCGAGCCGCCGTACTGCGCGCCGTAGTAGATGCCGGCGAGCATGATCATGGCCGAGATCGGCGACAGCGTGAACGAGATCGGCAAGAGCATCGCCACCGTGGTGACCGGGCCGATGCCCGGCAGCACGCCGACGACGGTGCCGAGCAGCACGCCGACGAAGCAGTAGAAGATGTTCTGCAGCGAGAGCGCGACGCTGAAGCCGAGCGCGATGTTGGAGAGGACGTCCACCGCGCGCCCCTAGAGCGCCGGCCAGATCGGCAGCGGCAGGCGCAAGGCGTAGACGAACACGCCGACCGAGAAGGCCGCCAGCACCAGCGCGAGCGCGGCGACTTCGAGCGGGCGCGATTGCCGGCTCGCGAACGCGCTCACGGACGTCACCACGATCAGCGCCACGACCAGCCCGAGCCGCTCGATCAGGACGCCGAACAGGCAGACCCCGACCGCGATGATGGCGAGCGGCAAAAGGCGCAAGCCCTCGACGCGCTCGCCCGTACTGACCAGCGATCGCACGATGAGCACGAGGCCGAGGAAGCCGAGGACGCCGCCGAGCAGCGCCGGGAAATAGCCGGGACCCATCTTGCCGGCGGTGCCGAGCGAATAGCCGCGCGCGGCCAGCACCGCCACCGCCGCGAAAGCGAGGAACATGATCCCCGACCAGAAGTCCTTGGGTGCGCGGATGGTCATGGTGGTGCGTCTTTCATCACGCTGCACGCGCGCGCGCTCTTGTGTCGTCATACGCGCCGCGTACTCCACCTCTCCCCGCAGGGGAGAGGCCGCCGCACGAAGTGCGGCGGGCGAGGGGGTTCGGCGCTATCGACAGACCGTCACCCCGAGTTCGCGGCAGTCGTTGATGCAGGCCCGCACCACGATCGCCAATCCCGTCAATTGTCCGGCTTGATCTTGCCCTCGACGATCACCGTCTTCCACTTCTCGAACTCCTCCTTGAGGATCGCGACGCCATCCTGCGCGCTGGTGCCGCGCGGGTCGACGCCGACCTTGGCGAGCGCGGTCTTGACCTCCGGGTTCTGCAGCGTGGTCCGGATCGCACCGTTGAGCTTCGCCAGCACGTCGGGCGGCAGGCCCGCGGGCGCGAAGATGCCGAGCCAGAGATCGACCTCGAAACCCGTCAAGCCGGCCTCGTCGATGGTAGGAAGGTCCGGGTAGACATTGCTGCGCCTGGGACCGGTGGTGGCGATCGGCCGCACCCGGTTGTCGGTGGTGAACGGCAGTGCGCCCGCGATGCTGGAGAACGCGAACTGCACCTTGTTGGCCATCATGTCCGGATAGGACTGGCCGATGCTGCGATAGGGCACGTGGGTCGCATCGATGCCGGCGCGCTGCTTGAACATTTCGCCGGCGAGATGCGGCGTGGTGCCGACGCCGGCGGAGGCGAAGTTGAGCTTGCCGGGGTTGGCCTTGGCATAAGCGATCAGTTCCGGAATGGTCTTCACCGGCAGTTGCGGCGCGACGACGACCACCTCGGGCGAGGTGCTCACGATGGAAACGGTCTGAAGCTGCTTGAACAGGTCGAACGGCATGCTGGGCTGCAGCGTCGGATTGATCACGATCGCCGGGTCCATGATCACGATGGTGTAGCCGTCGGGCGCCGAGCGGGCGACCGTATCGGTGCCCGCGATGCCGCCGGCGCCGGGACGGTTCTCGGCGACCACCTGCTGCCCGAGCGGTCCGCTCATGTGCGTGGCAAGGGTGCGGCCCACATAGTCGATGATCCCGCCCGGCGCATAGGGCAGGACCAGCCGCACCGGCTTGTTCGGATAGCCTTGGGCGAGCGCCGCCGAGACGCCGAACGCGGCGATGACAGGGGCCAGCAGCCAGGCTGCCCATGGACGATTGTTCGTCATGATGTTGTCTCCGGAGAGCGGTCCATGGGCCGATGCTGGCACGCGCCCATGGACCCGGCAATGCGCATTATTGGTCGCGCTGATCCATCCTTGAGCATGGCCTTCGTCCGGGGCAGCTCGGCTTCAATGTGGATCAGCGAACCCAAGATCCTCCCCCCGAAGTGGAACTATTCTATCCAGCCGACGCAGCTTCCACCCGCTCATTCCCGCGAAAGCGGGAATCCAGTTCTTTCAGCGCGAGATATCATCGTAGCAATCACGCCACGTCGGATTCGAATGTTCGATGAGCTTCAGCTTCCAGGCTCGATTCCATTTCTTAACTTGGCGTTCCCGTGCAAAAGCCGACTCGCGCGTTTCATGTTGCTCGTACCAGACCAACATCTTCACTCCGTATTGTTTCGTGAAGCCGGCAAGCACGCCGGTTCGGTGCATCCAAATCCGCTTGGCGAGATTGTCGGTCATGCCGACGTAAAGAGTACCATTTCGGCGGCTGGCAAGGAGATACACGTAGAAGCTCATGATTTGACTCCTGGGTCCCCGCTTTCGCGGGGACGAGCGGGGAGGGAGTCGAGCAGCGCCTTCAATCGCATCGGCGTCACCGGCAGGCGCGTGATCGCGCCCGGCCGGCCGATGGCGTCGTCGATGGCGGAGGCGATGGCGGCGCCGACCGCGTTGATGCCGCCTTCGCCGGCGCCCTTGAGACCGAGCGGGTTGAGCGGGGAGGGCGCGTCCTCGGTGATCAGCACGTCGACGGGCGGGACCTCACGCGCCGTGGGCATGAGGTAGTCGGCAAAGGTGGTCGAGAGCGGCTCGCCGCGGTCGTCGTAGAGGAACTCCTCGGACAGCGCGCCGCCGAGCCCTTGCGCAAAGCCGCCCACGAGCTGGCCTTCGACCAGCATCGGGTTGACGGCGCGCCCGACGTCATAGGCGATCAGATAGCGCTCGACCTTGACCGCGCCGGTGTCGCGGTCGACCGCGACCACGGCGACATGCACGCCATAGGGATAGACCATGTGCGCGGTGCGGAACCAGCCTTCCGCCGCCAGCGGATGACGCGGCGCGATCTCGCCGAGCGAAAGCGACGGCCCGGCCGGCATGCCTTTGCGCAGCACGCGCCCGAGCGAGATCGTGAGCCCGTCGGCCGGCGTCTGCAGGAGCTGCGCGGCGTGTTCGAGCGCGTGCGCACGCAGCTTCAGCGCCGCCACGTGCGTGGCCGAGCCGGTCATCACGGTGGCGCGGGTGGCATGCGCGCCGACGCCGTGGCCGATACGGTTGGTCTGGCCGTGCACCACGCGCACATGGGCGTAGTCGACGCCGAGCGCCTCGGCGCAAATCTGCGCGATCACGGTCTCGAAGCCCTGGCCGAGCGAGGCGCCGCCGGTGACGACCTCGACCTTGCCGTCGCCATCGACGGCGATGTTGACGCCATCGGTGGGGCCGAGCCCGCTCTTCTCGACGAACATCGCGAGGCCGGCGCCGACCGTCTCGCCGGCACGGCGGCGTTGCGCCAGCGAGGCCTTGAGCTTGTCCCAGTCGAGCCGGTCGAGCGTCTTCGCCAGCAGCCCGGCGTAATCGCCGGAATCGAGCACCACATCGTCGCCGAGCGCGTCGAGCGGGCGCTCGAACGGCATTTCGGATTTGTCGATCAGGTTGCGCCGGCGCACCTCGACCGGATCGACGCCGATGCGGTGGGCGATCGCGTCCATCAGCCGCTCGCGCACGAAGGTGCTTTCGTAGCGCCCGGGCGAGCGGTAGGTCGCGGCCGGCGTCTTGTTGGTCAGGCGGTAGTGCCCGGCAGCACGATAGGCCGGGATGCGGTACGGGCCGGGCAGCATGCCGGCGGTGAGATCGACCACGCGGGCGCCGTGGGTGCGTACATAGGCACCCTGATCGTGGAGGAAGTCATCCTCGAGGCCGAGGATCCGCCCTTCTACGTCGATCGCGGCGCGCACTTTGTGGCGCTGCTGGCGCGAATGGTTGGTGGCGATGAAATGCTCGTGGCGGTCCTCTATCCATTTGACAGGCCTACCGAATTTCAGTGCGGCGAGGCAGACCAGGACGTCCTCGGGATAGAGCTCGCCGCGCACGCCAAAACCGCCGCCGACGTGGCCCTCGAACAGGTGCACCGAAGCCAGCGGCCGCCCAAGAATCTTGGCGATCTGCTCCTGATTGCGGTGCGGCACCTTGGCGGCGCCATGCAGCTCCAGCACGTCGTTCGCCTGGTCGTGGCGCGCGATGGCGCCGCGCGTCTCCAGCGGCACGCCCGAGTGCCGCCCGATCGAGAGGTCGAGCGCGACCACGGCATGCGCGGACGCGAAGGCCGCGGCGAGATCGCCATAGGCCTTCTCGATGACCATCGGCTCGGTGGAGAGACCGACGTCAAACTCGGCCGTCGCGTCCGCAGTCATCAGCGGTGCAAGCTCGTCGAGCTCGACCGTCACCGCGTCGGCGGCATCTTCGGCCTGGTAGGGATCGTCCGCGAACACGACCGCGACCGGCTCGCCGACGTAGCGCACCCGCGCGCGCGCGAGCACCGGTTGGCGATAGGGCACCAGCGGCTCGACGCGGTCGTCGCGAAAGTCGATCGGCGGAATGTCGGCGAGGTCGGCGCTGGTCCAGGCCGCATGCACGCCGGGCATCGACAGCGCGGGTGCGAGGTCGACGGCGACAATGCGCGCATGCGCCATCCGCGCGCGCACCACGCGCATGTGGAGCTGGCCGGGAAACGACACGTCGGCCGCAAACCGGCCGCGGCCGGTGACGAGCGGCGGGTCCTCCAGGCGCGTCACCGACGCGCCGATTATTTTTTTCTGGTGGTCGGACGGTTCCATCGCGCCGCGGACGGTATCACCGCTGCGGCGCAACGTCATTGCGCCTCGGGCCTACTCCGCCGCGACGTGGGCGTGGGTCTGCACGTTCATGTTGACCAGTTCGTGCGGCGACTGGGTCTGGTCCAGCATGCCCCAGCTCTTGACCCACTCGTAGGTGCGCTGCAGCTCCGCGTCCGGGATCGGCGCCGGATCGACGACCACGAGGCGGCTGGCGCGCAGGTCGTCCGGCGTCAGCGTGCCGATCTCCAGGTCGCGCGTCTTGTGGTAGTCGATGAAGTAGCGGAGATATTTTGGCTTGTCGGCGTTGATGCGGCGCACCGCCTCGCGGATCGCGCGATTGAACGCCTTGTAGGTCTCGGCCTCGACGCGGTCGGAGGCGACTTCCGTGCCGTGATAGAAGGCCGAGCAGATCACCCGGCAGCCTTTCTTCTCGGCGAGCGACACATAGGGCTCGGTCATGGTGGTGGCTTCGATCTCGCCCTTCATGAGCAGGTCGAAGCGGAACCGCGACCCGTGCGGCACGCTGCACACCACGATCTCGTCGCGGGTCAGAAAGCCTTCGAGCATGTGCAATGCGAGATAGTGGGTGCCGAAATAGAACGGTACGCCGACCTTCCGATGGGCAAGCTGCTGCGGCGTATGGACCGGCGAGTCGGGCGGCACGACGATGGCCGCGAAGGTCACGACACTGCGGCGGCCGAGC
>JAXDOD010000005.1:0-15290 GCA_034669045.1 Alphaproteobacteria bacterium
TTTTGACCGCAGCAGCTCGCGGTGGCTTGGGATCGGCTCCTGATCGCCGAACCCGAAGGGCCCTCCTTCATCTCTCCTACAGTTGCGCACCACCGTTTGGACCGGCGATGCTCGTGACATACGACCCGGAGCGGACAATCTCGGGCAGGATCCCGCGTGAGGTCGGACGATTCAATAGATATCCAAATCGCGCGCAGCTGACACCTTGCCTGCGTAGGCTTGCCGAATTTCCGCGACCAGGACATCCTCCTGACCCGACGCAGGTGAACCTTCTCCCGTGTTTGAACGATGATACGTGACGAGGAGACCAGGCTTCACCTCGCTGGCGATCTTCGCCAGCTCAATCGACGAGGTGTGGTGGCGACGGCGGAATTCCGGGGTGGGTCGGGCGGCATTGCGAGCTCCCACCATAGAATAGGCTTCGTGAATGAGCACGTCGCAGCCGCGACTGTGATCGAGCAGCGCCTGCGTAGGTGCGGTGTCGCCGGAAATCACGATGGCACGATCGGGCGTGTCGAACCGATAGCTGAAGGAATCGGCCATTTCCCCATGCTGCGCGGTAAACGCCGTTACGGTGATATTCTCATCCCGATAGACGACGCCGGGCATGATTTCGTGTGCATTGACCTTGTAGCCGGTCGGGTTGTGTCGGTTGAGACCGTTGGTGCGCCCGTGGATGTCGACCTGCCACGCCTTCAGCACATGCTCGGTCATCGTCTTGATGCCCGTGGGACCGTAGACCGCGAGTGGCTCCCGCCGGCCCATCACCCAGGGCGTGAAGATGAGATCGGGGTAGCCAACCGTATGATCCGAGTGCATGTGTGTCAGGAACACGGTCCGGATTTTGACGCCGCCATAGCCGAGCGCGGTGACACCCTTTTCATAGGCCGCGGTGACGCGCCGGATCACGCCCGGGCCGAAGTCGATGAGATAGGGAGTGTCATTGACGATGATCGCAGTTGCCGGGCCTGACCGGCTTGGATCTGGGCGCGGACAGCCGGTTCCGAGCATGACTGCTTGGGTTGGCATCTTCACGATCCTTTTTGAGACGGCTGCCGCAGCGAGAGCGCAAGCGCCTTAGTCGACGCGCATCCCTATGTCTTGGATCACCTTGGCCCACAGCTTTGTGTCGGCCTCGATGCGAGCCTTTGCCTCGGCGCCAGATGAAGCGACGATTTCCGTGTTCTGCAGCCGAAACTGCTTGATCAAATCGGGACCCAGCAACGCGCTCCGCGCTTCGCGTTCGATCATGGCTACAACGGGCTCCGGAGTGGCAGCCGGCGCCAGAAGCACGAAATAGGTCTCCCGATGAAAGTCGTATCCCGCTTCTGCGATGGTCGGAATGTCAGGCGCTGCCGGCGAGCGCTTGGCAGCCGATATTGCGAGTCCCCTCAGACGGCCCGCCCCGACGTGATCAATCACGCCCCCCATACCAACGAAGCCGGCCTTGATCTGGCCCGAGGCAAGGTCGACGGCCAACTGCGCGTTACCACGATATGGCACCGGTGTGGCAGGAAACCCAGCCAGCATGCGGAAGAGCTCCATGGTGAGGTGACCAGGGCTCCCGTTCCCGCCATGCGCGTAGCTCACGTGATTCGTCTTGGCATACGCGACGAACTCAGCCACCGAATTGACCGGGATGGACGGATGCACCACCAGCATGCTGCTGTTCATTGCCATGATCGACAGCGGACGCAAATCCGCCTGAGGATTGACGGATAAGTTCTTGTACAGCGCGGGATTCACCGTGAGTGTTGTGTCGAGCGCGACCAGCAAGGTATAGCCATCAGGCGCGGAACGAGCGACGAATTCCGTCGCGAGATTCCCGCCGGCACCCGTGCGGTTATCCACGATGACCGTTTGCTTTAGACTTTGCGATAACTTGTCCGACATCGCACGCGCCAAAATATCGTGCGGCACACCGGCCGGCCGATCGAGAACAATCTTGATCGGGCGCTGGGGATAGGATTGCGCCGATACGGGGGTCGTGACGATAAGACAGCAACCGGCCGCTGCAATCGCCAACAGCGGAAATCCTTTCGCACTCATGCCCGTCTCCATCGGCAACGATCGACTGTTCTGATTTGTGCAGCTGCAATCTGTCGCAAATTGGCGTAACTTAACAGTTCTATTATCGTGCATCAGCGTAACAATTTCGCTAAGGGATGAATCTCATGCATTGGCACGACCGGATCGGGCGGCGAATCAAGCTAAGCGACCTGCATATCCTTCTCGCCGTGGCGCAAAACGGCAGTATGGCAAAGGCGGCACACCAGCTCGCCGTTTCCCACCCCGTGGTCTCGCGTTCAATCAGCGACCTGGAGCGCTCCCTCGGTGTGCAACTTCTGGAACGAAATCGGCGTGGCGTCGAACTGACTGACTACGGCCGCGCGATGCTCAGCCGCAGCAATGCTGCTTTTGATGAACTGCGGCAAGGCGTCAAGGACATCGAGTCTCTCGCCGATCCGACCGTGGGCGAAGTGCGGATCGGAACCACGCCGCCACTCGCTGCGAGCTTCGTTTCCGCCGTCGTTGATCGGCTTGTCAAACGCTATCCGCGGATGGTGTTTCACGTCACGGTTGAGGGCGGCGAAGCACCGGCGAATCTCATCGAACGACGTGTTGATCTCCTGGTGTTCCGGAAAAACCGGGCCTTTGCTGACGAACGACTGCGTTTCGATTTTCTGTTTGAAAGCCCATACGTCGTAGCTGCAGGCACCAAGAATCCGTGGGCTAACCGGCGCCGGATCCATCTGGGCGACCTGATGGGGGAATTGTGGGCCCTACCCGCGCCGCACGCCGATTTTGGGTCGATCGTGATGGACGCTTTTCGCGCCGCGGGCCTGGATTTCCCGCGCGCGACCGTGGTCGCCACCGCCTTGGAAATGAGAGCCAATCTATTGCGGACGGGTCGTTATCTCACGGTGGTACCGGAATTCTGGCTGCGTTTTCCCGACCGGCATCCCTTCATCAGGAAACTGCCAGTCAACCTACCCGTGGCGGGCGGACCTATTGGAATTGTCACGCTGAAGAACCGCACGCTCAGCCCGCTGGCGCGGTACTTCATCGAATGCGCGCGTGAGGTCGCAAGGCCGCTGGCAACGAAAAATCCCTAAAAGCCGTATCGGCTTTTGGCCCTTGCGACGGGCGACATTTTGACGGCCAGCCGTCGCTTTCGGGGCATTGCGGACATGGCTGGACCTGCAGGTTGCGCGGAGTGCTCGCCACCAACGGGAGCTCTGAAGAACACATGACGCACATGGCCTTGCTCGGCGACTCCGTGATCGACAACAAAACTTACGTTGGCGGTGGTCCGGACGTGACCGAGCAACTGCGGATGTTTGCCCCCAAGGATTACGGCATGAGCGTCGAGCTCCCCAATATCGATCAGCGTGTGGCGAAGATTGAAACCACCCTTCAACAGCTTGCCAAGGTGGTCGTGCTTACGGCTAGACAGGACGAGCGGCTCATCGCAATCGAGCGTAGGGTGGATCGTTTGGCACAGGCACCAGCGCACCGCTAAGGCCACACTGTTGCCTGCTGTTAATGCGGCTCGTACGGTCACCCAGCAGGATTGTTGATCACTCCCCTGCCGCTGCCTCCGCTGCAATGTAATGAGTCACCTTCGGCGTGCCTTCGAGATTGAAACGGCCGACAGTGTCCTGCAGCACGCGGTCTGCATTCGTGACCCGGTGATGCTGGCGTAGGTGTTCCAGCCACGATTCAACGAGGAATATCTCCAAGACGCGGCCTTCAACCGCGGCGTCCTCGTATACGCGCCAGGCATAGGCACCATCACGACGGCGCTCACGAGCGAGTTTTTCAAGTGCTGTCAGGAATGGCGCGCGCTTTTCTGGATCGATCCGATATTCGACCGTCACTAACACAGGTCCGCGGTCATGCTCGACCTCCCGCGCGACGATGGGCGCCGGCCAGTGCATGGACGGGCTCAGGTCAAAGGCCGAGCCGGTCTGCAGCTTCCAGCGCCAGGTCAGCGGAATGGCGATGAGAGCTCCCGCCGCGGCCAGCAGGTGCGCCACCGTGAGCCCAGCCATACCGGCTACGTGCCCCCAGATGGCGCTGCCGAGTGACAGTGAACCGAAGAATGCCGTCGTATACATCGCAAGTCCGCGCCCGCGTACCCAGTCCGGCAACGCGACCTGGGCTGAGACGCTCAGACTCGATAGCACCGCGATCCACGACAAACCCGCAAGCAGACTAGCCGCGAGCGCAGTCGCCGGACTGCGCGCAAGCCCGTACATCACCATTGCGATCGCGGTACCGACGGTGCCGACAGCTACGAGTCGGTTTGCTCCGAGCCTTTCCTTCAGCCAGGGAAGTGCAAATGTTCCGGCGACAGCACCCGCACCGATGATGCCTAGGAGAAAGCCGTAAAGGTCCGCCCCGCCCGCAACCTGGTCACGCGCGACAAGCGGAAGCAGCGCCCAGTATGCGCTCGCGAAAACAAAGAAGGCCGCGCCTCGTATCATGGTTGCGCGCAAAGACGCATTATAGCGTACGTATCGAAGCCCGGTGCTTATCGCGCTCCCGAAGCGCTCCACCGGCAATTGCCGGGCACTCTTCTGCGGTGAACGCCACCACAGGAGCGCCCCGATAATTCCAAGATTGCTGATGGCGTTGATCCAGAACGGCGCCGCAATACCCAGACTGCCCACGACTATTCCGCCCAATGCTGGACCCACTGCACGGCTGACATTGACGCCGGCACTGTTGGCCGCAATCGCCGGATGGAGGTCCTGCTTGGGAACGAGTTGCGGAACTACGGATTGCCAAGCTGGGAAGGTCAGCGCCCCCGCGGCACTGATCAAGAACGTGAACAGCAGAAGATTGCCGGGTGTGGCAAGGCCATAGGCGACTATCCAGGCATAGATTGCGGAAAGAATCGTCACCAGGATCTCGGCGGCGACAAGTAGCCTGCGCTTGTCAACGATGTCGGCGAGCGCACCGGCTGGTAACGCCAGGAGAAACATTGGCAGCGTCGTTGCGACCTGAACCAGGGACACCACCAACGGATCGGGATTGAGGCTGGTCATCAACCAGCCTGACGCGGCGCTGTACATCCAGCTGCCGATGTTGGCGACGACGGTCGCGACCCACAGCACAGTAAAAGTGGTGTGACGGAAGGGGCTCCAGGGCGAGGTGGCGGTCGGAGGAATGGGCGGCGCACCGTTCGCCGGGCCTGATGTGTCCGCTGTCATACAAGCTCTCCGTCGAGAGTGGACCCAAGGGCAGCGGTGCTACCCATCCTCAACCAGGCCTACCGGGCAGGTCAACGCGGGTTCTCCGGTCTCGCACGCCCTCCAGCTGACGTGGGTTCAAAGAGGCGGTCTGGAAGGTGCGTCTACACCGCCCAACAAGCGCAGCCGAGCGCACCCCAGAAAGACTTCAGATCGGCGATTGGCAGCTTGCCCGACCAAGCCGTAGCGTGCTCATGACCGTGGATGCCGCAAGAATTCGTGCAGCTGCAATTCATGGCCAGCGTGCGGCGAAGCGCAGGCTGGCCGCCGCCACTCGTATCACCCCATGCCGCGTAACCGCCGAATCCGCGCACCGGAGACCACTCAGGCATTGCGGGCGGGGGCGCGGCTTGATCCCAACGGGCAAAATCGCCGCCGCCGTAAACAACCCTGCCGCCGACAACCGTCAGGTCGGACGTCGTGTCGGCAATCTCATCCTCCGCACAGGAGAAATAGTCTCGATCAGGCACGATCAAATCCGCGAACTGGCCGACCTGCATGCGTCCCTTCTTGCCTTCTTCGTTGGAAAACCAGGTCACGTTCTCAGTCCACATGCGCAAGGCTGTTTCGCGATCGAGACAATTGCGCTGGGGATACAGCCGCAGGCCGCCGACAGTCTTGCCGGTCACAAGCCACGCCAGTGAGACCCAGGGGTTATAAGAGGCGACGCGAGTCGCGTCTGTTCCAGCCGACAGCTTGACGCCTTTATGCAGCATTTTTGCTATCGGAGGCGTCGACTGCGCCGCCTCGTAGCCATAGCGCTCGACGAAATATTCTCCTTGATAGGCCATGCGATGCTGAACGGCGATGCCGCCGCCCAATGCCGCAATACGATCAATCGATCGATCGGAGATGGTTTCCGCATGGTCGAAGAACCAATTCAGGCCGGCGAGGGGAATATCTCGATCGACGCGCTCAAAGACGTCGAGTGCGCGCGCTATTGTCTCGTCATAGGTCGCGTGTAGGCGCCAAGGCCAACGGTTCTGCGCTAGAATGCGCACGACCTCCTCGAGTTCGCCTTCCATTTCCGGGGGCATATCCGGGCGTGGCTGCCGGAAGTCCTCGAAGTCGGCCGCCGAAAAGACCAGCATCTCGCCGGCGCCGTTATGGCGGAAATAGTCGTCGCCTTGCTTATATTTCGATGTTTTCGTCCAGTTGAGAAAGTCTGCCTTTTCGCCTTTCGGCTTTTGCGTAAACAGGTTGTAGGCTAGGCGGATCGTGAGCTGGCCGGCTTCGTTCAATTTCCGGACAACCTCGTAGTCCTCTGGGTAATTCTGAAAGCCGCCTCCGGCGTCGATAGCGCCCGTGACTCCTAGGCGATTGAGTTCGCGCATGAAGTGGCGCGTGGAGTTGAGCTGATAGTCGAATGGTAGTTTGGGACCTCTGGCCAGAGTCGCATAGAGGATACCGGCGTTTGGCTTGGCCAGCAGCAAACCCGTTGGGTTGCCATCTCCATCGCGCACGATCTCGCCGGCAGGAGGATCAGGGGTCTCCTTGGTATAGCCCACCGCGCGTAGCGCGGCGGCATTCAAGAGCGCGCGGTCGTAGAGATGCAACAAGAAAACCGGCGTGTCGGGTGCAACGGCATTGATCTCCTCGATGGTAGGCAAGCGTTTCTCTTCAAACTGATGCGCAGTGAAGCCGCCGACCACCCGAACCCATTGCGGCGGCGGCGTAACCGCCACCTGCCGCCTGAGCATGGCCATGGCATCGGCGAGGCTACGCACGCCATCCCACCGCAGCTCCATATTAAAGTTGAGGCCGCCACGGATGATGTGCAGGTGATTGTCGATCAATCCAGGAAGCGCGCGTCGCGTTTTCAGGTCGATGATCCGCGTCGACGGGTCAGCCATTGGCATCACGTCATTGTCGCGGCCCACGGCGCTGAAGACGCCGTTCTCGATCGCCACGGCGCTGGCGTTCGGGTTCGAAGGGTTGAGCGTAGTGAAGCGCCCGTTTCTGAGAATGAGATCGGCGCTCATGCGCGAACCTCGCGGTCAGTTTCTACTTTGCTGATCGGCTTTGTCGGCAGCTCGCCAAAAATGTGCGGCACGCAGTCGGTTTTCACCCATCCGATCGTCACGTGCTCGCCGGCGAGGAAGCGCTTGACGGCGGGCACCACCTGCTCGCCGAGCAAGATGCCCAACAGGCCGACGAGTGCGACCACCGGCGGAGCAGGGGATCGCACATCGAGGAGGCCGTAGATGATGCCCACGAGCAAACCGACAGCAAGGGCCACTGCATACATCCGCATTCCCGGATCTCCGTTCGGTTCACCGTTTAGGCCGCAACTCCGGCTTCGCTGGCGTGTGCTCCAAGCATCGTCTTCGCGTAGATGATGCCCAGGCCGTAGGCGCCGCCGTACGTCTTAGCGAGGCCGGTAACCGCATCGTATGTGGCGGTGCGTGCCCAATCGCGCTGCAGTTCGAGCAGATATTGCAGCGATGTCATCGGCCGGCCGCCCGCCTGGACTATGCGCTCGATGGCACGTTCGTGAGCCTCCTCCGATACGTCGCCGCAGGCGTCGGCGATCACATAGACCTCGAAGCCCTGGTCGAGAGCCGAGAGCGCCGGGCCAACAATGCAGACGCTGGTCCACAGGCCAGCCAGCACGATACGAGTCTTGCCGATCCGATTGACCTCCTCGATCACCGCCTTGTCTTCCCAGGTATTCATGCTTGTGCGATCGAGGAACTTATGTTTCGGGAAGGCCGCTTTGATCTCGTCGAACATCGGGCCCGAGAACGATTTTTCCGCGACCGTCGTGGGAATGACGGACACGTCAAAAATCCTCGCCGCGTTGGAGATGAGGGCAGCGTTGTTGCGCAGCGTGACTGCATCGATGGATTTGGTGGCGAACGCCATCTGCGACTGGAAATCAATCAAGATGAGCGTGTGATCAGTTGGAGAAAGCAACAATTTCCCCGGGGCTGGCTTGGCTGTTGGCATGGGCTATTCTCCTTCGGTCTATCGGAATGAACTGTTCGAGAACGAGTTTGTTTCACTCGGCGGCTTTTTTTAGGCTCCGTTAGGGCAGATCGAAAGCGAGGAATTCCGAACCATCTCCTTGCGAGCTGACGGTGATATTGGTCTCGTCCTCGACCGCCACCCCGTCGCCCGCACTTGCGACCTTGCCGTTGACTTCGACGGACCCACGCGTGATTTGCACCCAGCCCTTGCGGCCTGACGCCAAGGACTGGCTGACGAAGTCGCCTGCTCCAAGCGATGCGTCGTACATCGACACGTCCTGATTAATGGCGACCGACCCATCCCGACCGTCATTGGACCCAACCAACCGCAGCCGTCCGCGCTTTTCGGAAGTTGGAAACGACTTTTGATCGTATCGCGGTGGGATTCCTTTGTGCTTGGGCAGAATCCAGATTTGAAGAAAATGCACGGGGTCATTCTTCGAGTGGTTGAATTCGCTGTGGCTTATCCCGGTCCCGGCCGACATGATTTGCACATCGCCCGGGCGAATGACGGAGCCGGTGCCGATGCTGTCCTTGTGTTCCAGAGCACCTTCCAGGACGTAGGAAATGATCTCCATGTTGCGGTGACTGTGCGTGTCGAATCCGGCTCCCGCACGAACCCGATCTTCATTGATCACGCGCAATGGACCGAAACCCATGTGCTTTGGGTCGTAGTAGTCGCCAAAAGAAAAGGTGTGGCGGCTGTCCAGCCAGCCGAACTCAGCTCGGCCACGTTCAGCCGCGGGGCGCACAACAATCATGGCATCCTCCAGGTCAAGGTGATTTTGGTGAACGAGCGTCACGTTTGGAACCCGGGATGAAATCTGCGCACCGCAAGAACACCGAATAGAACGAAGACTGCGAGGACGATGGTCTGCGCGACAAGAAAGGGCGGCTCTGATTGGGTGGGCGCCAACGAGCTCAAGAGAGAGACTTTTTGGAACGCTTGCGCGACGCCCACAAAGACGTTCAGGTATAGCGCTGCGGTCGCGCTGGCGATGTATATGGGGCGGGCCAGGCCGGCGAGGCTGAAGGAATAAAGCGCGATAGCGGCGAGACCCAACAAGACCAGCGAGATCGCCCCGACCACGCGCGCCGGGTCGAGGCCGAAGGGCGGCAACGGGAATCCTGTGAGGCTCGTGAGGATGCTCGTGGACAGGAACAGCGCCGTCCAGCCTCTGAGCGGCTGACTATTCAGTAAGCCATACAACACGATCAAGCCGGAGAGGATTCCGACGAGGCTGAGCAAGACATGGACAGAAAGAAATAGAGACTCTGAAGTGATCATGGTGGTTCTGCCTTCACCTTCGAGATCAGGGGGGAATTGTCCGAGGTTCGGAGAGATCACGCCTGGATGAATTTCAGCAGGTCCGCGTTGATCGTGGCAGCCTCCGTAGTCGGCATGCCGTGCGGGAAGCCCTTGTAGGTCTTCAGGGTGCCGTTCTTCAGGAGTTTTGCCGACAGCGGCCCAGCATCGGCATACGGCACGATCTGGTCGTCGTCGCCGTGCATCACGAGCACCGGAACTGCGATCTTCTTCAGGTCTTCGGTGAAGTCGGTCTGCGAAAAGGCGACGATACCGTCGTAGTGTGCCTTGGCGCCACCCATCATGCCCTGGCGCCACCAGTTCCAGATGACGCCTTGCGATGCTTTTGCCCCGGGCCGGTTGTAACCATAGAAGGGTCCGGCTGGGACGTCGTAATAGAACTGAGCACGGTTGGCAGCAACCTGGGCCTGGAAATCGTCAAACACCTCTTTAGGAAGGCCGCCGGGATTGGCCGCTGTCTTCACCATCAGCGGTGGCACCGCCGCGATGATTGCTGCCTTGGCCACCCGGCTTTCGCCGTGCCTCGCCAAGTAATGCACCACTTCGCCTCCGCCGGTGGAGTGGCCGACATGGACCGCATTCTTCAGGTCCAGATGCTTGGTCAGCGCTGCAAGATCATCCGCGTAATGGTCCATATCATGGCCCTCGCCAGTCTGGCTGGAACGCCCATGCCCGCGCCGGTCATGTGCGATCACGCGGAAGCCCTTGTTGAGAAAAAAGAGCATCTGCGCATCCCAATCGTCGGCTGAAAGCGGCCAACCATGACTGAAGACGATGGGCTGGCCTTTGCCCCAATCCTTGTAATAGATCTCCGTGCCGTCGCTGGTTGTGATCGTCGCCATGGCATTATCCTTGGTTCGGGTTTGAGGGGTCTGGTTGCCAGGACTCGCTTGTCCGAGTGCGGGTTTCGGGATCAGTCCGGGGATGCAGAAAGCTCCGGCGCATCCCATCAAAGCGTCGCGGCGGGAGATACTCTGCCACGTTGTCAAATGCTCATGACAAGTCTCCTGGCGGCAGACGGCATCGATATCGTTTGCCCCGGATTTCGTCGAAAGCGACCGGTGGTGATTTTGGACCAATGGCCTCGGCGGTGTCAGAGGTTGCCGCCATGGTTGCAAAGCATTCTGAGCCAATTATTACAGCCACCTACAACCGAATGGCCGCGCTGAGTTCGCCTTTGCTGGGTGATCATGAACCGCCTTGCGTCACGCTATTGAAGCACTGCGGTACCCTGCAGTGCAACGGCATGACGGCGGTTTCGTTTATGACCACAAGACTGCGTCAAGTTCTCACCTTTGCCGCATTCTCTGGGAGAAACGCTGCTCACAGCCCGCGATCAGAGTGGCAAGTCGCAGGCCGAGGACCTGTTTTCTCGCTCTGTTGCCATCAGTCAGAAGCAAGGCGCTCATTCTTGGGAATTGCGAAGCGCAATTAGCATCGCGCGCCTCTGGCGCGACAGCGGCCGAACAGTTGAGGCGCGAGACACCCTTACTCGCGTCTATGAGCGCTTCACGGAAGGTTTTTCGACGCGAAACTTGATAGAAGCGAAAGCGCTCCTTTGTACCCTGCACTAACGTGAGGAGCGGCCGACACGGTCTGTGGGCATCGAGAACACAGGTTACTTCTACTGGCGGGAGGTTAAAACCAAAGCTCGTTGTAGCTCCGATCGGAGCGCATTCAGTTGTGAGCGCGCCGGCTTCGCAAGAGCGTGATGGCGAGCGAAGTGATTGCCAGCAAGATGACGCCGATGCCGTAGAAGTCTGCGGTGCGCGTCAAACCGATGATGGGTGCGAGGAAGCCTGCCGCAAGCGCGGGAAGGCTGAAGGAAAGATAGCCCACGACGAAATAGGCGGACAGCAGCCCGGCGCGTTCGCCTGGTTGAGCATACGGCAGCACGCTCCGGAGCGTTCCGGAAAAGACTGTGCCGAAGCCTATGCCACCGACGAGCGTTCCGAACAGCATGATGCCCACGTTCTGATACTGGACACCCACCAGCGTTATCAGCACGCCGAGTGCCAACGTGACGATGCCGAGAATAAACATCTTCTCGGGAACGAGCTTGCGCAACGCCACCACGGCCACGGCGCCCGAGAGCGTCAGCGTCGCCACGACCAGGCCCCCGACGATGGGAAGCGTCGTACCCGTCGCCGCGCGGACGACGGAGGGCATGAGAGAAAAGTAGAACCCGCCCAAGGACCATGAGGCGATGTTGACCGGCGTGACGGCCAGGAACGTGGCGCGGGCAACGCGCGGGACGTGCACGCGTGGCCGCAAAGATGCCAGCGCGCCAGGCTTCGTCGTCGCCGTTTCCGGCATGAACCAGAGGATCGCTGCTTCGACGACGGAGAGGACCAGCAACACGACAAAGACGAGTTGCTCGGGCGCCGGTGCAAACGTCACGAGAGCACCTGCGCCAAGAGTGCCCGCCGAAAGTCCGGCGAAAGCCGTGAAGCTGTTAAGAAGAGGCGCTCGTTCCTTGTCAGTATCGAGGATGATCGCGGCCAAGGTCGTGATCGCCATTCCTGTCGCGAACCCTTGCATGGCACGTGCGACGATCAGCGCGGCCGCCGAGCCGGCAGTCATGAAGAGGATCATGGCCAAGACGTTCAGCGTTAGAGCGGCCAGAACCGTGGGGCGACGCCCGATATAGTCCGAGAGCGATCCCACCGTGAGCAGCGCAAGAAGAAGGCACATGACATAGGCCGCGAAGATCATCGTGATCATGAACGGCGTTAGACCGAAGTGCTGCTGATATTCATAATAGAGTGGAGTCGGCGCCGCACCGGTTGCAGAGAACGTGATGGCAGTTGCAACGGCCGTGGCGGCCGTGACGTAGCACGACAACGTGCCTGGGGGTGGGGACGCACAAGGATCTGCGCTGGCGCTCATCGAAACCTCCGGACCTTGCGCTCGTGGTGTTTAACGGCCACGGCCGTCGGCGTCCAGCGCACCCCCACTTGACCGAGGCGCCAGGTCGGCTCGAAATCTTCAACCGACGTCTCAGCGCATGTCGCTCTCGCCAAAGCTCAGAGCTTCGAGCCGCCATCGACGCGGATGGTGTCGCCGGTGATCCAACGCGCGTCTTGCGAGGCGAGGAACGCCACAACCGAGCCGACATCATCGGGCTGGCCGATCCGCTTGAGCGCCTGCATGCCGAGAACGAAGGATTTGCCCTCATCGGTCTTGACGAGGTTCGACATGTCGGTGTCGATCACGCCCGGCGCGACCGCGTTGACGCGGATGCCGCGCGGCCCGAGCGCCGCCGCGAAGTACTTCACCAGCGTGTCGATCGCGCCCTTCGTGGCCGCGTAGGCCGACAGGGTGCCGACGGCGGCGTGCGCCCCGAGGGAAGAGACAAGAATCACGCTGCTGCCCTCGCCGAGTACGGGAAGCAATTGCTGCACCAGGAAGTACGGCGCGCGGACGTTGACCGCGAAGAGCTTATCGAAATCCTCGACGGTCATTTCCTCGATGGTCGCAGCTTTCGAGATCCCTGCATTGGCGACAAGGATGTCCAGACGATCTCCAATGATGCTGCGTGCCTGCTTGGCAAGTTTGCTGGCGCCATCCGCGGCGGCAAGGTCCGTTGCGATGGCATCCGCTCGGCCACCGGCTCTGCGTATCTCTGCGACAACACCGTCAGCTTCCTTCGCGCCGCGACCGTAATGCACGAGCACCTGGGCGCCGGCGGCGGCAAGCGCCAGTGCGCTCGCGCGTCCCATGCCGCGCGAAGCGCCGGTGACGAGTGCAGTCTTGCCGTTCAGACTAGGCATGTTCATCGTCCTGGTTGTTGCTGAGGCGGATATCATTGTGGTCGAGCCTCTATTACTCAGTCGGCACTGCATCGGGTACGACAGCCAGAGCCGCTCTCGCGCAGTCGACGTCGTTCTGCACCGTGGGCGCTCCGCTCAGCCCGATCCCCCCGACAACCTCTCCGTTCACCTTGATGGGAAACCCGCCACCCCACGCCGCTACACGCGCAAGCGTGGGGATGCCGGCCAAAAGCGACGGGTCGCCCTGAATAAAGTTGAAAAAGTCCTGAGTGGAGACGCCGAATAGAGCGGTGTAGGCCTTCTTCTGCGCAATCTCGATGGTAGGCATCGAGGCCCCATCCATCCGGCTAAAGGCCTTGAGATTGCCGCCATCATCGAGGATCGCCACATTCTCCCTGACGCCAAGTTCTCTGGCTTTTGCCACTGCTGCATCCACCATCTTCTGTGCGAGCTCAGAGGAGATGCTGTATTTCTTCACGACGTTAGCCATTGGACTCACTCCTCACTTGATATGTTTGCATGCCGCCGGTCTTGCAGCGATAGGCGAAGCGGATTCCCTTGGCCTCGACGAACTGTGTCGGCGCGGTCTGATGGCTGTGCTGGTTCATCGGGATTCCCTTTCTCGTTGGTTGCTCAAGCTGACTTGCGAAACGGTCGAAGCGGGCATCTTCCGCGCCTGGACCGGATCAGCTCGCGCTGTGTCCGCCGTCGACGTTGAGGACGTGACCCGTGATGAACCTGGCTTCGTCCGACGCAATGAAGACGATGCCGTCGGCGACCTCCTCGGAGAGGCCAAGCCGACCCAACGGAACCTGCGCCGCCAGAGCCGCCTTGTTCTCCGACGTGCCGGTGAAGCGGGTCAGCATGCCGGTGTCGGTTGGGCCAGGCGCGACGGCATTCACGCGAATTCCCGACTTGGCGGTTTCGAGCGCCACCGACTTGGTGATGCCTTCGACGGCGTGCTTGGCGCCGACGTAGATCGAGGCCCCGGCCGCGCCCTCATGTCCATAGGTCGAGGAGATGTTGATGATGCTGCCGATTCCCTGGGCCTGCATGGCGCGCACTTCGTGCTTCATGCTCAGGACCACGCCGAGAACGTTGGTCTCGAACGTCGCAGCAAAGCTTTCGGCGGTCTGGTCCGTGATCGGGCCGACCTGTCCTTCGGTCGCGGCGTTGTTCACCGCGACGTCGAGACGGCCAAACCGCGCGACGGTCTTGTCGACCAGAGCGCGGACGTCATCGTCCTTGCGGACGTCGGCGTTGATATACTCGGCCTCCGAACCGAAAGAGCGCAGCTCCATAGCGAGCGCCTTGCCGGCCTCATCACGCCGACCGGCAACGACCACCTTCGCGCCCTTCTTCGCGAAGGCGACAGCGGCGGCGCGACCGATGCCGGTCAAGGCGCCCGTAATCAAGACAACTGGGGTGCTCATTTTTGATCCTCGTGTGCTGCCCTACCGGCAGAGTATGGAAGCGGAGCCTTGTGGCTGCGGCTTAGAACCCCGAGACCACTCTCGGATGCTTCCGTTGAACACGATGTAGGCTCCCCTGGCGCCGACGAAAAAGACTTTGTAAGCTTGGGGGCATGCCTTGGAGATATGGAAGGCGCTATGGAGCTACGGCACCTTCGCTATTTCATCGCGGTCGCCGAAGAGGGCAGCCTGACGCTCGCGGCCGAAAAACGGCTGCACACCGCGCAGCCTTCGCTGAGCCGGCAAATCCGCGATCTCGAATACGAGGTCGGCGTCCAGTTGATGAACCGCAGCGTGCACGGCATCGAATTGACCGCCGCAGGCAAGGTGTTTCTCGACCATGCGCGGCTGGCGCTCACGCAGGCCGAGGCCGCGGTGGAGGCGGCGCGGCGCGCCGAGCAACCTGCCAAGCCGACTTTCGCCATCGGCTTTTTGACTGGACAGGAAATGGGTTGGCTCCCGGAGGCGATGCGCATCCTGCGAGACGAACT
>JAXDOD010000006.1:0-31251 GCA_034669045.1 Alphaproteobacteria bacterium
CCTTCCGCCTGTCGCCGAAGATCGTCGACGAGGTCACCCGCAACCTGCGCGCCAAGACCGACCAGGTCCGTTTCGCCGAGCGCACGATCATGCGCATCTGCGTCACCGACAGCGGCATGCCGCGCAAGGAATTCCTCGAGAAGTTCCCGGGGCATTCCGCCGACAAGAACTGGGTCGGCCGCGTCACGCGGGGCGACAAGAAGTATTCGCGCGCGATCCTGCGCCACGCCGACGAGATCAAGGGCCTGCAGGACAAGCTGCGCGCCCTCGAGCAGGAAAACCTGCTGTCGATCGACGAGATCAAGGCGATCAACCGCCAGATGAGCGTCGGCGAGGCCAAGGCCCGCCGCGCCAAGAAGGAAATGGTCGAGGCCAACCTGCGCCTCGTGATCTCGATCGCCAAGAAATACACCAACCGCGGCCTGCAGTTCCTCGACCTGATCCAGGAAGGCAACATCGGCCTGATGAAGGCCGTGGACAAGTTCGAATACCGCCGCGGCTACAAGTTCTCGACCTACGCGACGTGGTGGATCCGCCAGGCGATCACCCGCTCGATCGCCGACCAGGCGCGCACCATCCGCATCCCGGTGCACATGATCGAGACGATCAACAAGATCGTGCGCACCTCGCGCCAGATGCTGAACGAGATCGGCCGCGAACCGACGCCGGAGGAATTGGCCGAGAAGCTCGGCATGCCGCTCGAGAAGGTGCGCAAGGTCCTCAAGATCGCCAAGGAGCCGTTGTCGCTCGAGACCCCGATCGGCGACGAGGAGGACTCACACCTCGGCGACTTCATCGAGGACAAGAACGCGATCCTGCCGATCGACGCGGCGATCCAGTCCAACTTGCGCGAGACAACCTCGCGTGTGCTTGCATCTCTGACCGCGCGCGAGGAGCGCGTGCTGCGCATGCGCTTCGGCATCGGCATGAACACCGACCACACCTTGGAAGAGGTCGGCCAGCAGTTCTCGGTGACGCGCGAGCGCATCCGCCAGATCGAGGCCAAGGCGCTGCGCAAGCTGAAGCATCCGAGCCGGTCGCGGAAGCTGCGGAGCTTCTTGGACAATTAAATGTAAGTCAATTTGATTGACCTCTTCGCCGGATCTACCGGGTGGGCGTTGAAGGGGGAGGAGGGCCGTAGGGCGCAATAGCGTTAGCGTATTGCGCCGTTCGCCGTCTCGACAATGCCCATGGATCGCGGCATCCTCGCGCCATGAATCCTAAGACCGACACCATCGAAGTCGACAAAGAAACTGCCGACACGTTGAAGGCACGTGCTGCCGAGCGCGGCATCAGCGTCGCCGAACTGCTGGCCGAGATCGCGAGCGAAAACGGTCCGGTTGTCGTGACGCGGCTGAGCCGCCGAGCTCGATCGGCGCTGGGCGAGAGTAAAAGCTGGCGAAGCAACCGTACCGCACGACGACATCGTGCGTTGGCTGCTGACGTGGGGCACTCCGGCGTTCAAGCCGTGGCATGACCGATGAAGGTCGAGTGGTCGGCCGATGCGCTCGCCGACCTTGACTGCTTCGCTGTGTTTCTTCACGAGAGGCATCCCGCGCTCGCAACGCGGGCAGACTGCCAGGAGGGTCGGTGCCCTCCGAAATCCAAACCGCCGGCCGGCGCAGCGTTGGCTGATGCCGCGGCAGGCAGGCGCGCCTTGATCGGCGTCAAGGGCCGGAGACATCCGCCGGGTTATTTCACGCCGCCTTGCCGGGCGCGGCCCGGAACGATTGCCCCCGCGCATCATTGATTTCCAGGCGACAGCTCAAAACCGGGAGAACCCTCATGCCAGGCCAACTGGACGGCAAGCGCATCCTCATCCTCGCCACCCACGGCTTCGAGCAATCGGAACTCGAAGTGCCGCGCGACCGGCTCAAGGCCGCCGGCGCCAAGGTCGACGTAGTCTCGCCGGAACCCGGCGAGATCAAGGGCTGGGACCAGAAGGACTGGGGCCGGCCGGTCAAGGTCGACAAGGCGCTGCGCGAGGCGCGCGCCGATGACTACGACGCCATCGTGCTGCCGGGCGGACAGATCAATCCCGACCTGCTGCGCGTCAACCCCGACGCGCTCAAGCTCATCAAGGCATTCTATGATGCGGGCAAGACGGTGGCGGCGGTCTGCCACGCGCCGTGGCTGCTGATCGAGACCGGCCTCGCCAAGGGCCGCAAGATGACGTCCTACAAGTCGATCAAGACCGACGTCGTCAATGCGGGCGCCAAGTGGGAGGATTCCTCGGTCGTCACCGACAACGGCGTCATCACCTCGCGCAACCCGGGCGATCTCGAGGACTTCAGCGCCAAGATCATCGAGGAGGTGCGCGAAGGCCGGCACAGCCGGCGCGCGGCGTGAGGCTGGAGCATTTTCACGAAAACTGGAATTCGGTTTTCCGTCCGAACGTGCGACCCGTGCAAGAGTCCTGGAGACATGCGGTTACAAAGAAACTGAATGTCTCCAGGGCAGCCCGCCGCGGCGACGCGATGCGGTGACGCGCCGCTCAATGCCCCGCCGCCTTCGCCGCCGCGACCGTCACCGGCGCCTCGCGATACAGGTCCGCGAACATGGTCTTGAGGTTCGCGACCTTGGGCGCGTCGTTGATCACGATATAGGGCTGGTTCGGGTGCTTGACGGCGTAGTCCTGGTGATAGTCCTCGGCCGGATAGAAGGCCGCCTTATCGGTGTCGAGCTTGGTCACGATCGGCTTTGCAAACGATTTGGCGGCGTCGAGCTGCGCCACATAGGCCTTGGCGACCTGCCGCTGCATGTCGGTCTGCGGGAAGATCTCGGAGCGGTATTGCGGGCCGTGGTCAGGTCCTTGCCGGTTGAGCTGGGTCGGGTCGTGCGCGACCGAGAAGAAGATCTGCAGAATCTTGCCGTAGGAGACGACGCGCGGATCGAAGGTCACCTGCACCGCTTCGGCATGCAGGGTCCGCCCATAGCTCACGGAACTGTAATCGGCGTCCTCTTTCTTGCCGCCCGCATAGCCGGACACGGCATTGGTCACGCCCTTGGTGTGCTGGTACACCGCCTGGATGCCCCAGAAGCAGCCGCCGGCGAGCACCGCGGTCTGCAGACCGTCGCCAGTTGGCGCGTCGAGCGCGGGCGCCTCGAGGCGGGTCGCGGTCTCCGAGCGCGCGGTGATCAGCGGCAGTGCCGCGAGCACGGGCAACAGAGCAAGGGCGATGCCGATCGGTCCTGACAGGCGCATGGTCATCCTCCGGTGGCGGGTGGTCGCAGGGAGTCGGTTCTCATTATAACAGACGTTGCGACGGCGGGCTTGTTACCGGCGTCGCTTACACGTGTCCGTGAAGCCAGCCGCGCCGCGCGGTTACCTGCCTCGGGCCGGCGCTGCGCTCAGGCTACGCCTTCGACGATGCGCAGGTCGCGCACGGCGGCATTGTCGAAGACCTTGAGCGCCGCCTGGTAGGCCTCGCCGTCATGGGTGGCGACGGCCTTGTCCACGCTGTCGAACTCGATGATGACGACGCGCGCGGCGATCCCGGCCTCATAGGCCTTGGCGGCGTCGCCGCGGGCGAGGAAGCGCCCGCCGGCGGCGGCGATTGCCGGACCCGCGATCTTGGCATAGGCCGCGACCGCATCCGGGTTCGAGATCGAACGATACACCGCCACCCAATAGGCCTTTGCCATGTCTTCTGTCTCCGTCGCCGTTGCTGCGCCCGCCGGTCGCGGAGCGTAGGCGAGAGCCTACCGAATTGGCGCCAGGAAAGCAGCACGTCGGGCGCGAACCTTGCCGCTCACCAGCTCGCCTCGATCTCCTTGCTGGCATCGAGCGCGTTGTTGAGCGCGGCGTTGATGACGTCGAACACGCGGCGCGTGCTCGACATGCGGATGGCCTCGCCCTGTTCCAGGCGGTAGATCGACGAGATGCTGGGCTTGTTGCCGGGCAGCCGGCTGAGAATGTCGACGATCTCCCAGCCCAACTGTTCCTGCCTGATCTTGCGCAGGCGGGGAAACCTGGCTTTCAGCGCGCGCGCCCTGGAACGTGTTGCCATGAACGGTCGCGTTAAGTGAAGCACATACCAAATGCAAGTCGTTGATTTTCTTTGTATTCTCTGGGTTGCATTGAATTTCTATTGACAATCAATGATAATCATTTGAAATTAATAGTTGTGGTATTCATTACCTGTGCGGGTGCTGGACGAGTCGCGATTCCCTTCATTAAAGCGAGTGCGCCCGTGCCGCGTGCGCCCGTGCCGATTGCGGCCGTCATCCCGTCGGTGGCCGGCGCCCGGGGTTATCCTTCGTAGGGTTGGGGTGGCAGCAAAGTCCGCCGAGCGGGAGGCGATCTGCCCGGCCAGTGTCACGCAGATTGGCCGCAGCGTGGTCGATCGACCGCAAATCGATGATGTCTGGCTCGAGCGAACACCATGGCTGAGCAAATTGCGGCATTTGACGTCGAGGTCCCGAGGCCGGACGAAAAGCACGTTTTGAATGAGATCATGGCGGATATTCAGGGAGTGCTTAACCGCTACACGCTGAAACCGCCGATGGTCGTCAATGCCATCGCCCTGTCGCTTGCTCGCACAATTGTAGACAACCGCATCGCCGATCCGGGTGCACTGCTTTCTGCGTTCCAAAAAGTCACGCTCCGAATGGTCGCTGCAATTGAAACGCAGCAGCGAGGGGCCAGTGGTGCGAGAGGATAGGCAGCAAGGCGCAAACGTCGGTCTATTGCGCCCGTCAGCCCCTCGACATGCCTGTTTCGGGCGGCACCCTTCCGCTGTATTTGCCGGCGAATAGCATTTTGAAAGTGATCAGGACCGCCTTCCTGAATCGTTGAAGGCGGACGCTACGCTTCCCTTCACGCTTTCCTTTCGTGTCCCGGACGCGATGCAGCGCGTCGCATTTGCGCAGCGGTGCACCGCAGATCCGGGACCGCCACACACCGGGATTGGAACGGTCCCGGGTCTGCAGCGCATCACGTGGTGCTGCGCTGCGCCCGGGCCACCGTTAGGTTGGCGCCCATGCACTGTCGCGGGGACGGGGGGAGCCAGGCTCTATCCGCGGGAGCTGCTTTGGCGGCCGCGGGACGGATTTGACCCCTGCATTTTTCCCGCGTATCGCCTACCATCCGTGCGACCGGAGCCTCACACCGGAGATGTCCCATGCTCAAGTTTCTCGCCCTTGTCGGTCTTCTCGGCATCCTCGCCGCGATCGCAGCCGCGGTCTTCTTCTTCGGCGGCTTCTACAGCGTCGCCGGCACGCAGGAGGAGCCCAAGTTCGTCAAGTGGGCGCTGACTCAGGTCCGCCAGGCGTCGATCGCGCGCCATGCCAAGGACACGCCCCCGATCTCGCTCAACGATCCCGCGGTCGTGCAGATGGGGGCGCGCGCGTTCTCCGAGCGCGGCTGCGTGCAGTGCCACGGCGCGCCGGGCGTCACCTGGGCCAAGTTCTCGGAAGGGCTGCGCCCGGATCCGCCCGACCTGAAGGAGCTCGCCAACGATCGCGCGCCGCGCGAGCTGTTCTGGGTCGTCAAGAACGGCATCAACATGACCGGCATGCCGAGCTTCGGGATCATCGAGGTGCCGGACCGCGAGATCTGGACCATTGTCGCCTTCATCAAGAAGCTGCCAAGCATCTCGGATGCCGACTTCAAGGCGTGGACCACGCCGGCGCCCACGGTGCCGCCCACAACGACAACTCCGCCGGTGCTGACAATTCCGCCCGTGCTGACGATTCCGCCGGAGACGACGCCGCCCGATGGCACTCCGCCCGGCTAGACTCGCTGCAGTCTGCGCCGCGTCCCACCGCATCGCGATGCGGTCGCGGCGTCATGCCTCGTGAAATCGGCATGCCGGCGGCATGCCTCGTGAAATCGGCATGATGCTGGTGACAGTGCCTGTGGCGGTTGCTAGGAAGCACCGCAAGGCGTTGTCCATGGAGTGACGAGAGCATCAATGTTGCAGAAACCGAGCTGCCCGGTCATCACGCTGGAGGAGCATTACGGCGACGACGAAATGGTCGCGACTTTCACCTGTCCCGACGCCCACGCCGGCCCTGCGCTGATGAAGCGGCTCAAGGACGTCGGCGAGGAACGGCTCAAGAGCATGGACGAAGCCGGGATCGACATGCAGGTCCTCTCGCACAATTCCCCCTCCGCCCAGAAGCTCGCGCCTGACATCGCGATCGGGATGTGCCGGCGGGTCAACGACCGGCTCGGCGCCACCATCAAGGCGAACCCGACGCGCTTTGCCGGCTTCGCCGCGCTCCCGACCAGCGATCCGGCGGCGGCGGCCGACGAGCTCGAGCGCAGCGTCACGACGCTTGGCCTCTGCGGCGCCATGATCCACGGCACCGCCAACGGCATCTGGCTCGACGACAAGAGCCTGTGGCCGATCTACGCGCGCGCGGAAAAGCTCGGCGTGCCGCTCTACCTGCATCCGTCGATGCCCAAGGCCGCGATTGTCGACGCCTATTACAAGGAATACGCCGCCGAATATCCGATCCTGCTGCGCGCCGCCTGGGGCTACACGCTGGAAACGGCGACGCAGGCGGTGCGGCTCGTGCTCTCGGGCGTCTTCGACGCGCATCCGAAGCTTCAGTTCATCCTGGGGCATCTCGGGGAGGGCGTTCCGTTCCTCCTGTGGCGCATCAACAACGCGTTCATGCGGCCAGGCCAGAAGACGGTCGAATTCGACAAGATTTTCCGCGAGCACTTCCATGTCACGACCAGCGGCTTCTTCTCCGACACCGCGCTGAACTGCACCATCGCCGAGCTCGGCATCGACCGCGTGCTGTTCTCGGTCGACTATCCGTTCGAGGCGCAGCCGCCCGGCACACGCTGGCTCGCCAATGTTGCGCTCGGCGACGAGGACAAGGCCAAGCTCGCGAGCGGCAATGCCAAGCGGCTGCTCAAGCTCTAGGCGCGGTCGGCTCATCCAAAGCTCACTCTCATCGTGTAGGCCCGCATGCAAGTCGGAATCTTCGATCATGTCGAGCGCGCCGATCGTCCGATCGCGACCACGTTCGACGAGCGTCTGAAATTCGCCGCCGCCGCCGACGAGGCCGGCATCTACTGCCTGCACGTGGCCGAGCACCACGCGACGCCGCTCAATCTCGTGCCGGTGCCCGGCATCTATCTCGGCGCCGTGGCGCGCGCGACCAAGCGCATGCGGATGGGTCCGCTGGTCTACCTGCTGCCGCTCTATTCGCCGCTGCGGCTCGCCGAGGAGATCTGCATCCTCGATCACCTGAGCAACGGCCGGCTCGACGTCGGCGTCGGCCGCGGCGTGTCGCCGTTCGAGCTCGCCTATCACAAGGTCGCGCACGCGGATTCCCGCGACATCTTCATCGACGCCTTCAACTGCATGACGACGGCACTGTCGAACGACACGTTCGACTACGCCGGCAAGCACTATACCTATACGAACGTGCCGATGGCGCTGCGGCCGCTGCAGCAGCCCATGCCGCCGTTCTGGTACGGTTCCTCGAACACCACCGGCGCCGCCTGGGCGGGCGAGCACGGCATGCATTTCGTCGCCAACGGCCCGACCGAATACGCCAAGGTCAACATCGACGCTTATCGCGAAGCATTGGGGAAACGTGGCGGCGCCGCGGTGCCGAAGCCGGAATTCCGCGGCGGGGCCGCGATCGGCGCGCTACGCCACATCGTGATCGCGGAGACCGACGCGGAGGCACGCCGCCTCGCCAAGACCAACATCGAGTACCACGTCTCCCATCTCAACTGGCTGCGCAAGATGCACGCCCAGAACGAGGCGCAGGTGCGCGGGCTGGTGCCGCGCGGCGTCACCTTCGAGGACTGGGAGAGAGACGGCATGGCGATCGTCGGCACGCCCGACAAGGTGCGCGCGGCGATCGAGGAGCAGGCGTCGGTGCTCGGCATCAACTACCTGCTCAGCTATCTCTTCTTCGGCACGCTCACGCTCGAACAGGCGTTGCGCTCGCTCAAGCTCATGAGCACCGAGGTGATGCCAAAGATCGCGCATCTGTGAGCAATCGGGTTGTTGCGGTCGCGTCGCAAGTCCGCCGCTCGTCGCCGCGGCAGGACTGCCGCTTCGCCAAGAAGCGGGCGCAGCCGAAACATGCCGCAACCACAGGCCGTACGGGCGCCTCGACAAGGAGCCGCGGCCGCGCCATGCTGGTGGTGTTTGCGGGCTGTTGATGGGCACGACTGGCATGGCGGGAAATGAGGTCGGCTGCGCGCGCGTACACGGCGCGCCGCTATTGCCGGACGCACCAATGCCGGACGCGCCAATGCGCGGGCGCGGCGGCTCGCTATGCCGTCTGCTGGCGAGCAGCGGACTGATCGGCATCCTCTGGATCATCGCCGCGAGCCGCTGGATCGCGACCGACACCGTCGTGCCGTGGGATTCCAAGAACCAGTTCTACGCCTTCTTCCGTTTTCTCGCCTCCGCGCTCCAGTCCGGCGCCTCGCCGTTCTGGAATCCGTATCACTATGGCGGTCACCCGAGCGTTGCCGATCCGCAGTCGCTGATTTTCGCGCCGGCCTTTTTCCTGTGGGCGCTGTTCGATCCGGCGCCGTCGCTGCGCACGTTCGATCTCCTGGTCTATGGGCACCTGCTGGTCGGCGGGCTCGCGGTCGGCGCCATCGGATGGCGCGCGCGCTGGCCGGTCGCCGCCTGCGTGCTCGCCGCCGCCGTGTTCATGTTCGGAGGCGCTGCGGCCGGCCGGCTGCAGCACACCGGGATGATCATCAGCTACGGCCTGTTCCCGCCGGCGCTGCTGCTCCTGCAGCTCGCGCTCGAGCGCCGCTCGATCGTGATCGGGGCAGCCTTCGCGGCCGTTGCTTCGGCGCTCGCGCTGGAACGCAATCAGGTGGCGCTGCTGCTCAGCTTCGTTCTGGTGGCGGTGGCGCTCGGCGAGATCGTCAGCGCCGGGCGTCCGCTGCGCTACCTGCGCGAGCGGCTGGCGGTGCTCGCGGTTATGGCCGCGATCGGGAGCGCGCTCGTCGTTGCACCGCTCCTCCTGACCATGCAGTTTGCCGCGCTCTCGAACCGCCCGGACGTTCTCCTGGATACGGCGCTCAAGGGCTCGCTCTATCCGGCGCATCTGGCCCAGCTTGCGGTCGCCGACATCTACGGCGTGCAGAGCGAGTTCTGGGGACCGGGCCCCGGGAGCATCCCGGACATCGCCAACACCGACGACTCGTTCAACTACATGTTCGTCGGCTCGGCGCCGGTGGTGCTGCTGCTCTGGTTCGGCCTGCTCGGCGGGCAGGCGTTCCGGCCTGGCCGCCGGGTCTTGACCGGCGCGATTACACTCGCGCTGCTCTATGCCATGGGCCGCTACACGCCGCTGTTCTCCTGGGCATTCGAATGGTTTCCGGGCGTCAACAAATTCCGCCGCCCGGTCGATGCCGATTTCGTTCTGGTCGCCGCGCTGGCATTGCTTTGCGGCCATGTCCTTGCCGACTACGTGCGCGAAGGTCTGCCGCGCCGGCGTGTCGCCGCCAGCATCGTGACGGCCGCCGGCGGCGTCGCGATTCTCGCCTGGGCCGTGATCTTCATGGCGCGCTCGGGTCACGGCATGGCGGCGCTCCATGCAGTGCTGCAGACCGCGCCGATCGGGCTCGGGGCGATCCTCGTCCTGGCGCTGGCGCGTGCCGCGCGGGCGCGGACGGTGGCGGCGGCGGTGGTGGCCTTGGTCGCTGTGGCCGACCTGATGTGGTGGAATGTGGCCTTTCGCCTCAACGCGGAACGGCGTCTCAACTACGCCGTGCTCGACCAGCCGAAGCCTGCCGACGCGAAGGTGCTCGAACTGGTGGAGCGGCTGGTGCGCGAGCGCCAGGCGGTGGGAGAGCGCCCGCGCATCGAGATCATGGGCATGGGCGGGCCCTGGCAGAACGTCGCGGTGGTGCGCGGCCTCGAAGCCATCAATGGCTACAACCCGCTGCGCATCGGCTTCTACGACCGGCTGGTGTCGCCGGGCGAATCCAATTGGCAGGTGGACCTGCGCAGCTTCCCGGCGTCTTTCGACGGCTACGACTGCGCGCTTGCGCGGGCGCTCGGCCTCGAGTTCGTCGTGCTCGACCGGCCGATCGAGCAGATGCGGCATCTCGCCCGCCTGCCGGTGGCGGACATGCTGCAGGACGGTCCCGAGGTCTGGGTCTACCGCCTGCGCGATGCCTCGCCGCGGCTCACGTTCGCGACCCGCATCCAGGTCGCCGACGCCGACGCGGTGGGTGGCAGCGGGCAGCTCTTGCTGAGCCCTTCGCCGGACCGCGTGCTGATCGACGACGATACGCCGCCGTCGCGCCGCTACGACTTTGCGCAGGGAGCGAGCGCCGGCCGCGCGCGCATCGTGTCGTGGAGCCTCGACCGGATCGAGATCGAGGCCGACAGCCAGCTCGGCGGCATGCTCGCGCTGCACGACACGTATTATCCGGGCTGGATCGCCGAGATCGATGGCATGAGGGCGCCGATTCTGCGTGCCGACGTGCTCTTCCGCGGCCTCGAACTGCCGCCGGGCGCGCACCGCGTGGTGTTCCGCTTCGCGCCGTTTTCGGTCGACAATTTGCGCGACGCGCTCCGGCTGGTGCTGCACCGGCCGCAGTAGCGGCGCGTGCAAACGGCGTATGCAATAGGAGAAACAGGAAGGCGAGCGCGGGTCCGCGCTTTACCAGGCGCTGAACCAGCGTCCGATGTCGTAAACGACAGCGCCGAGCGCGCAGGCCGCAAGGCCGCCCCACACCATGGTGAGCAGGACTGCGGTATTGGCGCGCAGGAAGGTGTCTTTCTCGACCAGATGATGCGCCATGATCGTTGTTCCTGCCCTTGCCCGTCCCAACGCAATTAATGCGCGACTTGGCTTTGACCAAGGGCGTGGGGAGAAGGCAGGGTTGCGCCTCGCGCGGGGCTCGTGCGGCGCGTTATGCGCGATTGCTGGGCGCGATGAGCATCGCCCGGATCGGCGGCGGTGGCGGCGGCATCAAAGCCTTCTCGAGCAGGACCGCAAAACCCACGAATGCAAGGAAGAGCAGAAGGAACAGCGCAAACAGCACGAGCGAAATGCGCTTGGCGATGCGGGAGATGTCGGTCAACCCGAAGGCGCCGGCAACGAGTGAAATGACGAGGAAGATGACGGCGTATTTGAACATCCGGCGGCTCCCTGGGCGGCGCAGTCCGCCTGTCAACCGCAGGGTACCATCTTCGTTCCCGGAGGCGCGCTGCGGCGCGGATGCACCATTGCGCGCGCGTCGCGCCGGCGGCGGCTTCCGCCTTGCCGCGCAGAGGCCGCTCGTGACACTCTCGGACACAACAGGGGGGAAGACGATGCTGCAGAAACCAAAATGTCCCGTGATCGCGCTGGAAGAACACTACTGGGACAAGGAGCTGGCGGCTCATGCCGCCGCGGTCGAGCGCAACCCGAGCATCACCGAGCGGCTCTTCGATCTCGCTACGGTGCGGCTCAAGGAGATGGACGAAGCCGGCGTCGACGTGCAGGTGCTCTCGCACGGCGCCCCTTCGGCGCAGAAGCTCACCGGCAGCGATGCGCCAGCGATCGTCGAGCGCGTGAACGACCGGCTCGCGCTGTTCGTCAAGAGCAAGCCCGACCGGTTCGCCGCCTTCGGGGCGCTGCCGACCTGCGCGCCGGCCGCCGCCGCCAACGAACTGGAGCGCATCGTCACCCGGCACGGCTTCAAGGGCGCGATGATCCACGGCCTCACCGACGGGCAGTTCCTCGACGACCAGAAATTCTGGCCGATCTTCGAGCGCGCCGAGAAGCTCGACGTGCCGATCTATCTGCATCCCTCGATCCCGCATCCGGCGGTGATGGAGGCCTATTACAAAGACTATATGCAGGACTTCCCGATGGTGATCCGCGCCGCCTGGGGCTTCACCGTGGAGACCGCGACGCAGGCGATCCGCCTGGTGCTATCCGGGGTGTTCGACAAATACCCGAACCTCAAGATCATCCTGGGCCACCTCGGCGAGACACTGCCGTTTCTGATCTGGCGCATTGACCAGGCGCTGTCGCGTCCGGGCGGCAAGGCGATCAGCTTTCGCGACACCTTCTGCAACCACTTCTATCTCACCACCAGCGGCAATTTCTCCAACCCGGCGCTGCTGTGCTGCGTGCAAGAGATGGGCGTCGACCGCATCTTGTTCGCCATCGACTGGCCGTTCGTGCCCAACCTGCTGGGGACGCAGTGGATCGACACCATCCCGCTCTGCGACGAAGACAAGATCAAGATCCTCAGCGGCAATGCCAGGCGGCTGTTGCGCATGTAGCCGGCAGGCCGCCTGCGGCGCCTTCAATAGCGGAAGTACTGGGAATCGAACGTCTGCCCGCTGGCCGGAGCTTTGCTGCGCGCCGCCGGTGCGCGCACCACCTTGCGCGCGCGCGCCTTGCGGGCCTTGGCGACCTTCGCTTTGGCCTTGGGCTTGACGCGCGGGGCGACGACGATCTTCGGCTTCGCGACCGGAGCGGCCTCCGGGGGCGCGGACGTGTCCCCGCCCGGTGTCGATTCCGGCGGCAGGACGGCGACACGTTCGGCGGGCGCCGGCGGTTCGGCCGTTTCGGCGACAGCCGGCGTTTCGGGCGGCGGCGGCAGGCTGGCGAACTGGTCGAGTGGCGGCGCCGGTTCTGCCGCTGCGGCCGCAGGAGGCTGCAGCGTGCCCGGCCCGCCCGGGAGCACGGCGTCGAGCGCCGGCGCAGCGGCCGGAGCCGCGCCGACGTGAGCGACCGCCTCGTCGGTCGCAGTCGCTTCCGGCGGGATCGCGGCGATGCGCTCGAGCGGCGCGGCCGGCTCGATGCTCGGGACAAGCTCGGGCCGGAGCTCGGTCGCCACGCTGTCGGGCAGGCGCACGGTGGCTCCGAAACGGCGCAGGCCGTCCGCGTCGAAGAACTGATTGAGGTCGGCGCGCTCGGCAAAGGCGAGCGTCCGCGAGGCTTCGATCGACGTGACCCTGGTCTGCTGCGCGAGCCGCATGCTCGCGGCGAGACCGAAGGCGCTCACGATCAGCAACACGCAGGCCAGAGCCGTGCCGATCAGAAAGCGAAAGCTTGGCAACATTCCATTCACCGTTCCGCGGCGATCCGCGCCCGACGCCGGGGCCCGCCGGCATGATCGAGACCACGCCGCGCCGCCGTGGCCGGACTGGCGATGAGTGATTCGCCGCGGCATGCATAGCTGAGTCGGGCGGTGGCGGCGATCAAAAGCCGCACCGCGGGCGGCGGACGCTCGATCGGCGGCCGCTCGCGTGCGGCGGCTCGTGCCGGCTCGCCAGGCTACTCACACGCGGCACTCGGCGCCGGTCGCGAGGCCGCGCGATTGTCCTTCGAGGCGCGGCACTGTATGGAGACGGCCCGGCGTCGCTGGCGTTCGCTGCGCCGTCCGGGCCCGTAGCTCAATGGTTAGAGCCGGCCGCTCATAACGGTCTGGTTGGAGGTTCGAATCCTCCCGGGCCCACCAGCTTGTCCTGCATTATGGGAAGTGAGGCGAACCGCCGAATGGCGGTTTTGCCTTTAGGCTGTTTTTCGGTAGGATTTGCCGACTGTTGGCTAAAGCGAAGGGCAGCAGTGCCCACCATCTTGCCCTGCCGCACAGGAGACGGCGTGCTGTCGAGACCGACAACCAGCCGAATTTGTTTAAGGTCGATTTCCTCCTTTGCTTTGGCATCGGATTGTCCGGTGGCGATATTCAGAATTCCTGCCAAGTCGCCATAGAGATCGACCACCAAGCCTTCCGATTTCGGATTTGGCGTCAGAACGATTTTTTCGATGAGGCTACGAACAAGGTCGCCCGCTTCCCGACGAAGTGTCGGATCATTCAGAGCGCCGAGAAGATTGCTGACTTCCTTGTGGTACCGTTCGGCCATCCGGGGATGAAGGAGCACTGGCTCTTCTTTCTGGTCCGCCAGCAATTGCTCCAGTTCTTTTCTACGGTTCTCGACAGCAATAGACTCTTGCTTCAGCGCTTCGTTTCCGTAGCCTTCCATGACCGCTTCAACGATGCGACGCTCACGGCGCTTCGCTTTTTCAAGCTCGGATTTGTAGGCTGTGACCGATGCGTTGCGTTGCATGCGCAAGCGGTTCATATGCGTCTGGTATTCCGCGCAGAACACTTCCACCAATTTCGGGTCCATCAGTCTCTTTTGGAGGATATCGACGACGGTGCATTCCAGAACGTCCTGCTTGATGACGCGCATATTGCGACACAGCGAAATGCCTTTGTTGCGCGCAGTGGTGCAGCCATATTGAAGCCTGGAAATTTTCGAGCAGCCACCGCCGCAGTACCCGCATTTGAGCAGATAGGAGAATAACAGGCGCGGGCGCTGATGCTCCCAGAATTTCTTAGCGCTGACGCGTGAGCGCTTCTGGCGTGCCTTGACCCGGGCCCAAAGGTCTTGGTCGATAATCCTCAACTCGGGGACTTCCTTGCGCACCCACTCGGCCTCAGGATTGATGCGCGTGACGTGGAGACCGGTATCAGGATTTTTCGGATAGCTCACTTTGTTCCAGACGATCTGCCCGATGTAGAGTTCATTGTTCAGGATGCCAGCGCCTCGTTGCCAGTTGCCGTAAATGGTACTTGGACCCCAACCGCGTCCCGCAGGGCGGGGGATGCCATCCGCGTTGAGGCCGGTAGCAATCGCCTTCGGTGATTCGCCAACCGCGTACTCGCGGAAAATCCGCTCAACAATTTTTGCCTGTACAGTGTTGATGGTCCGCTCGCCATGAACTTTTTTCCCCCGCTCATCGAGCCTTTTCACAACATCGTACCCGTAGCAATTTCCGCCACCCATTTTGCCGTTCTCGACGCGGCCCCGCTGACCTCGCTTCACCTTGTTACGCATGTCGGTCACATACGTTTGCGCCGACAGGCCTTTAATGGCGACATGAAGAATGTTGATTTCGCCCTCCGTGAGAGTGAAGAATTTAACTCCCGCAAAATCCGCGCGATTAAACATATTGGCGCCGTCCTCAAGACTGCGCGCAATACGATCCCAGGCCTCCGCGAGCACCACATCAAACTTGTGCGCACGTACACCGGCCAACAAATCGTGGATGGCGGTCCGCGTGTGCATTGATCCGATGAAGGCGGAACTCTCGAATTCAGTGAACTCCGCTACAATCTTCCATCCCATTTTGTTCGCGTGCTCTCGGCAGAGGCGCAGTTGGTCCTCAATCGAGGTCGCTTTTTGAAGCACTGAGGAATAGCGGGCATAAATGGCAACGCGTGTCACGGCACAGACCTTTCGTCAGAATTACGCACACGCGCTGCGTTTTGAATCGACGCTGCATCATCGCGTTCAGCAGCGTGCCGGGCGAGCAGCCTCACCAACGCCACGATCCGAGAATCTGGAGCTAGGGTAGGATGCGCCGATGGTACGAGCGGCGTGCTTGGTTCTGATTCTTGTTCGTCTCGGTGGGGGGCGTCAACGCTCTTTTTCCTTCTTCTTCGAGCGCTTCATCGCCCCGATGAATGCCGTTTTTTTCATGATGCCCGAGCCGTTGCTTGCGTGTCAAGGAATAAAATCCTAAACAAGACTTTCTCCGGGGCTTAGTCATAATCGGCGCCCCCGACGTAAATCCCTCGTATGATTGTCGTATTCGGAAACATCGATGCCCATCGATTTCCTCAAGATCACTCCGACAGAACAAAGATTCTCTATCGCGCCTGTCGCCATGTCCTGTTGCGAGAGTGTTGGAAGTGGGAGGTGTTGATGATGCAGGTGTTCGGGAAAAACTTTTCGATGGGCGAGGGCTACGACCGAAATTTCGCGCAAGGCCGATTTGGTCGCGCGCGCGCCGCCCGGATTTATGAATGGATTCGCGCGAATTATCCTGACGATGCGCAATACGTAGAGGATGAAATCACAAACCTCCGCGGCTCGGCGCCGTCAGAATGGGATCGCTTTATCGCAGAGCATGGACGAACTGGCCTTGCGTGGATTTTGAAGCATGAGACTGCTGCTCAGAATCCCGACCAGCAGGAGCAGCGATGGATTCCGGATGATGGCAAACGGGACCAGGTGCAAAGACAGCCTCAGGTCCAGCAATGGAGGCCGTCGCCTTATCTCCAGCGTATGCCGATCCTTACCCCGTTCTTCTTTTTTCTGGAAATCCAAGCGGACCGGTACGTCGTTGGCCTGCAGGCGGCAGAAAGGAAGGCGTGGGCCATCATGCCGCTTGGCAGCGGGACAAGGGGCGCATTGTGCGGGGAGCGCTCGCGCCGCTTGCCGGCGTCTCAGGTAACGGTCAATGAGACGAACCATCCGCCTGCCTTGTTGAAGATAAGCAGGGCTTGCAGCGGTTTGTCTTTCTTCTCCTTCCGCCATTGACCGACCCGCAGCTTGTGCCAGAGACCGATCAGCCCATCACGGGTGACACACTCTCACGTATCGTTGCCGTGGTTGAGGCGCTCCCAGAAGGCAGTTGGGAAGTATTACTCCTTGATGTTCTGTTCATCGCCTAGCGCAGCGCGCCGATCTTCCACCACCTTCGCGCCCTCCCGTTTACCTGCCGTATGACCGGTGAACCTCGCGACGCCGACGTTGGTTTTCTGTTGCTTCATTTATTCTTTTGCGGCGGCTGAAGGCCATCCAGCCTGATTGCGATGCGCTTATCGGGCGGCGTCGCGAAGTCAATCGACGGCCCGCTCCATTCGCTTCGCTCCCGTGTTGTCGGTGACTTCGCGCCTGATGCCGCCCGATTTTTGGCGCGCATCGGCTGGATGACCTAGCCGTGTTACAAAGGAGAATTACAATGACGACTACGAAAAACGACCGCCCGCTGTATCGCGTGACCTTCTCGCGTATTACCGGCAAAGGCGACAACGGCCAGGACATCCTGGCCCGCCCGAGAGAGATCGGGGCCGCGTGGGCCCGCAAGGGCGACAAGAAAGGCGCGATCATCAATCTCGACCTGATCCCGACCGATCTGCTCAACCGCAACGGCGTTATCTTCCTCGTTCCAGTGGACGCGGACGACACCAGCGCCGACTAACCGAACGTCACGTCCTCCGCTCCGCGAGTGTCCCTCGCGGGGCGGTTTTCTTTTTGTCTGATCCGGCACGCCCCTTTCACTATCCTTCCGTCATCGTCCCCTTACGTCCGCCCGCGCTTGTGCTCGCTGCCTCCGCCTGGAATAGTCCATGGTGTTGCACCGGCACCGATGCCGCAGCACAGTCCCAATGCACCGCTTCACTGCCTGAAGACACTGCCAGTTCAAGCTTCTGTCCGGCGCGCTTTGCGCTGACCGCTTTGCGCTGACCGCAAGATGTGTGCGGTATTACCGCACAATCTTGGCAAGGGGGCCCGCTGGCGCGCCCCCGTTGCATCCCTCCGGCTCATGGCGCGGGTTCAGGCATCGAGCCTTCACCGCGCAGCGAAACGTCTGGCCGTTTCATCACCACGTCGGGGTGCCTCCAAGCTCCCTGAGACCCCATGGCCACCGCCTTGCCGGTGGATCACGCGCGGGAGATTTCGCTCTCCCCGCACCCATCGACCGAAGGGCGTTTCGCCGCCCCTTGGCACCCACGAGCAGGGCTTGGAGCCTTCCCGCTCCACCTGCACCGAACCATGGATGAACGTGCGCCGTTCAATCTCGATTGGAAGAATCGCGCTATGCTGGCGTTGAAATTTATTGCGCCTTATGGACATTATATGATACATATACTATATATAGGCCAGCATGCCGGGTGAAGGGCCTCGCAAAATTCCCGTCGTGTTTTATCGCGCGCGGGGTGGCGCGGAGGTCGTCCGCGACTGGCTGCGCGACTTGGACGACGCGGACCGCAACGTGATCGGCCAGGATTTGATGCGGGTGCAATACCGCTGGCCGGTCGGCATGCCGCTATGCCGGGCGCTCGGCGACGGACTGTGGGAGGTCCGCAGCGGCCTGCCGAGCAACCGCATCGCCCGCGTGCTGTTCAGTGTGCATCGGGAGCGGATCGTGGCGTTGCATGGGTTCATCAAGAAAACCCAGAAGACGCCTCCGGATGATCTAGCGCTGGCCCGCAGGCGCAAACGTGAATTTGAGGTATGAAGGAGGAGTAGTACGATGACGAAAAGACCAAAAAGGCCGGGCAAGCTCAGCACCCTCGACGATTTCCTTGCCGGCGAGGGCAAGCGCGACGAATTCGAGGCCGTCGCCATCAAGGAAGTGTTGGCTTGGCAGATTGGCGAGGCGATGAAGGCTAACAACATGTCGCGTAATCGTCTGGCGCAGCGGATGAAGACCAGTCGCAGCCAGATCGGGCGATTGCTCGATCCCAAGGACGGCAATGTCACTCTCAATACATTGCAACGTGCCGCCAAGATCGTCGGCAGGTCGTTGAGGCTGGAATTGATATGATTCGCTATCCATTATAGGCATATACCCGCCGGCAGCGTGCTGTCGGCTCAAGGGCCGCCAAGGGGAGACCCGAAGCGGCCTTTGCTTTATCCAATCCCGAAAACAGATGCGTACGACCATTTATGTTTGACGGCTTCAATTTGTACTACAGGATGCTGGAAATGCGTCTTGACCTGAAATGGTCCAACGTCAAGCAGCTCGCCGAGAAAATTCTCAGTTCGAAGAACACGATCACCAGGTTTGCGGCACCCGGTTTGAGGTGATGTCCCGACATGCTCTGGTCCCGTTGCCCTTTCTGGGTCTCAGCCGATTCATCATCGGCCCCGGTCAGTCGGGTGGGCAGAAGCTCTGCCAGCAAGCTTCGCTCGTACGAACACTCTTTCTTCTAGGCGCCACAGCGGCGCACGCCCATCCGGGTGACGATCCCGCATCTTCACCAGCTACTCTCGGCGGTGTTTCAAGTTTGCGACTCTAAAAAAATAAAATATCGTGGCTGCTAATGGCTCAGCGAAACATGACGGAAATTGCACAGCAGCGAAGTAGTCTCACCAATCAGCCTGTTAAGAATTGAGTTTGAGTTTGTATATCCCTCCCACGTGGGTCATTCCAACCCCAGTGAAAAAGCGATGTGTTCCGTCCAAGCCGATGGCGGTGCCCACGCCATGCGTGAGTTCTTTGGCGCCGCGCGCAATGGCCCAATCCCGCATATTGCGCCAAAGTCGAAAAGCGATTGTGGAGCCTCGGAATTCGGGAACGACGTATAGGAAAGTATCGAAAACGCCCCGCTCGACCGAAAACCAATGCGGTGTAAGTTTTCCGGCTATTGCGCCGACGAGAATGGATGAGCGAGATGCCACTTGGCAAAAATTTTGTTCTTGATCAAAGATCAAGCCGTAAAAAAATTGGGCGATACGATTTTCGTCATACCGAATGTGGGCAAACCAGCTCTCTTGATGGAGCGCCCGTCCCAAGGCCAGGAATTGAGGCAAGTCGTGCCATATAGGTGATCTAAGTACCGCAGCATTGCGCTCCACTGTTGTCTCCCCCCAGCAGCCCCTCGGCTATTGGCCGAGGGGTGCTCCTATAGGCTTCACTTGCCCGCCGAAGTGCTACCGTGAATTGAATCCAGGCCCCAATTCGTCTTGACCGTGTTGGAAGGTTGATCCCAGGTGCTTTTGAAGCGTTCTTGTTCTTCACGTTGGCGCTGTTGAACGCCCTGCTGGAACGAGGAATTCGAGTCAGCAGAAGAACCTACCGGTGAATTTTGTTTCTCGTAACCTGCTCGCCAGTCGTCGTCGTTCCCGTTGAAACCCATCTGACTTCTCCTTGAGTGAGCCTTTGTTACGAGTGAGTTACAGGCTGATGATTGCTCCAAAAAACGATTTTAATTGTAATTGTGGCTAATGTAGGGTCTGTAGGCTGTGTAGGTTCTGTAAGGAAAATCTTGATGCAAAACGCTTTTTGCCGTATGCCGAAGGCACAATGGCTGCGGAGGAGTGAGTTGCCCACTTCTTCTGCTCCAATTGCATGAGAAGCGCGCGAAGCTCCTATTTCTGCTTAGGCGGATTATTCGATGAAAAACACGAGCAGGTCTTTGGTGGCCGCTTTCGCGATCGAAAATCGCGTGGACTTTAGGGTTGAAGAGCAACTGGCAAAAGCGCAGCGCAATATTGTCTTTGAGTTCTCGAAAAAAGTAGAAGGCCCTGATTACTTTCGCGCGGTGCGGCAACTAATGCATGACGCATTGAAAGGACTGCACGACCGCTTTGCTGCCGAATATAGCCAATCCCACAATTCAATTTTCGATGCCATAGAAGCTATGGTGATCAGCACACTTGGCGTTGTTCCTCGTTATAGCGATCTTGTCCAGCTCACTTTGTGGAACTGGACAACAAACGCTGAAGTCGTATGGGAGTGGAATGGAAAGCAGAAGGCCCATTTCCAATTCGTTGAAGAAATCCAGGATATCGTCACCGAACTGGATGTCGGGTGCAATTTTGAAGAGTTCACCAAACGTATTTTGGTCGTTAACGACGTAGTTGCGTGCGCAGCAGTAGAGTATGAAAGACGTTTAGTCGACCTGAAGAAGCAGAATCCGGAAGAGTTCGTCTACATAAAAGCCCACGATGGAATTAATGCGGGGGTCATCGAGAAGAACCTTAAATTTACAAAAGTAGCTCATGCAGAGTTGGGCCATCTTTATCCGAATTACCATGACGTAGATTTGAAAAACGGCTTCAAAGGCGTATGCCCCTACCACAACAATTGTCTTGAAGGTCTTGTTTCGACACACTCGTTGTATGAACGCGCTCGAGGTGACGTGTCATCATCACCGATTGTAGCTTGGACAAAGCTCCGAACAAAATTTGAAAGTGATCCGAATGCTGAGACCCTATTCTGCAAAGCTGTAATTGGGAGTCGTGGAAAACGAGGCTTAGCTTTGGGCGTTGATATTGTCGCGCATTACATCGCGCAACTTGTTCATCATATTGCCTTATCCCCTCTAATGCCTGAACATGTCGTATTGGGTGGGCGACTAGCTACGGAGGAAGTTCTCGCGGCAACTAAACTAAAAGTGCTCGACATGATGAACTCATATCCCGCCCGCTCAGAATTAATGAGTGCAAATTTCGATGAATATCTTCGGCTTGCCAGCGTAACAGACAAGAGGTCCATTGAGTTGATTGGAGGGATGGTGATCGGCAGGAGTCTTGCACTACAGAAAGATAGTCGATCAGTGAGCCGTGCGACCAGAAGTCCTAGCCGGATAGAGTTGGTGATCTCCAACTAAATTGGAATCGAGGACATGCATCAAACAAAATCTAAAAGCAGCGCCATCAATCTTGGCTCCAGGCGCGCTAACGACATTCGAGCAAACGATTACGGGCGAAAGCCTCACGTCAACCGCCTTACTCCAAGCCTTCACCAGGAGAAAGTTGCCAGTAACATAAATAATCTGTATAATCTTGAAGACGTGAAGGCTGATGCGAAGAAACTCATAGATCTGCTCAATGCTGCAAACAAACTGGTGAATGCAGAACCAAATCTTGTGCCTATATTAACAGGTCACGCACTTCGCAAGTTTTTTAACCAAGTTTCAGGGCGGTTAAAAGTAACGGCCCGGCTTCCTACGATAGCGCCTGAGGTTTGGAGTGAGCGTCCAAGAGGCCATCCAGAAACCTGTGTTGAATTTATCAAACGAGTTTACGATCCTTGGCTAGGACGTGGAATTACCCGCGCGTACATTCGGGATTTGGACGAGTCGCTTATTCGAACCTTTGACGTTTTTGTAGTCCGTAATGGCCAGCCCGCTGACCTGAATTTGCCGGCTATGAAGACAAGCCCCAAGCGTCGCTTAGCGTCGCTGGGCCAATAGCAATCGCCCGATGATCGGGTAAGTCGTTCGGCAAGCCTCGCCGGAGGCAGTCGCGCCCGCGCGGGCGCGGCGCCATGCTGACGCTCCCGCGGCAGCCCTGTTAACCGGTCGCGGCGCCCGCGAATGGCTTCGCGTTGCTCCCGCCATACGCTACATTTTTTCTTTCATTGAAGCGGGGGCCTGCGGCCCCCTGCCGTCAAGGCAACCCTTCGCTTTGCTGCGGGCGGAAAACGCCGGACCGTGTAGTCGCTGCGCTCCGGCCCGCACCACTTCCGGACGTTTTCCGGCCTGTGACGGTCAACCCCCGCTCATTGCCGCTGAGGCTAGCCGGTTTGCATGGGCAAACCTCTAACCAAAGACAAGGCAAACAAGATGGGCACGACACACAAACAGAATTCCTGTGAACTACGGATAAGGCATCACCTTGAAGGGCGCTTTTCGGATCTCCAGCGCCTGTGGACGGCGTATCGTGACGGTGACGAAGAGTGCAACAGCGACCTTGGCACGCTGCATGAGTACGGCCTGTGTTTCGACTACGTTGCGCCAGGCACGTTCGACAACCAGGCGGAAGGATATTTCCGCTACCAGCTCTCATGGGGCGGACCGAGCGATGAATTCCGGTTCTTTGTGAACCCCGATCTGTCCTGCCACCGCGTTGAATACTGGTTCCTCGACTGGTTTGACGGCGCGCACCGTAACATGACCGGCGAATATTTCACTCTGCTGGCGCAAATCTGGGAATGGTTCCGGGAAACCGGCACAGCGCAAGCCGCGCTGCGGACCGCGCGGGCGTGACGCGCCATGGCGAAGCACGATACCATCGTCATTGACGGGTGCGCCTATAGCTAGCGCGCGTTATGCGCGCTGCGCCGCGCGCAAATCGATGCTTCGCTCGCGCGTGAGCATCAGCCCGCGCTGTTCGCCCTTCTCAAGGATGTCCGTCCAGTCCATGAGCGACGGGCGCGAGACCGCTACGAAGCCCCAAGCCTGCTCGACCTCATGCGCTAGAGTCGAGCGTTCGCGGTCCAGCGTCTCCGGCGCGTAATGCTTGCGGGCGAGCCGGAACTTATCTTCCAACGCGACCTCGCAGAGATCAATCACCTGGAGCTGCAAGGCGCGGTCCGCTGGCATGCGGGCCGGAGACATGAAGATGTTTTCAGCGGCGGCATGGGCGGCGGAATCGGAGTCGCGCCAAGCGACCGCCACCGGGTCCGAGCGCACCCAGCGCACGGCGTCTGCCCAGCGCTGCCCTGCCTTGCTCTGCGCAGGTGTTCCCAAACCACGTTCAGGAACTTTTCGTGCGCGTCCCGGCGCTCATTGAGCTTTGCAACCAGCACGGCGCGCATGGCCGCGAATTCCGCGCTGAGCGCATCCGGGCTTGGCAGCGCGCTGGACGCGGCGAGCGCCGCGCAGGTGCCGCCGATCAGGACCTGCCTTCTGCTAGGATGATTGCCGGTCATTGTTCTCTCCCATCAGGTGGCCAAAGGCCGCGTCCCGTCCGATTTGCGCGCGCCGACCTCTCGACAAAGGCGACCCAGACGCGGGGCGGTAAATGCCGCCCCGCTGCACTGCCCTCACAGCCGGGGCGGGGCGGTGCCCGACGGTATAGTCTGGCGCGCATTGTTTTTCATGGCCTCGACGGCTTGCGCGTCCATATTTTTGGGTCGCAAAGAAACGCGCATAGTCGAACGCCATGACGTTGAGCCTTCCGATGGCGTTTTCATTCTGGACACTCTGGTTGCCGACCTGATCGTAACTGCCGCTCAGTTCGGTGCGGATGTAGATGTCGCAGGCCCCTTTGGCATTCTGCATCGCCCTGTACGCGCCCGTCAGGTAGCGCAGCAGGATGTCGTCCTGGGTGTGGATGAGGCCACCGCTGGCGATGCCGACTTGGCTCAGGTCCCCGCGCCCGGCGTTGCAGGCTTCGTAATTGCTTCCGTCCGCTTGGGTGAGCGTCCGCCCCTTGGCAAAGTAGAACTCCATCGTGTGATTGCCCACCGTGCGCGAGGGCTCCCCGAGTTTCTCGCGGATGGCAGCCAGGGTCGCGGCGCGGTTGGGCCTGTCATTGCCCAGGAAATGCGCCGAGCGGCGAATGAACACCGCCTGATTGCCGCTCGGAGGCGCGCTGAAGAACAGCGCGATGTTGTCGTAGCTGATGTTCCCGGCATAGAGGTCGCCATGCGTGAGGCGCAGGAAAGCCTCGTTCGTGATCGGCATCTTGGCGAGCACGTAGCCGGGCTTGCTCTTCTGCTTTTCGTAATGGGCGGGAATCCGCTGGCGCGCTTGCGCGCCCGTCATGCCGAAATAAAATCCGGCAATATCAATGCTCTTGCCGTCCGGAAATCCGTACTCGATCGGAAGCGGATGGTCTTGCGCTCCGGCGGAACCAATCGCCACCAGCAACAGCGCCGCGGCGAGAGCGTGACGGTCATGCGTCATTGCGTACCTCATGAGTGACTCACGTAAGAGGCGGGGAGCCTGCCAGATCGCGGGCTTCCGCCTCGGGGCATGGGACGGCATCCGCCATTGCCCGGGCTCACAGCTTGGGTTGCGCGCCCTTGGTTTGGCCGCGCAGGCTTTCGACATAGGACTGGAAGTAGGCGAAGTCCGCGCCGAGATTGGCCTTGGCGCGTTCGTTATCGGCGAAGGCGAACCTGATCGTCGCTGCATGGTCCTTGGATATCCCGTACCGGACCTCGACCATCAGCACGACATCGCAATCACCGTTGCGGTTGATCTCGCGCAGAGCGGCCTGGTTGGTATCGGCGCCGGTGAATGGCAGGCATGACACCTGCAACGCGCCCGGCGGCGCATGCAGGCGGCCATCATTGAATTGGAACTTGTAGGTCCCCGTGCTCGCGGCGACCCACGTTTGCGGATCGCCACCGAATTTCTCCTTGAGCCGCGCGATCAGTTCGCCGACGCGTGGCTGGTCAGCCTGGTTGTAGGCAATGAATCGATCTACAGCGTAGACCTGATGGCCGGAGGACGGCGCGCTGAACAGCACGCGGATTGTGTCGTCGATCTTCTGGCTCGTAGCGCCCGGCAGGGAGCGTCTAAGCGTGGCGGTGCCAACGAAGGAGGCGGTGACATAGCCGGTCGGCGCTTGCAGGCGGATTTGCGTGCGGGTTTCAGTGAGCGGCGGCGCGGTGTTCACGCCCGCGATCTGGTTGGCGGACTCCCGTTCCAGCCCCTCCAGCGTGCGAAGGCGCTGCGCTTCGATTTCGCCCATGGTTAGCGGGCGGTTCGGCGCAGCAGGAGCAGCCGTCGGGGCGGCCGGGCGGACTTCCGCGAGCAGCTTTTCCAGTTTGGGCTTGGCCTCGGCGTAAGTGTCGCCGAACTGGATGCCAAGGATGTCGGCGATGATGTCCTTGGGCAGGTTAAGTCCCTTGGGCAGGTTGATGGTCTGCTTCCACTGGATGTCCTGTTGGGCATGGGACGTTGCGGCCACCGCGACCAACAACGTCGCAGCGGCCCCGGCGCAGAGCATGCGCTTCATGTTCGCCTCCTGAATTGGATGGATGGAGGAGCCGCCGCGCGGGCGGCTCCTTTGTTGCTCTCGGCCTAGCGATTCTGCTGGCGCTGGCGCTCGATTTCCGCGTTGTAGGTTTCCCGTGTCGTGGAATCGGGAATCATTTGCTCGTTCGCCTTGGGCGTCTGCGAATTGTTCCGGTGGTCCTGCTGGGCTTGATCGCGCACGTGGTTCGGTTCGTGGGTCATCGCGAGAGTCCTTCTCTTTGCCGTCCTTTGAATCAAAATAGCCTCGCGCCGAATTGGTCGGAGGCTATTGGCGAAGGCGGAGTCTTGGTGCCCGGTTACATTGAACAGAATTGCCTATTCTGTCGCATGGCAAGAAAATGCCCGGAAAAGCGCTTGCGATCGCCTAACTGCATTGGTAAATTCCCCGATATCCGTGCGGAGCAAAGAGCCGGAATTCCGGCAAGTTCCGGGGGCATTCAACAGAATAGGCAAGACTGTCGCATCCGGCCCGGTTCAGCGGCGTCGGGAGCGAATCCATGCATGGCCACGGGGCCGCGGCGGCATGCCTCTACACCGCCGCGGGACAGCGCAAATATCTCAACGCCGCCGAACGCGCGCGGTTTATCGCCAGCGCCAAGGCATCGCCGCGCCCGGAAGTTCGGGCGCTATGCCTGACACTGGCTTACACGGGATGCAGGATTTCCGAGGCGCTGGCACTTCCGCGATCCGCCATCGAGATGGGTTGCGGCTTCATCGCCATCCGCAGCCTGAAGAAGCGCAAGGGCACAATTGTGGTGCGCGAGGTGCCGGTCCCTGCCGACCTGTTGAACGTCCTGAGTTACGAACCGTTCGCGGTTCGCGCGCCGAGTGCCCGGCTATGGACGCTATCGCGCAGCCGCGCGTGGCAGCTCGTAAAAGGCGTCATGATCGAGGCTGGAATTCCCGCTGGGCCACACCAGACACCGAAGGGTTTACGGCACGGCTTCGGCATCCACGCGATACGCTCAGGCGTGCCGCTTAATCTCGTGCAGCGCTGGCTAGGCCATGCACGCATGGAAACGACTGCCATCTATTTGCAGGCGATGGGCACCGAGGAACGCGAGTTTGCCGCCCGCATGTGGCCGGTTGAAGCAGATCATTTAGGCGTCTAGCCGCTACGTCGCAGCGTTTTCATACGCATTACCTTCTTTGCTCGGTCTGCCCGACCATGCACGCGCGGCCATCATCATGGGAACGTAATCGCGACCGGACGCCGATCAACGCGGCTCGCTTCCGCGGCTTTGCCTTGTGCAGTTCCGCCCCCTGAAGGGCGCGCCGAGGCGCGCGTGTGACCGTCGTTCCTATGGTCGCGATTTTTCCACGTCCCATCAGGCCGGGCTTGGTGCCGGGCCAAAAAACCGCAATAAGGAGACTTTCCATGAACAACACAACGAAGAAAACGAAACGCCTCAGACGCACTGTCCGGCTCACCTATCAGGATGTCGGAAGCATCACGTACAACATGGGCTGGGAGCTCGAAGACGCCGATGCCTTCTGGCGCCTGGCGCTGAAAACGCAGAAAGCGGGGGCGTCATGACCATTTTCGTTCCCCGCCGGTACCGCCTCGCCCGCGATTCATTCGAGGCGCGCATCGAAAACACCATCACGCGTCCCGATGACCTTTACGATCTCGATGGCGAGACCCTGTTCCGGTTTCGCGAAGGGTGCATCGAGACGGGCGATGAGGAAGCGTTGTTCGCGGAGGACTGGTCGTGATCCACCTTCACATCAGCCAGCGGATGAGCTTGGTCAACGGCCATGACGCCACCGCGCCACCTGCAATATACAGGAACAGCAGAATGCGGTCTTTCCGCTGTTCCTTTGGGCGATTAGCTTAAGCCACATCCTTGGACGCGCTTTCGCCGTGTGTGGAATTTTCCCGGCTGCTTTGGCCGTTCGCGGCTGCCTTTCGGGGGCGGCCACGCTTTGGTTTGGCATTGGTTCCCCCAATCAGTGATGCCAGCTCGGAATCGATGGCCTCCTTCTGATTGATGAGTTCGCGAATGCGCACGAGCTTTTGGTCCATGACATGCTCCGTTGATTTTTGCGAGATTTGCACTTCAGGGTGGTTACTGCATCATGCGATCGATCATGTTGGCGAAATCCTCTGCCCACCACGGCCAGTAGCGCCGGTCAAAAAAGAGTATGCGCCAAAGCAGGGGGCCCAGAACGTTCCCGAGGTACGCGCAGACAATGAGAAATAGACTCCAATACGATGCCGTCTTGAGAACCATCCAGCGCCGCGCGACCCGTGCCTGCTGGGCTTGGCGTTCCTCTTCGCGATTCTCCAAAAACTCAATTCGTGCCCACTCACGCTCGGCTATTTTGAGGCGTTTGGATTCCTCTTCCCGGGCCTTCCGCGCGGCTTCGGCGCGCTCCTGTGTCTCGCGAGCGGCTTTCGCCCGCGCCACCGCCATTTCCTGCTCGCGCTTGACCTGGGCACGCCTGGCTTCCGCCTGTGGGATCGTCAATGGCTTCGGGTGATCGGCGTGCCAGTCGAAATATCCGAACAAAGGCAACTCGTGAAAATAGAAGGTGCGCTTGAGAAAAATCGGCTGGTATCCCGAAATCAGCAGCAGGGCGGCGGGGTTGTCGCGATCCCCGAACAACCGGCCTACCTCATCGGGCGTAACCAGTGCGCGCTTCTGGATTGTCTCGGAGTAACCGCCAGACGTGGAATGGCTTGCTCCCAGCGTCTTGGAGCGGCCCATCGAAACCGAATGCGATACAGTCGTGCTCTGGCTGCTGCTGCTGCTGGAGCCCTTGTCCGCGCCGCTATGCGTGGTCGAGCTGCCCGACGTATGGCTGACTGAGGTGCCGATGGTTTGCGATTCGCTCTCGCTTGAGGACGTGCCTGCCGTTTCGTTGAAGCTGCGCACCGTGCGCACCACCTCGCAATCGCCGACGAGTTGCGAGACATATTGCCGCGTGAAATGATCGTCATTGCAAAAGAACAGCTTGACCCCGGCGTTTGCAACGAAGGTCTCCCAGTTGTCGCGGTACAGGTCCTTGAGCTGCGCCAGCGTCTGGACGACAAACACCATCTTGACGCCGAACCCGGCAATCTGCGCAGCGGCATTCTCGACCACGCGCATGCGGCGCAATGCCGGGAATTCGTCCAGCACCATCAGGACGGGATAATTGCTCGCCGGGCGCTGCTTTTGGCGTTCCATCTCGGTGAGGGTCAGCGTCACCATCATCCGGAGCCAGCGGAAATGCGTTTCCATGAAGCGCTGGGGCAGGCACAGGTAAAGGCTTGTTCCCTTCGGATTGGTCTTGAGTTCGCTCAAGGCGAAATCCGACTTCACGAGACAGCGCTGCATGGCGGGGCTGTCGATATAGTCCGTGTTGGCGCATGCGACCTGGACGATGGAAGCGAAGGTGCGCTCGCCATTCCGTTCCAGGTTGGCGAACATCTCTCCGGCATTGGCAATCACGCCGCCAAAAGCCTTGTTCTTGCTCATGGCATCAAACAGAAAGCGAAATCCCGATGGCGCGCTACCACCGCTCATGCGCGCGAGCTGCTGGGTGCGCGTATCGCCCGCGGTAATGAGGCGGCGCACCGTGATCAGGTTGCGTTCCTCGGGAAGGAAATCGCGCCACGTCGCCACGTGCAGAATGACGAACTTGATCAGCGTTCGCGACGACTCATCCCAGAACGGATCGTTCGTGGCTTCAGTGACCACCTGGGCATCGGCGATCCGTCCTGCCTCGTCCACCGATTCCTCGCGTGTAGGATCAATCGCATCAAGCGGGTTGAAACAGACCCTAATGTCCGAAAAGTCGTCGTCCGGCGTGCAGACGGTGTTGAAAGGATCGAGCAGCCGCACGCGTTGCTGCCAGCCGTAGCAGTAGCGCGATCCGCGCCCGCGCACCCGCGCCGTCACCATCGCGTTTTCGCCCTTTGTGTCGATGACCACCGCCGAGCCCGGCCACATGCACAGATTCGGGATGATGACGGAGATGCCCTTGCCGCCACGGGTGTTAGCGCAAAGGAAGACGTGGCGGTCGTCGTGGAATCCGATGGCCTTGCCCTCGACCAAGCGGCCCAGCCAGAAATCGCCACGGGCGAAAGGCCGCACCACCGGCCCGTCGGCGCGGTACCAAGCCGCCGTTCCGAGCGGCACGACGGGATTCGCGGTATCAGACGGTGTCAGGGGCCGGGCGGGGCGAACGGGAACAAGCGCATTCATGGCAGTCTCCTGGGTTAGAGATCGAGATCGAAATCACGGGTGCGTTTGCGTTGATGGTCCGGGCCGGCACGGTCGCGCTCCGGTGACGGCGTGGGCCGCCACGCGCTCGCGATCTGGCGTGCGAGCCGCATGCGCTCCTGGCGGTGCCGTCCCTGCATCGCCTCGATTCGGGATTGCAGGCCGCGCCGCTCCTTCATCTGCGCCGTGAACAATTGCTCGCGTTGCGCCCGGTCGCGCAGATAGCCTTGATAGGCTTCCTGTTCGTTCGCGCGGCGGACCGCGAACAGCCTGCCAGTCAGCACGTCCATGACTTTGCCAAGGCCTGTCCGCAGGCGCGCCGCGCGGTCGGCGTTCTCCTTCGCCCAGCGGTCGGATTGACCCTTGAGCAGGCGCGCGCGTTCGGCGCGATGGTCCGCGACCATCTTCTCCAAGTCAGCCCGCAGCGGCTTCATCTCTTCGCGCTTGGTCTGCCGATCCTCCGCAATGAAACCCTGAAGCTGCTTTGAAAGTTTTTGCCGGAGTTGCCCGCGTACTTCGTCAACGCCGGGCAGGGATTCGAAGCCGTGCAGGCGTTGTGCGGTGTCCTTGGCCTTTACGCCCGCCCAGCGCGCGACCGAGAGCACTTCGCCATTAATATCGACCGCCACAACGCCGCGACGGTCACCCTTGGCGAGGTAGTAGCCATGATCTTCCAGCGCGTTGCGGAAGCTCGACAGGTTGTCGGATTGTTGCCAAGTCTCGCGGAATATCTGCTTGATTTCGCGCGGGTCGAGATCGAGCCGCTTGGCCTGCTGCCATTCGGCCAACGTGAAATTCAAAGGATTTTTCCAGCCGTTCGCCTTATGGCCGTCCGGCAATTCCCAGCCATGTTCGAGGTAGAGTTCCTTCGAAAGCTCGTTCAACTTATTCTTGAAGAAAGGAAGGTTGATCGCCTTCATTTCCTGCGGATCGATGCGCGACCAGACGACATGCGCATGCATGTGTCCGTTCTTTTCATGGATGACGACCGCGCGCGGCTGATCGCTTAAGCCCAGGATTTCCCCGGCGCGGTCTGCCGCCGCGTAGAAGGCCTCGCGGCTTACGACGATCGCGTCCTTCGGCGGGTTCAGGCTGAGCGAGAACACGCACTCGCGGCAGCGGGTGCCCTTGGCGATGGCCTGGGCCTCGGCCATGGCCCCGTAAAGATCGCCCGCCACGAAGCCGCGCAGGTCATCGACAACGATGTGATCGTTGTCACGGTCATTCAGCAGGTGGGTGGCGAGCTGACGCGCGCCGCCACGTTGCGAACCTCTCAGGATCATGCCCGGCGTTCCTGCTGGGCGGGCGCATGGTCGTTGGCGGCTTCCCTAAAGGTCAGCGCTTCGTCGATTCGGCGGCATGCCAAATCGAAATACTTCGGATCAATCTCGATACCGGTGAAGCCTCGCCCGTGCTTGATCGCGGCAACGCCGGTTGTGCCGGAACCCATGAACGGGTCGAGGATCATTTCTCCGGGGTTCGTGAACGCCTTGACCCAATCGCTCACCAGCCTTTCAGGCTTTTGCGTTGGATGTCCGCCGCGCTGGACCGGACAGGTCCAAACCGCATGGTGCCCGCCGTCATTCCAGCGTTTGCGGCCCTTACGATGCAGAACCGCAACGGCTTCCCAGCCGGTGCCCGGGCGGTCACCCGTGAATTGCGGGGCGGCGTTTGGCTTGATCCACACGCCCAGCCGCACCAGTGGCACGCCCGCGGTTTCTAGCAGTCTGCTGAAAAACCTGGAAATTGAAGCTTTGCTTTCTCTTGGGGGTCCGTGGCTCCGCTGATGTGTTCGCTCATTGAGACGCTTTTGGTGGTCTGAACGCCCGTTCGCCTAAGCCGCGA
>JAXDOD010000007.1:0-17458 GCA_034669045.1 Alphaproteobacteria bacterium
GTGCTGAAAAACGCGACGGTGTTCGCCCTTGATATGGGCACGTTGCTGGCGGGCACGCGCTATCGCGGCGACTTCGAGGAGCGGCTCAAGCAGGTGATCAAGGAGTTGGAGGCCTATCCGGGCGCGATTCTTTTCATCGACGAGATCCACACCGTGATCGGCGCCGGCGCGACCTCGGGCGGCGCCATGGATGCATCCAATCTGCTCAAGCCGGCGCTCGCCACCGGGACCGTGCGCTGCATCGGCTCGACCACCTACAAGGAATACCGGCAGTATTTCGAAAAGGACCGCGCGCTGGTGCGCCGCTTCCAGAAGATCGACGTCAACGAGCCGTCGGTGCCGGACGCGATCGCGATCCTCAAGGGCCTCAAGCCGTATTTCGAGGACTACCACAAGCTCAAATACACCAACGAGGCGATCAAGGCGGCGGTCGAGCTGTCTTCGCGCTATATCCATGATCGCAAGCTGCCCGACAAGGCGATCGACGTGATCGACGAATCGGGCGCCGCGCAGATGCTCCTGCCCGAAAGCCGGCGCAAGAAGACGATCGGCATCAAGGAGATCGAGACCACCATCGCCACCATGGCGCGGATTCCGCCGAAGACGGTGTCGAAGGACGACGCGGTGGTGCTGCAGCATCTCGACCAGACGCTCAAGACCGTGGTCTACGGCCAGGACAAGGCGATCGCGGCGCTCGCCGCCTCGATCAAGCTCGCCCGCGCCGGCCTGCGCGAGCCGGAAAAGCCGATCGGCTGCTACCTGTTCTCGGGTCCGACCGGCGTCGGCAAGACCGAGGTCGCCAAGCAGCTCTCGACCGCGCTCGGCGTGCACATGATCCGTTTCGACATGTCGGAATACATGGAGCGCCACACCGTCTCGCGGCTGATCGGCGCGCCCCCCGGCTATGTCGGCTTCGACCAGGGCGGGCTCCTCACCGACGGCGTCGACCAGCACCCGCACTGCGTGCTGCTGCTCGATGAAATCGAGAAGGCGCATCCGGACCTGTTCAACGTGCTGCTGCAGATCATGGATCACGGCAAGCTGACCGATCACAACGGCAAGCAGGTCGACTTCCGCAACGTGATCCTGATCATGACCACGAACGCGGGCGCCTCCGACATGGCGAAGGCCGCATTCGGCTTCACCCGCAGCAAGCGCGAGGGTGACGATACCGAGGCGATCAACCGTCTGTTCGCGCCCGAGTTCCGCAACCGGCTCGATGCGACCATCACCTTCGCCCATCTCACGCCCGAGATCATCGCCAAGGTCGTGGAGAAGTTCGTGCTCCAGCTCGAGGCCCAGCTCGGCGACCGCGAGGTCACCATCGAGCTGTCCGATGACGCCGCCAAGTGGCTGGTGGAGCACGGCTACGATGAGCAGATGGGCGCGCGGCCGATGGCCCGGCTGATCCAGGAGACCATCAAGAAGCCGCTCGCCGACGAGGTGCTGTTCGGCAAGCTCAAGAACGGCGGTCATGTGCGCGTGGTCGTCGCGAGCGAGGAGGGCGAACAGAAGCTGGTGTTCGAATTCCCCGACGGGCCGGTGACGCCGAAGCCGGAGAAGATTCCGCCGCTGAAGGCCAAGCGCCGTTCAAGCTCGCCACGCCGCAGCAAGCCGCCGGCTCCCAAAGGCGATGGCGCCGGCGGCGACGACCCGCCGCGCCGCGGCTCGGTGCCGAAGGTGCCCCTGGTCAAGGTGTGAGACGTCGGCCGATATTGAAATGGTTCTTATCTGATGTGTGAAAGACACATCGGGAAAAGTTCCTCCGCCATGAACCATGACCGTCCTTGACCGTCATGGAGGCCGAATGCGACCATCGTCAGCGGTGGTTCCCCGAGTGGGATCAATAGGGAACGCGGTGCGTGTGGCTCGACACACAATGCCGCGGCTGCCCCCGCAACTGTAAGCGGCGAGTCTCCGACCATTAGGCCACTGGGAATTCTTCCTGGGAAGGTGGCAGGAGACGACGATCCGCGAGCCAGGAGACCTGCCACCAAGCGTTGTCACGCGCGACTGCGTCGGACGGGGTGCGCCGACGGGAGGAGACCGCCATTGCTCGTTCGTCCCAGGACGAAGGCAGCAAACAAGTCGGCGGTGAAGGGTCGCGGGTGGCGGTAGCGTTTGTTGCCGGGGCGTGACATGTTGCGTATGGGTATGCGTGGCCGCAATCGCGGTCGAGGGAATCGGTGCGGTCTGCTGTCGTGTTCCGCGCTGACGCTGTTGCCGTTTGCCTTGCTGGCGGCAAGTCCGGGCGCTGCCCAGGAAAACGGACAGGATCCAAACCAGCTTCCGCGGGTGGACGTGTCGACGCCGACGCGGCCTCAGACCCGCACCAGGACACCGGCTCAGCCGGCGCGTTCCGTCGTTCGGCGCCCGGCCCCGACGCCGGTTCCGGCGCCCGCTCCGACGCCGGTGGCGACAACCACCACACCGCTGAACACCAATGCGGTCGCGACGAGCGCAAGTCGGCTGGGCCTGACGGTGCTGGAGACGCCGGCCACGGTCGAAGTGGTCGATCAGCAGACCATGCAGGAGCAGGGCTATCGGACCACCGCCGAAACCGCAAACGGTGCAACCGGCGTATTGTCGCTCGATGCGGCCGGTGCCCCCGCCAACTTTTCGATGCGAGGCTTCTCCAACAGCGCGGTGAACGTTCTGTACAATGGGATTTCAATCGGTCCTGCAGGCATCACCTCCCGCTGGATGGACACGGCCAATCTCGAGCAGGTCGAATTCCTGAAAGGGCCATCGGCATTGATGTCCGGGCTGAACGCGATCGGCGGGTCGGTCAATTACGTCAACATGCAGCCGACGAGCGGGCCGATTCGCAACGAGCTGGACCTCTCGTGGGATTCGCTCGGTTCAGTCCGTTCGCATTTCGGTTCCGGCGGCAACGCCGGGATGAAAGGTCTCGACTATCGCTTCGACCTGATCGAATCCAGAGTGAACGGCTTCATCGACGACGTGGACCGGAAATTGGCCGGCGTCTCCACGCAAGTGAATTATCGGGTGTCGGATCAGTTCAAGACATTCGCGGCCGTCGAATTCAAAAAGGATTCCGGACATGCCTACTGGGGGACACCGCTGGTTCCGACCGCGTTTGCCGGGGCCAACGGAATAAGCGGCGTTGTCTCAGGCACCGCGATCAGCACGTTTGATGGCTCGATCATCGGACCGGTGACGATCGACCGGCGCACGCTGAAGACCAATTACAACGTGCTCGACAACGATACCGGCGCCCACGAGCTGTGGCTGCGCAGCGGATACGAGTGGGCGCTCACCAACGACCTCAAGGTCAAGAGCCAGTTCTATTCCTATCAAGCCAAGCGGCATTGGCTCGATAGCGAGACCTACGCCTTCAACACCACCACCGGGAACACGATCGACCGCGACCGCTTCTTCGTGGGGCACGATCAACACGTGGTCGGCACCAATTCCGATCTCGTCTGGGACTCGCGCTTTTTGGGCTTGGAGAACCGCTTTGCCGCGCAGCTCCAGGTGAGCAGCAACAGGCTCACGTTCTCGCAACATGCGGGTGGCTTCCCCGAGGACAGTGTCCCCGTCATCAACCCGTCTCGTGGCGTTTACGGCGTCCTTGAACCGGACACCATCAACAAACAGCTCGATATCGTCGCCACATCATTCGAAGACCGCCTCAAGGTGACGCCTTGGCTGGCGCTGATCGGCGGGCTGCGTTTTGAGCATATGACGTTGGAGAGCAATCGAATCAACTTCGACGGCTCGCTGCCACCCGCCAACTTTTTCACCAAGAGCTGGAATCCGGTTTCCTATCGCGCGGCCGTCACCGTCGAGCCGATCCGAAACCTGGTGTTCTACGCGATGACCTCGACGGCGTTCGATCCTGCCGCCGCGGGCATCTTCAGCATCCGGCCGGGGACCTCGGTGGAATTGACGAGCGCCAAGATCTACGAAGCCGGCGTCAAGCAACTGTTCTGGGACAACAAGGCGGAGTGGACTTTGTCGGTTTACGATATCACCCGGCGTAACGTCTACGTGCAGATCACCAACACGATTGCCTCGCTCGCCGGTGAAATCGATACCAAGGGCGTCGAATTCGCCGCCGCCGTGCGTCCGATCGACGGCCTGAAACTCTGGGGCAATGTCGCCTTTACGGAAGCGCGCTATAAGAATTTCGATGTATTTACCGGCAACACGCCGTCGAACATCGCTCCGATCATCGTCAATGCGGGCGCGTCCTATCGTTGGGATCATTACTGGCGCTGGCCGGTCGAGATCGGCGCCTCGGTGCGCCATGTCGGAGACCGCTTCCTGTTCGAGGACGACCTCACCACGATGAACGCCTATACGACGGCGGACATCTATGCCTTCGTGTACATCCCCGGCGTCGATTTCGGACGGCCGGAAATCAAGGACGTGCGCGTCGCGTTCCGCGTGCGCAACGTGACGGACGCGATCTACGCCGCGTTTTCCGACAATGGCTACCCGGACCAGATCTATCTCGGCGCGCCGCGCACCTACGAGGTCTCCGCCTCATTCAAGTTCTGAGGCGGAGGCCGCGCCGCTGCTGGGGCCGTAGCGGCACCCGGTGGCGCCTGCCGCGATCGGGCCTGCGGCATCGGAGCTGCGTGCTCGGTCGCGCCGGCGTCGCCGAGGCCTTCGCCATCACGCGGTCGGGCCGCTCGATCCGCAGGACGTGGTAGAACCCCACCATGTCAGCCGCCCCGGATTCCGACTCGCCACGGCGTTCCGCCACGGCCGCCTTCTTCGCGGGGATGCGGGCCTCCTGGATGTCGGTGTTCACGGTGGTGCTGATCGGCACCTACGTCGGCATCGGCGCGCTCGCGCACGACTATGGTTTCAGCCTCGCCTGGATCATGACCTCGACCCTCCTGATGTGGGCCGGGCCGGCGCAGGTGATCATGATCTCGGCGCTCGGCAGCGGCGCCGCGCTGTTCGAGGTCGGCGTCGCGGTGTTCCTGAGCGCGGTGCGCTTCCTGCCGATGGTGGTCTCGCTGGTGCCGCTCATCCGCGGCCCGCACACGCGCTTGCGCGACCTCATCCTGCCCGCGCACTTCACCGCCGCCAGCATGTGGGTGGAGAGCTTCCGGCTGCTTCCGGCCGTGCCGCCGGAGCGGCGCATCCCGTTCTGCAACGGGCTCGCCATCGGCTTCATGCTGTCGGGCCATGTCGGCTGCATCATCGGATTCTATCTCGCTGCGTCGCTGCCGCCGCTGCTAACGGCGACGCTCCTGTTCCTGACGCCGATCTCGTTCCTGATCTCGACCGCGCGCAACAGCCGCACGCTGGTCGACCGGCTTGCGCTCGCGCTCGGCCTCGTCGTCGGCCCCCTGCTCGCCTATTTCCAGGTCGGGCTCGACCTGATGTGGAGCGGGCTGATCGCCGGCACGGCGGCCTATGGAGTGCACCGCCTGCGCGAGGCGCGCCGATGACGCTCGCCGACCTCTCGCCCTATCTGGTGCTGATCCTGGTCGGCTTTCTGCCGAACGAAATCTGGCGCATGCTCGGCATCGTGGTGGGGCGCGGCCTCGCCGAGGACTCCGAGGTGATCGTGTGGGTGCGCGCCGTCGCGGTGGCGGTGCTGGCGGCGGTGATCGCCAAGCTCACGCTGTTCCCGCCCGGGGCGCTGGCGGCGATCCCGGCCTTGGTGCGGGTCGGCGCCGTCACGATCGGATTCCTCGGCTTCCTGGCGATCCGGCGGTCGGTCTTTGCCGGCTTGGTGATCGGCGAGGCGGCGCTGTTCTTCGGCGCGCTGCTGTTCGCACCGTGACGAGGCGGGAGACGCGGAACACTCAGGGCTTCTGCACCCAGAACTGGTACATGCCGGTGAACGCCAGAGGATTCCCGGTCTCGAACGCGTGCCATTGGGCGAGGTCGGTCGCGCCCTGGTCGTTGGGAAAGCGCCGGCGGTAGTCGGCCCCGGCCGCCCCGGTGAAACCGATGAAGGTGAGATCGTTGTCGCGCAGAAAAACGGCGATCTCGGGGATCGTGACGTTGTGCTCCTGGACGTGGAACAGCAGGTCGCGGCACTCGCTGATGGTGTAGAAATCCGGATACATCGCGACATTCCGCAGCGGCGCCGCGGGATCCAAATCCAGCAACTCCTGCCGGCAGCGCCGGATATCGTCGGCGCTCTGTCCATAGCCGTGCTCGGCGATGAAGGCGCGGGCGGCCAGGATGTCGGCGCGCGCGAGCGCGCTGTAGAGCCCGACATGCATGAATCCACCCGGCCGCAGCAACGACAGCAGCACCCGCCAGCCCTGCGTCCAGTCGCGCAGGTGATGCAGCACGCCACTCGCCTCGATGAGGTCGAACGTCCATCCAGTGGAATTGAGCTTGAGGATGTCGGCCTGCGCGTAGTGGAGATTGCCGAGCCCCAGCGCCCGGGTCTTGCGGGCGGCGTAGCTGAGGCTGCTCAGGCTGAGGTCGATGGCGAGCACCGATGCGCCCGCAAACCGCTGCGCGGTCTCGATCGCGTGCTGGCCGGTGCCGCAGCCCGCGATCAGCACGTCGAGGCCGTCGCGCGGACCGGCACTGCGGATCGGGGCCGCCGGGAACTGGTTGCGCAGATACCAGTCAAGCGCGACCGGCTTGCCGAGCGGCGCAGCCCGCAGCCAGCGTGGATAGGGCATGTCCTCGTACTGGCGCTGCACCAGGAGCGACACGTTGTCGTCGACCGTGGTCAGGACCCGGATCGCGGACCGGATCTGCCGCTCCTGCAGCGGCTGGCGGATCTGCAGGTCCAGCAGGGGCCCGAGCGCGGCCGGCCAGGACCGCTCCAGAACCGTGGCGGCGTGCGCGAGCGAATGCAGCGGTTCATAGGCCGCGGCGGCGACCAGCCAGAGTGGCGCGGCCGCCGTGTTCGCGACGAGGGCGGCCTCCAGCGTGGCGCGCAACTGCCGAACGCGCTGCGTCTCGTCGTCGGTGAGTGCGAACACGTATTCATTGATGAAACACTGCCGCGCCAGCGTAGCGTAGAATTCGAGGCTGCCATCGTCGATCGCGTCTGACGCGGCCGCGCCGGCCGCACGCTCCAGCAGCGCCGCCCTGGCGCTTGTGAGGAACCGTTCCAGGTCGATGTCGCAGACCGGCGCCGATCCGAGCAGCGCCCGCATCAGCCGGTCGCCGGCGATGCCGGCCGGTCCCTCGGCACCGCACAGATCGACCGCGGCGAGACGCTGCGGCCAGGCCCAAGCCGCCTGCTCGATCAGAGCGCCCAGCACGGGGTGCTGCTTGAGGAGGCGCGCGGCGATTGCTGACAGCTCGCTCGGACGGCTCCAGCCTTCCGAGAGCGCGCGCGCAATCAGGTCGGAAAGCTCATCCACCGGCGCAACGGCCGCGAGGCTGCGCACGCCTTGCACGAACAGCGCCTTGATCTCGTCGGTCTCCGCGATCGCGAGCGCGCGTCGCACGGCCGCCAGCGCCGCTTCGGCATCGCCTTTCGCCAGCAGCACCCGCACGAGATTGCGGTAGGTGTCGACGAGGTCCGGCCGCAGCGCCAGCGCGCGCTGATACTGGGCCGCCGCCTCCTCGTATTTGCCCTGGGCCGCCAGCGCGATCCCGAGATTGCTGTGGGCCTCAGCGAAGTCCGGCTTGAGCGCCAGGACCCGGCGGTAGTGGGCGATGGCCTCGTCCAGCAGTCCTTGCTGCATCAGCGCATTGGCTTGGCCGTAATGCGCGCCGACGTTGGCCGGCTCGATCACCGCCGCCCGCCCATAGCGTGCCCGCGCCTCGTCGAGCTTGCCCTGTTGCAGCAGCATGTCGGCGAGACACACATGCGCGGTCGCGTGGTCGCGCTTGATCGCGGTCGCCTGGGTGAGGTGGTCGGCGGCTTCCGCCAGCCGGCCGAGCGAACGCAGCACCTGCGCGATGTTGAAATGGCAATCGGCATTGCCGCCGTTGAGCGCGACGGCGCGGCCCAGGAGCTCGAGCGCGGCCGCCTGGTTGCCGGCCTTGAAGGCGATCATGCCGAGGAGATGGAGCGCGTCGCCATGGTCGCGGTCAAACACCAGCACGTCGCGGCAGAGCCGCTCGGCCCGCTCCAGCTCGCCGGCACGGAAGTGCTGGACCGCCCCGGCGAACAGGTTGGCGCTCATCGCCGCCGGCGAAAGGCCCGGCGCCGGGGCGCCGGGCATGCCGCCCTTGCCCTGCTTGCCTGCCGCGCGCCGGTCCTTTCGGTTCATGACGGCAGGCCGTCTAGGCAAGGGCCGCGGCGAGCTTCGCAGCCTGGTCCTTGAGCACGTCGGGCGATTCCTTGAAGCTCGCCGGCGATTTCAGCGCGACGCCGTCCTGGCGCGGGATGACATGGACATGGAGATGGAAAACCACCTGTCCGCCGGCCTTCTCGCTGAACTGCTGCAGCGTGACGCCGTCGGCGCCGAAGACGCTGACGCTGACCTTGGCGATCTTCTGCGCGACCGTCATCACGTGGGCGAGGTCCTCCGGCGCGACGTCGAGGATGTTGCGCGCCGGCGCCTTCGGCAGCACCAGCGCATGGCCGGGCGCGCGCGGCATGATGTCGAGGAAGGCAAGCGCCTTGGCGTCCTCGTAGATCTTGTAGCAGGGCAATTCGCCGCGCAGGATCTTGGCGAAGATGTTGTTCGGGTCGTAGGCGGGCATGGCGACCTCCCGTCGGATGTCCTTTTCGATTGCAGGCGGGCGGGGCGGGGTCAAGTAGGCCGCCATGCGGAACGAAGCGCGCGTGGTGGCCCGTCCCTCAGCCGCCCGCGTGTCTTGCGTGCCACCAGCGCACGAACCCGACCGCAAGCAAGATGACGCAAGTCACCTCGGTCGCGAGCCCTGCCAGCGACTTCGCCTGCGTCCAAAAGCTCGTGCGCGCCACCAGTTCTGCCGCCGCCTGCGGTCCGGCCGCCAGCATCGCGGCGATGCCGTCGTTCTCCAGGTAATCGAAGGCTGCGGTGGCGGTCGGCAAAGCGAGGAGCGCCAGGCGGACCGGCACGGGGAGCGGCCGGTTCGAGGTCCGCCCGGCCGCCGTCAGCCACAGCAGCAGGAGCCCGCGCGACAGCGCGTAAAGCGCGGGATAGGCGGTATCGAACTGGAGCTGCACATTGGCGTAATAGTCGCGGCCGATCTGGCTCAGCGCCGCGAGCAGCGCGCGCGCCTCCTCGACGTCATAGCCGAACGGCCGCAGGTCGAAGGGCTCCAGGCCGCCCGCGACGCGGCGCAAATAGGCCAGCGTGACGAACACCATGAAGGCCCACAGCCCGACGCTCAGGATGAACGCCACGATCACATGGCCGGTGCGCGGAAATTCGTCGGAGCGCGATTTCGGCAGGAGGGCCATGGTCGTCAGCCCTTCCGGAACGGGGCAGCGTCGGCGAATTCTTCGATCTCGGCGGCCACATGGACACGCTCATGCGTCAGAAAGTCCGCGATCGCGTGGCGCAGCCCCGGGTCGGCGATGTAATGCGCCGAAAACGTCGTCACCGGCATATAGCCGCGCGACACCTTGTGCTGGCCGCCGGCGCCGGCCTCGACGCGCGCGAGCTTGTGCTGGATGGCGTAGTCGATCGCCTGGTAGTAGCAGACCTCGAAATGCAGGAAGGGATGATGCTCGATGGCGCCCCAGTGGCGGCCGAACAGCACGTTCGAGCCGATGAAGTTGATGGCGCCGGCGATGAAGCGCCCGTTGCGCTTGGCCATCACCAGGAGGACGCGGCCGGCCATCTTCTCGCCGATCATGGAATAGAACGAGCGGGTGAGATAGGGCTGGCCCCACTTGCGCGAGCCGGTATCCATGTAGAAGTCGAAGAACGCGTCCCACACGCTCTCGGTGAGGTCGGCGCCGGTCAGCCAGTGCACCGTGATGCCGTTGGCGAGCGCGTCCGCGCGCTCGCGCCGGATGGTCTTGCGCTTGCGCGACGACAGCGAGGCGAGGAACGCATCGAAGCTGTCGTAACCGGCGTTCTCCCAGTGGAACTGGCGATGGGTGCGCTGCAGGTAGCCCTTGGCGCCGAGAAGCTGCCATTCCGCCTCGGTCGGGAAGGTGACGTGGACGGAGGATGCCTTGGAGCGCCGGCACACTTCCGCGAGTCCGCCCGCCAGCGCTTCCCGGACGGCCTCGGCTCTGGGCCCTGGCCGCACCAGCAGGCGGCGCCCGCTCGCCGGCGTGAACGGCACCGCGACCTGGAGCTTCGGATAATAGTTCCCGCCGGCGCGCTCATAGGCATCCGCCCAGCCGTGGTCGAACACGTATTCACCCTGTGAATGCGACTTCGCATAGCAGGGTACGGCGCCGACCAGGCGACCGCCGGCATCCGCGGCAAGCAGGTGCATGGGCTGCCAGCCGGTGCGGGTGCGGACCGAGCCGGAGGCCTCGAGCGATGAAAGAAAATCATGCGATATAAAGGGGTTGTAGCCTGAGCTGGAAGCGTTTTCAGAGGCTGGATTGGCGCACGAATCCCACTCGGTGGCGGCGATGTCGCCGATCGCGTTCGCAACCCGCAGTGTGATGTCGGTCGATGCCATGGCGTTGGACGAGCGTTGCGATGTCGGCTTGCTGAAGTACCCGGGGCCAAGTCAGGGCCGCAAGCCCTCGAAAATCATCTGGTCGGCATAACGTTGCGCACGGTCCCGGTCCTCGGGCGTGCGCACGGTCCAGGTCAGCAGCGGCAGGCCGAACAGCCTGCGCGCGGCGAGCGGCGCCAGCGCCGGCAGATCCTGCACCGAATAGGCGATGAAGTGCGGGCGCGTGCGCAAGGCATGATGGAAATAGGCCAGCGCCCGCTTTGCTCCGGCGGTCAGATGGTTCCAGGCCGGATGGCGATAGCGGCTTTCGGCCACGATGCCGCGTGGCAGTCCGGGCGCCAACGTGCGCAGCGCCGCGATCTGGGCGGGATCGAACGACATCAGCGCCGCCGGCCCGGCATAGCGCGAGAGCACCGCGGCGGCGCGCGCTACCGCCCGGTGGTCGCCGTCGAAGCGGCTCTTGATCTCGATCACCAGCGTCACCCGGCCGGCCACGAGGTCGCACAAGTCGCCGAGGGTGATCATGCGGTCTGCCGTCGACTTGAACGCAACTCGCCTGAGCTCGGCTGCGGTCAGCGCATCGAGCCGGCCGCTGCCGTCGGTCAGGCGCCCGAGCGCGTCGTCATGGGCGACCATGGCTTCGCCGTCGGCGGTGACCTGCAAGTCGCACTCGATCGCATAGTGTCCAGCGATCGCGGCGGCGAAGGCGGAGGGAGTGTTTTCGATGACGCCGGCGGCGGCATCGTGCAGGCCGCGGTGCGCGATCGGGCGCGCAACGAGCCAGTCGAGGGCGGCGGTGCTCAAGCGACCTCGAACAAGCCTTCAACCTCGACGGCCGCATCCGACGGCAGCGCCGCGACGCCGACGGTGGTGCGGGCATGCCGGCCTTTGTCGCCGAGCGCCTCGACCATGAGGTCGGAGGCGCCGTTCATGACCTTCGGGCCGTCCACGAAGGACGGCGCCGAGTTGATGAATCCGCCGAGCCGCACCACCCGGACGACCTTGTCGAGGTCGCCGAGCGCAACCTTGGCCTGTGCCAGGATATTGACCGCGCAGGCGCGTGCCGCTTTTTGGCCGTCCTCGATCGATACGGTGTCGCCGAGCTTGCCCTTGGCGACGAGCTTGCCGTCGGCGCCGAGGCAGACCTGGCCGGAGACGTAGAGCAGCGAACCGGCGCGCACGAACGGGACGTAGTTGGCGACCGGCGTCGGCGGCGTCGGCAGAACGATACCGAGGTCGGCGAGCTTCTTTTCAATCTGGCCCATATGATGTTCTCCTGCGCCTCGTTCCGCCATCCGCTATCCGCCATCGCCCGCTCCAGCGGCGCCGGCAGCGCACTGTCATCGCCGATCGGGTGGTCATATTCAAGCAGGGGACGCGCGAGGCCCGGTTGCGGCAGGTCGCCCGTCCTCCTATGTCTGGTTGCGACCGGGCGGACAGGAGACGGATCAGCATGACTCAACGCAGCATTCGGCTTGTGACGGCGTCGGCCACGGTCGCGGCCGCGGCTGTTCTGCTCGGCGGTTTCGGGGCCTCCACGACGAGTGCCCTGACGGCGGGCGGCGAACTGGCGGCCCACCGCGCCGTCTATGAGCTCAAGCTCGCCAAGTCGCGCGGCAAGTCCGGCACGGTGTCGGCGCGCGGGCGCATTCTCTACGATTTCACCGGCAGCACCTGCGAAGGCTACAAGCTCGAATTCCGCCAGGTCTCGGAACTCGACAACGGCGAGGGCAAGGTCACGCTGAGCGACCTGCGCTCCTCGACCTGGGAGGACGGCACCGCCACCGCCTACCAGTTCAATTCGCAGAACTACCTCAATCAGAAGCTCATCGACGCGGTCGACGGCCGGGCCCAGCGCCGGGACGGCGCGGTCGCGGTCACGCTCACCAAGCCCAAGGACGGCAAGGTCGATCTCGAAGCCGCCATCGTATTCCCGACCGAGCACGTGCGACGCATCCTCGAGGCCGCGCGCGCCGGCAAGAGCGTCCTGGAATTCCCGATCTTCGATGGCTCGGAGACCGGCGAGAAGGTCTACAACACGCTGACCGTCATCGGCCGCGAGATCGGGGCCGAGCGCGTTCCATCCGACGCCGCGGCCGGCCAGCAGGCGCTCGCCGGCCTAAAGCGCTGGCCGGTGACCGTGAGCTATTTCGAGAAATCCGGCAAATCGGGCGAGCAGCTTCCGGTCTATGCGATCTCGTTCGAGCTCTACGAGAACGGGGTCTCGCGCGCGCTCCTGCTCGACTACAACGATTTCGCCATCAGCGGGGAACTCGCCACGCTGGAGATGAAGAACAGCAAACCCTGTCCGTGAACGATGGCGGGGACTTGATCCTTTCATCCGAATCCTGTCCGGCTCTTTTTGACCCACACCGAACCTGGTCTCAGGGGGAACAATCAATGTCCATTCGTCTCCGTCATCTTCTAACCGGTGCTGCTGGAGCCGCCGCAGCGGCGGTCATGGCCGCAGTCGCGATGGCGCAAGTGTCACAGACCCCGTCGCCTGCCGGAGCCACGGCCTATTTCATCAATCTGAAGGACAAAGACTCGGTCACCAGTCCTTTCAAGGTTCAGTTTGGCCTCACGGGCATGGGGGTCGCCCCCGTGGGGACGCAGACTCCGAATACCGGACATCATCATCTGATTATCGATACCAAGCTCTCCGACGAGGAATTGAAGAGACCGATCGCTGCCGACGCCAAGCATGTTCATTTTGGCGGCGGACAAACGGAAACGATGGTGACGCTCCCGCCCGGAAGCCACACGCTCCAGATTGTACTGGGCGACTGGTCCCACATTCCGCATAACCCGCCCGTGATGTCCGATACCATCACGGTCACGGTGAAATAGCTCGACGCGACGCGCTCCCCCATCGGCGGCTCGTGCTGACAGGCGAGGGCAACGCGGAGCGGGGGCAGAACTGGCACGCGCGTCAGAGCGGTGCATTCAGAAAGTGGCGGCGCCCTAATCCTCGCCGTCCAGCGCACGTCCCTTGATCACGGCCTCGTCCCCGAACCGTTCGCGCAGGCGGTCCATCGCATGCTCGGCTTCCGCGGTGCGGCGGTCGAGGAGGTCGGCGAGGTCGGCGGCGTCGGCGGCGCACAGCCCCGACATTCCGATGCCGATCAGCCGGAACTCGGTGCCGTCGGTCTCGCGCGCCAGCAGGGCGCGGCCGGCCGCGAAGATGTTGGCGGCGAGCTGCGTCGGATGCGCCAGCGTCTGCGCCCGCGTGCGGGTCTTGAAATCGGCGGTCTTGAGCTTGAGCGTCACGGTCGCGCCGGCAAGCTCGCCGTCCTTGAGGCGGGAGGACACCTTTTCCGACAGGCGCCACAGTTTTAGCTCCAGCGGCCGGAAGTCCGCGATGTCATCGAAGGTCGTCTCCGCCGAAACGCTCTTGGTCTCGCGGTCGGCGAGCACCCGACGATCATCGATGCCGTGTGCAAGCCGGTAAAGGCGGGCGCCCTCGGCGCCATAGCGGCGCGTCAGCTCGCGCTCGCCGGCGCGCTGGAGGTCGCCGATCAGGCGGATCCCGTCGCGCGCGAGCCGCGCCTGCGCGACCTTGCCGACGCCGAAGATCAGCGCCACCGGACTCGACGCCAGGAAGGCCGCCGCCTCGGTGCCGCCCAGCACCGTGAAGCCGCGCGGCTTGTCGAGGTCGGACGCGACCTTGGCCAGGAACTTGTTGCAGGAGAGCCCGACCGATACCGTGATGCCGAGCTCGCGTTCGATGCGCCCGGCGAAACCCGCGAGCGATTTCGCCGGCGACATGCCGTGCAGGCGTGCGGTGCCCGACAGGTCCATGAACGCCTCGTCGATCGACACCGGCTCGACCGCCGGCGTCAGGTCGCGCATCAGCGCGCGCACCTGCCGGCCGACCTGGCTGTATTTCTCCATGTTCGGCGGCACGACGCTCGCGTGCGGGCAGAGCCGCCGCGCCTCGAACATCGGCATCGCCGAGCGGATGCCGTAGGTGCGCGCGACATAGCAGGCCGTCAGCACCACGCCACGCTGGCGCCCGCCGACGATGACCGGCTTGTCGGCAAGGCCGGGGTCATCGCGCTTTTCGATCGTGGCATAGAACGCGTCGCAGTCGACGTGCGCGATCGCCAGCGCCTCGATCTCGGCGTGGCGGATGAGCCGCGGCGACCCGCAGGCCGGGCAACGCGCGACCGTCGTGGGGGCGTCGCGGCGGCAGTCGCGGCAGAAACCGGGACCGCTCACGGCTCGCTCGGCATGGCGCCGGCGAGCGCCGAACGGGCGCGCGCCACGGTCTCGGGATCGATCTCGTTCTGGCTGGCGAAGGCAAGCAGCAAGGCTTCATCGCCCGCCACATGATCGAGCACGCCAAGCAGAAAGCCCGGCTCGCGCGCGGCGGCGCGAATGGAGTCAGGGCCGATCCCGCTCAGCGCCAGGAAGCGCCCGAGCCGCTCCGGCTCGCCGGCAATGAAGCTCAGGGCCGCGATCGCGAGCTCGGCGGCGGCAGTCTGCTGCTGCTTGCGATCAGGCGCGCGCGCGCCGGAGCGGGGCCGATGTGCCATCGCATCACCTAGGGTCAGGAGGCATCTTACTCCCGCGGTCGCGCCGGCGCTAATTGAGCGGGTAGATCGCCTTGACCTTCTCCACGACTTCGGGCGGCATGCTCTGCACCTCCTCGATGATCTTCTGAAGCTCGACCCCCGGCAGCGGATCGAGCTCGATGCGGAGTCGTTGCGCCTCGGCGAGGTATTCGGGGTCCTTGACCATGGCATCGAATGCCTGGCGGAGCGCCGCGACCCGGCCCGCAGGCGCCTCGGGTGTGGTCAGCAGGAATTTCCCGATCTCCGACGCGCTCGAGACTGCCCGCAGAATGCGGGCCTGCTCGGGGTTGCGGGCCAACTCCGCCGACGTCGGCACGTCCGGAAGATCCGGATGACGCTTGAGCAGATATTGCACGACGATGTTGACCCGCTTGGTCTCCAGCCAGTCCGGGTGCTGGTTCTTCAAGCCGTCATAGGTCGATGAGTGGCCTTCGACCTCGCCGCGCTCCATGGCCAGCATGGCGGCGGCGGAGCCTTCATAGCCGGTGACGACCTTGAACTTGGTGCCGACCACGTTATTGAGCACCAGCGGATAGATCGCGTTGGTGGAGCTGCGGCCCGTCGCACCGAGGATGGCGACCTTGTCGAAGGCGTCGCCGATGGTCTTCACCTGCGACGTGTTCATGATGTACGTGATGTTGGGCGCGGTCGCCAGCCGGCCGATCCAGGGGAATGCCGCCGACCGGTATTTCGCCGCCGATGTTCCCAGGGCTTCTTCGAGCGGCACCGTCGGGACCAGGAGGCCAAGGATGGTGCCGTCGCGCGGCGCCTGGTTGAAGATGTGGTTGGCCGCGATGATGCTGCCGGCGCCCGGCATATTGCGTGCCACGATCGCCGGGTTGCCGGGCAGGTGCTTGCCGAAGTGGTGCGCCACCAGGCGGGCATAGACGTCGTTGGCACCGGCCGGCGGGTAGCCGATGATGATGCTGATGGTCTTGCCGCGGTAGAAATTCTCGACCGACTGGGCTTGTGCCGCAATCGGAGACGCGACGAGAGGGACGCAGGCGACGGTCACAAGGAATCGAGCGGTAAGGAACATGTTTGCCTCACGATTCCGGCCCGCTCCTTCTACAATGATTACGTGCGACGGACCACAACTTGACCGATCTTTCCCCGGGGCCGGAGGTCGGAATTGCCCCTGCAGCGGTCAAGCCGCTCCGGTCTTGCGTAAGATGCCGCCGAGACGCAGGCTGAGAGAGCGCTCGCAACGTCTTGAAGCCGCTAGTGTTCTCCCGGTCTTCGCGCAAGTCGCCGCGGCGCCGCTCAGGGCCCGTGTTTGCGTTTCCGTAACATATCCGCACTAGGTTCCCACCATTGCCCCGGCGCGCCCGGGCATTCGGCCAATCCTCCCCAGTGGGTATTTTGGCTTGCAGGTCGGGGAGCTGGAAGGTCCGGGGGCGATGGCAAAGACCGTCATGATCGTGGAGGACAACGAGCTCAACATGAAGCTCTTCCATGATCTGTTGGAGGCGCATGGCTATGAGACCGTCGGCACTCGCAACGGGATCGAAGCGCTCGACCTTGCCCGCAAGCATCATCCCGATTTGATCCTGATGGACATCCAACTCCCGGAAGTTTCCGGCCTCGAAGTGACCAAGTGGCTCAAGGAGGACGAGGAACTGCGCAGCATTCCGGTCGTGGCGGTCACCGCCTTCGCGATGAAGGGCGACGAGGAGCGCATCCGCGAAGGCGGCTGCGAAGCCTACCTGTCGAAGCCGATATCGGTCGCCAAGTTCATCGAGACCATTCGCCATTTTCTCGGCAACGCCTGAGGGGGACTGTCGATGACCGCCCGTGTTCTCGTCGTCGACGATGTGCCCGCCAACGTCAAACTGTTGGAGGCGCGTCTTTCGGCTGAATATTTCGACGTCGTCACCGCGATGAGCGGCGAGGAGGCGCTGGCGATCTGCGAGCGCGCCGAGTGCGATCTGGTGCTGCTCGACGTCATGATGCCCGACATGGACGGCTTCGAAGTGTGCCGCCGCCTCAAGAATGGACAGCTCACCCACCACATCCCGGTGGTGATGGTGACTGCGCTCGACCAGCCCTCCGACCGCGTCAAGGGATTGGAAGCGGGCGCTGACGATTTTCTCACGAAACCGGTTTCGGATGTTGCACTGATCGCGCGCGTGCGCTCACTGGCGCGACTCAAGCTGATGACCGACGAACTGCGCATGCGCGCCGTCACCTCGCGCGATATCGGGCTTGAGAGTCCCGAGCGCGAGGCGGTGGCTGAGGCCGGGCGCAATGGCGCGATCCTCATCGTCGACGACCGTCCGACATCTTCGGAGCGGCTGGCTGGCATGCTGTCGGGCGAACACCGGGTCGAAATCGAAGCCGATCCGAATGAAGCGCTGTTCCATGCAGCCGAGGGTAATTTCGATCTGATGATC
>JAXDOD010000008.1:0-13626 GCA_034669045.1 Alphaproteobacteria bacterium
CCTTGTGGGGAGGGGACAGGGGAGGGGGTGGCGCGATTTGAGTCTGAATCGTTCGACCCCCACCCCTGTCCCCTCCCCACAAGGGGGAGGGGAGCCCACCGAGTCTGCCGCGCTTGCTGGCCATACGAACAGACGGGATAGGCCCTAATGCTGTCGCGACAGCGAGACGTAAACAATCGCCATGAGTGAAAAACGATGAACGCAGCAAAAGGCTACGACTACATCATCGTGGGCGCGGGCTCGGCCGGCTGCGTCCTCGCCAACCGGCTGAGCGAGGACGGCGGCGCCAGCGTGCTCCTGCTCGAAGCGGGGCCCGCCGATCGCCATCCCTACATCTCGATCCCACTCGGCATGGGTCGCATGCACGACTACGCCATGTTTGACTGGGGCTACCAGACCGAGCCGGAGCCGAACCTCAACGGCCGCCATATCGAGGCGATGCGCGGCAAGGTGCTCGGCGGCTCCTCCTCCATCAACGTGATGGCCTATACGCGCGGCAACCGCGGCGACTACGACCGCTGGGCGCAGAAGGGCGCGCGCGGCTGGTCCTATGCGGACGTGCTGCCCTATTTCCGGCGCGCCGAGACCTGGGAGGGCGGCGAGAACACGTGGCGCGGCGGCTCCGGTCCGCTCGGCACCCAATTCGCCAAGACGCCGGACACGCTGTTCGACGCCTGGGTCGAGGCCGGCAAGGCGGTCGGCCTGCCGGCGACGGATGACTACAACGGCCGGCAGCAGGAAGGCGTCGGCCGCGGTCAATACACCATCCGCGACGGACGCCGCTCGTCATCCGCGCGCGCCTATCTGCGCCCGGCAAAACGGCGCGCCAATCTCACGGTGGAGACCGGCGCGCATGCCACCCGCATCGTGATGGCCGGCACGCGCGCGACCGGCGTCGAATACCTCAAGGGCGGCGGCGACCGCATGCGCGCCGACGCCGGCAGCGAGGTGATCGTCTCGACCGGCACGTTCAACTCGCCGCAGCTTCTCATGCTGTCGGGCATCGGTCCGGCCGCGCACCTTGCCGAGATGGGCATCAACTGCGTCGCCGATCTGCCGGTCGGCTGTAACCTGCAGGACCATCTTGGTCCCTACATGACCTATACGCGGCCGCGGCCCGGCGCGTTCCACCGCGAGATGCGTTTCGATCGCATGGCCATGAGCATGATCCGCGCCTACCTGTTCGGCACCGGTCCTGCGACCGTGGTGCCGGGGGGGCTCCATGCCTTCGTCAAGACGCGGCCCGAACTCGCGGTGCCCGACGTCGAGTTCATGTTCCGCGGCACCTCGCACCACCCGCATCTCTGGTTTCCGCTGGTCTATCCGGCGTTCCGCGACGGCTTCGGAATCCGGCCGACGCTGCTGCACCCAGACAGCCGCGGCCACATCCTGCTGCGCTCGACCGATCCGCGCCATCCGCCGCGCATCTTTTACAACTTCTTCACGGCGCCGAACGACCTGCCGACGTTGCGGGCGGGCTTCAAGCTCGCCCGCAAGATGGTCAACCAGAAGGCGCTCGATCCCTATCGCGGCATCGAGATCGGCCCCGGCGACAACGTGCAGACCGATGCCGAGATCGATCAATGGATGCGCAATACCGCCATCACCGCGCACCATCCTTGCGGCACCTGCGCGATGGGCACGACGCCCGACACGGTGCTCGATCCGGACATGCGGGTGCGCGGGATCGAGCACCTGCGCGTGGTCGATGCCTCGGCCATGCCCGATCTGGTCTCCGCCCACATCAATGCCTGCGTGCTGATGATGGCGGAAAAGGCCGCCGACATGGTCCGCGGCCGCGCGCCGCTGCCGGCGGCGTTGGATGCATGAGGCGGGGGATGCACGCGCTGGCCGCATAAACGTCGAAATAAAAATTCCGTAACAAAGTCAAAGGTTTCGGGGACGGTCGTTCAAAATATTGTGCATTGCACACGCGGTAGGAGCGGCCCATTTTCCGAACCGGGAGCGACGAAGAATCTCGGAGAATCATCATCATGAAGACGCTCATTGCTGCGGTGGCGCTCGCGACCGTAATCGCGTCGCCGGCTTTCGCACAGACTACGCAGCGGGTGCGGGTCAATCCGGAACGGCAATACGTGCAGCCGAATCCGCCGCGGAACGGCGCCGCCCGTTCGTCCTACGACGTGTACGACAACAGAGGCCAGTATATCGGCAGCGATCCGGATCCACGCGTTCGAGACGAGTTGAGCCAGGATCCGCCGAACTACTCGGACTGACGGCGAATTCGGGAAAATTTCGGCGTCGGAGCCCCGGTACTTGTCTCCGGGGCTCCGCTTGCGCGCGCTATCGGCCCTTGCGCGAACTATCGCCCGAATGCGAGCTTGGCGCGCTCGCGCACGGCTTGCGGCACGTTGAGAGTGCGCACGATCAGCTCCTGCACCTTCTCGCCCGGCAGCGGATCGAGTTCGACATTGACCTTCTGGACGTCGGCGATGAAGTCCGGGTCCTGCACCATGGCGTTGAAGGCCTCGCGCAGCGCTTTCACGCGGTCGGCCGGAATGTCCGGCGGCCCGATCACCGCACGGCCGATCGCGCTGCCGCTGGCGTAGAGCTGGTAGACCTGCTTGTCCTGCGCGGTCGCCCCCATCTCCGGCAGCGCCGGCGAGTCCGGCAGCTCCTTGGCGCGTTCCGGCGCGGTCTGCAGGATGATCGTGATCTTCTTCTCGCGCAGCCAGTCCTTCTTCGACACGCTCACCGCCGCCCAGGATGACGAGGCGCCGTCGACCTCGCCCCGCTCCATCGCGAGCATCGCCTCGGTGGACGCCGGATAGCCGACCACGAGCTTGAACTTCGTTCCGTTGATCGCATTGAGCAGGCGCGGCACGGTGTCGGCGATCGATCCCGGCCCGGTGCTCGCAAGCGAGGACTCGAAGGTCTTGGAATCCGCGATCGACTGCACTTTCGACGTGTGCCACTGCATGAAAATGTTGTTCGAGGTGGCGACGCGGCCCACATAGGTGAACTTCGCGGCGTCGAATTGTGCGGCCGGGTTGGACAGCGCCTGTTCGAGCGCGGTCGTTTCGACCACGACGCCGAGCGCGGTGCCGTCCTTCGGCGCCACCTCATAGAGGTAATTCGCGGCTTTCAGGCTGCCGGCGCCCGGCATGTTCTGGGCGACGACGGTCGGATGGCCGGGAATGTGCTTGCCGAGATGGCGCGCGACCAGGCGCCCGTAGAGGTCGTAGCTGCCGCCCGCGGTATAGCCGATCGAGATCGTGATGGTCTTGCGCGCGAAGAACTGCTCGACCGGTTGCGCCTGCGCCGCAGCCGCGGCGAGCCCGGTCAGCGCCGCGATCAGGCAACAATGTCCGGCTCTGTTGCGCATGTGCACCCCCTTGTTCGAAACGGAGAAAATGTCGCACCCGAGTTGATCATCCCGTTTTCGCGGCCGCTGCGCTACTTCGCCGGCGGCTTGTAGATCAGCGACAGCCGGGCGCGCTCGGCGACCTGGGGCCGGCAACGCGAACAGCTTCGCCACCAGCGCCTGCAACCTAGCGGAAGGCGGCCTCCGGCGTCACCGGATGCAACCGGGCGTAGGCGGGCCGCGCACCGCAGTGTATCGCCGCGCGCCACGGTTCCGGCCGCGCCACTCCGCCGCGGGGTCTCGCAGAGTTGATCCCAGGGGCGTCCCGCCATCCGCAACAGCCTTCACACGGCGTGAAGGCGGCGATACTATCGAGCGATACTAATCGAGTCACCCGGCGCCCAGGCGCGGCCGGCATGACCATCAAGGGAGGTTGGAAAATGGCACGAAAGGACCCGCGTCCTGAAGTGAGCCGCCGGAAATTCTTGGCCGGCGTCGCCGTAACGGGAGCTGCGGTAACCACAACAAGCGGAGCCAGTGCGGCGACCCCGCCAGTCGGCGCCGCACGCAAGCCCGCCGCATTGCGCCCGACCGCGCACCAGATCGCGGCCGAGACCGGTATCCCGAAGGACATGCCCCATCTGACGGGGCGGCCGAATTCCGACTTCATGGTCGACGTCATCAAGTCGATGAAGATCGAACACATCTACTCGAACCCGGCCTCGAGCTTCCGCGGCCTGCACGAGTCGCTGATCAACTACGGCAAGAACTCGCAGCCCGATTTCATCACGTGCATGCACGAGGAATCCTCGGTCGCGATGTGCCACGGCAACTACAAGGCCTCCGGCAAGCCGCAGATGATGCTCTGCCACGGCACCGTCGGCCTCATGCACGGGACCATGGCGGTCTACAATGCCTGGGCCGACCGCGTGCCCTTGATCATGGTCGGCGGCAACGATCTCGATGCCTCGCGGCGTCCGCCCGGCGTGCCGACCTTTCACTCGGCGCAGGACATCGGCGCGCTCGTGCGCGACTTCACCAAGTGGGACGACACGCCGATGTCGGCGCAGCACTTCGCGCAGTCGTTCGTGCGCGCGTACAAGTACGCGATGACGCCGCCCTATGGGCCGGTGCTGATCTCGCTCGACGCCGGCCTGCAGGATTCGCCGGTCGACGACCAGCATCTCTACATCCCGCGCTACGTGCCGACGTCGCCGCCGAATGCCGACCTCAACGCGCTGCGCGAGACGGCGAAGCTGCTCGTGGCCGCGGAGAACCCGGTGATCGTCGTCGACAAGATGGCGCGCACGGCCGAGGGCATGAACCACATGATCGCGCTCGCCGAGCTCCTGCAGGTGCCGGTGGTCGATCAGGGTGGCCGGATGAACATGCCGAACACCCACTATCTCAACCAGAACGCGGCGGCCCAGAACCTGATCCGCAATGCCGACCTGATCATGGGTCTGGAGTGCTCCGACTTCTGGAACACGGTCAACCAGTGGATCGACAACGGCGAAGAGCACGGCCATGGCCTGCGTGAAACGCGGATCAAGCCGGGCACCAAGCTGATCACGATCAGCAGCGTCGAGCTCAACACCAAGGCGAACTTCCAGGACTTCCAGCGCTTCCAGGTCACCGACATCGGCATGGCCGGCGACGCGGAAGCCTCGCTGCCGGCGTTGATCGAGGCGGTGAAGTCGGCGATCCCCAACGACAAGAAGGCCGCGTACGAGAAGCGCGGCGAAGCCCTCAAGAAGGCCTGGCAGCAGGGCCGCGAGCGCGGGCGACAGACCGCGGCGCTGGGCTGGGACGCCAGCCCGATCTCGACCGCCCGCCTCAATGCCGAGGTCTACAACGCGGTCAAGGACGAAGACTGGTCGCTGGTCACCTCGACCGGCAACACCAGCGGCTGGTCCGAGCGGCTGTTCAAGTTCGACAGGCACTATCGCTGGCTCGGCCGTTCCGGCGCGTCGGGTCTCGGCTATGGCCTGCCGGCCTCGGTCGGCGCGGCTCATGCCAACCAGGCGCTGGGGCGGTTCTCGGTCTCGATCCAAGGCGACGGCGACATGATGTACGCGCCGGGCGCCTTGTGGACCGCGGCGCACCACGAGATCCCGCTGCTGACCGTGATGCACAACAATCGCGGTTATCACCAGGAGGTGATGCACGTGCAGCGCCTGTCCAACCGGCGCAACCGCGTTGCGTCGCTCGGCAAGTCCTCCGGCCCGATCGGCACCAGCATCGACACGCCGAACATCGACTACGCGGCGCTCGCCAGGTCGATGGGCTGGTGGGCGAAGGGGCCGATCTCGGATCCGAAGGACCTCGGACCCGCGCTCAAGGAAGCGGTGGCGGTCGTGAAGAAGGGCCAGCCCGCGCTCATCGATTCCGTCACCCAGCCGCGTTGAGGACCAGGCACATGAGCATTGTTCGTAGTCACCTGGGGCTGGCGGCACTTGCCGCCGGCCTGTTCATCGGCCCGGGCTCGGCGCTCGCGGCGGACGTGGCAAAGGGCCAGCAGGCCTTCATGAAGTACGGCTGCTGGCAGTGCCACGGCACGGTCGGGCAGGGGTCGCCGATCAGCGGTCCGAAGCTCGCGCCGGATCCAATCCCGCTGGAGGCGATGTCGAGCTTCATCCGCAGCAGCAATCGCGCGATGCCGCCCTACAAGGAGCAGATCCTGCCGAACGAGGACCTTGCCGATATCCACGCCTATCTGTCGTCGGTGCCGAAATCCCCCGACCCGAAGGGGCTCACGATCCTCAACGACTGATAGCAGACGTGTCCCGGGCGCAGCGCAGCACGCCCCTTCCTCCCCCACAGCGCGGGGAGGGTGGGGTGATGCGCTGCAGACCCGGGACCGTTCCAATCCCGGTCCGTGGCGGTCCCGGATCTGCGGTCCACCGCACCGCAAGGGCTGCGCGCTGCACCGCGTCCGAGACACGCTTTGCTGACGCCTATGCGCGTTCGCGGGACGAGGGTAGCGAAGGGGTCAAAGGTCGAGCACCAGCCGCTCGCTCTTACAGCCGGCGCAGCAGATCATGATCCGCTTGTTCTCGGCCTGCTCCTCCTCGGTGAGGATGGCGTCGCGGTGCTCGGGGGTCCCGGAGATGACCCGCTGCTCGCAGGCCCCGCAAATGCCGAGCTCGCACGAATAGTCGACGTCGACGCCCCCGTCGAGCAGCACTTCCAGGATGGTCCGACCTTCCGGGATGAAGAACTCCTGTCCTGAGCGCGCGAGCTCGACCGTAAAGCCGCCGGTCCTGGCCGGCGCCTCCTTGGGGGTGAAATATTCGACGTGAACCTGCCCGCGCGGCCAGTTCGCGGTCGCGGTCTCGAATGCCTGCAGCATCGGCGCCGGCCCGCAGCAATAGAGGTGCGCGTACTTCGGCGCGGCGCCGACGATGCCGGCGACGTCGAGGAATTTTCCGGCATTCTCGTCGTCGAAATGGAACGCCGGGCCCGACATCGCCTCCAGGGCTTCGAGGAACGCCATGTCGTCGCGCGACCGGCAGGAATAGTAGAGCTGCCACGGCCGGCCCAGCTCGACGAGCCGCTGCACCATGCACCAGATCGGCGTGATGCCGATACCGCCGGCGAGCAGGATGGTGTGGCCGGCGTCTTCCTTGAGCGGAAAATTGTTGCGCGGTGCGCTGATCTTGAGCGTCTTGCCGACACGCAACTCATCGTGGACATAGCGGGACCCGCCGCGGCTGGCGGGATCGCGCTTGATGCCGAAGGTGTAGACGCCGGGCTCCGGCCTGGCGACGATCAGGGAATAGTTCCTCAGCAGCCCATTCGGCAGGTGCATGTCCACATGCGCGCCGGGCTCGTAGGCGGGCAGCGGTTTCCCGTCCGGACGGCGGAACTCGTAGAGATTGGTGTCGCGCGCCGCATATCGGATCGCGCTCAGCCGAACCTCGATCAGGGCGTCGGGGGCAGGCGCCGCGGTGACCTCGCCGGAGCCTGCGGTCACGGTGTCCACGATGTTCCGCTCTCCTGTCGCGGCGCGGCGGCAGCGGACCGCGCGCCGCTGCATATAGTCGGCCTTGCGGACCTTTCGCAACTGCTCCGCCCTTATCCCGCAGGGCAATCGCTCCCCGGGCTTCAGCTTCGATAGTCTCCATTAATGGCGACATACTCCTTGGTCAGATCGCAGGTCAGCACCCGGTCGCGGCCCTTGCCGAGGCCGAGACTGACTTTCAGCGCGATCGTCGGGCTCTTCATCGCCGCCGACACTTTGGCCTCGTCGTAGCCGGGATCGCGCATGCCTTTGTGGGCGACGCGAATACCATTGAAGGCGATCGACAGCTTGTCGCGGTCGGCCGGTTCGCCGGCCTTGCCCACCGCCATCACGACGCGGCCCCAGTTGGCGTCCTCGCCCGCGATCGCGGTCTTCACCAGCGGCGAATTCGCGATCGACATTGCGATCCGGCGCGCCGACTTTTTCGATACCGCGCCTTCGACCTTGATCTCCACCAGCTTGCGGGCGCCTTCGCCGTCGCGTGCGACCTGCTCGGCAAGATCGGCGAGCACCGTCGCGAACGCCTTGCGGAAGCCTTTGAGGCGCGGGTCGCCGGCCTTGCCGATCCTGGGCGCGCCGCGCGCGGCGCCGGTCGCGAACGCCATGAGCGTATCGGAGGTCGAGGTGTCGCCGTCGATCGTCACCGCGTTGAAGGTGTCGGCGACCGCCTCCTTGAGCAGCGCCTGCAAGGCGGGCGCGGCGATCGCCGCGTCGGTGAACACGAAGCTCAGCATCGTCGCCATGTCAGGCGCGATCATGCCGGCACCCTTGGCGATGCCGGCGACGGTGACCTTGGCATTGCCGATCGAGGCCCGCGCGCGCGCCACCTTGGGAAAGGTGTCGGTGGTCATGATCGCCTTGGCGGCGTCAAGCCAGCCGCCGGCTTTGGCGTTCGCGACCAGGCCGTCCATCACGCCGTCGAAGACGCTGGCGTCGAGCGGCTCGCCGATCACGCCGGTGGAGGCGAGGAAAATCTCGTCGGCCGTGCAGCCGACCGCCTTGGCGGCAAGCTTGGCGGTGAACGCGCAGGCCGCACGTCCGGTCTTGCCGGTGAAGGCGTTGGCATTGCCGGAATTGACCACGAGCGCCCGGGCGCTGCGGCCTTTGAGCCGCGCGCGGCACCAGTCGACCGGCGCCGACGGGCATTTCGACTGCGTGAACACGCCAGCGACCGCGGTGCCGGGCGCCAGCGTGACCAGGAGCACGTCGGTGCGGCCCGGGTAGCGGATGCCGGCGGCGGCCGTCGCCAGCCGCACGCCGTCGATCGCCGGCATGTCGGGCGTGGTTTGGGGAGCGAGCGGGGATACCCGAGAGCTTGGTGAAGACATCGTTCTGGGCCTTTGGCTGGAATTGTCATGCGCGGCCATGGTCCGCGACAGCCAGGTTTCTGCGACACTCTCGTTCAAGCCGGAGCATGGCATGTCGGGCGGCAATGCAGCAGTACCAACGGGAGAGCGGGCGATGCGAATGAGGGTGCGGCACGGTCGCGCCACACCCTTCATCGGATCGGTACCGGGCGTCCGCGGGTGCGGACGATGGCCGGTGAACCTGCGCGTTTGCTACTGGGGCGCTTCAGCCTTGGGCGCTTCAGCCGGAGACGGTTGCTGCTGCTGCTGCTGTTGTTGCTCCTGCATCCGCCGTAACACTTCCGGCGGAACCCCGGGCGGCGTCGCGGAGGCGCCCGCCGGCTTGTCGAGGCGCTCGATCTTGGCCTGCTCGCGCAACTGCGCGACGAACTCGGTCTGCGCGCGCCGCGCCACGAAGGTCTCGATCTGGTCCTTGACCTTGTCGTAGTCCGGCGGCTGCCGGTTGCGCTTGTCCTCGACCTTGATGATGTGCCAGCCGAACTGCGATTTCACCGGGTTGGAGACCTGGCCGGCGTACATCTTGAACGCCACTTCCGAGAATTCCGGCACCATCTGGCCCTTGGTGAAGTAGCCGAGGTCGCCGCCGTCGGCCGCGCCCGGGTCCTTCGACTTGGTCTTGGCCAGCTCCGCAAAGTCGCCGCCGGCGTTGATCTCGGTCAGGATCGCCTTCGCCTCATCCTCGGTCTCGACCAGGATGTGGCGGGCGCGCACCTCCTCCTCGGCGGCCATCGGCTTGACCGCTTCGTCATAGACCTTGCGCATCTCTTCGTCGGTCGCCGCCGCCTTGGCATGCGACTGCAGCATGGTGCCCATCAGCAGCTTGTTGCGCATGAACGCCTGACGACGCTTGAAGTCGGCGTTCTCGGCCATGTTTTTCTTCTCGGCCGCCTGCGACACCAGGATGACGTCGGTCAGATAGGCGATGAGCTGCTCGCGCTTGTGATCGGGCGGTCCCTGCAGGTCGGCACCGACGTCCTCCTCGGCCATCTGGATGTCGCTGCCCCTGATCGCGGTGCCGTTGACGCGCGCGATCACCGGGTCGTTCGGGTTGGCAGCTTCCGGCTGGGATGCCGACGAAGACGAAGAATTCTTGGAGCAGCCGGCGACCGCCGGCAGAGCAAGCAGCGCCAGCGCGGCGACGGTGGCGAACTTGAATCCGCGTGGACGCGGCGCCGCGAACGTGGCCGCGACGGGGGAGCAGAGCTTCAGCAATGGCATAGGGGCTTCCTTAGAATAGCGCAGCGAGTGCCGGCTGCGGCCGGACAGTCGCGCAATCGCTCCCCCTTTGCAATGGCCCACTATAGGGCCGATTTTGTCGATAACATGGGCGGGAATGGCCAATTGACAAGGGGTGGACCCCCTCCTATCTCTCCACAAAACCGGCCGGTCGGACCGCAGGCCGCCGGTCGCGCGCAAGACCATCCCCCAGGCGCGGCATTTCCGGCATTCCGCGGCAATGCTATGAACTTGCGCACGTTAGGCCGCGAAGATCAGGTCCAAAAGACCGGCGGCTCCCCGCTCGCCAACGAACTCTGCTAGATTGGCGGACCGGCCCTGAAAGGATTTCCTGAATGATCGGCGCGCTCGCCCGCAAGCTGTTCGGCTCCTCCAACGAGCGGCGCATCAAGACCTATCAACCGCGCGTGAACGAGATCAACGCGCTGGAGCAGGAGCTGGAAAAGCTCTCCGACGAGCAATTGCGCCAGCGCACGGCCGACTTCAAGAAGCAGGCCGCGGAGGGGACCTCGCTCGACGAACTGCTGGTGCCGGCCTTCGCGACCGTGCGGGAGGCGGCCAAGCGCACGATCGGCCAGCGCCATTTCGACGTGCAGCTCATCGGCGGCATGATCCTGCATGAGGGCAAGATCGCCGAGATGAAGACCGGCGAAGGCAAGACGCTGGTGGCGACCCTGCCGGTCTATCTCAACGCGCTCGCCGGCCGCGGCGTCCACGTCGTCACCGTCAACGACTATCTCGCCAAGCGCGACGCCGGATGGATGGGCGCGATCTACGAGTTCCTCGGCCTCAGGGTCGGCGTGATCGTGCACGGGCTCGACGACGAGCAGCGCAAGGCGAACTACGACTGCGACGTCACCTACGGCACCAACAACGAGCTCGGCTTCGACTATCTGCGCGACAACATGAAGTACCGCATGGAGGACATGGCCCAGCGCGGGCACATCTATGCGATCGTCGACGAGGTCGACTCGATCCTGATCGACGAGGCGCGCACGCCGCTCATCATCTCCGGCCCGCTCGACGACCGCTCCGACTTCTACAACACCATCGACACCTACATCCCCAAGCTCGACAAGCCCGACTACGAGGTTGACGAGAAGCAGCGCACCGTCACCATGACCGAAGCCGGCATGGAAAAGATGGAGCAGATGCTGCGCAACGCCGGCCTGCTCAAGGGCGACCACCTCTATGAGGTCGAGAACGTCTCGACCGTCCATCACGTCAACCAGGCGCTGCGCGCCCACAAGCTGTTCCAGCGCGACAAGGACTACATCGTGAGGAACGGCGAAGTCGTCATCATCGACGAATTCACCGGCCGCATGATGCCGGGCCGGCGCTACTCGGAAGGCCTGCACCAGGCGCTCGAGGCCAAGGAGCACCAGCCGATCCAGCCGGAGAACCAGACGCTCGCCTCGATCACCTTCCAGAACTATTTCCGCATGTACGAGAAGCTCGCCGGCATGACCGGCACGGCGCTCACCGAGGCGGACGAGTTCATCGACATCTACAATCTCGAAGTGGTCGAGGTCCCGACCAACATGCCGATGATCCGGCTCGACGATGACGACGAGGTCTATCGCACCGGGGTCGAAAAATACCGTTCGGTGATCGCGCTCATCGAGGATTGCAAGCAACGCGGCCAGCCCGTGCTGGTCGGCACCACCTCGATCGAGAAGTCGGAGCAGCTCGCCGAGATGCTGCGCCAGCAGGGCTGGGAGCAGCACGACTTCACCGATCCCAACGCCTTCGCAGCGCTCTATTCAGGCGACGAAGGCGCGATAAACAACAAGGTCTTCGCCATCCTCAATGCGCGCTACCACGAACAGGAAGCGCAGATTATTGCGCAGGCGGGCATTCCGGGCGTTGTGACAATTGCCACCAACATGGCCGGCCGCGGCACCGACATTCAGCTCGGCGGCAACCCGCTATATGTTCAGCTAGGGTGGATTGCGGAGGAAAGGCGCGTCCACAAAGATAAATTTAAATCGGAGCTGCTTCCATTGGCAGATCGTGAGCGTCGAGATCGACTCGCAGCAGAGAAAGCGGGGCCTGAGACAGAACGAAAGACGTTGATCGAGAAGAGGGAAAAACTTGAAGCCGAAAAATCTTCCATTCAGGGACAGATTGCCAATACAGAGAAAGAGAAGATCGAACTCCAGAAAAAAAGACAGCGACTGGAGGTCGTCAAGGTATCCAAACAGGATGAGGTTGAAAATAAAAAACTGAAAATTGACGCTTGTGATGCGGAAATTGAAGACTGCGTCGTAAAGCTGAAGTCTTTCGCAGCAAAGCTTGAAGCGATTGATAAGGGTATTGCCGACAACGAACAAAAAATTGCGCCACTCAACGAAAAGATAGGAATTCTTGACGAGAAGATCAGGCCCTACGACGAATTTCGCTCCTGGCTTGAGCGGCGAGTCACTGCGTGGGCCAATCTCACGAAGGGCTCTGCACAGGAAGATAAGGCGGACGTCGCCGGTGGCGCTGTATTTGACCTCCCTGATTCGCTCCTCGATGAGATTATTAATCTTTGGGTCCAACGCGAATCAGCCCAAGATCGAACTCCTGATCAGGCTCTGATCGCTAAGAAACGTAGCGAGGTGACTACAAAATTAGCCGAAATCAACAGAGAGATCGATGAATTAGCATTGGTTAGCATCGAGAGCCAATCTGATCAGGGCGCCAATTTAAATGATGAGGCTGTCAGGCGATTGGTCAATGAAAAGATCCAATCTTTGATCGGCGAAGTTCAGCATGGGGCCATCGACGATCGTCTTCTTGGATGGGCGGAGAGTAGAGTTCGCCGGTGGATTAGCTTTTACGAATGCGTAGAGGTCGATCCAGGTGGTCCCATTCACCTGCCTAGTACTCTCGTGGAAGTAAGTGTCGAAACATGGAAAGCTGATGAAATAAAAGCCGGTCGAACGCCTACACCAGTTGACCTCGCAAGGCATCGCGCGCTTGTAACAAGAACCTTTGGCAAAATTGATAGAAAAAATGCTGACATTGGGCTGCGCTATGCACGATTTAAGAAGAAGGCGCTCGAGGCCGGCGGGCTGTTCGTGCTCGGCACCGAGCGGCACGAGAGCCGGCGCATCGACAACCAGTTGCGCGGGCGCTCCGGCCGCCAGGGCGATCCCGGGCATTCGAAGTTCTTCCTGTCGCTCGAAGACGACCTGATGCGCATCTTCGGGTCGGACAAGCTCGACACCATGCTGCAGCGGCTCGGCCTCAAGGAGAACGAGGCCATCGTCCATTCCTGGATCAACAAGGCGCTGGAAAAAGCGCAGCAGAAGGTCGAGGCGCGCAACTTCGACATCCGCAAGAACCTGCTCAAGTTCGACAACGTCCAGAACGACCAGCGCAAGGTGATCTTCGACCAGCGCGTCGACCTGATGAAGGACGACAGCGTCGCCGAGACCGTCACCGACATGCGCCACGCCTTCATCGACGACCTCGTCGCCAAGCACGTGCCCGAGCATGCCTATGCCGAGCAGTGGGACACAGCCGGCCTGAAGGACGAGCTCAAGCGCGTGCTCGATCTCGACCTGCCGGTCGACGAATGGGCCAAGGAAGAGGGCATCGCCGACGAGGAACTGCTGTCGAGGATCGAACAGCGCGTCGACGAGCACATGGCGGCCAAGGTGGGCCAATGGGGCCCCGACGTGATG
>JAXDOD010000009.1:0-20830 GCA_034669045.1 Alphaproteobacteria bacterium
GTGGTGTCGAATCCTTGCGGATCGGTGACGGTCCATTGCCGCAACTGGAGGTCCTTAGCGGCGAACATCAGCATCAGGCGGCTGGTGCCGATCAACGGCTGCTTCTCCTCGATGACGACGGTGACGAAGATGTCGTCGGCATAAATGCCCACCACGTTGGTGTCGCGGAGCAGATCGATGCGGTCGGAAAGCAGGAAGCGCAACGGCGTCTGCGACAAGGGAATGACATCCTGGGTGCCGAGCTTGCGATTGCGCACGACCACCGATTGGCCATCGGAGATGACGTCGATCGGGCTCGGCGGCTGGTAATCGAAGCGGACCTTGCCGGGCTTCTGGATATAGAACTGGCCTTCATTGCGGCCGCCATCGGAGCCGACCTGAACGAAGTCGCCGACCAGGGTCTGTATGGTGGATAAATAGAGGCTGACGCGGTCGACCAGTGATCGCTGATTGGCATCGGGAGCGAGCGTCTCGCCAGGCTTGGCGAATTTGCCGACCGCATTTCCCTTCGGCAGGACAGGGGCGACCCGGCTGAGATCGGTCTGGCCCGGAGGCCTCACGGTGCTTCTGGATTGTGTAGTTGCCGCAGGCGTCGCCTGCGCGCGCGCGTCAGCAGACATCGACGCCCAGATCGTGGACACCCAGACCAGAGTCCCGAGAAAAGCCCCGAGGCTTGTTCCGGCCATATCCAACCCCGCTTTGCGCTGCCTGTGGGTAATCCGCTAATCACGCCCTGTGGCGATTTCGCGGCTCATTAGATGTGTAGTGGAGTTAATTGGCAACCCGGCAATTCTCAATAGGTATTGCCGTCCTCACCGACCAGGATTTCGCGTTTTCCCGCGTGGTTGGGCTGGCCGACGACGCCTTCGTGTTCCATGCGCTCCATGAGCGAGGCGGCGCGGTTGTAGCCGATCTGCAGGCGGCGCTGGATGTAGCTCGTCGATGCCTTGCGGTCGCGCGTCACCACCTGCACAGCCTGCTGATAGAGATCGGTGGCGTCGCCGGCGCCCATGCCGGTGCCGTCGAAGACCGGGTTGCCATCCTCGCCTAGTTCGTCCTCGGCGGTGACCGCTTCGAGATATTGCGGCACGCCCTGGGACTTCAGATGGCGGACGACTTTCTCCACCTCTTCGTCGGAGACGAATGGGCCATGGACGCGGCTGATGCGGCCGCCGCCGGCCATGTAGAGCATGTCGCCCTGGCCGAGCAGTTGCTCCGCGCCCTGCTCGCCCAGGATCGTGCGGCTGTCGATCTTCGACGTGACCTGGAAGGAAATGCGGGTCGGAAAATTCGCCTTGATGGTGCCGGTGATGACATCGACAGAGGGGCGCTGGGTCGCCAGAATGACGTGGATGCCGGCGGCACGCGCCATTTGCGCCAGGCGCTGGATCGCGCCTTCGATATCCTTGCCGGCGACCATCATCAGGTCGGCCATCTCGTCGACGATGACGACGATCATGGGCAAGGGCTCGAGCTCGAGCGCCTCCTCCTCGTAGATCGCCTCGCCGGTCTCCTTGTCGTACCCGGTATGCACGGTGCGCGAGAGCTTCTCGCCCTTGTTTTTCGCCTCGGCGACGCGCGCGTTGTAGCCGTCGATGTTGCGCACGCCGAGCTTCGACATCTTCTTGTAGCGCTCCTCCATCTCGCGCACCGCCCACTTGAGCGCGACCACCGCCTTCTTCGGGTCGGTGACGACCGGCGTGAGCAGATGCGGGATGCCGTCATAGACGGAGAGCTCGAGCATCTTCGGATCCACCATGATCAGCCGGCACTGCTCGGGCTTGAGCCGGTAGACCAGGCTCAGGATCATGGTGTTGATGGCGACCGACTTGCCGGAACCGGTGGTGCCGGCGATCAAGAGATGCGGCATGCGCGCGAGGTCGACGATCACCGACTCGCCGCCGATGGTCTTGCCGAGGCAGAGCGGCAGCTTGGCGCTTTCGTTGGCGTCGACCGCCGCCAGCAGCTCGCGCAGGAACACCTTTTCGCGCGTCGGGTTCGGCAGCTCGATGCCGATGGCGTTCCGTCCCGACACGACGGCGACGCGGGCGGAGAGCGCGCTCATGGAGCGGGCGATGTCGTCGGCCAGCCCGATGACGCGCGAGGACTTGATGCCGGGCGCGGGCTCGAGCTCGTAGAGCGTCACCACCGGGCCGGGCCGCGCATTGATGATCTCGCCGCGCACGCCGAAGTCGCCGAGCACGCCTTCGAGCGCGGTGGCGTTGGTTTGCAGGGCCTCGGCGCTGAGGGTGGCGCGCCCGACCTTGCTCGGCATGGTCAGGAGCTCGAGCGCCGGCAGCGCATAGCCGCCGCTCGCGCGGCGCGGCGGTTTGGGCGCGCGCGGCTTGCGCGCCACCGGCGCGGCTTCGGGTTCCTCCTCGGTCTCGGCTTCGTGTTCGAGGTCGCGCAGCGCCGTCTGGTAATCGTCGAAGCGCGGCTCGGCCCGCACCGCCGGCGGCGCCGCGGCCTTGCGCCGCGACAGGACGCCGGCGGCGCCGCCGCGCGTCAGCATCCGCGCCACGCGCGCCTTGAGGCTGAGAAATCCGTGCACCAGCCAGCCGAGCGAGACCGAGGCGCGCTCCGTCTTGTCGGCCGGCGCGTCGTTGTCTTTGCCGTTGAGCCTCGGCGGGAACGCCTCCGGCTCGCCGTGCCAGCCGAAACCGGCGGCGAACGCGAGCGCGATCAGGCTGCACAGGCCGGTCGCCGCCGCGATCGCCAGGCGCGTCGTGGCGGCCGGCGTGTCGTGCGCAGCGAGCATCGCGAACCGCAGCAGCGCATCGCCGACCACGCCGCCGAGGCCCGCCGGCAACGGCCAGGCCGGCGTGCGCGGCAGCGCGGACGCGAACACCGCGGCCAGCACGACGGCGAGGACCCAGACCGCGAGCCGGAACCGTTCACGGCCGAGCGGCCGGTGGCTGGCCAGGCGCCATCCCCAGATGCCGATCGGAAGCACCAGCGCGAGCGAGCCGAGGCCCAGGAGCTGCATCAGCAGGTCCGCGACCGTGGCGCCGGTGATGCCGAGCAGGTTGCGCACCGGCGTGTTGGTGGCATGGCTCAGGCTCGGGTCCTGCACCGACCAGCTCGCGAGCGCGATCGCCAGCAGCATGGCGAGCAGGATCAGGGCGAGCCCGGCGATCTCGCGCAGCCGCCGGCGCAGCGCGTCGCGCAATCCGTCGGAGAGGAAGGTCAGGCTGTCGAGGCTGCGGTCGATCATCGACATGATGCGCGCGCTCACCCGAGCACGGCGACGAGGCGGTGCAGCGCCTCGGCCGTGCTCTCCTTGTCCTGCACCAGGGCGACCCGGATGTAGCCCAGGCCGGGATTGCTGCCGTCGGCCTGTTCGCGCGCGAGATAGCGCCCGGGCACGACGCGCAGGCCGGCCTCCTGCCACAGCCGCAGCGTGACGGCTTCGTCGCCGCCGTGCGCCGAGACGTCGAGCCAGAGCAGGAACCCGCCGGCCGGACGGCGATAGCCGTAGCGGTCGCCGATGATCTGGTCGGCGAGATCGAATTTCTGCGCGTAGAGGCGGCGGTTCTCGTCGACATGCGCCTCGTCGGCATAGGCCGCGATGGCGACGCGCTGCATCGGCAGCGGCACCTGCGGCGCCGAGACGTTGCGGAACTCGAGGAAGCGCGCCAGGAAGCGACGGTCGCCGGCCGCGAAGCCGACCCGCAGGCCGGGCAGGTTCGAGCGCTTCGAGAGCGACTGGAACACCACCACGTTCTCGAAATCGGGCCCGGCCGCCTGCAGCGCGCTGGTGGGCGCGTGCGTCGTGTAGATCTCGGAGTAGCATTCGTCGCTGAAGAGGAGAAAGCCGTGGCGCCGCGCCAGCGCGACCAGGCGCGCGAAATAGGCGGGCGGCGCCACCGAGCCCTGCGGGTTGGCGGGCGAGGCGAGATAGAAGGCCACCGTGCGCACCAGGACCGCGTCCGGGATGGCGTCGAGGTCGGGCAGGAACCCGGTCGCGGCGGTGGCCGGCAGGTAGACCGGCTCGCACTGCGCCGCCAGGGCGCCAGCCTCGTAGGCGCCGTAGAACGGATTGGGCATCAGGATCGCGGGCGTCCCGCGTCGGCCGCTGGCCCAGCGCTGCGCCGCCAGCGCGCCCAGGAACAGGCCCTCGCGCGAGCCGTTGAGCACCAGCATCTCGGTCAGCGGGTCAGGCGCGCGGGCAAGCCCGAAGCGGCGGCCGAGCCAGTCCGCCGCCGCCTGGCAGAACTCGTCGAGCCCCTTGTTCATCGGGTAGCGGCCGAACTCCTCGATGTGGCCGGCCAGCACCGGGCCGACGAACGCGGGCACCGCGTGCTGCGGCTCGCCGACCGCGAGGCTGATGGCGGGCTTGCCGGGCGGGATGTCGCCCAGGAGCTCGCGCAGCCGCACGAAGGGCGAGCGGCCCTGGTCGGCCCGGGCGGGCGCGGGAGGTTGCTCGCGTTCGGCGGCGGTCATGAACATCGATACGGAAGCGCGTTCAGCAAAAGCGGGAACCGGTTGGGCGCTCGAACGCGCGTCACTCCTGAAGGCGAACGGCGCGCATACCCCGCCGCACAAGGGATTTCCTAGCATAGGTGCGCGGGGGTTAAGGGGCGATTAACCAATGGCGGGCGGGGAAGCGGCGCAGGAGCAGCGCGGCGCGACATCGCAGCGTTGTAGGGTGAGCAAAGCGCAGCGTGCCCACGCGTTTTCTTTCGTCAGGCGCGGAAAGCCGCGTGGGCACGGCGCTTCGCGCCTTTGCCCACCCTACGCTGCTGCTGGTACAGGTTTTGATGTTGTAGGGTGGGCAAAGCGAAGCGTGCCCACGCGTCTTCAGCTCTGACGTCTTGCACGATGCACGCGTGGGCACGGCGCTTGGCGCCTTTGCCCACCCGACCGCGGTCGCGCCGGCCCTTCACGGCAGGAAACGTAAGGGGCCCTGGCTTTCACCAGGGCCCCTCGACGGCAAGGGCGGTGCCGGGTATCCACCCTAACCGCGTCTCGTGGCCGCTCCCGCGCAGGCGGGAGCGGGATCCGTCAGTGCACGGTCTCGCCGTGCAACGCGAGGTCGAGGCCCTCGCGCTCGATCTCCTCGGACACGCGCAGCCCGATGAAGATGTCGACGATCTTGAGGATGATCAGGGTGACGACCGCGTCGTAGACCAGCACGATCGCGATGCCCTTGACCTGGTTGATCAACTGCCCGGGGTTGCCCTCGAGCAGGCCGGCGGTGCCGCCATATTGCTCGACCGCGAACACGCCGGTGAGCAGGGCGCCGACGATGCCGCCGACCGCATGCACGCCGAAGGCGTCGAGCGCATCATCGTAGCCGAACATGTGCTTGAGCCCGGTGACGCCCCAGTAGCAGACGACGCCGGCCGCGACGCCGATCACCACCGAGCCGAGCGGGCCGACGAAGCCCGAGGCCGGCGTGATCGCCACCAGGCCCGCCACCGCGCCGGTGCAGATGCCGATCACCGTCGGCTTCCCGCGCATCATCCATTCCACGATCATCCAGGTGAAGCCGGCGACCGCGGCCGCCATGTGCGTCACCAGCATGGCCATGCCGGCCTGCACGCCCGCGCTCACCGCCGAGCCGGCGTTGAAGCCGAACCAGCCGACCCACAGCAGCGAGGCGCCGATGAAGGTCAGCACCATGTTGTGTCCGGGCCCGGAGTCCTTGCGCTTGCCGAGCACGATGCACGCGATCAGGCCTGCGACGCCGGAGTTGATGTGCACCACCGTGCCGCCGGCGAAATCGAGGACCTTGACCCAGGCCGCGTCGTTGCCGGCGGCCAGGAAGCCATCCGGCCCCCAGACCCAGTGCGCGACCGGCGCATAGACGACGGTCGACCAGATGCCGATGAACCACAGCATCGCCGAGAACTTCATGCGCTCGGCGAAGGCGCCCGCGATCAGCGCCGGCGTGATGATCGCGAAGGTGAGCTGGAAGCAGAGGTAGACGGTTTCCGGGATGGTCGCGGCCAGCGGATTGGGATTGCCGATGCCGCCCTTGCCGATGTCGCTCAGGATGCCCTGCAGCAAGGCCCGGTCCAGGCCGCCGATGAACGGCGTCCCCTCCCGGAACGCGAAGCTGTAGTTGCAGACCAGCCAGAGGATGCTGACCAGGCAGGTGATGGCGAAGCTCGTCATCACGGTATCGCCGACGTTCTTCCGGCGCACCATGCCGCCATAGAACAGGCCGAGGCCCGGGATCGTCATCAGCAGCACCAGCGCCATGGAGGTAAGCATCCAGGCGGTGTCGCCCGCATTGGGCGTGCAGTTGGTGAGCACCTTGGGCGTGGCGGTGGCGTCGCAGGCGGGCGGCGCAGCCGCCGCGGCAGCGGGCGCCGCTTCTTCGGCCCAGGCGTGATCGAAGCCCGGGACGGCGATGAAGAGGCCGAGAACGACCCCGAGCACGAGAGCCACGAGCCCCGCACGGGAAAGTGTCTTGAACGTCATTGTCCAACTCCTGTCGCTAGACGGTGAATGTGCGGGTTCAGAGGGCCGCGATATCGGTTTCGCCGGTACGGATGCGCACGGCGGTGTCGATGCCGAAGACGAAGATCTTGCCGTCGCCGATCTGGCCGGTCTTGGCGGCCGCGGTGATGGTCTCGATGGTCTTGTCGACCTGGTCGGTCGCGACCGCCACTTCGATCTTGATCTTGGGCAGGAAGCTCACGGCGTATTCGGCGCCGCGATAGATTTCGGTGTGGCCCTTCTGGCGCCCGTAGCCTTTGACCTCCGTGACGGTCATCCCGTGCACGCCGATCGCGGTCAGAGCGTCGCGGACCTCGTCCAGCTTGAATGGCTTGATAATCGCCATGACGATTTTCATGGATGCAATCCCCGCTTGGGCCCGGTCCTGCGGGTGCAGGTACAAGGCGGTTCGACTCAGCGTCGCGGCGCGAGGGCCTGCCCCGGCAGCAATGCCACGGGCTGCAAATCAAGCCGCGTGCCAGTTCCGCGGGTTCTCTTAAAGGCTTGAAACCACATTTGAATTTCCGGTGACGGAGGGGGGACTCGGGAGCCCCCGGCAGGCGCCGCACAAACGCGCGCCACCGCTGCATAAAAATTAACCGCGACCTGCAAAACGCCGTCAGTGCCCAGACGCTGTGCAATTGGGGCGTGGAACCGGTTCAAAAGTGAGGGGCCCTGGCTTTCACCAGGGCCCCTCGACGGCAAGGGCGGTGCCGGGTATCCACCCTAACCGTGTCTCGTGGCGCGCCCCGAAGCGCGGAGCGCGCCGGGGTCAGTGCACGGTCTCGCCGTGCAGCGCGAGGTCGAGGCCCTCGCGCTCGATCTCCTCGGACACGCGCAGCCCAATGACCATGTCGACGAGCTTGAGGATGATCAGGGTGACGACGGCGTCGTAGACCACCACGATGGCGATGCCGATGGCCTGATTGAGGACCTGCACGGCATTGCCTTCGATCGCGCCCGCAGTGCCGCCGTATTGCTCGATCGCGAACACGCCGGTGAGGAGCGCGCCGACGATGCCGCCGACGCCATGCACGCCGAAGGCGTCGAGCGCATCGTCGTAGCCGAACATGTGCTTGAGCCCGGTGACGCCCCAGTAGCAGACGACGCCGGCCGCGACGCCGATCACCGCCGAGCCGAGCGGGCCGACGAAGCCGGAGGCCGGCGTGATCGCGACCAGGCCCGCCACCGCGCCGGTGCAGATGCCGATGACCGTCGGCTTGCCGCGGACCATCCACTCCACGATCATCCAGGTGAAGCCGGCGAACGCGGTCGCCATGTGCGTCACCAGCATGGCCATGCCGGCCTGCACGCCCGCGCTCACCGCCGAGCCGGCGTTGAAGCCGAACCAGCCGACCCACAGCAGCGAGGCGCCGATGAAGGTCAGCACCATGTTGTGCCCGGGTCCGGAGTCCTTGCGCTTGCCGAGCATGATGCACGCGACCAGGCCGGCGACGCCGGAATTGATGTGCACCACGGTGCCGCCGGCGTAGTCGAGGACCTTGACCCAGCCATCCGCGTTGCCGGCGTTGAGAAAGCCGTCCGGTCCCCAGACCCAATGCGCGATCGGCGCATAGACGACGGTCGACCAGATGCCGATGAACCACAGCATCGCCGAGAACTTCATGCGCTCGGCGAAGGCCCCCGCGATCAGCGCCGGCGTGATGATCGCGAAGGTGAGCTGGAAGCAGATATAGACGGTTTCCGGGATGGTCGGCGCCAGCGGATTGGGATTGCCCATGCCGCCCTTGCCGATGTCGCTCATGATGCCCTGCAGGAAAGCGCGCTCGAAGCCCCCGATAAATGGCGTCCCCTCCCGGAACGCGAAGCTGTAGTTGCAGACCAGCCAGAGGATGCTGACCAGGCAGGTGATGGCGAAGCTCGTCATCACGGTGTCGCCGACGTTCTTCCGGCGCACCATGCCGCCATAGAACAGGCCGAGGCCCGGGATCGTCATCAGCAGCACCAGCGCCACCGACGTGAGCATCCAGGCGGTGTCGCCCGCGCTGGGCGTGCAGTTGATCGTCATCTTGGCGTCGCAGGCCAGCGGCGGCGGCTCGGCCGCCGGGGCTTCCGCCGCCGCCGCCGGCGTGGCTTCCTCGGCCTGGGCGGTGTGAACGACGTTCGGCGTGCCGGCGAAAGCGCCGGCCAGGAATACGAAGACGAGAGCCGCCGACACCGCACGGGAGAGCTTCTGGAACGTCATGGTTTGACTCCTGTCACTGGTGTGCGGGTTCAGAGGGCCGCGATATCGGTTTCGCCGGTGCGGATGCGCACGGCGGTGTCGATGGCGAAGACGAAGATCTTGCCGTCGCCGATCTGGCCGGTCTTGGCGGCCGCGGTGATGGTCTCGATGGTCTTGTCGACCTGGTCGGTCGCCACCGCCACTTCGATCTTGATCTTGGGCAGGAAGCTCACGGCGTATTCGGCGCCGCGGTAGATTTCGGTGTGGCCCTTCTGGCGCCCGTAGCCTTTGACCTCCGTGACGGTCATCCCGAGCACGCCGATCGCGGTCAGAGCGTCGCGGACCTCGTCCAGCTTGAATGGCTTGATAATCGCCATGACGATCTTCATGGATTAATCCCCCTTGGGACCGGTCCTGCGAGGTCGCAGGTCAGGCGGTCGCGACTGAGCGCCGTCGTGCGGGAGACGCTCCGCAAGGCGATGCCCGCTCTGCAAATCAAGCCCCATGCCAATTCGGCGGATGCGGAGCAGGCAATTGAAAATGAGGGATTTTCCGGCGGTCGCGCGGGCGGGGGCGAGGCCGTCCGTCAGGCGCCGCCCAAACTCACGCCAGGATTGCGTAGAACTTCATCACGCCGGCAAAATGCCTCGAGCCGTGCGCAACACGGGGCAACTCAGGGGCCGGGACTCTTGCATCGGGGGCATTTGCGGACGGAAAATCGGCTTGCGTTTTTCCTGACAATGCGCCGGACAGCAAAAGGGGCGCCACCGCGGCGCCCCCTGACTGCGTTCGCGTGGACCGTCTCGGTTCAGTCGATCCGCCATCCGGACAGGATCACGCTCGGCACCACCGGTTCGCCGGCGGGCTTTTTGACGACCAGCCCGACGCCGGGCACCGACCCCGAAAACACCACTTCGATCCTGTCGCCGCGCTTCACTTCCGCCACGCCCTGGCAGACCAGCACGGCGGTGAATTCCGGGTCGGTGATGATCTGTTCGGTATTGGAGTTGTCGACGTCCTTGCCGTTGATCCGCATCCACATCCGCACCAACCCCTTGGTCTTGCCGCCGACCTGGGCCGCCGCGACAAAGAAGAAGGCGCCGTTTTCATTGACCTTGATGATGGTCTTGTCGACCGCAATGTTCTTCTTTGCGTCGACCGAATTCATCGTGACGACCTTGGGCTTGGTATCCGTCGCAAGTTGCTCTTCCGAGCTCGAGGCCTGGATGTACGACGTCGCGGAAGCGCCGCCGACCGCGGCCACAAGCATGGCCGACATGCAGATCGCACCGAAGATAGCTTTCATTTTCCGCCTCCAACTGTTGATGACGCAAAGAGTCCCGAAGGTCGATGGACTGCCCCCGCCGATCAGCGGAGCGAACTCAGGTTTGGCGGCTGCCCCATTGCGCGGCCCACATGAACTCCGCACCTGCTGGTGCAATGGGCATGCCATTCGGCAAGACGCTGCGGCGGCGGCCGCAACTCCGGTGCGGCCTGCGGCCGGGCCGGTGCCGGCCGGGCGGCTGGAAAGCGCGCTGGCTTAATGAGTTGCGTGGAGTCCGGCCATCGACCGCGGGTCGCTGTGGCGAGACGCGTGGGCGCGGCACCTGCGAGCAGGAGCTCGCAGCGATGATCGCGAAAGAATTTTACGCACGCGGTGGCGTGTGCATGTTTTTCGATCTTCTGCCCGGGAATAAAGCATGCGAGCCTGATCCATCGGGAGCCCGGCCACGATTGAATCGGTCCACGGGTCCGCTCGTGCCCGCGCAAGCACATAGGCGCCAGCTCGAGCCGCACGACGAGGTCGTGGACAACCCAAGCCGGCTGCGCTCCACCCGATCGGCGATGCCGCTCGCCGCCAGCGCTACTGCAAGGCTTCGCCGTGCTGGGTGACGTCGAGGCCCTCGATCTCGCTCTGCGGGCTGACGCGCAGCGGGACCAGGAGCTCGATCACCTTGAGCAGCACGAACGTCCCCACGCCGGACCAGACCAGGGTGGCGAGGATGCCGTAGACCTGGAACAGGAGCTGCTTGCCGTTGCCTTCGAGCAGCCCCGCGGTCTCGCCCACCGCGGCGACGGCGAAAATGCCGGTGAGGAACGTGCCGGTGGCGCCGCCGACGCCGTGCACGCCGAACACGTCGAGCGAATCGTCATAGCCGCACTTCTGCTTGAGCTTGGTGCAGGCCCAGAAGCAGAACGCGCCGGCGATCAGGCCGATGACGATGCCGTGCCACGGCAGCACGAAGCCGGAGGCCGGCGTGATGGTGCCGAGCCCCGCCACCGCGCCCGAGATCATGCCGAGCACGGAGGGCTTGCCGCGCGTCCACCATTCGAGCGCCATCCAGGTCAGCGCGCCCATGCAGGCCGCCAGATGGGTGGCGACGATCGCGAAGACGGCGCGGGAATTGGCGCCCAGCGCCGAGCCGCCGTTGAAGCCGTACCAGCCGACCCACAGGAGGCCGGTGCCGATCACCGCCAGCGACAGGTCGTAGGGCGCGAAGTTGTCGGTGCCGTAGCCATGCCGCTTGCCGATCACGTAGCAGGCGACCAGACCGGCGATGCCGGCATTGAGGTGCACGACCGTGCCGCCGGCGAAATCGAGCACGCCGGGCTTCATGGTGGCGGCATCGGGCGTCAGCCAGCCGCCGCCCCAGACCCAATGCGCGATCGGCACATAGACGAAGAACATCCACAGCGCCGCGAACCACACGAAGGCGGAGAACCGCATGCGGTCGGCGACCGACCCGGCGACCAGCGCGACCGTGATGACCGCGAAGGTCATCTGGTAGAGCATGAACAGCATCTCGGGGATGCTGGTCGCCGGCGCGATCGACGTCATGGTGATGCCCTTGAGCATGACCTTGTCGAGGTTGCCGATGAAGCCGTTCTCGCCATTGAACGTGAGGCTGTAGCCGGCGACCGCCCACAGGATCGAGCACAGGCCGACGCACAGCAGCGTCTGCGCCATGGTGGCGAGCACGTTCTTCTTGCGCACCATCCCGCAGTAGAACAAGGCGAGGCCCGGGATGCTCATCATCAGCACCAGGCCGGTGGCCGCGAGCATCCAGGCGGTGTCGCCCGCGTCGATCCGCGGCGGTGCCGCCTCGGCGAGCGCCGGCGCGGCGCCCGCCAGGACGGCCAGCAAGGCCGCGCCGCCCGCAATGCGGAGTCGTGACGTCGTCGTCATGGTGGTCCCCCCCTTGAATGACGCCCTTGCGAGCGCCGCGTTTTCGGATGACGCGCGATGGCAACAGAACCGGGCGATGATGCCGTGCTCTGCGCCGCCGTCCGCGCCTGTCGTCCGGACTTCGTGGCTAGAGCGCGTTCAGTTTCCTTGAAACTGAACGTGCTCTAGGACTCTTGCGTTGGTCGCATTTTCGACGGAAAACCGGATTCCACTTTTCCTGAAAATGCTCTAGCGCCGCGCGCCCGCGACGGTGGCCAGGAGCGCCCTCACCTCCTGCCCCGGATCGGCGGCGCGCATGATGCCGCCCATCACGGCGATGCCGACCGGACCGGTGGCGAGCACCTCGGCGGCGCGCGACGCATTGAGGCCGCCGATCGCGAGCACCGGCACGCGCGCGGCACGCGCGATCTCGGCGAGGCCCTTGCGGCCGATCTCGGGGCCGTAGCCGGGCTTGCTGGCGGTCTCGAAGGCGGGGCCGGCGATCGCGTAGTCGATGACGCCCGGGTCGATGGCCTCGGCCTCGGTGACGGTATGGATCGACACTCCGATCAGCTTGCCCGCGCCCATGAGCGTGCGCGCGGCGGCGGGATCGCTGCCGGCCGGCAGGTGGACGCCGTCGGCATTGCAGGCTTTCGCCAGCGCGGCTTCGGCGTGCACGCTCATGCGGCCGCCTTCGCGGCGGACCATCGGCGCCAGCATGCGCGCCAGCGTGATCTGCTCGTCCTCGGGCAGGTCCTTCTCGCGCAGGCTCACCCAGCGGCAGCCGGCCGCAAGCGCGGCCCGCACCACCTCCGGAAGCGGCCGCCGCGCCTGGCGGCGGTCGGTCACGAGCAGCAGCGGCGGCTCGGGGAGGGTCATGGAAACACGTGTCCCGGACGCGGCGCAGCATGAGCGCTTAGCGCGAAACGCTGCGCCGCTGATCCGGAACCGCTCCAAATACCGGCTCCGCGACGGTCCCGGGTCTGCAGCGCACCATTCCGCACTTCGTGCTCCATGATGCGCCGCGCCCGCGACACAGGCTTCACGTCCCGACCAGGCCGAATTGCGGGCTCGACGGCTCGGCATGCGCGAGCTTCGGAATACGCCCGGCGAGCCGCGACCAGCGGCCGGCCTCGACCGCGGCGCGCATGCTCTTGGCCATCATCACCGGGTTCTGCGCCTTGGAGACCGCCGTGTTGAGAAGGACGGCCGAGCAGCCGAGCTCCATCGCGAGCGCCGCGTCCGACGCCGTGCCGATGCCGGCATCGCAGACCACCGGCACCGCAGAGCGCGCGCAGATCAGTTCGATCATGTGCGGATTGCAGATGCCGAGCCCGGAGCCGATCGGCGCGCCGAGCGGCATCACGGCGGCGGCGCCGGCGTCGGCGAGCTTGCGGCACACCACGGGGTCCTCGGTGCAATAGGGCAGCACGACAAAGCCCTTCGCGACCAGCGTCTCGGTGGCTTTGATCAGCTCTTCGGTGTCGGGATAAAGCAGCTCGCGGTCGCCGATGACCTCGATCTTGATCCAGTTGGTGTCGAGCGCCTCGCGCGCAAGCTCGGCGGTGAGGACGGCGTCCTTGGCGGTCTGGCAGCCGGCCGTATTGGGCAGGAAATGGATGGTCTTCGGGATGAGGTCGACCAGGCTCTCGTCGTCGCCGGCGAGGCTGATGCGGCGGATCGAGGCGGTCGCCATCTCGGTGCCGCTGGCGGCGAGCGCGTCGAGCATCACCTGCCGGTTGGGATAGCCGGCCGTGCCCAGGAACAGACGCGACTTGAACTCGCGGCCGGCGATGACGAGAGGATCGGGCATTCTCAACGCTCCTGACATTGTTCTGCCGCTCAGCCGCCCTGGCGGGCGCGCACGATCTCGACGCAGTCGCCGGCCTTGAGCGCGGTCTGCGGCCAGGCCGCGCGCGGCACCACCGCGCCGTTGAGCGCGACCGCGATGCCGCGCTGGGCAGTGTCGACGGCCTTGCCGGCGAGCAGGTCGGCGAGGCTCGAGACGGCCAGAGGCTCCTCCTCCCCGTTGATCCGAATGCGAGCGGTGACAGTGGCTTGGCTCATGATCCGAAACCTATTCCGCAGCGCGCGGCAGCGCAAACCGCTCGATCCCGAACGGCCGGATGGCGGGATCAAGCGTGCCATGCAGCACAAGCTGCGCGATCGCGTCCGCCGTCACAGGGGCCAGCAATATGCCGTTGCGGTGGTGGCCGGTGGCATAGACCAGCCGCTCGACCGGTGCGGGCCCCAGGATCGGCGCGTCGTCGCGGCTGCCGGGACGGTGGCCGACCCACATCTCGTCGACCGGAAGATCCTCGATCGCCGGCACGGTCCGCCACGCGGCCTCGAGCAGCGTGAGGAGACCGCCGGCGGTGAGCGTCGTGTCGAACGCCTTCTCCTCAACGGTGCCGCCGACGATCATGCGCCCGTCCCGGCGCGGCACCAGATAGACGCCGGGCGCCCAGACCACGTGCTCGATCAGCGGCGCACGCGGGTCCATGCGCAGCGACAGCATCTGGCCCTTGATCGGGCGCACCGGCGGGCGCAGCTCCGGCGCGAGGCCGCCGATGCTGCGCGACCAGGCGCCGGCCGCCAGCACCACCGCATCGGCGGACACTTTGGTGCCGTCCGCGAGCACGATGCCGTCGGCGCGCGGACCGGCGATCGAAATGTCCTGCACCGGCGCATGCTCGCGGATCACCGCGCCCGCGCGCTCGGCCGCGACGCGCAAGGCGGCCGCGAGCTTGCGGTTGTCGACCTGGTGGTCCTGCGGGCTCCACACCGCGCCCGCGAGCTTGCCGGCGAGATGCGGCTCGCGCCGGCGCGTCTCGGCTGCGCTGATCCATTCCAGCGGCAGGCCGAGCCGCTGCTGGAACACCAGGTGATGATGGATGCGGGCCTGGTCGTCGGCGGTGAGCGCGACCACCAGCGTGCCCTCGGTGCGCAGCTCGACGTCGATGCCGGAAGCCTGCTGGACGTCGGCGGCGAATTCGGGCCAGCGCGCCTGGCTCTCGCGCCCGAGCGCGATCAGCGCCTCCTCGCCCGGTTCCGCCTCGCAGCAGGCCGCCAGCATGCCGGCGGCCGCATGGGTGGCGCCGGCGCCGGCCGCGCCACGGTCGAACACGGTGACGCAGGCCCCCTGCGCCGCCAGCCGCCACGCGACGCCCAGGCCGACCACGCCGGCGCCGATGATGGCGACGGTCATGGCTTCCCCAGGCCTGCCGATGCGTGGATTCTGGTCCGGCAACTCGCGGCTCCCTTCGCTGGAATGACCCAGACAGGTTCGATGGGTTTGATCTCAGCCGCGACGCCGCGGCACCCCAAGCCTTTGGCTATCATGGGGATTATTGCGCGATTTCACAAGCCCGGGCTCTGAGCGAGGGGGCGGCCGACACGAGCGGATGCGAGCGGCGATGCGACCGTTCGCATCTTGCCTCTGCGTCTTTGAAAGCATCGGGCCGCGCCGGCGCCCGGAAAGGGCGACCGTCACGGCCTGCCAGGCCGCTTGAGCGCAGCGACATGCGGGCTTGTCGATGATCAAACCCGGTCGCTGTTCGGGGTTGCTGCGCTCGTTCGGCCATGCTGGCGGCAGGAGGTGCCGCGCCGGTCGGGCTCGGATCAGTTATGGATCAGGACCCAGCCGTAGGCTATGTCGTTGTCGTCGAGGACAGCGGACGAACCGGCGCCGCCAGCCGGGTTTCGCACACAGTAACCGACCCGAAAGGTCCCGGTAACAGGCTGGAAGGCCATCGAAGAAGCGTAGGCGTTGCGCGTTCCCGCCGTCGCCTTGACGCTCAGAAAATTGCCGGAATCAAAAGGCCGGATGGTCCCCCCGAACGGATCAAACTGCTGGAAACATAGCGCAATATTGAATGTTGCCGTGCCGGTCGTCAGACCGAGGGCGGCGCTTCCCGAGCCCGTCACCCATTGCCCGTCGGTGGTGTTCACAAACACGGTGGCATCACCGTAGAACGCCCAGCCACCCGTGTTCGCCGCCACGACCTGTGGGCCTCCAATGAACCTGGCCAGTTGCACGATGCCGGTGGGACCCGTTGCGCCCTGCGGACCTTGCGGACCGATCGGACCTGTGGCGCCGGTCGCGCCGGTGGCGCCGGTTGGGCCTTGAATGCCTTGCGCGCCAGTCGCGCCGGTTGCGCCGGTTGGGCCTTGAATGCCCTGCGCGCCGGTCGCGCCGGTCGCGCCCTGAATGCCCTGCGAGCCGGTCGCGCCTTGCGTTCCGGTGTCGCCCTTCTGCGCCAAGAGCGACCAGAAGCCGGTCGTGGTGGCTGGATCCTGGTTGGTGCTGGGGGCGGTCGCCAGATAGGACGCGCCGTTGCGCGAAACCGCGTCGTCGGCGACATAGGCGGTGCCGGGCGCCCACGTGTCGCGCCAGGTCAGACCCCGGGGACCCTGCTCGCCTTGAGCCCCAGTTGCGCCGATCGCGCCTTGAATGCCCTGCGCGCCGGTTGCGCCGGTTGCACCTTGAATGCCCTGCAGGCCGGTCGCGCCCTGAATGCCCTGCGGCCCTTGTGGGCCAGTGGCGCCGGTCGGGCCGATTGCGCCGACCACGCCTTGCGGCCCTTGCGGGCCTTCTGGCCCTTCCGGTCCGCGCGCGCCGAGCTCGGGGATCGGGCCGCCGTTGACATCGGAGCCGTTGTTGGTGATCGCATTGCCGCCGTAGGACTTTGGCGTCACCCCAACATCGAGACTGACTCCAACGGTGTTGCCGGTGATGGTCGTGTCCTTCAAGATCACGGTCGTATTCGAACCGGCATTGATGCCGACCTCGCCGACGTTGCTGATCTCGACCGCGTTGAACAACGCGGTGACGGTGCCGCTTGAGGGGCTGAGCCTGATCCCCTGGCCGCTGGTACCGGCGAAATCCGAGAGCTGCGTGTTCGACACCGTCACCTTGACGTCGGCGCCCGGCGTGACGACGTTGATGCCGTACCCGGTGAGACCGCGGATCACGCTGTTGTGGACGTTCAGCGACCGGCCGCTGTTGAACACGATCCCGGTCGCGCCGGTGCTGCCACCCTCGACGATCAGGCCGCGCAGGTTGATGATGTCATTCGGCCCGGCAGCGATCGTGATGCCAACGCCGCCGTTCGGCACCAGCACGCCCGCCTCGCCGGTCCCGCTGACGATGCTGATCGACTTGTTGATCGTGACCGTGCCGTAGCCGGCCGGATCGAGCGCGGTGATCTCGCCGCCGGCGTTGGTCTTGGCGATCGCGCCCGCCAAGGTGCGGCACGGCGCGGCGCGAGCGCAGGACTTGCTGTCATCGCCGCTCGCCGACACGAACGTGCGCGCCAGTTGCGCCTGCGCCGGTGCGCCGTGCACCGATGCCGTCAGCACCATTGCAAACAGACTCAGTTGCAGTTTCGACTTTGTCATTGTGCCCCTCTGTTGATGAAAGACCACGCTTGTGCGCGTCCGCTCTTCCAGCGGCAGCATGCTTACGCATGACTGTTGGTTTCAGCAAGATCACTGTTGGTTTCAGCACGATTACGCTCGCTCGCAGCGGCTTCGGTTCCAATACGCAGCATGTCTCTGTGGCAATAGACTGCGCGTCATTGCCGCGTGACGCGATGCCGCAGCAATTGCGAGCACACGAGTCCGATCAGCACGACCACGACGGCGCCTGCAAAGAGGCTGGGCCCCGGACCGGCATGCGCGAAGCCAAAGCTGTAGACCACCGGCCCCGCCGCCTGCCCGAGATAGAAGAAGCACGAATGCAGCGAGGCCGCCGCGCCGCGCGCCTCTGCGAGAGTTCGGTGACGTGGACCTGGATGCTGCCGTGCAGGAGATAGAATCCGAAGCCGAGCACCGCGAAGCTGCCGACCTGCGCATACCAGGGCAGATGAAACGTCGCGAGCACGAGGCCGGCCGCGGCGAGGCCGCCGCCGGCGATCATCAGACGGCGCTCCGCAACGCGCGCGATGATGACCGAGATGCCGACCGAATTACTTGCTAATCCTGCACGACCACGGGTTGGCCGTCGAAATCGATCACGTCATAATAGAGTCGGAAATTGCGCACAGCGACGTCGCCACTAGTGGAGAAACCGAAGTCCCGCGAGGCAGCGAGCGTCACGTCGGCGCCGGCGACAACCCGAAGGCTGCTGTGGCTGATCGACACATAAGTGGTCGAATTTGTAATTCCGGTTGCTGAAGCGGTCAAAGTTGAAACCGTACCCCTCATCTGGCTCCCGTCGGTAGACCTCATTTCGTATGTCACGCGGACTGTCCCATGGTAAGGGACCTGAATTTTCTTGGTGAGGGAGCCCTGACCAATGCTGGAATTGCCGATGCGTTCAGTGTCAGCAGATGCTTGCAGCGCGTCTGACGCCAGCAAGGTCTTGTTCGGGCCGGGCGGTCCCTGAATCCCTTGCGCGCCTTGTTGTCCCGGAATGCCTTGCGCCCCCTGCGCGCCTGCGGTTCCCGCCGGACCCTGTGGTCCCGCCGGCCCCCTTGCTCCGAGCTCGGGGATGGGGCCGCCGAGGACATTCTGCGTGTTGCCGGTGATCGCGTTGCCGCCGTAGGAGTTGACCGTTGCGCCAGCCGCAATGTTGATGCCGACGGAGTTGCCGGCGATCGCCGTGTCTTTCAACGACACGGTCGTATTTCCGTCGACGTTGATGCCCATCGACCTGACATTTTGAAGTTCGAGGCCGTTGAAGATCGCGGTGACGGCACCGGCGCTGGGCGAAAGATTGATCCCGACGCCCAGCGAATTGGAGAAATCCGAGATCACTGTGTTCGATACGAACAATTTGCTGTTGGCGCCCGGCGTGAAGCTGATCCCGACCTGGGTGAGGCCGCGGATCGCGCTGTTGTGGATGTTCAAGGATGCGCCGCTGTTGAACGCTACTCCGATCGCTCCGACACGGGTACCTTCGATCGCCACACCGCGGAGGTTGATGATGTCGCCGGCGGCGGCGTTGATCGTGATGCCGGTGCCGCCCGAGGGCACTAGAATTCCGGCCTCCCCGGTCCCGCTGACGATGCTGATCGACTTCGTAATAGTGACCTGACCGTAGCCGGCCGGATCAAGCGCGGTGATCTCTCCGCCGGCATTGGTCTGGGTCATGGCGAAGGCAAAGGTCCGGCACGGGGTGGCGCGGGCGCAGGTGTTGGTGTCGACGCCGATGGAGGAGACGAAGCTGCGCGCCAGTTGCGCCTGCACCGGTGCAGCTTGGGAAATCAGAACCGTTGCGATCAGTGCAACGCACAGAGCCATATTTTTCATGGACTTGCTCCTTCAATCGCGCGCGGCCCGATCATTGAAATTTCTTTTTTTGGGAAGTCTCACCGCCCCAGGCGAGCATTCTATTTCGATCTCTGCTTGCGGCAAGACAAAACACGCGGCAATCGCTGGGTTTTGGACCAAACGCAGAAATCACGTCATGCCTGCGCGTCAGTGGGAACTGCGGTGTCGCAGCAACTGCGAGCACACGAGTCCGATCAGCACGACCACGACGGCGCCTGCAAAGAGGCTGGGCTCCGGACCGGCATGCGCGAAGCCGAAGCTGTAGACCACCGGCCCCGCCGCCTGCCCGAGATAGAAGAAGCACGAATGCAGCGAGGCCGCCGCGCCGCGCGCGGTCTGCGAGAGTTCGGTGACGTGGACCTGGATGCTGCCGTGCAGGAGATAGAATCCGAAGCCGAGCACCGCGAAGCCGCCGACCTGCGCATACCAGGGCAGATGGAACGCCGCGAGCACGAGGCCGGCCGCGGCCAGGCAGCCGCCGGCGATCATCAGACGGCGCTCCGCAACGCGCGCGATGATGACCGAGATGCCGACCGAATAGACCACGCCGCCCAGCCCGAAGGCGGCGATCACGAGGCCGGCGATCGAGGCGCGCGCCTCGCCGGCGGCAAGCAGCAGGATCGCCACATAGGGAAACAGGCCGTGGATGAAGATCGCCTCCAGGAAAACCGCGCCGAAGCACACCTTGGCGCGCGGGTCGGCAAAGATGCCGCGGAAACCGGCGATGGCGGTGGCGAGATTGAACGGCACCGGTGGCTTGGCGATCGCGACGCGGCGCAGGAGGAAGAATGCCGCCACGGCAACGATCAGGCTGAACCCGCCGAGCACCGCGAACACGCCGCGCCAGCCGAGGACGTCGCCGATCACGCCCGCGATCGAGGCGCCGATCAGGTTGCCGGTGAGGCCGATCGCCAGCAGCCGCCCGATCGCCACCTGGCGCTGATGCACCGGCGCGAGATCGCCGATCAGCGCCATCGCCACCGGAAAGACGCCGCCTGCTATCAGGCCGGCACCGATGCGCGTGGCGACGAGCACCGGAAAGCTCGGCGCCAGCGCGCAGATCAGCGCCGCGATCGACACGATCAGGACCGCCAGATTCATCAGCCGGGTCTTGCCGAAGAAGTCGGCGACGGTGCCGAGCACCGGCTGCACCAACGCATAGGGCAGCGTGTAGGCGGTCGAGAGCAGCGCCGCGGTGTTCAGGTCGATGGCGAACTCGGCCGCGATCTGCGGGATCACCGGATCGACCGCGCGCGTGAACACGGTCGAGGCAAAGATCACGAAGCCGATGATTTTAAAGGCGGGCGGGATGGCGAGGCTCGCTGTCTTGTTACGGCCGTGAGGGGTCGTTCAGCTCTTGGCGAGCCGGTCGAAGGCGAGGAGCGTGCGCAGAAGTGCCTCGATCTGCGACAGCGGCACCATGTTGGGTCCGTCGGAGGGCGCCCTGTCGGGGTCCTGGTGAGTCTCGATGAAGACACCGGCGACGCCGACGGCGACCGCCGCGCGCGCCAGCACCGGCACGAATTCGCGCTCGCCGCCCGAGGACGTCCCCTTCCCACCCGGCTGCTGCACCGAATGGGTGGCGTCGAAGATCACAGGCGCGCCGGTGGTCCGCGCCAGGATCGGCAGCGCGCGCATGTCGGAGACCAGCGTGTTGTAGCCGAAGGAGGCGCCGCGCTCGGTGACGAGCACGTTGGGATTGTTCGCGCTGGTGATCTTGGACACGACATTCGCCATGTCCCAGGGAGCGAGGAACT
>JAXDOD010000010.1:0-44485 GCA_034669045.1 Alphaproteobacteria bacterium
CTTGGTCGCCCATGACCGCGCAGGTCAACTCTTTGCCGGCAATGTATTTTTCGACAATCACCTGCTCGCCATAAGCCCAGTCGTCGCGGTGCAGTTCCTGCGGCGGATGGGCATGCTGCTCCGTCACGATGAACACGCCAACACTGGAGCCCTCAGCAATCGGCTTGATGACATAGGGCGGCGGCAGCAGATGCTCCCGCGCCGCTTCGCGCCGATCCACCACGATGCCTTCCGGCACCGGCACGCCGGCAGCGCGGAACAAGCTCTTGGCGACGTCCTTCTGCATGGCGACCGAGGACGCCAGCACGCCGGAATGGGTGTAGGGAATGGCGAGGATTTCTAGGAGGCCCTGCAGGGTGCCGTCTTCGCCCGGCCGCCCGTGCAAAACGTTGAGGGCGACGTCCGGCTTCACCATCGTGAGCACGGCCGCGATGTCGCGCCCGACGTCGATGCGCGTCACCCGGTAGTCCTGCCGCGCCAGCGCGTCGGCACAGGCCTTGCCGGAGCGCAGCGACACTTCGCGCTCGGCCGACCAGCCTCCCATCAGAACGGCGACGTGCTTGCTCATGCCCCTCGCGTGTGCCGCGCCACTGATTCGCTCAAGGAGCCAATAGAATCGAGATTTGCCGCCGCGTCGAGAGTCTATTCCCGTTTCGCGATAACGATCGCGCGCCGACGTCGCCGCAACGGCGGCTTAGCGGACCTGCTCCGTCGGCAGCGCAAAGCCGTCGTAGAGCCAGGCCAGGCAGCGGAACATGTGGTCCTCGGACCACTCCGCGACGGTCATCTGGTTGCGCACGTCGCGGTCGATGCCGGCGGCGTGGTAGAACGGCCACAGCGCGCGTGATTCAAGCTGCACACGCGCGGTGCGCAGGAGCCGGGCGAGTTCGTATCGGCGGAAGGCTGCGCTGAAGTCGCCCGCGCAGGCGTGGATCAGTTCGCCCAGGCAGACAGCGTCTTCGACCGCCATGCAGGCGCCCTGCGCCAGCGACTGCAGCGTCGGGTGCGCGGCATCGCCGAGCAGCACCACGCGGCCCTTGTGCCAATGCCGGATCGGGTCGCGGTCGGAGATCGCCCAGCGCCGCTCCAGGTCCATCATCGCCAGCAGCGCCTTCATCGTGGGGTGGGCGTCGCGATAGGTCTTTTCGATCTCGGCGCGATGTCCGTCCAGGCCGCCTTGCTCGGCATAAGTCGAGGTGCGGAATACGGCGACGATGTTGAACAGGACGCCGTGGCGCAGCGGATAGTGCACGATATGGAAACCCGGACCGCCCCAGAGCACGACCTCCTCGCGCCGCACGCCGGCCGGCACCTGCGCCATCGGGACGATGGTGCGATGCGCCACATAGCCGATGAAGCGCGGCGCGCCTTCGTCGAACAGTTTGGTGCGGATGGTCGAGCCGAGCCCGTCGGCGCCGATCAGCGCCGCGCCTTCGATGGTGCGGCCGTCCTTGGTGTGGATGTGCACACGGTCGCCCAGATCCTCGAAGCCGGCGGCGCCGGTCGACGCTTCGAGCGCGATCGAAGGATGCGCCTTGCAAGCGTCGAGCAGGACATGGTGCAGGTCGACGCGGTGCAGCACGATGTAGGGATGCTTGAAGCGGCCGCGGAAGCTGTCGCCGGTCGGCAGGCGCGCGACCTCGCTGCCGTCGAGAGCATCGAGCATCACCAGCCCAGGCGGAGCGATCGCATGGCGCAGCACCGCCTCGCTCAAGCCGAGGTGTTCGAACATCGGGAAGACGTTGGGACCAAGCTGGATGCCGTAGCCGATGGCGCCGAACTCGGGCGCGTCTTCGAGCACGCGGACCGGGATGTCGCGGCGCGCGAGCGCAAGCGCGGCCGCCAGACCGCCGATCCCGCCTCCGACGATGAGGATGGGGTTGCCGCTGGCCATTTCCACTCTCTGTCAGGCGCTAGCTTGCCACCCCGATGCGTTTGATCTCCCACTCGAGGTCCACGCCGGAATTGTCCTTCACCCGCTTCCTCACCGTCTCGCCCAGCGTCTCGATGTCGGCCGCGGTGGCGCCGCCGAGATTGATCAGGAAGTTGCAGTGCAACTCCGACACTTGCGCCTCGCCGACCTTCAGCCCGCGGCAGCCGGCGGCGTCGGTGAGCTGCCAGGCCTTGTGTCCCGGCGGGTTCTTGAAGGTCGAGCCACCGGTGCGGCTCTTGATCGGCTGCGTCGCCTCGCGCGATTCCGTGATCTTGTCCATCTCGGCCGCGATCGTCGCGGGATCGCCCGGCGTGCCGGCGAACACCGCCTGCGTGAAGATGACGTCGTCGGGCAGCCCGCAATGGCGGTAGGTGTAGGTCATGTCGGCATTGCTGAAGCCGTGCACGTTGCCGCGCCGGTCGATCCCGCGCGCCTCGATCAGCGCGTCCTTGGTCTCGCGGCCGTAGGCACCGCCGTTCATGCGCAATGCGCCCCCGATCGCGCCGGGAATGCCGCGGAAGAAAGCAAGCCCCGCGAAGCCGGCCTCCTGCGCCGCCCGCGCGACCTTCACGTCCGGCACGCCGGCGCCGGCGCGCACGCGGTTGTCCGCCTCCAGCTTGACCTCGCTGAAGCCGCGGCCGAGCCGGATCACCACGCCCGGCACGCCGCCGTCGCGCACGATCAGGTTGGAGCCGAGCCCGATCACGGTGACGGGGATTTCCGCGGCCAAGTTCGCAAGGAGATAGGCGAGGTCGGCCTCATCCTCGGGCATGAACAACGCTTGCGCCGGCCCGCCCACGCGGAACCAGGTCAGCGGTGCCAGCGGCTCATTCGGCAGCAGCCGGCCGCGCAGCTTCGGTATTCGCGCTTTGAGGGCGGGAGCGAGATCGGGGAAGGTCATGACAATGCTAGCGCCACAGCGTCCCCTCCTCCCATCGCCCGTCGAAGACGGGCGTAAACGCCCTGACGTCGGGGGAGGGACACGGAGGGGGGGTCGGCATGAGTTGCGGACTCGCAATCACCCCTCTCCCCAACCCTCTCCCGCAAGGGTGGAGGGAGCCCACCTGCGTGTCCGGTTTGCACCTGGGCAATTCGAATTTTCCAGAAAGCAATGCTCATCACGCCACCTTGCCCAGCGCCGCGAGCTCGCCCGGCAGCGCGTAGGCCCACTGCGTGATGTTGCCGGCGCCGAGGCACACGATGATATCGCCGGGACGCGCCAAGCGTCCGACGATGCGCGCCAGGTCGCCCGCGCCGTCGAGCGGTATCACCTGGCGATGTCCGCGCGCGCGCAGCCCCTGCACCAGCGTGTCGCGGTCGGCGCCCGGGATCGGCGCTTCGCCGGCAGCATAGACATGCGCGACGATCACCGTGTCGGCGTCGTTGAAGCAGGTGGAGAACTGCTCGAACAACGTATGCAGCCGCGTATAGCGGTGCGGCTGCATCACCGCGATCACCTGGCCCTTGGTGCTCTCGCGCGCCGCGCGCAGCACCGCCGCGATCTCGACCGGGTGATGGCCGTAATCGTCGATGACGGGGACCCCGTTCCACTCGCCGGTGCGGGTGAACCGCCGCCGCACGCCGCCGAAGTTCGATAACGCGCGGGTGATCATCTCGTCGCCGATGCGCAGCTCATGCGCGACCGCGATCGCGGCGGTGGCGTTGAGCGCGTTGTGCCGTCCCGGCATCGGCAGCGTGAGCGATTTGATCTGATGCACGTCCTCGCCGGCGCGGTCGCGGAACACGACCGAGAAGCGGGATGCTCCGTTGGCGTGGTCGAGATCGACGAGGCGCACGTCCGCCTGCGGGTTCTCGCCATAGGTGATGACGCGCCGGTCCTCGATATGTCCGACCATCTGCTGCACGACAGGGTGATCGGTGCACATCACGGCGAAGCCGTAGAACGGCACGTTCTCGACGAAGCCGCGGAAGGCGTCCTGCACCGCGTCGTAGGTCTTGAAATGGTCGAGGTGCTCCGGGTCGACATTGGTGACGATGGCGATGTCGGCGGGGAGCTTGAGGAAGGTGCCATCCGACTCGTCCGCCTCCACCACCATCCAGTCGCCGGCTCCGAGCCGCGCATTGGTGCCGTAGGCCTCGATGATGCCGCCGTTGATCACGGTCGGGTCGAGGCTGCCGGCGTCGAGCAGCGCGGCGACCAGCGAGGTCGTGGTGGTCTTGCCATGGGTTCCCGCGACGGCGACGCAACGTTTGAGCCGCATCAGCTCGGCCAGCATCTCGGCGCGGCGAACCACCGGAAGCCGCTTGGCGCGCGCGGCGGCGAGCTCGGGGTTGTCGCGCCTGATGGCGGTGGACACGACCACCACCTCGGCCTCGCCGAGATGTCCGGCGGCGTGGCCGATTGCGACCTTCGCACCCTTGTCGCGCAGCCGCTTGACGTTGGCGCTGTCGGAGGCGTCCGAGCCCTGCACCGTATAGCCGAGATTGAGCAGGACTTCGGCGATGCCGCTCATGCCGATACCGCCGATGCCCACGAAATGGATCGGACCGATGACGCTTGGAAGTTTCATGTCGGGTCCTTTCTCATGGTCGCCTGCACCAGATCGGCGAGGCGCTCGGCGGCATCGATGGAACCCTGCGAGCGGGCGGCCGCGGCCATTGCTACGAGTTTTTGCGGCGCCAAGGCAAGCGCGCCGATCTCGGCCGCGAGCCGCTCCGGCGTGAACATCGGCTGCTGCAGGCGCAGCGCCCCGCCGGCTCGCTCGAGCACGCCCGCATTGGCGAACTGGTCCTGATCGAGCGCACCCGGCAGCGGCACCAGGATCGCGGGCCGGCCGATCGCCGCAAGCTCGGCGACGGTACCAGCGCCGGAGCGGGAGATGACGAGGTGCGCGGCCGCGATCCGCGCCGGCAGGTCGGCAAAGAACGGCGCGACATCCGCGGCGATCCGCAGCCGCTCGTAGGTCTCGCGCACGCGCCGCAGGTCCTCCTGGCGCGCCTGCTGCGCCAACAGCAGCCGCGTGCGCAGCGCCATGTCGAGGTGCTCGATCGCGGCCGGCACGACCTCGGACAACACCGCAGCGCCCTGGCTGCCGCCGAAGACGATGAGCCGGAAGAGCCCGTCCGGCTCCGGCGCCATGAAGGGCGATGCCGCCGCCGCGATCACGGCCGGCCGCAGCGGATTGCCGGTGCGCGTCGCCTTGGCGGCAAGCGCAGGCGAGCCGTCGAGCACGCCCGCAAATGTGGTCGCGATGGCGGTAACGCGTGGCGCGAGGAGCCGGTTGGCGCGGCCCATCACGGCGTTCTGTTCATGAATGAGCGTCGGCACGCCGCTCAGCGACGCTGCCAGCAGCGGCGGCACGGTCGGATAGCCGCCGAAGCCGATCACGGCCGCAGGCTTGATGCGCCCAATGAGGGCGCGTGCCTTGATCAGGCCGAAGCCGAGCAGCGCGACGGTGCGCGCGAGCGAGATCGGGTTGCGCGAGCGGACCGTCTCGCTTGGGATCACGTGGACCGCCCGGGCGGGAAATCTCGCGCCGTAACGTCCGCCGCGCAGGTCGGTCGCGAGATCGACCGTGACTCCGCGCCGCGCCAGGGCCGCCGCCAGGGCTTCGGCAGGAAACAGATGCCCGCCGGTTCCGCCGGCGGCCAGGAGCACGACCGGCGCGGCGCGCCCGTTCATCAGGCGGCGCTCGCGGCTGGGACCGGTTCAGGCTCCGGCTCGGGCGCGAGCTGGCTGTCGTTGGTCAAAAGCTCGGCGCGCGGCCGGTCGCGGGTCAGCGCCAGCAGCATTCCCATGCCCCAGGCGAGCGAGATCATCGACGATCCCCCATAGGAGATGAACGGCAGCGTCATGCCCTTGGCCGGCATCAGGTGCATGTTCACGGCCATGTTGATGGCCGATTGCAGGCCGAACAGGATCGCCAGCCCGGCCGTCGCGAAGCGCCGGAACGGATCGTCGTTGCGCAACGCGTGACGCAAAGCGCGCAGCACGATGAAGGCGAACAGCGCCAGCAGCACCAAGCATAGGACGATGCCGAATTCCTCGGCCGCGACCGCGAACACGAAATCGGTATGGCTCTCGGGCAGGATGCGCTTGACGGTGCCCTCGCCCGGCCCTTGCCCGAACCAGCCGCCGCGCAGGAACGATTCCATCGCCTGGTCGATGTTGAAGGTGTCGCCCGAGGCTGGATCGAGGAACCGCTGGATGCGGCGCGCAACATGCGGGATCGTCACATAGGCGCTGGCAAGGCCGATCGCCGCGAAGCCGCCGAGTCCGATCACCCAGATCAGCCGCATGCCGGCGAGGAAGAACAGCGCGCCCCAGACCAGCGCGATCAGCATGGTCTGGCCGAAATCGGGCTGCAGCACGAGCACCGTCACCGTGAGCCCAAGAAGCGCCAGCGCCACGGTGTTGGCCGGCATTTCCGGCCGGCGCGCCGACTCGCCAAACAGCCAGGCGATCAGGATCACGAAGGCGGGCTTAAGGAACTCCGAGGACTGGATGTTGATCCCGAGGATCACGATCCAGCGGCGCGCGCCCTTGACCTCGGCCCCGTAAAGCAGCGTCGCCGCCGCCAGCATGATGCTCAGAATGAATGCCGCGAGCGCCAGGCGCCTGATGATCCGCGGCGGCAGGAACGACGTCACCAGCATCACCGCGATGGCCGGGATCAGGAACAGCACATGCCGATTGACGAAATAGAACGGCTCGAGGCCGAGCCGGTTGGCGACCGGCGGACTTGCCGCCAGCGAAAGCACGATGCCGGCGAGCATGAGACCGAGCAGCGCCGCCAGCATGAGACGGTCGACCGTCCACCACCAGGCGGCAAAGGGCGTGCGTTCAACGCGCGAGACCACAGAAACCTCCTCGACCACATGATGCCGCCAGCCAGTGACTATGGTTGTCGAGCCGTTAACAAAAAATTTCGATTTGAAAAATCGACCGAGCCGACCGTCCGGAACAGGGCGCCGCCCCAACCAAGAAATCCAGCGTCGCCGTCTAAGCAGCGGCCAGGACCGCCTTTTTGAGAGACTGCGGCAACGCAATTGAACGGAAAAACATCCTTGGATAAAGGTAATCCTCCCCGGACTCGTCGATGATCCGCCGCAGACCCTGTTTCTCGGCAAGCGGGTCGCGTAGCGCAACATAGATCTTCCGCCTTTCAAGCGAAGCCGGATAGCCCTCATTCTTAAGGCACACGACCAAGTCTTTCGATTGATGCTTCGGCATCTTCAGCCCTCAAACAGGTGCTTGATCTTGAATTCCTTGCGCCCGATTCCCGTGGCTTCATACCAGTGTACTTCCGCACGATGGAAGGAACCATCAGCAAGCCGAATGTAAGCAATCCCTTTGCGTTTACGCCAACGGCCGCGGCCATATACCTCTTAAGCGGGCGAGTTCGCGAATAGCGGACCCTGTGGCGAATGTCTCGATCTCCGAAATCTCGCCCAGAATCTCGAAATACATCGGCAAATCGTGTCAAAGGCAAGCACTGTCGTCAATGGCGTGAACCTTGCGTCGTCCGGCGTGATTCTGGCACTGGCGTCATGATCTGATCGACGCGGTCCGCAGGCCGAGGATATTTCGCCTCACCGAGATTTCGCCGGCGCAATCCCGGGCAGTGCCAGCACCAGTTCGCGGAACGCGTCACCCCGCACCTCGAAATTCCGGTACTGGTCGAACGACGCGCAGGCGGGCGAGAGCAGCACCACCGGGTCCTTCAGGTCGGCCGCCTCGGCATCGCGGGCGGCGAGCGCGAGCGCGCGGTCGAGCGTGCCGGCGATGACGTGCGGCACCTTGCCGTCGAGGTCGGCCGCGAAGCCCGCCGCCGCCTCGCCGATCAGGTAGGCCTTGCGCAGGCGCGGGAAGAAGCCGGCGAGCGATGAAATTCCGCCGGTCTTGGGCTTGCCGCCCGCGATCCAGAACAGGTCGGTGAAGCAGGCCAGCGCCTGCGCGGTGGAATCCGCATTGGTCGCCTTGGAATCGTTGACGAACAGCACCTTGTCCTTGCGGCCGACCTCTTCCATCCGGTGCGCGAGCCCTGGAAACGAGCGCAGCCCCTGCTGGATGGCGGCCGGCGACAATCCGAGCGCCAGCGCGACGCCGGCCGCGCAGGCGGCGTTCTGCGCATTATGCAGGCCGCGCAGCGAACCGATCCCGCCGATGTGGGCGACCGCGCGCGCGGTGCCGCCGGCGGCCTGCATGATCTGCTGGGCTTCGACGTAGAGCCCGTCCGGAAGCGGCCGGCGCACCGAGACCCGCACCACCGGCTTGCCGGCGCGCTCGATGCGGTCGGCCGCCGCCTGGCACCAGTTGTCGTCGACGCCGACGATCGCGACACCCTCCTCCGGCACGCCCGCGACCAGGCGCTCCTTGACCGCCGCGTAATGCGCCAGCGTGCCGTGGCGGTCGAGATGATCCTCGCTGACGTTGATGAGGATGCCGACGGACGGATCGAGCGAAGGCGCCAGGTCGATCTGGTAGGACGATACTTCGATGACATGCATGCGACCCGCCCGCGGCGGCTCAAGCGAGAGAATCGCCGTGCCGATGTTGCCGCCGACCTGGGTGTCGTATCCGGCGGCGGCGAGCAGATGCGCGCTCAGCGCCGTCGTCGTCGACTTGCCATTGGTGCCGGTGATCGCCACCAACGGCGATTGCGGCGCATGGGCCCGCCGCTCGCGGCAGAACAGCTCGATGTCCCCGATCACCTCGACCGCGGCGGCACGCGCCAGCCCCGCCGCCCAGTGCGGTGCCGGATGGGTGAGCGGCACGCCGGGCGCGAGCACCAGGGCGGCGATCTCCGACCAGTCGACGTCGCGCAGATCGGCGGTGGGAATGCCGGCGCTCATGGCCTTGGCGACGGTCTGCGGATTGTCGTCCCAGCCGACGACATCGGCGCCGCCGGCAAGCAACGCGCTCGCGCTCACCAGCCCGGAACCGCCGAGGCCGAACACCGCGACCTTTCGTCCGGCGAAGGTGGTGACGGGGATCATCGCAGCTTCAGCGTCGACAACCCGGCAAGCGCAAGCACCACCGCGATGATCCAGAAGCGGATCACGATCTGCGGCTCGGTCCAGCCCAGTTGCTCGAAATGATGATGGATCGGCGCCATCCGGAAAACGCGCTTGCCGGTGAGCTTGAACGACACCACCTGCACGATCACCGATACCGCTTCGAGCACGAACAGGCCGCCGATCACCGCCAGCACGATCTCGTGCTTGGTGGCGACCGCGATCGTGCCGAGCATGCCGCCGAGCGCGAGCGAGCCGGTGTCGCCCATGAAGATCGAGGCGGGCGGCGCGTTGAACCAAAGGAAGCCGAGGCCGGCCCCGATCACGGCGCCGCAGAGGACGGCAAGCTCGCCGGTGCCGGCGACATAGTGGATCTGCAGATATTCGGCATAGACCGCGCTGCCGGCAAGATAGGAGATGAAGCCAAAGCTCAACGCCGCGATGATCACCGGGACAATGGCGAGCCCGTCGAGCCCGTCGGTCAGGTTCACCGCGTTGCCGGCGCCGACGATGACGAAGCCGCCGATCGCGACAAAGAGCCAGCCGAGCGGCAGGATCAGTTCCTTGAAGAACGGAAACGTGAGCGAGGACGCGAACGGCTCGCGCCCCAGCGACATGATGAAATAGCACGCCGTGCCCGCGATCGCCGCCTCGATTACGAAGCGGATCTTGCCGGAGAATCCGTCATGCGTCTGCTTCGTCACCTTCAGATAGTCGTCGTAAAACCCGACCGCCCCGAAGGTGAGCGTCACGCCGAGCACGATCCAGACGTAGTTGTTCGCGGGATTGGCCCACAGCACCGTCGCAATCAGGATCCCGAGCAGGATCATCAGCCCGCCCATGGTCGGCGTGCCTTTTTTGGTGACGACGTGAGAGTGCAGATCCTCGCGGATCGGCTGGCCCTTGCCTTGCCTGATGCGCAGGCGGTCGATGAACATCGGCCCGCAGACAAACACGAAAATGAGCGCCGTGATCATCGCGCCGCCGGTGCGCACGGTGATGTAGCGGAAGACGTTGAGGACGTTGAGCTGATCCGAGAACGACGAAAGCAAATAGAGCATGGTTCAACCGCTGCCAGTCAGGATTGGGCAGGCGCCGGCATTTCGCGCTGCGAAAACTGGCGCTGCAGTGTCTTCACGATCGGCGCCATCCGGGACCCCAGCGAACCCTTCACCATAAGGGCGTCGCCCGGGCGGATGGCGGCGAGAACCTGCGATTCGAGTGCCCCCGAGCTCTCCGCATAGCCGCCCCGGCGCTCGGAGGGAAGAGCCTCCCACAGCGCATGCATGAGCGGTCCGCAGCAGAACACGAGATCGACGCCGTGGCTCACGACCGGGTCCGCCAGCGCGCGATGCAGATCGGCCCCGCGCTCGCCCAGTTCCAGCATGTCACCGAGGACCGCGATCCGCCGTCCGCGCGCGCCCACATCGGACTGGCCCAGCAGCGCGAGGGCCGCCCGCATCGACGCCGGATTGGCGTTGTAGCTCTCGTCGATCAGCAGCGCCCGGCCCCCGGACAGGTCGAGCATGATGCGCAGACCGCGTCCAGCGGCCGGCTTGAGCTCGGCGAGCGCGAGCGCGGCCAGCGCGAGATCACCGCCCGTAAGCGAGACCGCCGCCAGCACCGCGAGCGAATTGAGCACGATGTGGCGTCCCGGCGCGCCGAGCTTGTAGGTCACGTCGGCGCCGAGGATGCGCGCCTGCACGGTCGAGCAGTCGGGATGGAGCGAACATTTCACCAGCCGCGCGTCGGCGCGCGCGTGCTCGCCGAAGGACACGAGGCGCTCGACGCCAGCCTCCTGGGCGCGCTTCTGCAGGCGGGTGAACTGCGGATTGTCGCGATTGATCACCGCGGCCCCGCCGGGCTCAAGGCCGCGGAAGATTTCCGCCTTGGCGTCGGCGATCGCCTCGACCGAGCGCAAGAACTCGAGATGAACCGGCTCGACCGTGGTGACGATCGCGACGTGCGGCCGCGTCAGCCGCGCCAGCGATTCGATCTCGCCGGCATGATTCATGCCCATTTCGAAGACGGCAAAGCGCGCGGTCTGCGGGCAGCGCGCCAGCGAGAGCGGAACGCCCCAGTGGTTGTTGTAGGACGCGACCGAGGCATGGGTCTCGCCACTCCTGCCGAGCGCGAGCCGCAGCGCCTCCTTGGTGCCGGTCTTGCCGACCGAACCGGTCACCCCGATGACTTTCGCCCCCGAACGTGCACGGGCCGCGCGCGCGAGGTCGCGCAAGCCTTCGAGCACGTCGGGTACCACCAGCAGCGGCGCATCCTCCGGCAAACCGGCGCGCTTGTCGGCGGCAACGACGACGAGGCCGGCACCGCCTTTCAGCGCAGCCGGCACGAAGTCGTGGCCGTCGCGCGCGTCGCCCTGGATCGCGAAGAACGCTTCGCCGACAAGGATGCTGCGGCTGTCGATCGAAATGCCGCCGACGGACGCGGGCAGCGCTCCCGCCCGCACGGCGCCCATCGCCTGCGCCATCGCATCGACGGTCCAGAGCGGGGAAAGACTCATGCCATTCGTCCCTCGAGCGCGGCCGCGACCGCCTCGTGATCGCTGAACGGCAAGGTCTGCTTGCCGATGATCTGGCCGGTTTCGTGGCCCTTGCCCGCGATCAGCAGCACGTCGCCACGTACAAGCTCCGCGATGGCCGTGTGGATCGCCTCGCGGCGGTCGCCGATCTCGATGGCGCCGGGGGACGATGCCAGGATCGCGGCCCGGATGCGCGCGGGCTCCTCGCTGCGCGGGTTGTCGTCGGTGACGATCACGCGGTCGGCCATCTGCGCGGCGATGGCGCCCATGATCGGACGCTTGCCGGCGTCGCGGTCGCCGCCGCAGCCGAAGGCGACGACCAGCCGGCCGGTGACGTAAGGCCGCAACGCCTCGAGCGCCTTGGCGAGCGCGTCGGGCTTGTGGGCATAGTCGACGAAGATCGGCGCGCCGTTCTTCTCGCCCACGAGATCGAGCCGGCCTTTGGCGCCCTTGAGCGTCTGCAGCGCAGCGAACACCGCGGCCGGCTCGCTGTCGCAGGCGATCGCGAGGCCGGCCGCGACCAGCGCGTTCTCGACCTGGAAGGCGCCGGGAAGCGGCAGGCGTACCGTGTAGGTCGTTCCGCCGTGGACGAGCTTGAGCGTCTGCGCAAAACCTTCGATCGCGGTTTCCAGGAGACGGATGCCGTCGCCGCGCCGCCCGACCGTCAGCAGCCGCAGCCGCCGCTGCTTTGCCGCCGCCACGACCGCGTCGGCGTGCTCGTGATCGACGCAGATCACCGCCGCGCCGCGCGGCTGCACCAAGTCGGCGAACAAGCGGAGCTTGGCCGCCAGATAGACCTCGATGGTCGGATGATAGTCGAGATGGTCGCGGCTGATATTGGTGAAGCCCCCGGCCGCGATGCGCACGCCGTCGAGGCGGTGCTGGTCGAGGCCGTGCGACGACGCTTCGATCGCGAGATGCGTCACCCCTTCCCGTGCGAGCTCGCCGAGGGAGCGGTGCAGCGCCACCGGGTCTGGCGTGGTTAGCGATCCGTAGATTTCGCGCGCCGGCGAGACGAGGCCGATGGTGCCGATGCTTGCCGCCGCCTCGCCGGTCGCGGCCCAGATCTGGCGCGTGAAGGCGGCAACTGATGTCTTTCCGCTGGTGCCCGTGACCGCGGCGATGGTCTCGGGCTGTCGCGAAAAGAATTTCGCGGCCGCGAGCGCGAGCGCGCGGCGCGCATCGCCGACCCGGACGAAGGCCACGCCCGCCGGCAGCGGCGTCTGCGGCACGCGTTCAGCCATGATCGCAACCGCGCCGGCCGCGAGCGCGGGCGCAACGAAGCGTAAGCCGTCATCCTTCAAGCCCGCCACCGCCACGAACAGGTCGCCCGGCTTGACGGTGCGGCTGTCGGCCGTGATGCCGCTGACGTCCAGCGTCGCGAAGCGCGCGTCGCTGAGGGCATCCACGGTGAGCAGCGTCTTGAGCTTCATCAGAATCGTCGATCGCTCGCGCCTTCGTTCCAAGGTGCGAGTTATATTGCGTCCGGGAAGTCCTGTCTCGCGCGCCGCCTACCGCCCTGTCCCCACGCTCGCCAGGATCAGCTTGTCGGCAGGCGCCAGCTCGAACCGGGGCTCGAGCCCCAGCAACGGCGCAATGCGACCGATCACCGCGCCGCCCACCGGCACGGCGTTCCAGCCCGACGTTGCAAAGCCATGGGTTTCCGGCAGTCCCTGCGGCTCGTCGAGCATGATCAGGAGGAGGTAGCGGGGCTGGTCGGCCGGCATCACGGCGGTGAAGCTGGTGAGCACCTTGGTCTTGGAATAGCGGCCGGCGACGACCTTCTCGGCGGTGCCGGTCTTGCCGCCGACATAGTAGCCCTTCACGTCGGCCTTGCTGGCGGTGCCCTTCTCGACGTTGAGCCGCATCAGGTAGCGCATCTTCTCGCTGGTCTCGCGCTTGATCACGCGGGTGGCGAGCGCAAGCGCCTCCTGCTCAGTACGCTTGCGGAAGGTCGGCGGGATGAGATTGCCGCCATTCATCAGCGCGCCGAGCGCCATCATCGCCTGCAGCGGCGCGACCGACAACCCGTGACCAAACGCGATGGTCACGGTGTTCAGCTCGCCCCAGCGCTTGGGCACCAGCGGCTCCGCGCTCTCGGGCAGTTCCGTGCGCAGGCGGTCGAGCTGGCCGAGCTTGCGCAGGAACCACTTGTGATGCTCGACGCCGAGCTTGAGCGCCATGCGCGCGGTGCCGATGTTGGATGAATAGGTGAAGATTTCCGGAACCGTGAGCACCCGGTTCTGCGGATGGAAGTCGTGAATGGCGAACTTCCCGTACTGCAGCGGCGCGCGGGCGTCGAAGGAATCCTTGAGCCCGATCTTGCCGGAATCGAGCGCCATCGCGAGCGTGAGCGCCTTGAAGGTCGAGCCCATCTCGTAGACGCCGGTGGTGAGCCGATTGATCCGGGTCGGATCCAGTGCTTCGCGCGGATTGTTCGGGTCGTAATCGGGCACCGAGACCATCGCGATGATCTCGCCGGTGCGCGCGTCGGTGACGAGGCCGGCTGCGGCCTTGGCCTTGTACTTCTGCCGCGCGATGATCAGCTCGTCGCGCAATGCATGCTGCACCCGCAGATCGACGGCGAGCTCCACCGGCGCCTGCAGCCGGTCGGTGGCGAGACCCGCCATGTGCAGATCGGCGAGCCCGCTGCGGTCGAGCCACCGCTCGATGCCGGCGATGCCCTGGTTGTCGATGTTCACATGCCCGATAACGTGGGGAACGACGGCGCCGTTCGGGTAGACGCGGTTGTTCTCGCTGAGAAAGCCGATACCGGGCAGGCCGAGGCGATGAACCTCGGTCCGCTGCTTCGGCGTGATCTCGCGCTTGAGCCAGACGAAGCGGCGCTTGGAGGAGAGCCGCTTGCGGACCTCGACCGCGTCGAGATCCGGCATCACCGCCGTGAGCAGCTCCACGGCCTCGTCGACGTCGATGATCCGGTGCGGCTCGCCGAACAGCGACGCCGCGCGCACATCGGTGGCCAGGATTTCGCCGTTACGGTCGAGGATGTCGGGACGCGCCGTCGCCACCGCGTCGGCCGTGCTGGTGCGGCGCACCAGGTGGCTGTCGGGTACGGCCGCGAACATCACCAGACGGGCGCCGATCACCACATAGCCGATCGTGAAGACCAGGATCGCCAATCCGACGCGTGCCTTGGCCTTGGCGCCACGATCGACGTTGCGGCCATATAGCAGAGTGCGCAGGACCCGGCGGCGCCAGGGCTCGGCAGCCGGTGGTGGCGCGGTTTCCGGTGCTGACATTGCGGGCGCGTGCATGCGTTACCTCTGTCCCGCGCGCGCCGGGAGGCTCGACGTGGGCACCTCGGCGATTTCGGGCTTTTCGAGCAGGAACCCGATCGGGTCGGCGGCGTCGGGCGGCACCAGGTCAGGCGGCCGTTCCGGCAGTCGGTCGAGCCGGTCGAACTGCCGCGCCTCGACCGGCTTCAAGGCAAGATGCTTTTTCGCGAGCGCCTGGATCCGCATCGGATTGTCGAGCTTGGACCATTCCGCGCGCAAGGCCGCAATGACATCGTGCTCGCGCCTGATCTCCATGCGCAGCTTCGCGACCCGCTCGGCTTGGCGCGTCGACTCGAACTTGATCTTGTAGACATAGGCCGCCGCCGCCACGAGCGCGGCGATGACGCAGATGTTCAGAAGGCGGATCATCGGCGCCTCCCTTGGGCGGCATCGGACAGCGACGGCAGCCGCGGCAGCAAGCGCTGCAAGCCGGCGTGCGGCGTAGCGCCGATCGGCGCGTCGGTGCGTTCGGCGGCGCGCAGTTTCGCGGAGCGCGCCCGCGGGTTGGCCGCAGTCTCGGCGTCATCGGGCGTGACCGGGCGGCCGGTGAGCAGACGAAGGGTGGGCGCGGCCTGCGCGGCTTCGGGCAGGTGGCGCGAGACGGCCGCGCGCTTGCCGCGCTCGGCCAGGAAAGTCTTGACGATGCGGTCCTCCAAGGAATGGAACGCGACCACGACCAGCCGGCCGCCGGGTTTGAGCACCCGCTCGCCGGCGCTTAATGCGGCCGCGAGTTCCAACAGCTCCTCGTTGACGAACATGCGCAGCGCCTGGAACGTGCGCGTGGCCGGATGGATCTGGCCCGGGCGGGCATGCACGATGCGCTCGACGATTTCGGCGAGCGCGCGGGTCGAGCTGATCGGCGCTTCGGCGCGCGCGCTCACGATCGCACGTGCGACCGGGCGGGCGAAGCGCTCTTCGCCGAGCGTCGCGATGATCGCGGCGAGGTCATGCTCGGAGGCGTGCGCCACCACATCGGAAGCGCTTGGTCCGGCTTCGCCGCCGCCGCCGCTCATGCGCATGTCGAGGGGTCCGTCGAGCCGGAAGGAAAATCCGCGCCCGGCCTCGTCGAGCTGCATCGACGACACGCCCAGATCGAACACGACGCCATCGACCGCCGCGTAGCCGAAACCGCGCACGACCGCGTCGAGATCGGAAAACCGCTCCTGCGCCAGGACAAGCCGGCCTTGCGCCGCCTGCACGAGATCGGCCCCGCGCGCGACCGCGGCGGGGTCGCGATCGATGCCAATCACGCGGCAGTGCGCGGCGTCGAGGATCGCGCGGCTATAGCCGCCCGCACCGAAGGTCGCATCCACGTAGACGCCGCCATCCTCGGCCCCGAGGAACTCGACCACGCGGCGAATGAGCACGGGAACGTGACGGGCTGGTCCGCCAGCGACAGCAGGAGGGCTGCTGTCGCCGCCCATCATCATTCCCGTGCTCCGTGCGGTGTTGCCGCCGCCACCCGGGAGCCAAGCCGCTTCTTGAGCGCGCGGACCTTCTCGGTGGCCTCCGCGAGCTCCGCGCGGAAGCGGCCGGGCTCCCAGATCTGAAACTTGTGGCCGAGGCCGGCGAACGCGACCGCGTCCGCAATCCCGGCATGGGACTTCAACGGCTCGGTCAGCACCACCCTGCCCTCGCCGTCGATCTTGAGAATTTCGCTGGTCGAATAGAGCGTGGCGGCGAACTGCTCGCGCTCCTCCGAATAGGCGGGGAAGCTCGCGATCAGCGTCTCGATCTCCGCCAGCAGCGCATTGCCGCCGGCATCGAGCGCCGGCCGGTCGAGCGTGGGATAGCAGTAGAGGCCCTCGAAGCCGTCGCGCGCCAGCACGCCGCGGAATGGCGCCGGGATCGACACCCGGCCCTTGGCATCGAGCGGCAGCGTGTAGTGGGACACGAACCGGTCCATGACGCCCCTGGGGCAGCCGCGCCGGTCGATCCGGCTCGGCGGCGGCCGGCGCGGATGGGACCGTGCCGGCACACATCGGCCCACGGCAGGGAGGATACGAAACCGGTCCTGCGTATGGGAACAGATGGGCTATCATGGGACTAGATGGGCGTCAATGGAACAGCGCGGAGCAGATCGGCCCCGATCGGCCCTACCGCCTGGCCACAACGGCTCATTAACGGTGCCCAGGCTTAAGGAAGGGTTGAAGACCCTGGCAGTCGGGCCGTGAGAGCCCGGTTCCAATTCACAACTTTGGGTGCGTTGTCGGACCCATCGGGGGAACAGCGGGCCTGTTGGCGCGTTATTTCGTGACGACGCTTGCTCGTAACGTGAGTGACAAGCGCGGTTCCCCAACAATCGAACTTTGAAGACTGTGGAGGTCTAAAATGCTCAAGAGACTGATGATCGCGACTGCCACGGCAGCGCTGCTGACGGGCTCTGCGGTTGCGCAGGACACCCCGCGCAACGCCGCACCGGGCGCCGCGCCAATGGCCAAGGCCAATTTCATCACCCAGCAGACGGCCGACCAGTGGCTGGCGTCGAAGTTCAAAGGCACCGACGTGATCGGCGCCAACAACGAGAAGATCGGCGACGTCAACGACATCCTGTTCGAGAAGGACGGCAAGGTCGTGGCCTATGTGATCGGCGTCGGCGGCTTTCTCGGCATCGGCGCCAAGGACGTGGCGCTTTCTCCGACGTCCTTCCAGGTGAAGCCCGCCAACGACCGGGAAAACCTGAAGCTGGTGCTTGCGATGACCAAGGACGAGCTCAAGAACGCGCCCGAATTCAAGCCGTTAAGGGAGCCTGCCACCACCGGCATGGCGCCGCGTGACCGTGCGCCGGCAACACCGGACCGCGGCCCGGCCACTCCGCCGGCCCAGCGCTAACCGGAAGTCGAGCGTAGCCTTTGAGAGTGGTGGGACGGTGATGCCGTCCTGTGAACGGGTGGTCCGGATCGGCCGAAGGTCGATCCGGACCACCCTTTTTTCGTTCAAAGTGCGGCTGTGGTGCAACATGTGGTGCAAATCTGCACCGGAACTCGGTTCCATACCACCTTAACCTTGTATTCTGCCACGATTCTTGCACATTCACGGGAGCCTTGCCGCGGCGCGCTTGCGTTCCTGCGGGAGGTTCGACTTGCATCCGTAATGGCGTGTGGTTCCGCGTATGGTTGTGCTGGTGTCAGAGTTTCACCCCGATTCCTGCGTCGTCGCGGAGGTTCGATCGTCGCCGAACCATGGCGCGCGCAAGGACGGCATGAAGCCTGACATGCTGGTGCTGCACTACACCGGCATGCCCGATCCGGAAGGCGCCCTCCGGCATCTATGCACCGCCACCAGCGAAGTCTCCGCCCATTACGTCGTGCTGGAGGATGGCCGCATCGTCCAATGCGTGCCGGAGGAGCGCCGCGCCTGGCACGCCGGCGCGTCCACCTGGGCCGGCGAGACCGATATCAATTCGTGCTCGATCGGGATCGAGATCGCCAACCCCGGCCACGATTACGGCTATCCCGTCTTCCCCAAGCGTCAGATCGCCGCGGTGACCGCGCTCTGCCGCAGCATCTTCACCCGCCACCGCATTCCCGCCGAGCGCGTGCTGGCGCATTCCGACGTCGCGCCCGCCCGCAAGAAGGACCCGGGCGAAAAGTTCCCCTGGCGGACGCTGCACAGTTCAGGGATCGGACTGTGGGTGGAGCCCGCACCGATCACGCCCAATGGGCCGATCTATGTTCTCGGCGATACCAATCCGGCCATCAAGGACGTGCAGGAGCTGCTCGCGAGCTTCGGCTATGGCGTCACCACCGGTGGCTATCTCGACGGCGCCACCCGGGACGCGATTGCCGCCTTCCAGCGCCATTTCCGCCCCGCCAAGGTCGACGGCATCTGCGACACCTCGACGCTGGCGACGCTCAAGGCCCTGATCGCTGCGCGCGACGCCAAGACCGCCTCGAGCTAGGCATGTCCCGCTCCCGTTGAACGGTCCGCCCTCCGCCGTCCCCCCGAAAGCGGGGACCCAGGCAAGAGATCGAGCAATCAGAGCACGCGTTTCCTGGATTCCCGCTTTCGCGGGAATGAGCGGGAATCCAAAGGGATGCGCTAGATCACGATGCTGGGGTTGCGCAGGTTCTGATCGCAGTCGATCAGGTTGACCTGTCTCACCGCGATGAGCCAGCGCTCGCCCGCCCGCACGAAACGGTGGCCGTACCAGCCCGACAAAAAGCGCGTTCCATCGGGGCGAAATTCGCTGATCAGAAAATTCGATCGCACCATGCAGACGCTCTCGCTACCGGCGGCGAACACCTCGACGTTCGAGATCATCCGGACCGTGCGCGATTTTGGGGCCTGCGACCAGGCGTAGCCGGTGCGCAGCCGGAAGACGCGATCCTCCATGCGCCGGCGGTCGTCGAACGAGATTGAGACCTCCCGGCGCGGATCACCGGCCGCAGGCGTCGCCGGCACCCAGTACAGGCACTCGGGCGCATACATCGCCAGCCACTCGTCGAAGCGGAGCTGATCGAGCAGCCGCGCCTCCTGCTCGACCAGCGCGCGGAAGCGATCGCGCTCCGTCGTGTCGCCGATTAGCAGCTCATCGCGCTGCCAGTTCGAGAAGTTCTCGACCAGCTCGCGGTAGAACGCATCGGTGACGTAGTAAGAGCTGAGCGAAGGATCGTGCGCGGTTTGCATGCGTTACTCTATGGCTTTACTCTATGGCTTCACTCTATGGCTTCACTCTATGGCTCACTCTATGGCTTCGTCCTCGCACCGCCCTCATCCTGAGGAGGCCGCGAAGCGGCCATCTCGAAGGATGGCGGCGGCCCATGCTTGGAGACGCCGACCTGCGGCCGGCTCCTCAGCATGAGGCCGAGAAAAGATCGCGGCGTGCGGGGAGTCATACTTCCCGCCGCACGGCAAGCTGCGGCGACGCCTTCATCAGCCGTTTCCATTCCCTGATGTATTCGCGCATGAAGGCCTCGTCGGTCGCGGGCGCGGTGATGACCCCATGGGCGTCGGTCTTCACGCGGCCGGGGACGCCGAGTCCGCGGTGCATGTAGATCCACTCGTCCTCGAGGCAGGCCAAACCGCGCTGGATCTCCTCGAAATTGGCGAGATCGTCGACCTCGCCGAAGTTCGGGAACTGCTCCATGGTGCGCATGCGCAGCGCGTTGACGTCGCCGAGCGCGTCGCCAAGCGTGCCGTCCTCGTCGACCACGGCGGTGCCGTACCAGGTGACGTTGGTTTCATCGACCGATACCGGCTCGAACACCTGGATGTGGTTGCCGAGCAGCGAGAAATTCGGAAACACGTTGATGTTGACCGGCTCCGACGACGCGAGGTCGAGGATGTCCTCGGCCTTGGCGCCGTAACGCCGGCGCAGGTCCTCCTGGTAATGCTCCGTGCCGGGCGCGGGCCCTTCGACCGCCCACAGCCCGCCGGCGCGCTTCTCGATGTTCGGCCGCTTGTCCTTGAAGTGATGGCCGTTGCCCATATAGGCCATGTACATGGCCTTGGAGTCGGGCGAGCCCTTGTAGTAGGACATGCCCTTGTTGGCTTCGTCAGCGAGCCGGTTCTCCATCTCCAACAGCGAGCGGTGCGAGAACACGACGTGGTAGCCGTCGCCGGAATTATCGTAGGCGAGCTTCCAGTTGCCCTTGAACTTGAGCCGGTTCGCCTCGCAGACCGCCACCTTGCCCTTGGGCTGGCGATCGAGCCATTCGTCGATCGGCCTGGTGATGCCGCCGAGATAGTCGAGCAGCGCCGGCGCGTCGGGATTGAGCGTCGCAAAGATGAAACCGCGATAGCTCTCCACGCGCGGCACCTGCGCAACGTTGAACTTCGAATCCTTGAAGTCGCAGGCATAACCGTCCGGCCACGGCACCGCGCGCAGCTTCCCGGTATTGAGATAGCTCCAGCCGTGATAGGGGCAGGTGAAGGTGCGTTGCGAGCCCTTCTCCTTGCGGCAGAGCGTGGTGCCGCGGTGGGTGCAGCGGTTGAACAGCGCGCGGATTTTTCCGTTGGAATCGCGCAGCACGATGATCGGACGCAAGCCCAGCCGGGTGGTGATGAAGTCGTCGTTCTTCGCGATCTGGCTCTCGTGCGCCAGATAGACCCAGACGGCGCCGAAGATGTTGGTCATCTCCGCCGCGAAGATCGCCGGATCGGTGTAGATCAGTCGGTGGACGCGGTCCTCCTGGACCAGTTCGTCCCAGTCGTAGAGGTCGGCCGCACTGTTGCGGCGGATCGACGGGGCGTTGAGTTTTTCCAGCATGATTCGTTAACCGTCACTCTGAGTTTTGACATGCCATCCGCAAGTCGCCACGGCGTTCGCAACGACGAGCGAGCGCGCAGGGCGGTAGTTTTACACAAGATCGGGTGGACGGGAACCGCATGAATTGTCCAGCACAGTTTTCATTTAACGCATGACGCGGTAAGAGAACACAAGGAAAGACTGCCCAATACTGTTCCGCGAGGGATGAGGGCCATGTCCGTCACCGGCGCCTATGACTTTTCCTTGGTGGCGCTTTCATTCGCGGTTGCTTGCTTCGCGTCATACACCGCGCTCGACCTCGGAAGCCGCGTCCGCGCCTCGGAACGTTGGGCGCGCGGCGCATGGCTTGCGACCGCGGCGCTCGCCATGGGCGGCGGCATCTGGTCGATGCATTTCATCGCCATGCTGGCCTTCCTCATGCCGATGCCGGTCGGCTACGACATCGGCCTGACCGCACTCTCGCTGCTGGTCGCCATCGGCGTCACCGGCGCGGGTTTCTACGTCATCGGCACCCGCCAGGCGACGGCACTGCTGCTGGCGCTCAGCGGACTTTTCATGGGAATTGGCATCGTCGCCATGCACTACACGGGCATGGCCGCAATGCGAATGCCGGCTGAATTGCACTATAATCGCGTCTTCGTCGCGATTTCGGTTTTCATTGCAATCGGCGCTTCGATGGCGGCGCTGTGGCTGGCGTTCAGGACGACGGTCGTTTGGCAGCGCCTGATCGCGGCGGTCGTCATGGGCATTGCCATTTCCGGAATGCACTACACCGGAATGGCGGCGGCGACATTCGCGGCGCATGGGCACGCCGGTGAGGCCCACGGCGCCGCCAGTCTCGCCCAGACGAGCCTTGGAATTGCGGTGGCCGGAATCACATTCGTGATCCTGGTCCTGGCGCTGGTTGCCTCCGCGATCGACAGCCGCTTCAGCGTCCTGGCTGAACGGGAAACCGTCCTGTTGCGCGAGAGCGAAGAACAGTTCCGCGATCTCTACCGGCAGTCGCCGCTTCCGCTGCATTCGCTCGGACCGGACGGTCGAATCGAAAATGCCAGCGACTATTGGCTTCAGTTGCTCGGCTATCGCCGGGTCGAAGCGATCGGGCGCGATCTGACCGAATTCATGACGCCAGAATCGAAACGGGAATATGAGCAGAATGCTTTGCCGTTGTTGTGGCGCGGCGGCGAAATTCGGGAAGCGGAGTATTCCTTCGTCAAGAAATCCGGTGAAGTTCTCGACGTGCTGTGGTCGGCACGCGCCGACAGGCCGGAAGGTGCTCCGGTCCGCATCCTGGGCGGCCTGATCGATGTGACCGCGCGCAAGCGAGCCGAGGCCGCGCTGCGACAGTCCCAGCACATGGAAGCGATCGGACAACTCACCGGCGGCGTCGCCCACGATTTCAACAATCTCTTGATGGTCATCAGCGGCGCGGCCGAGAGGCTCAAGAAATCATGCGTCGAGCCGGATACCGCCCGACCGCTGGACATGATCGGCACGGCGGTGAAACGGGGTGAGAACCTGACACGGCACCTGTTGTCCTTCGCTCGCCGCCGCACCCTTGAACCCATCGTCATCGATCTCGGGGAGCTGCTGCCGACGTTCAGCGAAATGCTCAAACGGTCGCTGCGCGGCGACATCGAGATCAGGACCAAGACCAAGGAAGGCCCCTGCCGCGTCCGGGTCGATCAAGGGGAGCTCGAGCTCGCGCTGCTCAACATCGGGGTCAATGCCCGTGACGCGATGCCGGACGGCGGCATTCTCGCGGTGGCGGTCGAGGACAAGCGCCTGGCCGGCGAAGAGGAAACCGATCGCCTGCGCGGCGACTTCGTCGTGATTGAACTGACCGATACAGGAACCGGCATAGGGCCGGACATATTGCCTCATGTCTTCGAGCCGTTTTTCACCACAAAGGGTCCGGGAAAAGGGACCGGACTCGGCCTGAGCCAGGTCTATGGCTTCGCCAAGCAGTCAGGCGGGACAGCGACGATTTCCAGCAGACCGGGACGTGGGACCATGACCAGGCTGTATTTGCCCGCAGTCGATGAGCCGGTCGAGGACAAGCATGAGGTCGGGCCGGCCGCTCCCGAGATGGCGTCCCGCAAGGGAACCGCGCTCGTGGTCGAGGACAACCCGCAGGTCGCAACCATCGCGGCTGATTATCTCGAGCAACTGGGTTATGCCGTCGAGTATGCCTCCAGCGGGTCGGATGCCCTGCAGAAGCTGCGGGAAGGCCGGCACTACGATCTGGTATTTTCCGATATCCTCATGCCCGGCAGCATCGGCGGGATCGACCTGGCGCGCATCATGCGTGACTACCACTCCAGTATTCCGGTCCTGCTCACGACCGGTTACAGCGAGAAAACCCAGGAGGCGATCCACGAAGGTTTCGCCATCGTTCAAAAACCATTTGATTTGCCGAGCCTGTCAAAAGCCCTGCGCGAGCTCTGGACCAAGGCTACCGAGCGCGTTGCAGGCGGCCTTGCATCCGACGGACGCAGCACCGCTGCCTGACCTCGCCTAGAAAAAATCGAAATACTCCCGCTGCTCCCACTCCGTCGTTTCGTCGCCGGTGTCCTCGACGCCAGCCTCCGCAAGCCATTGCCGAAAGCGGCCGGCCTCGTTGCGCTTGAGCTTGAGGAAGTAATCGATGAACACGTCGCCGAATTCACGGCGGAACAGCGGCGACTGCTCCAGCGCGTCGAGCGCCGCCGGCAGGCTGTTCGGCAGCAGCGGCCGGTCGGACGTATAGGGCTCGTCGCTCTGCGGTCCCGGATCGAGCGCGTTGTCGGCGCCGTCGAGGCCGGCGACGATCTGCGAGGCCATGAAGAGATAGGGATTGGCGGCCGGCTCCCCGACCCGGTTCTCCAGCCGCGTCGCCGGATCGCCTGGCCCGCCGAGCGCGCGGATCATCACGCCGCGGTGGTCGTAGCACCAGGTGGCGCGGTCGGGCGCCAGCGAGTTCGGCCGGAAGCGCCGGTAGCCGTTGACGGTCGGCGTCGTGAAGGCGGTGGCCGGCGCGGCCTGTTGCAGCAGTCCGCCGGTGAAATGGCGGCCGAGCAGCGAGAGCACATCGGCGGCGCGGTCCGGCATGAGCAGATTCTGCCCGCTCACCGCATCGATCAGCGATTGATGCAGGTGCCAGCCGCTCGAATAGTAGCCCTTGAGCCGCGGCCGGCACATGAAGGTGGCGGAATGGCCCAGGCGCCGGCAGATCTGCCTGGTCGCGGTGCGGAAGAGCAGGAGATTGTCGGCGGTGGTGAGCGCATCGCCGGCCGCAAACGTGCATTCGACCTGGCCGGGTCCCCATTCGTTCTCGACCGAGCGCAGCGGCAGGTCGATCGCCTCGAACGCCTCGGTGAGCGCGGAGAGCACCGGCTGCATCAGGTCCATGTTGGATTCGGAATGGTAGGAATAGCCGGGCTCAGGGGGCGTGGTCTTGAGCGGTTGTCCGCGCGTGCCGGGGGCGCCGATGTTGTCCTCGGTCAATTGATCCTGGACAACGCGCAGCAGGTACCATTCGACTTCGAGCCCGACCACGTAGCCCATTCGCCTGTCGGCGAGCCGCCGCAATTGCCGGCGCAGCAGGTGGCGCGGCGAGAAATGGAACGGCACGCCTGTATTGAAGTACTCGTCGCACAGGATCCAGCCGACGCCGGGCGCCCAGGGCAGCACGCGGAAGGTCGCCGGATCGGGGACGATGGTGAGGTTGGGCGAGCCGGTCATCTCGGCCAGCCCCATGCCGCCGCCGCGCGTGAACGAGGAGAAGGTGCGGGCGTTGGCGGAATCGAGCGTGGTGGTGGCGACGTTGATGTTGTAGCCGGCATTGAGCGCGGCGACGAAGGCCGGCGGCGTGACCGCCTTCGCGCGTGACGCGCCGTGCGGGTCGGCCCACGCCAGGCGGATGAGCTTGAGCTTGTCGCGCTCGACGCGAAGCTTGATGTCCTCGGCCGCCCGCCGCTGCTCGTCGGTCCACAGGCCGTGCTGTTCGATGAAGGAGTGTGTCGCCATCAGCCCCGCGGTGCCCCGATAGTCCCCGCGCATTGTGGGCGAAGCGCACGGCGTTAATCAATTGAATAATCTTGCAGCCGTTGGACCGCGGAAGATGCAACGCCGCAGCCGACAACGGGCGACATAGCGGCGATCAAAATCGGGTGCAAGAAAGCAAATGATGAGCGCGGCACCTGCGCTTCGAGCAGCGAGGTGATCCGCGAAGCCCTGCGCGAGCGCTCCAAGCGCCAGAAGTTGCAGGAGTTGGACGCGGCGCTCGATCGAGCAATCGCCGACATCGAAGCCGGCCGGTCGGGCAGGCATTCGGGCATGTGCGTAGCACAGGCATTCGCGCATGGGCGCAACAAACGGGGCCTCAACGGCAAGAGCAAGCGTCGATGAAGGTCAGTCTCGCGCAGGCGGCGAGTGCATAGGACTACGAGGGCTGGATGCCGGGCCCGGACCGACGCCGCGGCGCGCGATTTACCCTTTCAGCACCTCTCCCCTTGACCGGAGCCCCGCGCGACCCCATCCCTACTCTGTCAGTCGGCCGGACGGCCGCTCCGGCAGGGACCGAAAGGTCGCCGGGGAGGAAAGTCCGGGCTCCATGGACATACGGTGCCGGATAACGTCCGGCGGGGCATGTCCCCGCGCAAGCGGGGAACAGACTCCAGGGAAAGTGCCACAGAGAGCAGACCGCCGCGGTGCGTATGTATTGCCGCGGCAAGGGTGAAAGGGTGCGGTAAGAGCGCACCGCGCCTGCGGCAACGCAGGCGGCAGGGCAAACCCCACCGGGAGCAAGACCGAATAGGGACGGCGCGAGGCGCAAGCTTCGGGATCGATGTCCGGATCCTGCCGTCCGGGTAGGTTGCTTCAGGCGCCGGGCAACCGGCGTCGCAGAGGAATGGCCGTCACGTGCGGCGCCATCAGCGCGTTAACGTCTTCGACGCGCTATGGCGCCGCGCCTTACAAAACCCGGCTTACAGGCCGGCTGATATGTGAAGGGGGCTCGGCGGGATAACCGCCGGGCCCCCGCCAATTTTTGCGGCGTTCTTGCGCCTCGCTCCCTGTTCCTGCCAAGCTTGCGGCCTGACACCCGGAAGGACACGCCGCCATGAACAAGACCGCCATCGTCGCATTCTTTGCGCTGCTCTTGATTGCCGCCTATCAGACCCCCAACGCGCAGGGCCAAGGCGGCTTCGAGAAGAAGAACTTCGGCCACCACCCCTGGGCCAAGGGACGCTTTTCGGAATCAGTGACCGTCACCGGGCCGGGCAAGCTGATCTTCCTCGCCGGTATCGGGCCGGAGGACGAGCAGACCGGGGAGATCCGGCACAAGGATAACTTCCTGGAGCAGTGCCGACTGTCCTATCGCAAGGTCAAGAACATCCTCAAGGACCATGACGCGACCATGAACGACGTCGTGCGCGCCACGGTGTTCGTCACCGACATCCGCGTGCGCGACGACTACCGCAAGTGCAAGGACGAGGCCTATGCCGGCGTGACGGCGCAGCCCGCCGGCACGTTCGTCAATGTCACCGCGCTGGCCTGGCCGCACATGATGTTCGAGGTCGAAGTCACCGCCGCCGTGGCGAAATAGGGCGGAGCACGCGGCAATCCGCACGGTGACGGACGAAGGCGCGATGACGACGCGTTGGGACTTCTGGATCGACCGCGGCGGGACCTTCACCGACATCGTCGGCCGGCGTCCCGACGGCATCCTGGTGGCGCACAAGCTGCTGTCGGAGAACCCCGAGGCCTATCGCGACGCCGCCGTGCAGGGCATCCGCGACCTCATCGGGCTCAGGGGCGGCGAGCCGATCCCGCCCGACCTGATCGGCGCGGTGAAGATGGGCACCACGGTCGCCACCAACGCGCTGCTCGAGCGCAAGGGCGCGCGCACGCTCCTCCTCATCACCACGGGATTCCGCGACGCCCTCAAGATCGGCTACCAGGCGCGGCCGAAGATCTTCGCGCGCCACATCGTCAAGCCCGACATGCTCTACGAGCGCGTCGTCGAGGTCGACGAGCGCGTGCGCGCGGACGGCACGGTGGAGCGCAAGCCCGATCTCGCAGCGGTGCAGAGCGTGCTGGACTCTGCGCGCGCCGACGGCATCGAAGCGGTCGCGATCGTGTTCATGCACGCCTACCGCCATCCCGCGCACGAACGCCGCGTCGCCGCGCTCGCGCGCGCGCTCGGCTTCGCGCAGGTCTCGGCGAGCCACGAGGTGTCGCCGCTGATCAAGCTGGTCGGGCGCGGCGATACCACGGTGGTCGACGCGTATCTGTCGCCGATCCTGCGGCGTTACGTCGCTCAAGTCGGTGACGCGTTGGGCATGGATAGCGCCACGGGGTTCCCTCCCCTTGAAAAGGGGAGGGACAGGGTGGGGATCACGCGATCGAGCAAGCAAGATGATCCCCTCCCCAACCCTCCCCCTTTCAGGGGGAGGGAGCACACCGGAGCAAGCGGCGAAGCTGCCGATCGCAACGACGCCGGCAATCCCACCCGCCTCATGTTCATGATGTCCTCGGGCGGGCTCACCGCCGCAAAGCTGTTCCAAGGCAAAGACGCGATCCTGTCCGGCCCGGCCGGCGGCGTGGTCGGCATGGCGCAAACCGGACGCGCGGCCGGGTTCACCCGTCTCATCGGCTTCGACATGGGCGGCACCTCGACCGACGTGTCGCACTTCGACGGGGAATACGAGCGCGCGTTCGAGACCGAAGTCGCGGGCGTGCGCATGCGGGCGCCGATGATGCTGATCCACACGGTGGCGGCCGGCGGCGGCTCCGTCCTGCATTTCGACGGGGCGCGCTTTCGCGTCGGGCCCGACTCGGCTGGCGCCAGCCCTGGCCCGAAAAGCTACCGCCGCGGCGGTCCGCTCACCGTCACCGACGCCAATGTGATGGTGGGCAAGCTCATCCCGGATTTCTTCCCGCGGATTTTCGGCCGCGACCGCGATCAGCCGCTCGACGGCGGCGCGGTGAATTCCGAGTTCGCCAAGCTCGCGCGCAAGATCGGCCGCAGCGCGGAAGACGTCGCCGACGGTTTCATCAAGATCGCGGTCGAGAACATGGCGAACGCCATCAAGAAAATCTCCGTGCAGCGCGGCTACGACGTGACGCGCTACGCGCTCAACTGCTTCGGCGGCGCCGGCGGCCAGCACGCGTGTCTGGTGGCCGACGCGCTTGGCATGAAGACCGTGCTGATCCACCCGCTGTCGTCGCTGTTATCCGCCTACGGCATGGGGCTCGCCGACATCCGCGCCACGCGCCAGCAGGCGATCGAGGAGGATTTCGGGGATGCGGCGCTGGCAACGCTTATCCAGATCGGCCGGCGCTTGGCCACGGACGCGACGCACGAGGTCGCCGCGCAGGGCGTCGCAGCGGACAAGATCAAAATCTTCATGCGTGCGCACATCCGCTACGCCGGCACCGACACCGCACTGGTGGTATCCGCATTTTCAAACGGTAACGCCACACGGTTCCCTCCCGCCTTGCGGGCGAGGGACAGGGAGAGGGGTAGCGGCGAACTTAGAATGCGCGGACGGGACCACGTCAGCCACGAGTCCAGCTCTCGCCATCACCCCTCTCCCCAACCCTCCCCCGCAAGGGGGGAGGGGGTGGACCGCCTGCGCGGCGAGTGTGTGCTCCTCACCAAGATGAAACGCGCCTTTGAGCGCGCGCACAAATCGCGCTTCGGCTTCATCGATCGCAGCAAGGACCTCGTGATCGAGGCGGTGTCGGTCGAAGCGGTCGGCGGCGCAACGCTCTTTCGCGAGACAACCCGCAAGATCACCCGCACGCCCCTGCCCGCGCCTGCGCGCCGCACGCGCTTGTTTTCCAACGGCACATGGCATCGCGCAAAAATCTTCATGCGCGACGGGCTGGCGCCGGGCCATACGATCGCCGGTCCCGCGATCGTCATCGAACCGCACCAGACCGTCGTGGTCGAGACCGGCTGGCGCGCGGCGGTCACCGCGAAGAACCACCTCGTCCTCACCCGCAAGGCCACGCTCCAACGCCCGCGCGCCATCGGCACCCGCGCCGATCCGGTGATGCTCGAAGTGTTCAACAACCTGTTCATGTCGATCGCCGAGCAGATGGGCGTCGCGCTGCAGAACACCGCCTATTCGGTCAACATCAAGGAACGGCTCGATTTCTCCTGCGCGGTCTTCGACGGCGAGGGCACGCTCATCGCCAATGCGCCGCACATGCCGGTGCACCTCGGCTCCATGGACCGCGCGGTGGAAACCATCATCCGCGAGAACAAGGGCAAGATCGCGCCCGGCGACGTCTACGCCATCAACGCGCCCTACAACGGCGGCACGCACCTTCCCGACATCACCGTGTGCACGCCGGTGTTCGAGTCCGCCACCCGTCCCTCCCCCGCAAGCGGAAACAGGAAAGGGCGGGGGCGCATCCTGTTCTGGGTCGCGTCGCGCGGCCACCATGCGGATATCGGCGGCATCTCACCCGGCTCGATGTCGCCCAACGCCACCACGATCGAGGAGGAAGGCGTCTATATCGACAATTTCAAGCTGGTCGACCGCGGCCGCTTCCGCGAGCGGGCACTGCACGACCTCCTGACCAAGGCCAGCTATCCCGCGCGCAATCCGACCCAGAACATCAACGACCTCAAGGCGCAGATCGCCGCCAATGCCAAGGGTGCCCAGGAGCTGCGCAAGATGGTGGCCCATTTCACGCTGCCGGTGGTGACGGCGTACATGCGCCACGTGCAGGACAACACCGCCGAAAGCGTGCGCCGCGTGATCGACGCCCTGCACGACTGCGCGTTCGACTACGAGATGGACCAGGGCACCCGGATCAAGGTGACGATCGCGGTCGATAGGAAGCGGCGCGAGGCCACCGTCGACTTCACCGGCACCTCGCCGCAGCAGCCGTCCAACTTCAACGCACCCGAGCCGGTGACGCGCGCGGCCGTGCTTTACGTCTTCCGCGTCATGGTCGACGACGATATCCCGATGAACGCCGGCTGCCTGCGGCCGATCCGGATCGTGATCCCGCCGAAGTCGATGCTCTCGCCGGAATATCCGGCCGCGGTCGTCGCCGGCAACGTGGAGACCTCGCAGGCGGTGACGAACTGCCTGTTCGGCGCGCTCGGCGCCATGGCGGCGGCGCAGGGCACCATGAACAATCTCAATTTCGGCAATGCGCGCCACCAGTATTACGAGACGATCTGCGCGGGCTCGCCCGCCGGCCCCGGCTTCCCCGGCACCGACGCGGTGCAGACCCATATGACCAACACGCGGCTGACCGATCCCGAGGTGCTCGAATTCCGCTATCCGGTGCTGCTGGAGGACTTCCACATCCGCCGGGGCTCGGGCGGCCGCGGGAAATGGAACGCAGGCGACGGCGTCAGTCGCACGATCCGGTTCCTGGAGAAAATGGACTGCACGATCCTGTCCGGCCACCGCCGCGTGCGCCCATTCGGGCTCGCGGGCGGGAAAGCCGGCGAGGCCGGCGAGAATTCGGTGCGGCGCAAGGATGGGCGCGTCGAGAAGCTGCAAGGCTGCGACGCCACCGTGCTCGAGGCGGGCGAAGCCGTCATCATCCGGACGCCGACCGCGGGCGGCTACGGCAACAAGAAAAATGCCAGTGGGGCTATTCAAACGGCCGGCAAAATCCTAAATACTACAAGGTAACCAACCAACCCCCACTACTCTGAGGCCGCGAAAATGGGCGACCAGAGATCCGCTTCAACTTCGGCGCCTCCCACACCGCCGCCGCAGTCGAATTCGCCTTCACCTCCACCGAATCCACCGCCTCCGCCAGATCACGGGAGCGTGGTTCAGAAAAATATTTAAAGCACCAGGAACAGTACCAAGAACGTAATTGGAGCCACTGGGCCAAGAACGATGCCGGCATCGATCCAGCGTGCCTTTCGTTTGTTTCCTTCAACTGAAATCGCAATCCGCTCGCTATGATGAAACGTGATGTATGCGAGCATCGCAGCCACTGCGTTATCAGTACCGTCGATTGTCCCTTCGTTTAGCCACATCTCGGGAGTGCTCCCAAGCGCTGCATACTGGCCTGACTTAAGAGCAAAGATGAAACACCATGCTCCGATGATGAACACGAGGCCTGCACCAAAGAAGGGCCATACCTTTGCAGCCGTCCCTGCCTCTTTGAAGATCGCTCCTCCAATTCCAAACAGGGCGACGGAAATTGTCACATAGGCGCCCATCAATGTAGCAGCTTTCTGCTCAAACGCCTTTCTAACGTCCAAAATGTCGACCAAATGTCGGTCAACTTGCCTATATGCTTCACGCACCACCTTGATATTGATTTTTGATGACTGAAGTTGCTCAAGCGTCAACATGGTTTCCCCGTTGGCCTTCGATCGGCGCGTGAGTGTAACCGAACGCTTAGATCATATGGAGGTTTGCTCTCGCGCGTGAGCGCACTGCGCATACCGCGAGCGCCAGCCAAAAAGACTACGCCCGGAGAGCGACCGGGCGCGACAGATGAATCTTGGATGCGTCACCCGGACGCCTCGCACGCTCAGCGCGCGGCGGCAGCCGTCGTCATCGGGCCCAGCGTCTTGACGCACTGGCGGGCGTCGCTCAGCACCGAATCGAGATACGCGAGGTCGCTTTCGTAGAGCGGGTTGCGCACCGCGAGCGTGCGGGCCTTGGCGGCTTCCGCCTCGAAATGGCTGATCGCCTGAGTGTACTGGGCGAGCGAATGGGTGCACTTGACCTCGCGCGCCTCGGCCGCAACCGGCATGACGACGCAGAGCGTCAGCGCTGCCGCGATGGCGATCCGGATTTTCAGCATGGTCCCCTCCACCCAAAGGCCGCCCGGCCTTTCATGGATTAGTCGCGGGGACCGGCAAAATGGTTCAAATATGGTTAAGTCGCATTTAACAAACTGATTCGTTGGCGTTTTTCCAGGCCAACGGCATGAGGCTCTATCCGCCGCCTGCAGTGCGAGTCTGTAGGGTGGGCAAAGCGAAGCGTGCCCACGCGTCTTCAACCCTGGCGCCTTGCAAAGCCGCGTGGGCACGGCGCGAAGACGCGCCTATGCCCACCCTACGGTTTGCGGCAATGACTCACGTGCGGGCGAGCTTCACCTCGATCGACGGGCCGCTCTTGAGCGTCTGGTAGTCTGCGCGGCCATCGCAGACGCAGGTTGAAGTTGCCGGTCAGGCCTGCTGGATCGCCGACAGCAGCCAAGATCCGCCGTGCACGCGCATGAAGGTCCACACTTCCGTGGCTTCATCCGGGCCGCCCTCGACCACCCGGCCGCTGGCGCGCTCGACCATCTGGTCGTTGAGCGAATAGCGCAGGGCGACGGTGGCGTAATCGACATTGCCTTCGCGCCAGGCTTCCGACAGGTCGCCCTGCAGGAGCTTCACGTCCGAAATCCGATTGATGACGCCGCGGCTCGCATTGGCCGAGAGGTCCTCCGAGAAGTAGGAGAGCATCTCGGGCGTCACATGACCGCGCAGCTTGCCGAGATCCTCGGCGCCGTAGGCGGTCTGGACCTCGCCGAGCAGCCGCTCGAAGGCGTCGAAATCTGCCGGCGTGGTGCCGATCTCGTCCGGTCCGGACGCCGGCGGTGCCGCCGCGGCGCTGCCGCCGAGGCCGCCCAGAGCGCCGAGGCTGGCGCGCTGATACGGATTGCCGGCCGGCGGCATGTCGCGCAGGGACGGCCCGCTCGCCAGCGCCGGCTGGTTGCGGCGCTGCCACCAGTTCCAGAGCATATAGCCGACGATGACCACGAGTCCGATCTGCAGGATGAGACCGAGGAACGAGGCAAACCCGCCCAGCCCGCCGGCGAGACCATGGCCGAACAGGAGGCCGAAGAGGCCGGCGCCAATGAACCCTGCAGCCAGGCCGCCAAGGAGGCCCGGACGGCTGAAGAAGCCGCCGGGCTGAGTCGCAGGCGCCGGGCGCGCCGCGACGTTAGGCTGGGTCGGCTGGGTGATGCTGCGCTCCATCGGACGCGCGGTATTGGGCGCGGTCTTGGTCGGCGGCGGCGCCGAAAAGGTGCGCGTGCCGCGGCTGCCAAAGCTGCCTCCGACGCGCGCGTCGGCATCGCCAGCGATCAACGTCAACGCCATCGCAACCGCGACGAGCGCGAGCAGCGGACGAAACCTGGAAAGGCGCATTCTGAATCCTCTCAAAAGCCGATTCGGCCGTGTTGCCATATATTGGTATCCTGGTCGGCGATTATCAGGGGTGCTGCGTGGTGTCGCAGGGGTCCTCCGGCCGACCGACCGACCGGCGGTCAAAGGCTGCGTCACGCGCGACCGGCTCCTGCATCCGCAGGGCGGTGCGTACCGAACGGCCGGCGGCGTCGTAATTGGATGCCGAAGGCGCGCCATCCGCAACGACGACCCGGTTGCGGCCGCCGGTCTTGGCGGCATAGAGCGCGACGTCGGCCCGCGCGAGCAGCCCGTCGATGCTGTCGCCCTGCTTCCAATGGCTCACCCCGAAGCTGCAGGTGAGGGTCAGGACCTGGCTCCGGGTCATGAACTGCAGCGCCGCCAACCGCTGCCGCAGGTCGTCGGCGAGCGCCGCCGCCGCGGGCAGAGCCCGGCCCGGCAGCAACATGGCGAACTCTTCCCCGCCGAGCCGCCCGACGGTCGCGTCCTCGGCAGTCACCGCCTGCGCCACCCCGCGGATGGTCTCGTCGCCGGCGTCATGGCCGTAGCCGTCGTTGATGCGCTTGAAGTGGTCGATGTCGAGCATGACGGCGCAGAGCGGCTCGCCCGCCTGCGCGCGCGCGCAGATTGGCTCCGCCTGCTCGAAGAAGGCACGGCGGTTGAGCATGCCGGTCAACGGATCGGTGGTGGCGAGGCGTATCAAATCGCGCTGCATGGTCGCGAGCCGCGCCGCCGCGCGCAGCCGCGCATGCAGTTCTTCGGGGATCGGCGGCTTGCCGATGAAGTCGTCGGCGCCGCTGTCGAGCGCCTCGACCAGGTTGCGCCGCTCCTGGTTGGACGACATCAGGATGATGTAGATCGGCCGCCGGCCGCTCGCGATCAGCCGCGTCTCCCAGCACAGTTCGAGTCCCGACATCGAGAGCAGCTCGGCGCTGGTGATGAGCGCGCCGACCTCGGGATCGGTCTTGATATGGGCGAGCGCCGCGCGGCCCTCGACGAATGGACGCGCTTGGTGGTCGCCTGCCTCGAGCATGCGGGTGACGAATTTGAGTACCGTGCGGCTCGGGTCGACCACGACGACGCGCATCGATCACTCCCAACAGGGGTTCGATAACAAAACACGCGCTAAGATCGGATTGACAAACTTGGTTTCCCGAACCTTGAACCCGGGTGGCAATGAATTTCTAACCATCGCAGGCCTTGACGTTGCGGCCCGTAAAGGGGTGATCCTCTTGGCGGGATTGCCCAAAGCCGGGGAGGTGACGATGCGGAGCAAGCTTTGCGGTGGCGCGCTGAGGATCGCTATTCTGGCCGCCGGCCTGGCCCAGGCGGGCGCAACCGCCGTCGCCCAGGAGGCGCCGAGCCTCGCCGGCAAGACCGTGACGATCTATGTCGGCTACGGCCCCGGCGGCGGCTACGATCTGTATGCCCGCGTGCTGGCCCGCCATCTGGGCAGGCATCTGGCCGGCCATCCGACCATCGTGGTCTCGAACATGCCGGGCGCCGGCTCGATCCGCGCCGCCAACTATGTCTACAGCATCGCCGCCAAGGACGGCACGGCATTGGGCATCGTCGCCCAGTCGATCGGCGAGGAGCAACTCCTCGGAACTGCGGGCGTGAGCTATGACGTCGCGAAGTTCGCCTGGATCGGGCGCTTCGCATCGAACGTCGAGGTCGCCTATGTCTGGCATACGGCGGCGGTGAAGACGATCGAGGGCCTCAGGACCGTCGAGGCGACCTTCGCCGGCACCGGCCCCACCTCGGTGATCTACCCGCGGCTGCTCAACAGCTTTGCCGGCATGAAGTGGAAGGTCGTCGCCGGCTACAACACCACCGCGGTCGCTCATCTCGCCATGCAGCGTGGCGAAGTCGACGGCGCCACGAGCTCGCTCAACACGATCAAGACGACGCAGCGCGACTGGCTCGACAACCGCCTGATCCGGCTCCTCGTCGCCTTTGCGCTCCAGCGCAGTGCCGAGTTCGCCGACGTGCCCGCCGTCGTCGAGTTCGGCCGCACCCAGGAAGACAAGGACGTGCTGCGCTTCTATGCGGGAAGCGGCGCGGTCGGCCGCGCCGTGATCGCGCCGCCCGGCATGCCGGCGGACCGCCTCAGGATGCTGCGCGCCGCCTTCGACGCCACCATGAAGGACGCGGAGTTCCTGGCCGAGGTCGAGACCACCAAGCTCGAGTTCGAGCCGATGCCGGGCGCCGAGCTGCAGGCGATGGTGGAAGCCTCGACCAAGGTCACACCCGCCGTGCTCGCACGGGCGAGAGCGGCAAGGGCCGAGTGATGGCGACCCCCATATCGATCAGGGCTCCACAGCGTTCCCTCGCCCGGTAGCCGGCCGAGCCGGGCGCAGACGGCCGGAGGCACGCGCTCGTCGCGCCGGCGTCAAGATGCGCGCTTGCGAGGCGACGAATACTCTCACACAATGCCGAGCGGTGGCGTTGACATCGCGGCGGCGGTTGCCGACATGCGCGGCGACAAGCCGACAGTGGCGACAAGCCAACAGTATCGTGTGTAGGCCTCATGCGTAGGATCATCTCGGTCGTCGTGGTGTTCACGGTTCTCTGGATCGGCTATCTGGTGTGGCCGTTCTACGATCTGCGTCAGTTCGCGAAGGCGGTCGAGGCCGGCGACGTCGCGGAGGTGTCCCGCCGCGTCGATCTCCCGCGTCTGCGCGAAGCGCTCATGCAGCAGCTCGTCGACAGCTATGTGGTGCAGACCAAACCGGCCACCGGCTCGCTCCGGCGCAGCGCGGCGGTCGCGATCGTCGAGCCGGCCGCGGCCAAGTTCATGACCGCGGATGCTTTGACCGAGCTGTTGCGCGTCGGCTGGCCGCGCACGATCCTGGCGGAACGGCCGCCGGAGGCGGTCGACATCTCGGTGGCGCAGCTCGGAAACGCGTGGGCGCTGTTCGCGGGCTCCGACTACTGGTTCGATCGCTTCGACGTGAACGTGCCGCCGTCGGTGCCCGAGGACAAGGCGTTCGGGTTGCGATTCCGGCTCACCCATTGGCATTGGCGGCTGACGTCCATTCGGCTGCCTGCGCACATCCGCGTCCTGCTCGCGGACGAGGTCGTGAAGACCAGGAAGGCACAGGCCTCGCCGTGAGGCGGGCGCGCCTGCAAAGCGCACACGTGAGGCTTCAAGCGCACAAGCGAGCCTGCAAGCGCAAAAGTGAGAACGCGCGGCGTTCACTCCTCGCCGTCGTCGCCCGGCACCGCCGCCGGCAGATCGCGGCGCGAGCGGTCCTCGGAGTAGGCCGTGGCCGGAAGCCGCTGCAACTGCGCCGATGGCTTCAGCGGCGCCGCCGGCCGCCGCGGCGAGACTGAACCGGTGACCGAAGGCGGCTCGCCGCCGTGCTTCGCCGCATATCGCGCACGCGCCCGCGCGGCGATCTCCTCGCCCGAGACGGCGCGCGGATTGCACGCGCGGCGCCCGCCATTCCTCCGCATCAGATCGACGTGGATGTGATCGTAGTGATAGACGTTCGAGCCGGGCGCCAGCACCGTGTTGAACGCGTCACAGGCGGCGCCTTGCACGTCGCGCAGGAAGCCCTGCTCCTCCGGCGCGCCGCTCCAGCCCGTCTTCACGACGACCTTGCGCCCGTCGGCAAGCGTGAAGGAGGCGATGTCGAGCGCGTTGCCGAAGGCATGCTCGGAGATGCGCGCGTTCGGGTTGCCGTTCATGCCGCGGCAGGAATAGGCGGAGATCTGCCTGATCTCCACCACCGGCTGGCCGAACCAGCGCATCGCGGCCGGCTGCACGGAGCCCGCGATCCACTGGTCGAGCACCGACACCAGCGGGCAGGCGAGCGTCGCGGCCGGGCTCACCGAGACCGAGGCGAACGCGCCGGTCGCCTGTGGATCGCGCGCGGGCCCAAGCGGCGGCAGCGCCGGGACCGCGGCCGGTTGCGCCTCGCGTATCGGCAGGCGGCGCGGTTCGGGGAGCGTCCGCCCCGGGGGACGCGAGGTCGGCTCCTCGATGACGCGGCGGCGCTCATAGGGCTCGGGCGACATGTCGTAGGCCGGGGAATTCGGATCGAGCGGAGCGCCAAGCACCGGGGCGCGCCTCGCGGGCGTCGTCGCCGGCCGCGGGGCGGCGCCATAGGGCCTGCGGAAGTCGTAGGGCTCGCTCGCCGCGGCGGCCGGGGCCGCCACGCCGGGCGGGTCGAGCGAGAGCGGCGGGTCGTAGCGCGCGGGAGCGTCAGTACGTTGAGTGGACGGAGCCGCGCCACGCGGTTCGCCGGCCGGCCAACGCGGCTGAGCGCCCGGCGGGATGGCCGAGGGCGGCCGCAGCTCGTCGCTGTAGCCGAGCGGCGCGGCATCGCCGAGCGCGGAGACCTTGATCGGAAAGTCGGCCCCGCACATGCCGGGGCCGTTGATCGGCTTGATGCGGACCTTGCCGGCGCTTTCCTTGACGGCGCCCGAATTGAGGCACGTCACCTCGGCCTCGTGCCGCCAGGACTCGCGCTCGACAAAGAACTTGCCGCCACTGCAAGCCGCCAGCAAGCCGAGAAGGCCGAGAACGCCGACGAGATAGCACCGGACCCCACGCAACATGACGTAGACAATGCGGTGGAGTTTGTTAACGACTCTTCAAAGATACCGGCGCCCCCGACGCCGCTGGCCGGCGCCTCGCGCTATGGTTAAGAAGAGCTGCGGACGCGGCGGATCGTGGCGGCCGAACGACCGTCATCGCGACAAGGAACGGACCTGATGCTGTCGGCGCTCGACCTGGCGCAGCGGATCGAGGCCGGCGCGCTCACGCCGGCCGCCGCCGTCGAGCTCTGCGCGCAGGCGATCGCCGCGCATGAGAGCGAGGTCGGCGCTTTCGTGACGCTCGATATCGCGGCGGCGCGGCGCAATGCCGAGCCGGCGCTCGCGCAACGGCCGCTGCGCGGACTGGCCGTCGGCATGAAGGACATCTTCGATACCGCCGATCTTCCGACCGAATACGGCTCGCCGATCTATGCGGGTCACCGGCCGAAGGCCGACGCCGCCACCGTCATGCTGGTGCGGCGCGCGGGCGGGCTCGTGCTCGGCAAGACCGTCACCACCGAGTTCGCGGGCCTGCAGCCCGCCGGCACGCGCAACCCGCGCAACCGCGCGCACACGCCGGGCGGCTCGTCCTCGGGCTCGGCGGCCGCGGTCGCCGCCGGGATGGTGCCCATCGCGGTCGGCAGCCAGACCGGGGGTTCGGTGATCCGGCCGGCGGCTTTCTGCGGCATTGCCGGGTTCAAGCCCTCGTTCCGGACGCTGCCGACGGTCGGAATGAAATGCTATTCGTGGTCGCTCGACACGGTCGGGCTGTTCGCCGCGGGCGTCGCCGACGTCGCCTTCGCGGCCGCCGCCGTCAGCGGGCGCGACCTGCGGGTCGACCGCGCGCCGGCGGCCGCGCCTACCATCGCGCTGGTGCGCAGCCACCTGTGGCCGGAGGCGAGCGCCGACATGCAGGCGGCGGTCGAGCACGCCGCGCGCGCCGCCGAAGCGGCCGGCGCTCGGGTGAAGGACCTCGAACTACCGCCGATCTTTGCGCAGGCGGTGCGCGCCCACGGCACGGTCCAGGACTTCGAAGCCTATCGGGCGCTCGCCTACGAGTTCGACCGCCACCACGAGCGGCTCGGACCGCACTTGCGCGAGCAGCTCGGCAAGGCCGCCGCCATCACGCCCGACGCCTACGACGAAGCGCGCCGAACCGCCCGCCGCGCCCGCCAGCAGTTCGCCGACCTGATGGCCGACACCCAGGTGATCCTCACGCCCTCGGCGCCGGGCGCCGCGCCGCACGGCCTCGGATCGACCGGCAAGCCGACGTTCAACCGGCTGTGGACGCTGCTGGGGCCGCCGTGCGTGAACGTCCCGGGGCAAGTCGATGCCGCCGGCCTTCCGCTCGGCGTGCAGGTCGTCGGCCGCTTCGCGCGCGACCGGATTGCGCTGGAGGCGGCCCTGTTCGTCGAGCGGGCACTCGCCCGCCGCTGAACGAATCCATGAACTTCCGCGTATTGTTTCGTATTCATGTCCAGGTCCCATGTCTAAAATCGGGACGGCGGACGTGCCGACGTAGAGTTTCGGCGCAATATTTCGAACCGTTATGGGACGTAAGCTTACGAATTTTAGCTCGAAATATCATCATCTTGGCAAGCCACGCCTGACCATTCGCAGCATTTCGCCGCAGTGCAAAACATTTGTTAGTTCTGCTCCGCCGCGGTTTCTGCTAGTCTTGCGTCACGTCAACAGGGAGGGAGCACTCAGTGGACCTTGCCTTGAAGCTTAACGTGCTGGCGGTCTTTGCCGCGTTTTCGTTTGTTGGTGCGATATTGTTGGGTGCGTTCTAGATTTCTTGGCAGCGCCAGTTCACCGACATCTGTTCCAGACACCGGAGAGGGCAACCTTTCCGGTGTTTGCATTCCACGCCGGTCAGGAACGACCGAGCGGTTGTGGCGGCATATCGTGGTTGCTAGGGTGGCGCATCCCCCGAGCTTTGTGAGCAGCCGGCGTTGCGCGATGAACCGTAAGGAGCGACGTGCCGGCCGCAAATCCGGACCGGCCAGCGGCAGCCCGGCGGGCCTCGGTTCCACGAGCTTCGCGGCGCAATTGTGCGCGCTTGGCGACGAGGCCGCCCGCGCCGGCCGGTTCGCACAGGCAGAAGACCTCTATCGCCAGGCGCTCGCCTCGGCCCCGAACGACATCATGGCGCTTTATCGCCTGGGGCAGCTCGCGCGGCAGAGCGGCCACCATGATGCCGCGCTCGGCCTGTTCCGCCACGCGATTGCCCTCGACGACGGAATTCCTGAACTGCACGTGGCCATGGCAATGGCCAACCACGAGGCCGGCCGGCTCAAGGACGCGGCCGGGCACTGCGCCAAGGCGATCCGCCTGCGGCGCGACTTTGCCGAGGCCCACTTCGTGCACGGCAACGTCCTCCTCGACCAGGGCGACCTGGCGGAGGCCGCCGCCTGCTATCGCCGCGCGGTCGCGGCGCGGCCCGACTACCCCGAGGCGCTGATCAATCTCGGCGAGGCGCTCTACAAGCTCGGCCGCGCGGACGACGCGATCGCGGCCTGGCAGCGTGCGCAGAGCTCGCGTCCACATCCGCTCGCCGCCATGAACCTCGGCATCGCGCTGATGCAGCAGGGCCAGCACGCGGAGGCGATCGAGCAGTTCAAGCGCGCGGTCGCGCTGGCGCCCGACTCCGACGACGCGCTGACCAATCTCGCCAAGGCTCAGATCGCGACCGGCGACATCCGCGCGGCGCTGGAGACCGTCTGGCGCGGCCTCGCGCTGCGCGAGACGCAGAATGCCAAGCTCGTCTTCATCGAGTGCCTCAAGCGGTTCCGCTTTACCGAGGACATGCAGCACTTCCATGGCACCGTGGCGCGCGCGGTGAGCGAGGCCTGGGCGCGGCTCGACGAGTTCAATCGGCCGGCGACCGCGCTCGCCAAGCAAAGCCCGCCGCTCGCCGCATGCATTGCGCGCGTCGAGACGGCCTGGCCGCAACGGCTGGCCGGCGACGATTTCTGGTCTGGCTCGGAGCGCGCTGCGATCTGCGGCGATCCGCTGCTGCGCGCCTTGCTGGAATCGGCGCCGGTCTGCGATCTCGAGCTCGAACGCTTTCTCACCCATGTCCGGCGCGCGCTCCTGCGCGACGCGTTGTCGTCCGCGACCGCCGCGCCAGCACCCGACATGCTCGAACTCCATTGCGCGCTGGCGCGGCAGTGCTTCATCAATGAATATGTCTACGCGCTCGGCGAGGAGGAGGCCGCGCAGGCGCAGCATGTGCGGCAGTCGCTCGTCGACGCGCTCGCCGCGGGGGCCGAGATTGCGCCGCTGGCGCTGGTGGCCGCCGCCGCCTACGCGCCGCTGCATTCGCTTCCGGGCGCGCAGGCGCTGCTGCGCGCTTCCTGGCCCGCCGCGATCGAGGCCTTGCTGAAGCAGCAGGTCGAGGAACCGCTCGAAGAAGCGCGCCTCCGTGCGGCGATCCCGGCGCTGACCCCGGTCGAGGACGCCGTATCGCTCGCCGTCCAGGAGCAATACGAGCAAAATCCCTACCCGCGCTGGGCGAGGATGCACACCGGCATCGCGCCCGACACGATCGAAGGCGCCCTGCGCACGCTGTTCCCCGCCTCCGCGTTCACGCCCGCGCGCATGGCAGAGCACTGCGACCTGCTCATGGCAGGCTGCGGCAGCGGCTACGAGTCGATCGAGAACGCGCTGCGCTTCACCGGCGCGCGCGTCACCGCCGTTGATCTCAGCCGCACCAGCTTGGGCTATGCCGCCCGCAAGACGCGCGAGCTCGGCATCGAAACGATCGACTATGCGCAGGCCGATATCCTGAAGCTCGGCTCGCTCGGGCGCAGCTTCGACGTGATCGAGTCGGGCGGCGTATTGCACCACCTCGACGACCCGTTCGCCGGCTGGCGCGCGCTCATCGCCATCTTGCGCCCGGGCGGGTTCATGTATGTCGGTCTCTACAGCGAGATCGGCCGGCAGCACGTCGTCGCCGCGCGCGCGCTCATCGCGGAGCGCGGCTACGGACGCACGGTCGGCGACATCCGTCGCTTCCGCCAGGAGCTGGTGGGCGAGGCCGGCAATCGCGAGCTCGGCGAGCTGTGGAAATCGCCCGACTTCTTCAGCACGAGCGGCTGCCGCGATCTCTGCTTCCACGTGCAGGAGCACCGCCTGACCATCCCGCAGATCAAGGCGTTCATCGCGGAAAGCGGTCTTGCGTTCCTCGGCTTCGTGGTGGACGGACCGACGCTGCATCGCTTCCGCAGCCGCTTTCCGGGCGGCGCCGACACCGATTTCGACCTCTGGCATCAATACGAGACGGAGAACCCGAGCACGTTCTCCGGCATGTATCACCTCTGGCTGCAGAAGCGCGGTCAGACAGCGGGATCAGACTAAATTCTATCACTCCGCCGCCGTCCTCGCCGCCGCCAGCGGGTCGTAGTTGAGGATCGGCGCCAGCCACTTCTCGGCCTCGGCGGTGGTCCAGCCCTTGCGCCGCGCATAGTCTTCGACCTGGTCGCGCTCGATCTTGCCGACGCCGAAATAGTGGCTCTCGGGGTGGCTGAAATAGAGCCCGCAGACCGAGGCGCCCGGCCACATCGCGAAGCTCTCGGTCAGCTTCACGCCGATGCGGCGCTCGGTGCCGAGCAAGTCGAACAGCGTCGCCTTCTCGCTGTGCTCGGGCTGCGCCGGATAGCCCGGCGCGGGACGGATGCCGCGGTATTTCTCCGCGATCAGCTCCGCGTTGCTCAGGCCCTCGTCGGCCGCATAGGCCCAGAACTCCTTGCGCACGCGCTGGTGCAGCCGCTCGGCGAACGCTTCCGCGAGACGGTCGGCCAGCGCCTTGACCATGATCGACGAATAGTCGTCGTTGGCGCCCTTGAAGCGCTCCGCCACCTCGTCCTCGCCGATGCCGGCCGTCACCGCGAAGGCGCCGACGTAGTCCGCGAGCCCGCTTCCGCGCGGCGCCACGAAGTCCGCGAGCGCCACATTGGCGCGGCCCTCCCGCCGCATGAGCTGCTGGCGCAGCGTATGCAGCATTGCGACCGGCGGGCCGCGCGCGTCGTCGGCATAGACCTGGATATCGTCGCCCTCGGCATTGGCCGGCCAGAAACCGACCAGGCCGCTGGCGCGGAACCAGCGCTCGTCCGCGATCCGCTTCAGCATCGCCTGGGCGTCCTCGAACAGGCTTGTCGCGGCGGGGCCGACCGTGGCGTCATCGAGGATCGCGGGATATCTCCCGACCAGCTCCCAGGTCTGGAAAAACGGCGTCCAGTCGATATAGGGAATGAGCTCGGCCAGCGAATAGTCCTCGAACACCTTGGTGCCGAGGAAATTCGGCTTCGGCGGCACATAGTTTCCCGACCAGTCGAGCTTGAGCGCGTTGGCGCGCGCGGCCTTGAGGCTGAGCCGCTGCTTGCTCTCCTCGCTGCGCGCGTGCGCGGCCGCGATGCGGGCATATTCCGCGCGGATGTCTGCGACATAGGCCGGCTTGGCCTTTGCCGACATCAGGCTCTGCGCGACCCCGACCGCCCGGCTTGCGTCGTTGACATAGACGGTCTGGCCGCGCCGGTAGTTGGGATGGATCTTCACCGCGGTGTGCACGCGGCTGGTGGTCGCGCCGCCGATCAGGAGCGGCAGCTCGAAACCCTGGCGCTCCATTTCGGCGGCGACGTGGCACATCTCGTCGAGCGACGGCGTGATCAGGCCCGACAGCCCGATGATGTCGGCCTCCTCCTTGATCGCGGTCTCGAGAATCTTTGCCGCCGGCACCATCACGCCGAGGTCGACCACCTCGTAGTTGTTGCACTGGAGCACGACGCCGACGATGTTCTTGCCGATGTCATGGACGTCGCCCTTGACGGTGGCGGTCACGATCGTGCCGGCTCGACGGCCCGTGCCTTCGCGTTGCGCCTCGAGATACGGGATCAGGACGGCCACGGCCTTCTTCATGACGCGGGCGCTCTTGACGACCTGCGGCAGGAACATCCGCCCGGCCCCGAACAGGTCGCCGACGACGTTCATCCCCGCCATCAGCGGGCCCTCGATGACGTCAAGGGGCCGAGCGGCGACCAGGCGGGCCTCCTCCGTGTCCTGGGCGATATACGCATCGATCCCGGCAACGAGGGCGTGGGTGAGGCGCTCGTCGACCGGCCGCTCGCGCCACGAGAGGTCCTCGGCGGCGCGCTCCATCCCGCTCTCACCGGCATACCTCTGCGCCAGCGCGAGCAATCGTTCCGTGGAATCGGGCCGACGGTTGAGGACGACGTCTTCGACATGCTCGCGCAGCTCAGGCTCGATGTCGTCGTAGATCGGGAGGACGCCCGCATTGACGATCGCCATGTCGAGGCCGGCCGCGATCGCGTGATAGAGGAAGACCGAATGGATCGCCTCGCGGACGCGGTCGTTGCCGCGGAAGGCGAAGGACACGTTCGAGACGCCCCCCGAGGTCCGCGTCCCGGGGAACTCCACCTTGAGCCGCTTGACCGCCTCGATGAAGGAGACCGCGTAGTTGTTGTGCTCCTCCATCCCGGTCGCGATCGCGAAGATGTTGGCATCGAGGATGATGTCCTCGGGCTTGAACCCGACGACGCCCGTCAGCAGGTCGTAGGCGCGGCGCAGGACCGCGACCCGACGATCGACGGATTCGGCCTGGCCCTGCTCGTCGAAGGCCATGACGACGACCGCGGCGCCATATCGTCGGCAGAGGCGGGCCTGGCGGAGGAACTCCTCCTCGCCCTCCTTGAGCGAGATCGAGTTCACGACACCCTTGCCCTGGAGCTGGTGCAGGCCGGCCTCGATGACGGACCACTTCGAGCTGTCGACCATGACCGGCACCGTCGCGATGTCGGGCTCGGCGGCGATGCGACGAAGGAACCGGGTCATGGCGGCGACGCCATCG
>JAXDOD010000011.1:0-16502 GCA_034669045.1 Alphaproteobacteria bacterium
CTTCTGCAAGCTCAAGGAATTCAAACGTATCGCCATGCGCGCAGACAAAACCGATCAGAGCTTCGCCGCAAACATCCATCTCGCCGCAGCCGTGATAAACTCTCGATGAATCTCAACAGGCCCTAGAGCGCGGCCGTTTTATTCTGAAGCATATCCGGCATTGGTGAAGTAGTTGGCGCACTCCTGCGGGCTGAAGGCTTTGAGGAGCGCTCCGATCCTGCGCCATGTGGCTTCGACGGTGCGCTCGGCGGCCTTGCGCAGCAGGGTCTTGAGCTTGGCGAAGACCTGCTCGATCGGATTGAGGTCTGGGCTGTAGGGCGGCAGGAAGAACAGCTTGGCGCCGGCGGCTCGGATGGCGCGCCGCACCGCCTTTCCCTTGTGGCTCCGAGATTGTCGATGATGACGATGTCGCCGGGCTTGAGGGTCGGGACGAGGAACTGCTCGACGTAGGCCAGGAAGCTTTCGCCGTTGATCGGTCCATCGATCACACAAGGAGCATCGATGCAGTCCCGGCGCAGCGCGGCAAGAAAGGTCAGTGTCCGCCAGCGGCCATGGGGCACCTTGGCGACCAGCCGCTCGCCGCGCCGCGCGCGGCCGTGGGTTCGCGTCATGTTGGTCTTGGCCCAAGTCTCGTCGATGAAGACAAGGCGAGAAGGATCAAGCCGCCCTTGATACTTTCTCCACTGTGCCCGGCGCCGGGCGACGTCGGGACGATCCTGCTCGCTGGCGTGCAGGCTTTTTTTTGAAGGTGATGCCCTCATGGACGAAGAAGTGCCAGACCGCGAAGTGGCTCACCTTGATGCCGCGCGCGGCCAACTCTGCCCCCAGCGCCCGCAACGTGATGTCCGGTTTCTCCGCCAGCCGCGCCAGCAGCCACTCGCGCTCGCCTTGCAGCGCGTAGGGACGGCGACCACCAACCTTGTGAGCCGCGGCGCTTCCGGTCGCCCGGAACCGCTGCGACCACTTCACCACGCTCGCAACGCTGACCTTGAAAGTTGCTGCCACTGCACGGCAGCTCTCGCCTGCCGCAACCGCTGCAACAACCCGCTCGCGCAGATCAAGCGAATAGGCTCGGGCCATCGGATGCTGGCCTCCAATCCAGCCAGCACCTTGAATCATATTCGCGCCAAACCGGGAATCCCCCCGATTCAGAAAAAATCAGCCACGCTCTAGCGCGAGCTCTTCACGGTCGCGCGTGGGCTGCTTGCCGGTTGGTTGACGCGATCGATTGCATTTTACCACGTGTTAGCCCGGCGCGCGCCGGCGGTCAGCAGCATCGGCGAGCGTCCGCGGAAGCAGGCGCCGCCTTTACTGCCTGACGTCGTCACCGCGTGACGTCGCTGAACTTCCCGGTGAAGATCAATTTCCAGCGCTTGCCGGTGACGTAGAACGTGCCCGTCTTCTCGTCATAGGCGATGCCGTTGAGGACGTTGTCGCCATCCGACTCGATCTGCGTCCGTTCTTCGGCCGTCATGGCATTCAACAACCCGCGCATGTCCGCGAGGCCGTCGATGCAGCCGCTCGCCGGGTCGAGGCGCACGATGCTCCAGGTCGTGAAGATGTTGCCGTAGATGCGGCCGCGCACGAGCTCCAGCTCGTTGAGGCCCGCGATGTCGCCGGCGCCGCTCATGCGAACCTTGACGGTCTTGCGGATCGCGAAGCTCGCCGGGTCGGCATAGTAGAACGACGGCCCGCCGTCGCTGAAGATCAGCTCCCTGCCGTCGTTGGTCAGTCCCCAGCCGTCGCGCGGATTGCGCATCTGGCGCTTCAAATGACCGGCGAGGTCATAGACGAAGACCTGATGGTCCTGCCAGGTGAGCTGGAAGACTTCGTCCTTGAGGATGGTGAGGCCCTCGCCGAACACCGCATTGCCCTGGTCGGCCAGCGTCTTCACCTGGCCGGTGAGCGAAATGACGTTGAGCCGCGACGTGCCGCCGATCCGTCCGGTGCTTTCGTAGAGCTGGCCGTCGCGGAATTCGAGGCCCTGCGTGAAGCCGACCTGGCTGCGCGTGATCTTGCCGGTGGCTTCGAAACGCATCGGGACGGGTTCGCCGCAGGTCTGTGCCCGCAGGTCCGACGGCGTGCCCCACAATACCAGCACGACCACGATCACGAGCGCGGCGGCACCTGCCGCGGCGCCCAGAACCAGCCATGATCCACGTTTCAGCATGACGTCTCACTGATCGTCGGTCGCATAGGGCCGCGGCAGCGGCTCGTGCGGAAGGTCGGGATGCGGGCGGCCGAAATCGGGGGCGGGCGAGTCCTGCCCGAGCGCGACGATGCCCTTGCGGATGGCGCGGGTGCGGGCGAAGTGGTTGTACAAGGCTTCGCCGTCGCCGCGGCGGATGGCGCGCGTCAGGGCCGAAACGTCCTCGTTGAAGCGGCCGAGCATTTCCAGCACCGCGTCCTTGTTGGCGAGGAAAACGTCGCGCCACATGGTCGGGTCGGAGGCGGCGATGCGCGTGAAGTCGCGGAAGCCGCCGGCCGAGAACTGCAGCACCTCGGAGCGGGTGACCTGGCCGAGTTCGTCGGCGGTGCCCACGATCGTATAGGCGATCAAATGGGGCAGGTGGCTCGTCACCGCCAGCACCAGGTCGTGGTGCTCGGCGGTCATCACCTCCACATTGGCGCCGAGCGCGCGCCAGAATGCGGCAAGCCGCTCGACCTCGGCGGTGTCGGCGTTCGGCGGCGGGGTGAGGATGCACCAGCGGTTGACGAACAGCTCCGCAAAGCCCGCGTCCGGTCCGGAATATTCGGTCCCGGCGACCGGATGCGCCGGCACGAAGTGCACGCCCGCCGGCAGATGCGGGGCCATGTCCCGCAGCACCGAGCCTTTGACCGAGCCGACGTCGGAGACGGTCGCGCCCGCCATGAGATGCGGCCCGATCTCCTGCGCCACCGGCCCGCAGGCGCCGACCGGGATGCAGACGATGACGAGGTCGGCGCCTTCGACCGCCGCCGCGTTGGTCTCGACCACCTGATCCGCAAGGCCAAGCTCGGCCACCCGCCGGCGCGTGGCGGGGGAGCGCGCCGTCGCCACGATCGAGCGCACGGCCCCCTGCGCCCGCGCGGCCCGCGCGATCGAGGAGCCGATCAGGCCGGTGCCGATCAGCGCCAGGCGGTTGAAGGGCGCGATGCTTGGCATCACGCCTTCCTCCCCAAAAACTCCGCCAGCGCCGCGACCACGAGCTTGTTCGCCTCCTCGCTGCCGACCGTCATGCGCAACGCGTTCGGCAGGTGGTAGGCCGCCACGCGGCGCAGGATCAGGCCGCGGCTGGTCAGGAATGCGTCGGCCTCCGCGGCCGTCCTGCCCTTCGCCGTCGGGAAATGGATCAGCACGAAGTTCGCCACGCTCGGCGTGACCTCGAGCCCGAGCTTGCGGACTTCTACGAGCAGCCAGGCGCGCCATTTCTCGTTGTGCGCGCGCGCTGCCTCGACATGCGCGGCGTCCCCGATCGCTGCTACGCCCGCCGCCATCGCCCCCGAATTCACATTGAACGGTCCGCGGATGCGATTGATTGCGTCGACCACATGCGCCGGTCCATAGATCCAGCCCAGCCGCAGCGCTGCGAGCCCGTAGATCTTGGAGAAGGTGCGGCACATGACGACGTTGTCCGACGTCGCCACCAGTTCGATGCCCGACTCGTAGTCGTTGCGGCACACGTATTCCGCATAGGCGGCGTCGAGCACGAGCAGCACCTGCGGCGGCAGCGCCTTGTGCAGGCGCTTGACCTCGTGGAACGGGATATAGGTTCCGGTCGGGTTGTTCGGATTGGCGAGGAACACGATCCGGGTGCGCTCGCTGACCTTGGCAAGGATCGCATCCACGTTCGCGGTGTAATCCTTCTCCGCGGCGACGACCGGCGTCGCGCCGGAGCCGAGCGTCGCGATCGGATACACCAGAAAGCCGTGGGTGGTGTGGATCGCCTCGTCGCCGTCGGCCAGATAGGCGTCGGCCAGCAGGTTCAAGAGATCGTCTGAGCCCGCCCCGCACACGATGCGGTTGGGGTCGAGCCCGAGCGCGCGTCCGATGGCTTCGCGCAGCGGCGTGGCGGCGCCGTCAGGATAGTCTGCGAGATGCTCGGCGACCGCGAGATAGGCAGCCTTGGCCTTCGGGCTCGGCCCCAGCGGCGTTTCGTTCGACGACAGCTTGAACACCCGCGCGACGCCCGGTGCCGCGCTCTTGCCCGGCACATAGGGATCGATGTCGAGCACGCCGGGTCGCGGCTGCGGGCGCTGGACTGCGGACATTTCAGACCTCGGAGCGTTATGCGGCCGGGACCCTATAGCGGGTCGCGTGGCTTCCGACGAGGGCCGTGGCGCGCACCGAGGCGCCGGCCTGCACCAGCGCGTCGGTGATCGCCCCGATGCTGCCGCCCTCGGGAACGGACGCGAGGAGGGCTGCGCCATCGAAAGCCTTGTCCGCCACCGCGATCACCTCGGCGAGGGGCGCCAGCGCCTTGGCGGCCTGCGCGCTCCAGCCGGCGACCCGTATGCTCCACACCTGGACCTCGGTCACCATGGCGTCGGGCGCCACGCGCGACACCACGAACACCGGCAACGCAGCCGGATGATCGGCGCGATCGACGAAAGGAAGCCGGGCGATGATTTTGGGTGCCGCGTCGAACTCGAGCGCGTTCCACCAGGCACCGGCGCCGGCGCCGACGAAGGCCGGCACCAGGCCGAGGTCGCCCTTGGAATCGGAAACCGCCGCGACCACCGCGGAGGCGCCCAAGTGCGCCACGAACGGCACCGTGAAGCCGAAGTGGAAGCGCGCGCTGTCGCGCATATGGGCATCGCCCGCCGACAGGTCGGCATGAACCGAGAACGGCGCTTGCACATAGGTGAAGGTCGAGATGATGACGCGCCAGATGCTCTCGGCGGTGTCGAGCGGAAGAATTCCCTTATGGCGATCCACCAGCCGGCGCATCATGTCGGCTTCGCGCGCGGGACGGAAGGCGGAGCCGGTTTCCTGCGTCTGCTTCACGGCGATGAGCCGGTCGATGATGTTTCCGCGCTCCATCAGGAGCCCGTGCATGGTCTCGTCGATGCGGTCGATGTCGCGCCGCAGATCGGTGAGGGAAGGTGTATCGGAACGAGACGGATTCGCCATGATCGTTCGACGCTCGTGTCCCGGGCGCGCAACGCCGAAGCGCGGCGAAGTGGTGCGCTGCAGACCCGGGACCGTTCCGGTCTGTGGCGGTCCTGGATGTGCAGTGGCAACGTTTCGCGCCTTCGACGCTTCACATTGCGCTGCATCCGGGACCCAGGTTTCTAGGTGCCGGCCGCCTTGAAAGCAAAGAAAACATTGACAGCGGGCGCGGGCAATCTATCCAACCCGCGCCAAGTTCTAGTAGTGTGATGTCGTAATAGCGTCTTGGCCCGAGTGGGTCGATACGGACCGAGGGCCGGTGCATACGATGGTCGAGGCCAGCGCCACGCTTGATCCTGCCGGCCGTGCGCGCGAGGTGGACGAGCCGCATTCGCGGCTCGTGCGCTTCGGGCCCGACAAGCCGCTGCGGCTCGACGCCGGCGTCGATCTCAGTCCGTTCCAGATCGCCTACCAGACCTACGGCACGCTCAACGCCGAGCGCAGCAATGCGATCCTCGCCTGCCACGCGCTCACCGGCGACCAGCACGTCGCCAACCTGCATCCGGTCACCGGCAAAGGCGGCTGGTGGGAGACGATGGTGGGACCCGGCCGGCCGATCGACACCGAGCGTCATTTCGTGATCTGCCCGAACGTGGTCGGCGGCTGCATGGGTACGACCGGTCCGGCCTCCACCAATCCGAAGACCGGCAAGCCGTGGGGACTCGAGTTTCCCGTCATCACCATTCGCGACATGGTGCGCGCGCAGGCGATGCTGCTCGATCATCTTGGGATCGATTCGCTGTTCTCCGTCGCGGGCGGCTCGATGGGCGGCATGCAGGTGCTGCAATGGGCCGCGAGCTATCCCGAACGTGTGTTTTCGGCGCTGCCGATCGCCGCCTCGACCCGCCATTCGGCGCAGAATATCGCCTTCCACGAGGTCGGCCGCCAGGCCGTGATGGCCGACCCGGAATGGCGGCAAGGACGCTATTTCGCCGAAGGCACCAACCCGCGGCGGGGGCTCGCGGTCGCGCGCATGGGCGCCCACATCACCTACCTCTCGGATGCGGCGCTGCACCGCAAGTTCGGCCGCCGCTTCCAGGACCGCGAGAACCCGACGTTCTCCTTCGACGCCGACTTCCAGGTGGAGAGCTATCTACGCCACCAGGGCATCAGCTTCGTCGAGCGTTTCGACGCCAATTCGTATCTCTATCTCACGCGCGCCATGGACTATTTCGATCTGGCCGCGGACTGCAACGGCATCCTTGCGAACGCCTTCAAGGATACGCCTACGCGCTTCTGCGTGATCTCGTTCACCTCGGACTGGCTGTTCCCGACCTCGGACTCGCGCGCCATCGTGCACGCGCTCAATGCCGGCGGCGCACGCGTCTCCTTCGCCGAGATCGTGACCGACAAGGGCCACGACGCCTTCCTGCTCGACGAGCCGGAGCTGCTCGCGATCGTGCGCGGCTTCCTCGACGGCGCCGCCAAGTCGCGTGGCCTCTCTTGGGCCCGGAGGTAGGAATGCTCACGCGGCCGCAGCACGATCTCACCATGGCGGAGGCGGCGCGCACGCCGGGCGGCTCGCGCGTCGACCTGCTGGTGGTGGCCGGAATGGTCGAGCACGGCGCCAAGGTGCTCGACGTCGGTTGCGGCGACGGCGAGCTGCTGCGGCTTCTGGGCGAGACCCGCGACGTGGATGGGCGCGGCATCGAGCTCTCGCGCGAGGGCGTGAACGAATGCGTCGCCAAGGGACTCGCCGTGATCCAGGGCGACGCCGACACCGACCTCTCGGACTATCCCGACGACGCCTTCGACTATGTCATTCTGTCGCAGACCTTGCAGGCGACGCGCCAGCCGCGCGTGGTGCTGGAGCACATGCTGCGCATCGGCCGCCACGCCATCGTGTCGTTCCCGAATTTCGGCCACTGGAAGATCCGCCTGCAGGTCGGGTTCGGCGGCCGCATGCCGCATACCGACAACCTACCCTATGCGTGGTGGGAAACGCCCAACATCCACTTCTGCAGCATCAAGGACTTCCGGCAGCTCTGCCACGTCGCCGGCGCCAAGATGGAGAAGGCGGTGGCGCTCGATCCTTGGGGGCGGGCGCTGCGGCTGAATGCGCCGTGGTGGTTCTGGAACCTGCTCGGCGAGCAGGCGGTGTTCCTGCTCAGCCGCGGCGGTCGCACGCCGGCATCTCGTTGAGACAAAAATAAAGAACCCCAAGCGACTTTTACGCTGCTTGGGGTTCCAGGTTTAGCCGAGCGATGGGGGCATCGGGGGGGATGGGGATCGCCCGGTTCGCCTGGCCCTCTAGATGGGGAACTCCGTCGCGAATTTCAACGGCTGCAAAAGCGCCGCTATTTCGCAGGCCAGCCCTGCCTGGCGAGCGCAACAAGTTCGGGCCGGTATTCGAAATGCATGCTGTCGACGTGGAACCACTTGGCGCCCCAGATGAATCCGTGGCGCTCGAACATCTCCCCGATGGCGCCCGGCACGCGGTTGCGCCAGGTGAACTTGCCGCCGCGGTCCTTCATCGATTCCCAGTAGTCGGCCTGCTTGTCGTTGACGTCCACGGCGGCCGCAAAGGCATGCACCGAGAGCCGTGTCGTGTTGGCGATGTTGCGGCAGTTGTAGGTGCCGGCTGACGGCACAAGGTATTTGGTCATGGCCGGCGGAAGCGTCTCGAGCTCCTTGACCACCGCGGCGAGCTTCTCGTCGACGCCATTGACCGTGGTGACGCTCAGCGGCCGGCCGCCGCGGCCAGGCATCCAGGCCACCGGTTTGAGCCGCCGGGCGATTTGGCCCTTATGGCAGTCGCCGTACATCTTCACGAAGAACGGTTCGTGGCGGATGCGGCCGGGGTCCTCGTTGACGCCGGGCGGCTTCACGTCCGGCCCGAGCGGATAGGCAAAGGCGAACTGATCCTTGACGTCGGCCGCGTCGAGGAGCTGCTCGAACGGCTTGTTGCTGCGGCCGTCCGAGATCGGCATGCGCGTGCCGTCTTTCCAGATCAGGTCCTTGGCGTCATAGCCGGCAAGATGATCCGGGTAGGCGGCGACGAGCGCGTCGAGCGCCGGATCGGCAAGCGCGCCGCCGCACGACGCAGCCAGCGCAACCAGGGCGGCAGTGATTTTCATCAGCGGACCTCGGGCTTTGCCTCGCGCGGTCAGCCCTTGAACACCGTCTCGGGCCGCGAGAAGAACGAGAGGATCGCGTCATAGAACCGCAGGTAGTTCTTCGACGTGGCGGCGGCGTGCGCGATGCCCGGCATCATGACGAATTCCTTGTCCGGGTTCGGCAGCAGCCGGAAGAACTCGAGCAGATCCTCGTCGCTCGCGATGCCGTCGTACTGGCCGCGCAGGATCGCGGTCGGAACCTTGATCTGCCTGGGATCGCAGACCGGCAGGTTGGCGCACATGTCGATATAGGTGCCGTTCGGGACCGTGGTCTCGATCGCCAGGACGGCATCGACATATGGCTTCTTGCGGCTCTCCATCGCGGTTTCCGAATGATCGCGCGTCATCGTGCTGAGCAGGAAGGCCGGGTCGATCGGGCGCGTCACGCTCGCCCGCCACTGGTCGAGCTTCTCGGCCCGCTTCTGCAGCGTCGGGCTGCCCTTGCCGGTATAGACCATGGCGTCGAGCGCCAGCCGCTTGACGCGCTCAGGGTAGTGCTGCGCGAACAGCGCTGCGCGCAGCGCTCCGGACGAAAAGCCTACGAGCATGAACGGGCCCGGGTTGCCGTTCTTCATCATGTAGTCGGTGGCGGCCAGGAGATCGGGCACGCCCTGCGCGACGGTCGCGAGATGATCCGGCGGCTTGTCGGAGCGGCCATAGCCGAGGAAATCCATGCGCCAGATGTCGAAACCGCGGCACGCGAACCAGTCCGGGATCGACGCGTCCGGATCGCCCGGAATCTGCAGGTCGAAGCCCTGCGATCCCATGGACGAGCCATGCACCAGGAGGATCGTGCCCTTGGCCGGGCCGGCGACCGAGCGCTTCTCGGCCATGAACAGCTTCTTGCCGTTCGATTGCGTCCAGTGCTCCTTCGCCGGTACATGCCGAGTGGTGACGGTCGCGTCCATGATGTCCCCGTTTTTGCGCGCGGCTACCGTATTGGTCTCAGTGGAAATTGCAACACACTGCCGCGCCTGCGCCGTGTGCGAAATCGTGTGCTTCAGGGGTCGAGAGCGTCGCCGACCGCGACGTCGCCCGCCACCACCACCTCGCCATAGACGCCGCAGTCGGCATGGCCGTACGTGCGCCGCAGCGTGTCGGGAAGCGCGAGGTCGCGAACGCCGGTGTCGGGTTCTACATTGATTGCCGCGCAACGCACGATGCGCTTGACGATCTTCAGCCGGGCACCGTCGCCGATCGCGATCTCCCGGCCCACCAGTTCGAACTCGCGCCAGGCCGGCCAGCCGGTCACATGGACGTTGCCGCGAAAGCGCAGTGGGTGGACCGGGAGGCCGACCGCGGTCTCGATCGCCGCGACCGACGCGAGATTGATGATCGACACCACCTTCTTGGCGACGTCGGAAAAGCTGTGGCCGGGCGCGTGCAGCAGCTTCGGCGGCCCGCGCAGTTCGTCGGCGCAATAGGCAGCAAAGAATTCTTCGATACTCGCGCGGCCGCCCGGCTGGCGCAGGTCGCCGCGCGCCGCCTCGCGGCCGTCGTAGTCGACAACCAGGGTGTGGCTTTTGTCGTCGAAGCGGCTGCGCAGCCTCGCCAGCCGTTCGTTGCGCATCAGCATGAGGAAGTGCGACTTGGGCGCATAGCGGGGCGCCGCCGGATCGAAGCCCGAGGGACCGTTCTCGATGGCATAGAGCCGGTCGCCCGGGACAGTCGCGCCGGCCGAGAGCCGCGCGTGCGCAAGCGGCTCCGGAGACAGGCCCTTCACCGGATAGCGATAGATGGCTTCGACCCTGGCCGCGGCTGTCATGGGCCTTGTTAACCGCTGTGGGGCAGGCTGCCTAGGCTGCGCGAAATTGCCGGGCAAACCCCTTCCAGCGCCAAGGGGCTGCCACCACATGAGGCAAGGCGGATGCCTTCGGGGTCCGCCGTACTGAAAACCCCATGACGATGTCCCGCCTGCGCCGGAAGGGCGGTGGGACAGGCCGAGGGAGCCACGATGGACTTCGAAAAATACACGGACCGCGCCCGCGGTTTCGTTCAAGCCGCGCAGTCGCTGGCGCTCCGCGAAGGTCACCAGCAGTTCGCCTCCGAACACCTGCTCAAGGTCCTGCTCGACGATCCCGAAGGGCTCGCCGCCGGGCTGATCGACCGTTCCGGCGGGCGCTCGCGTGAGGCGCTTTCCGCCGTCGAAGCGGCGCTTGCGAAGCGTCCCAAGGTTTCCGGCGGCGGCGCCGGGCAGGTCTATCTCGATCCCGCGCTCGCGCGCGTCTTCGACCAGGCGCAGAAGATCGCCGAGAAGGCCGGCGACAGCTACGTCACGGTGGAGCGGCTGCTGCTGGCGCTCGTGCTCGACAAGGAGAACGAGGCCGGAAAGATCCTCGCCCGCTCCGGCGTCACGCCGCAGAACCTCAACGCCGCGATTGAAGCCCTGCGCAAGGGCCGTACCGCCGACACGAGTTCTGCCGAGAACGCCTATGACGCGCTCAAGAAATATGCCCGCGATCTGACGCAGGCGGCGCGCGACGGCAAGATCGACCCGGTGATCGGCCGCGACGAGGAAATCCGCCGCACCATCCAGGTGCTGTCACGGCGCACCAAGAACAATCCGGTCCTGATCGGCGAGCCTGGCGTCGGCAAGACCGCCATCGTGGAGGGTCTTGCCAAGCGCATCGTCGACGCCGACGTGCCGGAGAGCCTGCAGGACAAGAAGCTGCTGGCGCTCGACATGGGTTCGCTGATCGCCGGCGCTAAATACCGCGGCGAGTTCGAGGAGCGGCTCAAGGGCGTGCTGCAGGAAGTGACATCCTCCAACGGCGGCATCATCCTGTTCATCGACGAGATGCACACCATCGTCGGCGCCGGCAAGGCCGACGGCGCGATGGATGCGTCGAACCTGCTCAAGCCGGCGCTCGCGCGCGGCGAACTGCACTGCATCGGCGCCACCACGCTCGACGAATACAAGAAGCACGTCGAGAAGGACGCCGCGCTGGCGCGGCGCTTTCAGCCGGTGTTCGTGAACGAGCCGACGGTCGAGGACACGATCTCGATCCTGCGCGGCCTCAAGGACAAGTACGAGCAGCACCACGGCGTGCGCATCACCGACAGCGCGATCGTGGCGGCGGCGACGCTCTCGCACCGCTACATCAGCGACCGCTTCCTGCCCGACAAGGCGATCGACCTCGTCGACGAGGCGGCCGCGCGTCTCAAGATGCAGGTCGACTCCAAGCCCGAGGAGCTTGACTCGATCGACCGCGAGATCGTGCGGCTCAAGATCGAGCAGGAGGCGCTCAAGAAGGAGCATGATCCCGGCTCGCGGGAGCGGCTGAAGAATCTGGAAAAAGAGCTCGCATCGCTGGAGAAGCAATCGGCCGACATCACCGCGCGCTGGAAGTCCGAGAAGGAGAAGCTTTCCGACGCGCAGAAGCTCAAGGCGGAGCTCGACCAGTTGCGCGTGGAGCTCGCCAACGCCCAGCGCAAGGGCGAATACCAGCGCGCCGGCGAGCTCGCCTATGGCCGCATCCCCGCGCTCGAGAAGAAGCTCAAGAGCATCGAGGCCGGCGGCAGCCAGGGCGCCATGGTGGAGGAGGCGGTGACCGCCGACCACGTGGCGCAGGTGGTCTCGCGCTGGACCGGGGTTCCGGTCGACCGGATGCTCGAAGGCGAAAAGGAAAAGCTTCTCCGCATGGAGGAGCAGATCGGCAAGCGCGTCATCGGCCAGGCCGAAGCCGTGAAGGCGGTCTCGACCGCGGTGCGCCGCGCGCGCGCGGGCCTGCAGGACCCGCACCGGCCGATCGGCTCGTTCATGTTCCTGGGTCCCACCGGCGTCGGCAAGACCGAGCTGACCAAGGCGCTCGCCGAATACCTGTTCGACGACGAGGCGGCGCTGATCCGTATCGACATGTCGGAGTACATGGAGAAGCACTCGGTGGCGCGGCTGATCGGCGCGCCGCCCGGCTACGTCGGCTATGACGAAGGTGGCGCGCTCACCGAGGCCGTGCGGCGGCGGCCCTACCAGGTCATCCTGTTCGACGAGATCGAGAAGGCGCATCCCGACGTGTTCAACGTGCTGCTGCAGGTGCTCGACGACGGCCGCCTGACCGACGGGCAGGGCCACACCGTCGACTTCCGCAACACGCTGATCGTGATGACCTCGAATCTCGGCTCCCAGTTCCTGGTCGACCAGCCGGACGGCGAGGACACCGACGCGGTGCGCGACCAGGTCATGGCGGTGGTGCGCGCGAGCTTCCGGCCCGAGTTCCTCAACCGCGTCGACGAGATCATCCTGTTCCATCGGCTCAAGCGCAACGAGATGACCAAGATCGTCGACATCCAGATGACGCGGCTCGGCAAGCTCCTGGCGGACCGCAAGATCACGGTCGTCCTGGAACCTTCGGCGCGCGAATGGCTGGCCGAGAAGGGCTGGGATCCGGCCTACGGGGCGCGCCCGCTCAAGCGCGTGATCCAGAAGTCGGTGCAGGACCCGCTCGCCGAAATGATCCTGGCCGGGACCGTGAAGGACGGCGACAAGGTGGTGATCTCGGCGGACAAGCAGGGGCTCACGTTCAACGGCAAGCTCGCCGCGGCCGCGTAAATGCCTCGCTCCGTCGTTCCGGGCGCCGCGCTCGGCCCCGGAATGTCCGCGAACGATATCGATCTCAGCGACTGGCGGAGGTCTGCGCCACCCGCGGGGCGGAGCGCGAGGGCGGTGCGGCGCGGCTCATGGTCGATTCGAGCCGGTCGCGCTCCTGCTCGAACCCGGAGAGCAGCGGACCTTCGAGCACGCGGCCACGCGGCAGCCTGATCTTCATCGGGTCGACGAAGCGGCCGTTGATCAGGATCTCGTAATGCAGGTGGGCGCCGGTCGAGAGGCCGGTGGAGCCGACATAGCCGATCACCTGGCCCTGCCGCACCTTCTTGCCTTCCGCCATGTTGCGCGCGAAGGCCGACATGTGGCCGTAGCCGGTCGCGTAGCCATTGGCGTGGCGGATGCGGATGTATTTGCCGTAGCCGCCTTCCCAGCCGATCTTCTCGATCGTGCCGTTGCCGGAGGCGTAGATCGGCGTTCCCATCGAGGCGCCCCAATCGACGCCGGTATGCTGCCTGACATAATGCAGCAGCGGATGGTTGCGGGTGCCGAAGCCGGAGGTCATGTGGCCCTCCGCCACCGGCTTTCGCACCAGGAACTTCTTCGCGCTCTTGCCGGTCTCATCGTAGTAGTCGACGACGCCGTCGTCGGGCGACTGGTAGCGATAGAACTTGCGGGTCTCTCCGCCGGTCGTCAGCGACGCAAACAGCACCTCCGACTTGGCTTCGCTGTTCTCGTCCTCGCCGGCGAAGAAGATGTCGAATGAATCGCCGGGCTGGACCTTGCGCTGGAAATCGATGTCGTAGGAGTAGATGCGGATCAGGTCGTCGATCAATGCGCGCGGCACCTGGTTGCGCAGCGAGGTTTCGTAGATGCTCTGATAGAGCCGCACGCCTTTGCCGTCGTCCTCTTCTTCGTCCCTGGCCTGCGCGACCTCGGTGTCCATGCTCCGCACGTCGACGGACACGTATTTGCCGACATCGGACAGCGCGACGACCGCTTCCACGGCGGTATCGTTTGCAACCACCACGCGGATCGGCTGCAACCGCGTTCCATCTTTGGCCGGCGCCAGCAGGATGCGCAGCCGGTAGCCCTCTTTCAGGCCGCCGTCACGACCGCGCGGGCCGAGCGTCGTGCTGATGGCCTTGATCTCCTCGGGCTTTGCGCCCAGGTCGCGCAGCACCGTGGAAACGGACTCGCCCTTCTTGATCGTGAAGACCCGCTCGTTCCAATCGTTGCCGCCGGTCGCCTGCGTGGTGGTGGTCTTGGGCAGGAGCGTGATGTTCTCCGGCACCATCCGGGTTTCGAAGCCGATATAGGGGTCCAGGTTACCTTCGGCCGCGTAGGCCATCTTGACGTTGGGACGCAGGTCGGGCTGCGGCGCGCGCCCCGGTGCGGTGCCGGACCAGTTGGCGGCGTCGCGCACCCGGGCGAGGACGTCGTCGATCGGCAGCACCGCCGCGATCTTCGCCTTCGGCAACACGGTCACGAGATCGCGGGTGAAGAAGCTGACTTCGGCATCGATCTCGGCGTCCGGGGCGTCGTCCGCCGCCGTTGCGCCGGTTGCCCCGGTGGCCGCGGCCTCCGCGAGCATCATCTTCTGAGGATTGAAGGGCGGGATATTGGCGGACAGTTCGGAGATCGAAAGCGACAGGTTCCCGGCCACCCGCACGAACGGGCGGACCCGCACGATCTCGCGGTTGTTGGCGCCTCGGCTGGTCTGGGTCACGCGGATGACCCGGCGCAGGCTGTTGGGCTCGACCACCGGCGGCAGCCGGTCGGCCTTGCGCGTGCTTCCGGCGGCGCGGTCGCCGGCGCCGCCGAGCGTCCCGCGCATCGCCAGCTCGACGCGTTCCGGCACGGTGGCGAAATTGGTCTCGCCGTCGAGCGCAGCAAAAACGGCGCCGCCCATGAGAGCTGCGCCGCAAAGACCGGTCAGGATCGTGCCCGAGAACCACTGGACCGAAACGCGACGACGGTCGACCATCCCGCTGGTCTCGCCATCAACGGACAGGGGCGGTTCGTTGCCGAGATCGAGCTGCTCGGCATCCCCGTTCGTCCGATATGCGCCGCGTCGTTTGGCGTGATCCAAGACCGACGTTCCCTCCATTCGCAACCGCGAATGGGCTGCCGCGACAACATCTGATGTGGAGCGTCAGACGCAGCCGACGAACGGTCCTGACTTGGACGACGGAACGATGCCGCCGCCCCCGCGGTCCGTCAACGGACCAGGCCCTGTCGTCCTCTGCATTTTGCGGGCATTACGCCTCGTCGTCACGACTCGTGACGCTGGCGCGGCTTACCCCCGAACTGACACCTCCCACCACAACGCAAAGAACGGCGGATGAATGTGGCCGCAGTGCGGCGTGGGGGCCTTGCCCACACGTTTCGCCCGGCGCCTGCGGACCGGGGCTCACAGGCGCCGATTTGGTGCGGCGGCAAGCCGCGATTTTTTTTTCGCCGGCGCGGGTGCGATTTCCATGAGCGAACGTGTTGACAGTTCGGGGGGCAAACCCCTATATAGCTCTCAACGGCGCGCCGTCCGCTTTACGGCGCGGTTGCGCGCCTTCGAAGCTCCTCACTATCAGAGTGAAAAAGCTTCCGACAGTAGTCGGAGGCTTTCAGGCTTCGACCGGCCTCTGGGGAACCGGAGGTGGGACCATCGTGGTTCCGGGCTGTTTGATAAGTGAATCGGAAGAAAGAGAAACGTGGACGGCGGAGTCCTTGCGGGCCGCTTTCTCGCGAAGAAGCAATTCTTCAAGAGAGGCGGTCAGGAAGAGACTTCGGCGGTCGACGTTTTAGGTCAACACTATTGTCGTGAAAGCGGCGGGCCGGGGCGTGAGCAATCACGTGCTTGCCTGAGCGCGCACGATCAAGAGTGGGACCTCGTCAAAAACGTTGTGATCAGCCGAGATCAGTTCTCTCCAACTTGAGAGTTTGATCCTGGCTCAGAGCGAACGCTGGCGGCAGGCCTAACACATGCAAGTCGAGCGCCCGTAGCAATACGGGAGCGGCAGACGGGAGAGTAACACGTGGGAACGCGCCCTTCGGTTCGGAATAACTCAGGGAAACTTGAGCTAATACCGGATACGCCCTTACGGGGAAAGATTTATTGCCGAAGGAACGGCCCGCGTCCGATTAGCTAGTTGGTGAGGTAATGGCTCACCAAGGCGACGATCGGTAGCTGGTCTGAGAGGATGACCAGCCTCATTGGGACTGAGACACGGCCCAAACTCCTACGGGAGGCAGCAGTGGGGAATATTGGACAATGGGCGCAAGCCTGATCCAGCCATGCCGCGTGGATGATGAAGGCCTTAGGGTTGTAAAGCTCTTTTAGCAGGGAAGATAATGACGGTACCTGCAGAAAAAGCCCCGGCTAACTTCGTGCCAGCAGCCGCGGTAATACGAAGGGGGCTAGCGTTGCTCGGAATTACTGGGCGTAAAGCGCACGTAGGCGGCTTCTTAAGTCGATGGTGAAATCCTGGAGCTCAACTCCAGAACTGCCTTCGAAACTGGGAAGCTCGAGTTCGGGAGAGGTGAGTGGAACTGCGAGTGTAGAGGTGAAATTCGTAGATATTCGCAAGAACACCAGTGGCGAAGGCGGCTCACTGGCCCGATACTGACGCTGAGGTGCGAAAGCGTGGGGAGCAAACAGGATTAGATACCCTGGTAGTCCACGCCGTAAACGATG
>JAXDOD010000012.1:0-22764 GCA_034669045.1 Alphaproteobacteria bacterium
TTTTCCATCGCTTCGATCTGGGCGGGCGACACCTTGTCGTTCACCTCGGGATCGCGCCCCTCCTGCCGAAGATGCGTGCGCTTCAGGAACTCCTGTCCCGCCGCCTGGCCTGCCGCGGACGGACTGAATTTGACCGCGAGCCAGACATGCTCGGGCGGATCGTAGATGGCGCCGAAGAGCCGCCCCGCAGCCTGGGTCAGCGACTCCATGCCCTGACCGCCGCGCGGACCTGTGCCATCGACGATCAACCTGCGGACGAGATCGGGCGCCTGCAAAACGATTTCCTGCGCGACCATTCCGCCGATCGAGAAGCCAAGTACGTCAACTTGCTTCAGGCCCAGCGCCTTGATGAAGGTGACGGCGTTAGCGCCCATCCGCTCAAACGTCGTCGGGACCTCGCCGGAGCTGCTGGAGACGCCCGCGTTGTTGAACAGGATCACTTCACGGTCGCGAGCGAGGCCATCCGTCACCTTCGGGTCCCAGTAATCCATGGTCCCGAGGTAGTGCTGGTTGAAGACGAGCGGCATGCCGCCGGCCTTGCCGAAGCGGCGATAGGCGAAGCGGATTCCCTTGGCCTCTACGAACTGTGTCGGCGCGGTCTGGTGGGTATTGATCATGATCGTCGCTCCCTTATTACTCAGTCCCGCTGCTGCCCTACCGGCAGAGTATGGAAGCGGAGCCTGTGGCCGCGGCTTAGAGCCGAAGACCAGTCCCAGATGCTTCCGTTGAAGGCGATGTAGGCTCCCCTGGCGCCGGCGAAAAAGACTTTGTAAGCTTGGGGGCATGCCTTGGAGATATGGAAGGCGCTATGGAGCTACGGCACCTTCGCTATTTCATCGCGGTCGCCGAGGAGGGCAGCCTGACGCTCGCGGCTGAGAAAAGGCTGCACACGGCGCAGCCTTCGCTGAGCCGGCAAATCCGCGATCTCGAATACGAGGTTGGCGTCCAGTTGATGAGCCGCAGCGTGCACGGCATCGAATTGACCGCCGCGGGCAAGGCCTTTCTCGACCATGCCCGACTGGCGCTGGCGCAGGCCGATGCCGCGGTGGAAGCGGCGCGCAGGGCTGCACAGCCTGGAAAAAAGACGTTCGCCATCGGCTTCCAAACCGGCCACGAGATGAACTGGATGCCGCGGGCCATGCATGCGCTGCGCGACGAGTTGAAGGACATCAACGTCACGGTCTCAAGCGACTTTTCGCCGGACCTTGCCGAGGCGCTCGTCCGCGGACGGCTCGACGTGGCCTTCCTGCGCGTCGAGCCGACCTTCGACCTCTGCTACGAGGTGGTGGACCACGAACCGCTGATCGTCCTGATGCCGAGCGACCATCGCCTCACCAGCCGCGAAGCGATTCACCCGCGGGAATTCGTCGGCGAGATTTTCATCGGCGGTTCGAACAAAGCCACAGTGCTGCGCGCCGTGACCGAGGATTATCTCCGCCGCTGCGGGCTCGACATCAAACTGGATCATGGGGTGGACAACATGGCGATGGCCATGTCGCTGGTTGCGTCCACCCGCGGGTTGGCCCTGATGCCCGCCTATGCGGAGAATTTGCTGCCGTGGTCCGTGGTCAGCCGCCCGCTGGAGGGTGAAGCACCAACGATCGATCTGGCCGTGGGTTACAGCAGGGAAAACACCTCGCCGATTCTCAAGCTGTTCCTCTCCAGAATCGATGACTTGATCAACGAATTACCCAACAAGTCGCGCGGAATGCGTGACCCGGGATTGGCCACCGCGCCGCGATGACGCGAGCGCGGACTGTTGGCAACGAGGCCTGCTTCCTCTGGCGGCCAGATCGTTAGTCGCCAAACGGATCGCGCATATCTCCGTTTGGGATTGAAGGCGCCGCGAACAACGACAGCGCGGGTCGTGTGGATGATCCTTCAAGCGGTGGGAATCGAGCCTTAGGTCCCGTCGTTCTCGCGTTTTCGCCGAGCCTTGGAACGCAACAAACGTGCTGGCCGATCAACTAATGTTGAGTTGACTAAAATACATTTTAATGGTTACGGACCGGTCTCCACTCCATCTCTCCGTTTGCTGGCCCATGTTTCCGACGTTGGATGACACGCGCGAGAAGACCGGCACAATTTGGGCCGTGAGTGAGTTCGCCGCTTCGCGTTGGGGCGGTTTGCCCTTTACGGAGCACCGCAGAACAGCGACGTTCAATTGGAGACCATGATGAATCGGCGAACATTGATCGGCGCCGCCGCCGCTGTGGCCATTTTTCCCCTGCTTAATCGAATTGTCAGCGCCCAGACATCGCTGAAGACCAAGAATGTGGTGTTCGTACACGGGCTGTTCGCAGACGGCTCCTGCTGGTCCAAGGTCATCGCCCGCCTCCAACAAAAGGGCGTCAACTGCACCAGTGTGCAGAACCCTCTAACCTCGCTGCATGAAGCGTCGGAGGCCGCGCGGCGGGCGATTGCGGCGCAGTCGGGCCCAACGGTGCTCGTCGGTCACTCTTTCTCCGGAATGATCGTGTCGGAGGTGGGCCTGGACCCGAAGATCAGCGCCCTCGTCTACGTCGCGGCGCGGGCACCCGATGCCGGCGAGGACTATATGGCGCTGGCAAAGGATTATCCGACGCCCCCGGCCACAGCCGGCATTGTCTTCAACGACGATTGGGGCCAGTTGTCCGAGAAGGCTTTCCTGCACGACTTCGCGGGAGACCTTCCGCCGGAGGAGGCGCGCCTTCTCTACGCGGTTCAGCAGCCGTTCAACAAGTCGCTGACGACCGAAAAGACGACGAATGCCGCTTGGCACACCAAACCGTCTTTCTATGCCGTATCCACCCAAGACCGGACGATCAATCCCGACCTGGAGCGCTTCATGGCCAAGCGGATGGGCGCGAAGACGATCGAGATCAATGCGAGCCACCTGGCGCTGATCTCACAACCCGATGCGGTCACGAACCTGATTATGGAGGCACTCGCGGTCTGAGGCCTCCGGTGACGGTCGAGCTCAATGGGGGCGGACGCGCCGCGCTGCTGATATCCTTTTTGGTCACGACCAGTAGGGTGAGGACAACGCGCCGGCAGTCCACCAGAAATCGTCCATGCTGACGTGTTGGATCGGTAGAAACGGGCCAGAAGCGGTTATCATCGCGGAGTTCTAAGAGGCGATCGAGATCATTGTCGCGATCGCTCCCGAGCCGGGCTCACGACCAAGACCCACGCCGCCGTCGGTGCGCACGGGCTCGGTTTGACCGCCGGGCAGGCACCCGACAACCAGATCGCCGACGTGCTGCTCGACCATCTCGGCCCGCATACAATCGTGCTGGCGGAAAAACTTATGACCCTGACCCCATCCACGAGTTGATCCAAGGCCAGGGTGCCACACCCAAGATCCCGCCAAAAGCAACCGGCGCTGGATGCCCTGTTTTCAACAAGCGGCTCGATCGCGCGCGCAACCTGATCGAACGCTTCTTCATCGCTGGACCGAGGAGATCGCGCTTGCGCGCTTCGGTACGCACGGCGCGTTCGCGTCCGTTTTCGTTCGTTCGCAGTTCAACCTACGGGGCTCGAAACGCCCCCGCCCCCTTCTGATACGCCGGCCGCGCCTGCATCCGCGTCCTGTGCTCCGCCAAGCCGGTCGGGATGTCCTTGCCCAGGGCGCCCTGCCACATGCCCAGGGCGGTGGAAACGGCGATGTCGGCCAGGGTCAGCCCATCGCCCACGAAGTAGTCCCGCCCGCGGAGCAGGCCGTCCGCATAGGCGAGGCCGTCGGTCACGCGGGCCGCGCAGAACCCGTCGGTCCAATTGGACTTCTGGTTGCCGGGCGCGGCGAACTTCGTCCCCATCATCTGGTTCATCAGCCCGCCCAGCGACGCCTCGCTGGCGACGGTGATCTGCAGCACTCGCGCCATGGCGGCGGGGTCGGTCGGCAACAATGGCGTCGGCCCATAGCGCCCCGCCAGGTACAGCATCTGCGCCACGGACTCGCCGATCGCCACCCCGCCCTCGTCCTCCAGGAACGGCACGGACCCCGGCGGGTACTTGGCGCGGTACTCGGCCGGCACCGGGAAGTCGAACCCCACGGCCTGGTAGTCCAGCCCCATCTCGTCGCACTGCCACGCCACCCGCACCCCGCGGATTCCGCGCCAGAAGTTGTAGATCGTGATCATGCCGGTCTCCGTCGTTTCAGGGCTGCGCCCCTGAGGCCGCGAACTCGGCGGCCATGGCCTCCAGGCGGTCGTAGCCCATCGCCATGCCGTCGCTCATGCCGGACCGTACCGCCATGTCGCGGATCTGCTTGGACGGGAAACACATGTTGAGGGTCAGCGTCGTCTTCCCGCCGGCCTCGGCGAGCGTGAGGGTGTTCACCGACGGCGCCTCCGAGCCCCATCGCGGCTCAAGGTTGAACGGCTCGGGGCCCAGTCCATCCATGTTCTCGGTGGTGACGATGCGCTCGAACGGCGCCACCTCGCGGTGCTCGCCGTAGGCGCCGAACTGCGCGCCGGTCTCGTCGTTCTTCCAGACATAGCGGTAGCGGCCGCCCACCCGCAGATCGACCGTGCAGTGCGGCATGCTCCAGCCGGGCGGCCCCAACAGCCAGCGCTTCATCAGCTCCGGCGTGGTGTGGGCGTCCCAGATCAGCCGGGCGGGCGCGTCGAACTCGCGCACGACGGTTACCTCGCGGTCCGATGGCGTGGTCACGGTGACGGGTTTCCCCATGGCTCAGGTGTCCTTCTTGGCCTGCAGTTCCACCAGCAGCGCGTCCAGCCGCTGGTAGGTCGCCTCCCACAGATCCCGGTAGCGCTCGATCCACATGTTGGCGTCCTGCAGGGGCTTGGCCTCGATGCGGCAAGGACGACGCTGGGCGTCGCGCCCGCGTCGGATCAAGCCGGCTTTTTCGAGCACTTTCAAATGCTTGGAGATCGCCGGCTGGCTCATGGCGAATGGCTTCGCCAGTTCCGTTACCGAAGCCTCCCCGCCCGCCAGCCGCGCCAGGATTGCCCGCCGCGTCGGGTCCGCCAGCGCCTGGAACGTGGTGTCGAGCTGTCGTTCATAACTCATAGGTTCTATAACTAATAGATTATATACATCCCGTCAAGCGCGATTGGCCCCCGATCCGCGATGCGGAGTCCCACTTATTGCTGGGGAACGGCACCCGTGAGCCCGAAGATCACCTGCAACATCTAGGTTTGAAAGTGCGGCCTTCGAACTCGTCTGGGTTGCCAGTTCGGCGCGATGTTCTTTCCCGACCGCACATCTCGCTGCCCCGAAGCAAGACGAGTCCTAAAGCCAGAGCATTTTTCTTCAGCGTATGGCATCGCGTCCAGGAAAACGTTTTTGCGGATGATGTCACGAACGCTCTCGCAACGATTGTTCCGAACGATCCGCCGCGCTTTTTGGCAGCCCGCACGGTTATCATGACGCGCCCTGATCCGCAGCGAAGTGGAGGAGCCGTTTTCTCCCGCGTGGCTGTTGAAACGAGAGCCGAACAAAGCCGCGCATCCTCACCGCGTCCTCCCGCCGTTGCTTATTGTCAGGGGACCCCTCTTCTCTCCGTAATCATTCGAGACCACAGACGCGGGAAAGCTCCAATCTGTAGTAGTCGACTACGTCGCAGCCCCATTGCCGACATCCATGGCCGCGGTGCTGCAAAAATTCAGGCACACATAATCGTGGCCGTGAACTAATGTCGGAACATCCCCTTCTGGCGGCGCTGACCGGTCCCCGCACAAGACTACGCCCACCGCATGCGGGCTGCTCCCAGCCTGTGCTTGAGCATATGTGGTGACACCGATGTTGCGTTGCAATAGAAAGCTCGCGGAAGCCACAGAAATACAGGCTTGCCAGTGCTGGTGCGATGCAGCAACCTTTCGGCCGCCAAGCCGTTGTGTCTGGAAGTTCTCAAAGCGATCAGAAAGGAAGGGGCCAGTGATCAAGCTACGCAAAACGTTCGCCGGTTTGTCAGCGCAGCAGGGGAAATGGGGAAAGATGATGGGACTTGAGGGAGAAACATGGCAGGGAGTTGCTGATCTCGTCCGCGCCAATGCCTGCAGTTTAACGGAAATCAAGAGTTTCGGTCCCAATCCCGGCGCCTTGCGGATGTTCACTTATCTGCCGCCAGACGTTTCGGCAGATTGCGCGCTCATGGTTGTCCTCCATGGATGCACGCAGAGCGCGGCCAGTTACGATCGCGGGGCGGGATGGTCGACACTGGCGGAGCGGTTCGGCTTCGCCCTGCTCCTGCCCGAGCAGCAGCGTTCCAACAATCCAAACGGCTGCTTCAACTGGTTTCAGACTGGCGATATCGAACGAGGGCACGGTGAGGCGCTTTCGATCCGGCAAATGGTCGCCAAAATGGTGTCAGATCACGGGATCGACCCTGCGCGCGTGTATGTCACCGGGCTCTCTGCCGGCGGCGCAATGACTTCCGTCATGCTCGCGACTTATCCGGATGTCTTCGCCGGCGGCGCGATTGTTGCCGGCCTGCCCTATGGAGCCGCGAAGAACGTCCAGCAGGCATTCGAGAATATGTTTCAGTGCCCCCCGCGTGCTGCACGCGAATGGGGTGACCTCGTGCGACGAGCCTCACCACATCGGGGCCAATGGCCGCGCGTATCGGTGTGGCACGGTGGTGCCGATGCGACAGTGATCCCGCCTAACGCAAACGAAATCGTGAAGCAATGGACGAATGTTCACGGGCTTCCGTCCAAGCCATCGTTCCAGGCTGTGGTCGACGGCTACCCCCGTCAAATCTGGGTGAACGACACGGGTGATGAGCTGATCGAGTCCTATTCGATCCCCAATATGGCGCACGGCACACCGCTTGCGACGGGCGAGGCCGACGAGCAGTGCGGCGCTGCCGGACCCTTTCTTCTCGAAGTCGGGATTTCGTCGTCCTATCACATCGCAAAATTCTTTGGCCTTACGGGCGATCGCGCCGATATCGCATCGATGCAGAGCCGCACTGCAACGATCGCGCCGGAAAAGCCGCAGATCGGCCGGATGAAAGAGCTTCCCCGGCCCAAGGCGCAGGAAGGGGAGGTGCTGGGCAAAGACTTCGTGATGCCGGACCGCGATAATATGCCTCCGTTGTCTCCGCTCGATATCGGTGCGGTGATCACGAAGGCCTTGAAAGCAGCGGGTCTGATGAGCGGCCGCTGAACCCCTTCCGTTGTTCTCCCGTAGCGCGTCACGCCGGTGAAACGGCTGCACGCCGGGCGCTGACCCTGGTCCCATCGAGCGGGTGAAAATGATCCCCGGGCTGATCGTTATCCGGGCACCACGCTTGCCCAGCGAACCGCCTCAGCCATCACGCGCAGCGAATTCCCGCGCTTGGCGGGCGCCGGCTTGACGTCGCCACGCTGTTATCAAGCCTGCGAGGCCAGCCCAGCGCTTGCCGTCGGTGGCAATCAATCGGCGGCCTGAGCCGATCGGAACCTAATCTGCCGGCGGCCGCGCCTAGCATCCTATGCTCCGCTCGGCATCCGCTTCGCGAGTCCGTCCGGCGCCTGTTGCCGCTCTCCGGGGCGGAGAGTCAATTGCGCGGCTGCCGAGAAAGCGCGCGCTCGCATAAGCAGCGTCACGATCAGGCCCGCGATACCTGACGCGGCCAGGATCATGGCGACGATCATGAACTGGTAGATGCCGGCGTAAACCGGACTGGCACCCGATACCATCATGCCGGCCATCACGCCCGGTATCCAGACCAGACCGAGCGATTTCATCATATCGAGACGAGGGAGGAGGCTGGCGTAAACGGCACTCTGCACATAAGGCGCAATTGTCACGCCTGGGTCGGCGCCGAGCGCCAAGCCCGCCTCGATCTGGCCCACGTGGGCGGTGACATCGGCTCTGAAGCGCTCTACCGACTGCGCGCAGGCATTCATTGCGTTGGCGATGATCATGCTGCCCACCGGCACCAGCAACGTGATGTCGGCGGTGAGCGCGCCGGTGGCAAGCATCGCCGCGATCACGACGCCTGACCCGGCGGCGATCGCATAAAACGAGAGCTGCAGCGAGCCCTGTATGTCCTGGGCGCGGCGCGAAGCGGTCACCGCCGCCGCAAATGTCATGGCCAGCAGGATGAGCACGCCGACCAGCAGATTTCCGTGCAGCAAAGCGGCCAGGACCATGCCGACGAATACCATCTGCACGAGCCCCCGCAGCACCGATATCGCAGTCTCGCGCTCGACGTGCACTGCAAAGCGGCGGCACACCAGCACCACAGCCGCGCAGAGCACGATGGCGCCGGCGGCCTGGGCCATTCCCATGCCGATGTCGCTGTTGAGGTTGTTGACGAGCTCAGCGATCACGGAGCACCTCCCGGGTGGGGCCGATCGTGACCAGCCTGCCGGCTTGCAGGATCATCGTGCGGTCGGCGATGCGATGAGCCTGCGCCGTATTATGGGTGACGATCACGCAGGTCATCCGCCGCTCGCGAATGATGCTCAGCACGAGCTGCTCGATCCCTCGCGCCGAAACGTCATCGAGTGCCGAAGTCGGTTCGTCCAGCAAGAGTGCCTCAGGAGCGTTTGCCAGCGCGCGCGCTAGCGAGACACGTTGCGCCTCGCCTCCCGAGAGGTTGCTCACGTCTCGTTCCTGGTACCCGGGCAAGCCGACGCGCTCCAGCAGCGCAGATATCTGCTCCGGTGAGAGCTTCTCACCGCGCTGCCGCGGGCCGAACGCGACATTCTCGGCCACCGTCCGCGGAAAGAGATAGGCAACCTGCATGACCATGCCGACGCGCCGCCGCAACTCTTGTGGTGCTAGCTGATGATAGTCCTGGCCGTTGAGGCACACGGTGCCACCCGTTGGCTCATCGAGGCGGTTCAGCAGCCGCAGGAAGGACGACTTGCCGGCACCACTTGGACCGACGACCGCCAGTAGCTCGCCCGGCTGCACCTGCACGCTGATGTCGCTAACCAGAACCCTATGCGCAACGGTACGGCAGAGACGCTTGGTTTCGAGCGCTACCGCCTGCGGCGCCGGATCAACAGACCGACGCCAAGTTGCTTCAGACGATCCCGCGTCGCCGATGAAGCCAGTGGGCCTTGTGACAGCTGCTACAGACATGGTTTGCTTCTTTGTCGTCCACCCGTCTAGAGGCCACGTGAGCCTATCGCGCAGGAGGCGCCATGAATTCGGGGCCAACCGGAACACTGATCAGTTCGCTCAAGATCCGATCGATCTCAGCCATGGCGGCGGCGTCCAGCGACCAGCCGGCAACCTGCTCGGCGGGCTGTAGCTGGGCGGGGTGGCGCGCTCCCCACAGCGCCGTGGTGATCCCTTGATCCAGCATCCAGCGAATCGCCAAGTGAATGACGCGCTTGCCGAAACGATCCTGGGCGAACCGATCGAGCCGCTGCACCGCGGCAAGGTATTGCGCAAGCCGAGGCTGCTGGAATTTCGGGTCCGTGCGACGCAAATCATCGCCGCCGAATGCCGTATCCTGCCGCATCCGCCCCGACAAAAGGCCTCGGCACAGCGCGCCATATCCTAAGGTCGCAATCTTGTTCTTCCGGCAATAGGGCAGGATATCGGCTTCGATGTCGCGCTCGAACAGATTGTACGGCGGTTGCAGCACGTGCAGAGGCGCGATGCTGCGGAACTGCTCGATCTGGTCGACAGAAAAGTTGCTGACGCCGATGGCCCGGATCTTTCCCTGCTTGAACAGTGTGTACATCGCCTCGGCGGTTTCAGCGACCGGAACGAGGGGGTCAGGCCAGTGAACCTGATAGATGTCGATGTAGTCGGTTCGAAGCCGACGCAACGAGTCGTCGATCTCGCGCATGATCCGTGCCCGAGTGGCGTTTCTGACGACCTTCCCGTCATGCCATTCAAGGCCCGCCTTGGTCGCGATGATCACACGCGAGCGCAGGCGCCCCTGCGCGATGGCCTTGCCCACGATCTCCTCGGAGCGACCGAAACCGTAAACGGGAGCTGTGTCTATGAGATTGATGCCTTGGTCGAGAGCAGCCCGGATCGTGGAAACTGATTCGGCTTCATCGGTGCCACCCCACATCCAGCCGCCGATGGCCCAGGTGCCGATCGCAACGCGCGAGACTTTGAGCGAGGTGCCGGGAATGTCGGCGAGCTCCATGTTGATGTCGAGGGTATCGGATGCGTAAGCCATTTTCTGGTTTCCTGTTTCAAGTGCGAGCTTGCTCGACTGATGCGCCAGCACGAGCATCGCTCCGATGAACCGCCGACAGCGTTGCCCGGCGGTGGAGAAGGGATCAGTTTGCGTTCGCGCAGGCTCCCGTATAGGCGCTGAGATCCGACCCGCTCAGGCCGCCACCGCCACCCTGCTGCATGCACTGGCCAACGCGGTCGCTGAAGGTCGAGAGGGGCGGAGGCGCTATCGCACCTGCCGACGGGCTCTGGAACATCGGACCGTTGATCGTGGGAGGCGCCGGGGGAGGGGGAAGCGGCGCAGGAATCCGGGCTTGCAGGTCGGGAAACTGGGGCAGTATTTGCGCGGAGGCGCAAACGTTGCCGAGTCCGCACGCCATGGCTAATACGATGGCAAAGAGATGTCTCATGCTCGCTCCTTTGGAGCCCTTTCGGCTGGTTAAAACTCTCGCGTCCTGTTGCGTAATCCAGCGTGCGTCGCCGTCCGCTTGACGATTCGCATTAGAGTTCATGGTTAGGTTGTCGGCCACACATTGAAGATAGGCGGCTGGCCTGCAGGCGCCATTAAATTGCGCGTCAGAAAATTAAATTCGATTTTAGGGGAGCCAAGAGGCAGAGACGCCAACCGCGTGCCGATGTTGGCGAGGCGTAATTACCTGGTGGGAATTGCGGCTGCTCGGCGCACGGGCTTCCGGTTTCAATGCACTTGCGGGCAGGCAATCTCCGCCGTGCAACCCGGCCCGGCCGAAATCACAAAGCGGAAACCATGCAATTTGACGATGGCGGCAACCAAGCTCAAGCCCAGGCCCAGCCCTTCCGTGCGCCGGCTTTTGTCCGAGCGATAAAAACGCTTGGTCACGGCTTCGCGTTCGTTCTCCGAGATGCCGACACCGGTGTCTCTCACCCGGATGACGATCTCGGCATCACGGCGAAGCACAGCAAGTTCCACAAGGCCGCCCTCGGGAGTGAACTTGACAGCGTTATCAACCAGATTGGTGACGGCCTCAAAAAGAAGATCGCGATCGCCGTGTACTGTCGCGTCGTCTCCTGTATCGATCTGCAGCGTGAGGCCCTTGTCTTCGGCAATGGGATCGTAGAGATCGCCGACCTCGCGCACCAAAGGTGTGAGCCGAATTTGGCTGAACCCTTCGAGTCTGCGACTGTGTTCGATCTCGGCAATACGCAAGAGCGCCGTAACTACGGCCAATGACTGGTCGAGACCGGCGATCGCCTGATCAATGACGGCTCGCGATTCCTGTAGCGTTCCAGCATGTTCACGCCCGCGCTCGAGCCGTACCCGGACGCGGGTCAGCGGGGTGCGCAGGTCATGCGCGATGTCGTCGCCTACACCCGCAATCTCCTGAACCAGAGCTTCGATTTCGCCAAGCATGCGGTTGACGCTGACGGCAAGTTGATCGAACGGGTCATCGCCGCCACGAACCGGCAGGCGCTCGCGCAGATCGCCTGCCACGATACGTTGTATCCTTCGGTTGACCTCGGAGAGCCGGTCGCGAGCGCGTGAGCTCAACAGCATTCCAATGCCAATTGCCAGGATGAGTGCGGGCAACAGGCCGAGCGCAAGCGCCCGACCGACGATCTCTGCGATTTCGGTGATCTCGTCGATGCTCCGGCCAATCACAAGAACTTCGCCGTTGGCCAGTACACGTGCGGCGAGTCGCACGTTCTGCATTTCGCGGCCACGCTCGTCAATTCGAGCAATTATGGTATTGACCGGGACGTCCAGCGCAACGCCGGGCGGGAGGCTCTCGATATTGCCGGCGATACGATGACCGTCGGCCGCGAACAGACCCGCGGCTCTGATACGACGAGGATCCTGACGTAATCGGTCTTCGATCAACGCCAACCTCTGATCGGGGCCTTCGGCGGCAATGACGCGCAGCCCATCAATAAGAAGAATGTCAACGTTCGACGTCATGTAGGTGGCCGCCCGCCAATAGACGAAGCCGAATAACATCAAAGTGCATAGAACGAATGCGCCGGCGACTGCGAGCGCCCAGCGAAACGTGGTCGAGCGGGCGAAATCAGGCAGGCGCACGGAGGATGAATCCTGTGCCACGCACGTTATGTATCATCGGCGGTTCATGCGGCTGGTCCACCTTGCGCCGCAGCCGCCCCATATGAACGTCAACGAGGTTCGTCTGGGGAACGAACTTATAATTCCACACTTCTTCCAGCAGCATGGCGCGCGTCAGCATCTGCTCTTTGCGACGCATCATGTATTCGAGCAGGCGAAATTCGCGTGGCAGCAGATCAATCTTGCGGTCTCCACGCTCGGCGGTGCGCTCAATGAGATCAAGCTTGAGCGGTCCCACCCGCAGCACCGTGTCGCGGCTCTCCGCGGGTCGGCGCAACAGCGCCTCGAGCCGGGCGATGAGCTCGACCGTTGCGAACGGCTTGGTAAGATAGTCATCGCCTCCGGCGCGCAACCCGCGCACTCGATCGTCCACGGCGCCGAGCGCGCTCAAGACCAGGACCGGCGTTCGCATTCCCTCGCGCCGCAACGCTTCAATGATGGTGAGCCCGTCCATCCCGGGCAACAGGCGATCGACGATCATGGCTTCTGCGTTGCCCAGACGCGCCTTATCCAGCCCTTCGATGCCGTTCGCCGCCCAATCCACGTCAAAACCTCGATCGGAGAGCTCAGCGCTGATCTCGTCGGCTGTCTCCTTGTCATCCTCAATGAGCAGCACTTTAGGCATCGATTCGTTCCCACGCACCCTGGCGGCAGAATCGGAATCGCCGCCAGCGACGTCCGGAGCAGGCGGCCGGCGATCGGCTTCCCCGCGGATGTCAGGATCCTCCCGCCATCTATCATGCACCGGTGACATTCACTTTTCCATCAGTCGATAGCCGTTGAATAGCTCGCGAGAGGCAGGATACTCGATGAAATGACCACTCTGGCAGTTACGGCCTTGCCTCTTGGCTCATGTAAATCTGTAAGGACGAGAGTGGCGGGTCCATGTGCGCGGCGACCCGATGCCGGACACCCTTTTTCACCTTCTCGAACGCGCGCACCTCGATTTGGCGCACCCGCTCGCGCGAGACGCCAAACTCGCCGGCGAGCTGTTCCAGCGTGATCGGGTCATCGGCGAGCCGACGTGACTCGAAGATGCGCCGCTCGCGCGCGTTGAGCACGGACAGCGCATCGCCGAGCGCCTTGTGACGCTTGTCCGACTCTTCGCCAGCGACCAGTCGCGATTCCTGACTTGCGACCTCGTCGACCAGCCAATCCTGCCACTCTCCGGAACCACCGTCATCACGGATTGGTGCATTGAGCGACACGTCGCCGCTGAGCCGGCGGTTCATCTCGACAACGTCCTGCTCGGGGACACTCAGTCGCTGGGCGATCAGCTTGACCTGATCAGGTCGCAGGTCGCCTTCCTCCAGCGCCGAGATCTTGCTCTTGGCCTTGCGCAGATTGAAGAACAACTTCTTTTGGTTCGCGGTACTGGCGATTTTCACGAGCGACCAGGAGCGCAGGACGTATTCCTGGATCGCCGCCTTGATCCACCAGATGGCATAGGTGGCGAGGCGGAACCCTTTTTCCGGCTCGAACCGCTTGACCGCCTGCATCAGCCCGACGCTGCCCTCTGACATCACCTCGGAAATCGGCAAACCGTAGCCCCGATAGCCGATGGCAATCTTCGCGACCAGGCGCAAATGACTGGTGACGAGGCGATGCGCGGCTTCGCGGTCTCCGTGCTCGCGCCAACGCCGGGCCAGCGCGAATTCGTCCGCAGGCTCCAGCATGGGAAACTGCCGAATTTTTCCGAGATATTGCTTGAGACCCGCTTCTGCGGTGAGAAGTGGCAAGGCTGTGGCGTGGGTCATAACGGCACTCTCCAGGTTTTGCCTGGTGGATCACCAGGCCGTGCACGATGGCTCGTTAAAAAAATAAATCTCCGAGGCCAGTGGCGCCATTAAATTAGCTGTTAGAAACCAATCTTGCTTTTTAGGGTTCGAAAACCACGGCCTTCGGCGTGAAGTAAACGCCATAAAATCGAATTTAGTTTCCTGAACCTCAATTTAGTGGTGCCGGCTGGCTCTTTCCCTATTTTCAATCCTGCAAGCGCACACGGAGACCGCGTGCGCAATATCGGAAGGAAAAGGAGCCACACCATGTTCAGCAAAATCGCTACTGCTCTGGTCATCGTTCTTGGCGTCACCTCGGGTGCCTTCGCCGCGACGGCGCAGCAGTCGGGCTACGGTGCCACTTCGGGTACCCGCGCGGCCGTTACGCAGCCCCGGCAGCACAGCCGCAATCCCGCTTGGGACGTGTACGACAACAGCGGCCACTATGTGGGCTCGGACCCGGACCCGAACGTTCGCATGCAAATGCAGAACGACTTCGGGAGCAACGAGTAGCGCCCGTTACGAGCGACTTCAGGCGGCCCGCTATCAGGGCAGGCCGCCTGCCATTTTTTAGATCGCCGCGTCTGGAGACGGTTGGCCACAGCCGATTGGCGACGCGGCCAGCGTTTCGGTCGCGCTGTTCAACTCCGCGCCTTCGGCGCCTTTGCCGATACATAAATGTTGCCGGCCAGTGGTGTGTACCGCCGTGATGATCGCGAAAATGAGCTTTGGGAACAAACCGTCGGGAGGCAATTGTGGTCGGGATCGTCAAACTCGCGCTTCGGCGTCCGTACACCTTCATTGTCATGGCGCTGCTGATCACGATCTTCGGTGTCGCGTCGGCCTTGCGCACGCCCACCGACATCTTTCCGAACATCAACATTCCGGTAATCAGCGTCGTCTTTAGCTATACCGGCCTGCCGCCCGACGATATGGCGGGACGCGTCGTCACGTTCTACGAGCGGTCGCTCACCACCAGCGTGAACGATATCGAGCATATCGAATCCCAATCCATTCCCAATTACGGGATCATCAAGATCTTCTTTCAGCCGACTGTGGACATCAATGCGGCGCTGGCGGAGGTCGCGGCGATGTCGCAAACGGTATTGAAGCAGATGCCGCCCGGGATCACGCCGCCGCTGATCTTGAGCTTCAACGCGTCCAGCGTGCCGATCCTGCAGTTGGCGTTGTCGAGCAGCACGCTTTCCGAGACGACCCTGTTCGATCAGGCCAGTAGCTTCATCCGCCCGCAATTGGCCTCGGTCGCCGGCGCGGCGATTCCCTTGCCCTACGGGGGCAAGGTCCGGCAGGTGCAGGCAGACCTCAACCAGCAGGCGCTGCACACCTACGGCATCTCCGCAAATGACGTCGTCAACGCCTTGTCGATCCAAAACCTGATCACACCAGTGGGAACTCAGAAGATCGGTACCTTCGAATACGCGATCAATTTGAACGATTCGCCCAGCACGATCGCGGCTTTCAACGACCTGCCGATCAAGACGGTCAATGGGACTGTCATTTATATGCGTGACGTGGCCTATGTGCATGACGGCAACCCGCCGCAGACGAATGTCGTCCACGTCGACGGTAAAGCCGCCGTGCTGTTGGCCGTTGTGAAGGCCGGCGCGACCTCGACGTTGGCGATCATTTCCGGCATCAAGAATTTGCTGCCGAGCGTCGCCAAGACTTTGCCGGCCGGCCTCAACCTGGACGCCGTAGGCGATCAGTCGGTGTTCGTTACCGGCGCCGTCTCGAGCGTGATTCGAGAAGGTGCGATCGCGGCCGGGCTGACGGGAATGATGATCCTGTTGTTCCTCGGGAGCTGGCGCTCGACCCTGATCATTACGGTCTCGATCCCGCTGGCCATCCTGGCTTCGGTGACGATGCTCTCCCTGCTCGGTGAGACGATCAACGTCATGACACTCGGCGGGCTGGCGCTGGCCGTCGGTATCCTCGTGGACGACAGCACGGTGACCATCGAGAATATCAACTGGCATCTGGAACACGGAAAGGCGATAGAGACCGCCATTTTGGACGGCGCCCAGCAGATCGTGGTCCCCGCAACCGTTTCGTTGCTGTGTATCTGCATCGCCTTCGTGCCGATGTTCGGGTTGGGCGGCGTGGCGGGCTATCTATTCCGGCCCCTGGCCGAGGCGGTGATCTTTGCGTTGATTGCATCCTACATCCTGTCGCGCACGCTCGTGCCCACGCTGGCGAACTATCTGCTACGCGATCAGGCGCATGCGGTTCATCATGATGCAGACGGCAATCCAGACCGCATCCCTCCCGAGCCCAGCAGCAATCCGCTCGTGCGATTCCAGCGAAGCTTCGAGCGCTATTTCGAGTCAGTCCGAGGCGTCTACGGCGGTCTGCTCCAACTCTGTCTTCACAACCGCGTCCCGCTGATTGCCGGGTTCATGGGCTTCACCGTGCTGTCTTTCGCGCTTGCCCCTTATCTTGGGCAGGACTTTTTCCCGAGCGTCGATGGCGGCCAGATCAAGCTCCACATACGGGCGCAGACCGGAACGCGAATCGAGGAGACCACGAAGCTCGCCGATCGCATCGGCCAAGCGATCCACAAGATCATCCCGGCCACTGAGCTTGGCGGGATCGTCGACAATATCGGTCTGAGCGTCAGCGGCATCAACATGGCCTACAACAACTCGGGAACGATCGGCGTTGCGGATGCCGATATCCTGATCACCCTCAAGCCGAACCATGCGCCAACCGAGGATTACGTCAAGACGATGCGCGAGCAGCTACCGCGCCTGTTCCCCGGCACTTCCTTTTCTTTCCTGCCGGCGGACATCGTCAGTCAGATCCTGAATTTTGGCGTTCCGGCGCCGATCGACCTGCAGGTGGTCGGCAATGACTTGCAGGCGAATAGGACCTACGCCAACACGCTCTTAGCCGCGCTCAAACAGGTTCCGGGTGTTGCGGACGCGCGGATCCAGCAGGCTTTCCAGCAGCCGGCTTTGAACGTCAATTTCGACCGTACGCTGGCGGGACTCGTCGGCCTCAGCGAAAAGGACGCGGCCACTGCAATGCAGACCACCTTGGCCGGCAGCTCGCAGACCTCCCCGACCTACTGGCTCAATCCCAAGACCGGCGTTTCCTATCCGGTCTCGATCCAGACGCCACCGCGCGACATCGGCATGATGAGCGGTCTGAAAAACTTGCCTATTTCCACCAGTTCCGGCGCGGCTACGCAGCTTCTCGGAGGTCTAGCCACCATCGAACGGACGCCGCGCAATGCGCTGGTTTCGCATTACAACGTCCGTCCCGTCATCAACATCTATGCGACGCCGCAAGGCCGCGATCTCGGTGGCGTGGCTACCGACATACAAAAGGTCATTCAGGACACGGCCCACGATGTGCCGAACGGCTCCAGCGTCGTGTTGCGCGGCCAAGTGACGACGATGACGAGTGCCTATCAGCAGCTCTTCGTCGGCCTCGCCTTCGCCATCGTCCTGATCTATCTCCTGATCGTCGTCAATTTTCAGTCCTGGCTTGATCCATTCGTGATCGTCACGGCGCTGCCGAGTGCGCTTGCCGGCATCGTCTGGATGCTCTTCGCAACGGGCACGACGATTTCCGTTCCGGCGCTCACGGGCGCCATCATGTGCATGGGGGTCGCCACCGCCAACAGCATCCTGGTGATCAGCTTTGCGCGCGAACGCCTGGCCGCGGGCGCCGACGCGGTAGCCGCGGCCCTCGATGCCGGCAGCACACGCTTCCGGCCGGTGCTGATGACGGCGCTAGCGATGATCATCGGCATGGCGCCGATGGCGCTCGAGCCCGGCCAGAATGCGCCGCTGGGTCGCGCCGTCATCGGTGGCCTGCTCCTTGCGACCTGCGCCACGCTATTTCTCGTGCCGACAATGTTCAGCCTCGTTCACGCCCGCGATCGCAAAAGCGCAGAGGCGGCACCTGCTCAAATTCAATCGGCCCAAGTCTAACGAGATCGGAGCGCGACATGTCCTCGCAACCTTTCAAGACGCCAGATCGGCGCCGGCTGCTGCTGGTCGGGCTCATTGGCCTTGTTGCGGCAGGGTCCATCGCTGCCTATGGCCTCTTCAGCCGGGCTCACAGCAAGCAAGAGCTCATACAGTGGACGAACGCGCAGGCGGTTCCGACGGTCGCACTCGCCAAGGTCGTGGCCAACGCTGCCGAGCAGAGCCTGGTACTGCCCGGCAACGTTCAACCCTATAACAAAGCCGCGATCTACGCTCGGGTCAACGGCTACCTGAAGGGCTGGAACAAGGATATCGGTGCAGAGGTCAAAGCCGGCGACGTGCTGGCGTCGATCGACGCTCCGGATCTCGACCAACAGCTCGCCCAAGCCAAAGCCACGCTGGCGAGTTCGAAAGCCAATTACGAGATCGCGGCTCTGACCGCCGGGCGCTACGGCATTCTCCTCAAGACGCAGGCGATAGCTCAGCAGACGGCCGATCAGACAGCCGCCGATGCAGCGGCGAAGAAAGCGGTCATGGACGCAAACCAGGCCAATGTGCGGCAGCTCGAGGCGATGCAATCCTTCAAGGAAATCGTCGCGCCGTTCGACGGTGTCGTCACGGCACGCAACACCGACATCGGCGCGCTGATCAATTCGGGCAGTGCTGCGGGGCAGGAGTTGTTCGAAATTTCCGATCTGCACCGGGTCCGGATCTACGTCCAGGTTCCGCAGGCCTTCTCAGCCGACCTCCATCCCGGATTGAAGGCGAGTGTAGAGATGCCGCAATATCCGGGGCAGAAATTCGATGCGACTCTGGTGACCACATCGAAGGCCGTGAACCCAACTGCTCGTACGATGTTGGTTGAGCTGCAGGCCGACAATGCGGATGGAAAGCTTCTCGGCGGCGCCTACGGCCGGGTCGCGTTCCAGATTCCGGGCGACCCGAACTTGCTGCGCATTCCGGCTACCGCGCTGATGGGGGTCACCCGCGGTGCACAGGTGGCGGTTCTCGGCAGCGACAACAAAGTGGCGTTCAAGTCCATTCAACTCGGCCACGATTTCGGTGACAGTGTCGAAGTGACAGCCGGCCTCGCGCCCGACGATCAGGTGATCGACAGTCCACCCGAGACATTGGCAAGCGGCGATGTGGTCCAACTGGCGGCCCTCGGCAACCAATCAACGCGCCGAGCCGGGCAGTAACAATAAAACAGGTTCCGATCGTGGGCTGGAGCAGTCCTGTGCGGACGAGAGCGTGCGCGGAATTTTACTATCGCTTTGAAACAAGGGGTGGGATTCCCCCGTCGTCGGCATTGCCATCGATGGCGTTGTCTCCGTAGCTCAGGAAGACGCCACCGGACGTCGTGGACCAGCCAAAATTATTTCCCGTGATTATTGATTGAACGGCCCTGACGGTCGCGTTCGCGCCACCGTTGGATGAAATTCCGGTACCGTTGTTGGAGGAGACCGAACGTGCAACCATCAGGCTCACTGATGCGGCGCCCGGCAAGGTGACGAGAAAGCCGCTATTTGCATTTCTCGCAGCAACGCTATCCGCAATGGTGGCGGTGACGGACCCGTTGCTCGTTCCGCCGGCCACCAAGATCCCCTGATTGCCACTGTTGTAGACCTCGACCCGGTTGAACTCGGCGGTCGCGGCACCGCTCCCGTTTGGATAGACAATGATCCCGATATTACCATTGTCGGCGACAAACGAGTTCGACACCGCAAGACTGCTGGACGCAGTCGGAAGGAATTGAATGCCGTCGTTCGTCATATTTCGTATGACGCAGTTCTCGATGGTCAGGGACTTACCCGCGTTGAACACGATTCCGTGCTGGCCCACACCGCCTCCTTCAATGATGAGGCCGCGCAGATTGATCTTGTCGTTAACGCCCCCGTTTATTGTGATTCCGGTACCGCCGCCGGTCACCAGAATGCCGGCGGAACCGACGCCCTCGTTGACGATGCTGATCGACTTGTCGATCGTCACAGCGCCGTAGCCGGCGGGATCCAAAACGTTTATCTCACCGCCCGCATTCGTCTTGTTGTGCGCCACCTGCAGAGTCCGGCACGGCGCTGCGCGGGCGCAGGTGTTGCTGTCGCTGCCGTTGGCCGAGAGGAACGTGCGTGCGAGTTGAGCGTCCGCCGGACCAGCGTGGAGAGCCAGAGCAATCAGGCTGGTAAAAAACATTGAAGCCGGGAGCTTAGCCATGATCGCCCTTCCGATTTGAAAATTGTTGTATCCCTATAGCCGACTCATGCGCGCTGCAGCTAGTATTTTGCTTCAAACGGCGCAGTGTCCCTCGCAAATGTCTGCGTCCGCGAATTCAAGCGGGGCGCGAACTTCGGAATTGACGAAACAGCCTGAGGCGTCGATACGCTCGGGAAAGATTGTACCCCGACAGTCAATTCGTCCGCGCGCCCGGCTTTATTGGAATGACGTTGTTTGCTGGCCGATGCTGGCCGTTTCCATTTTGCTAGACGGCCTCCTGATTACTTCTGCCGCAGGATTGTACAGATGGTCTCGACTGCGGCCTGTGTCGAGTAAGGCTTTGTCAGCCAGCCCAGGGGCCGCACTTTTTCCGCGCGAGAACGCGTCGCATCGTCACCGTGCGCGCTTGCGAATACCGAGCGTATTCCGAACCGTGACAACAAGTCTGCCGCGGCCTCAATACCGTCCCGCGCCCCGGCCAGTCGAATGTCCATGATGGCGAGCTCAGGCTGCGTGGCGGCCGACAAGTCCACCGCCTCTTGCGCGGTGACCGCGATGCCCACGACGACAAAGCCGGCGTCAGTCAAGGCATGCTCCAGATCGGTCGCGACGAAGTAGTCGTCTTCGACAATCAGAATGCGGCCGGGCTTATCCTCCCGAACTTTCGGGCTGCGCTGATCGGCGGGCGATGCGAGCCCATTCCGAGAGGAGCGGTCTCTCGGCGTCGCATCCACTTTCAACATGCCGGAGCCAGCTTCTATCGCTGAGCGGGAAAACGAACAGTGCATCTGGCACCCGTGCCGCGCTCAACGTCGAACGTACCTCGCAATTGCCTCGCCAGACCGGTAACGAGCCCCAGACCTGAAGAGCGCCTGCCGTTCGGCTTGTACTCATAGCCGGGGCCGTCATCCTCGACCCAGAGGATCATGTCCTCGTCGGCTTCCTTGAGCCCCAGCGTGATTGTTCCTTCACCACGCCCGTTCACGCCGTGCTTTGCCGCGTTCGTCAGCAATTCGTTCAAGATGAGGGCGAGCGGCATTGAAACATCATTCGACAAATAACCCGATGCTTGCTCCACCTTGAGCCGGATGTCCTTGCCAAACGCCTGTTGCGCGCTTTTGCCGACCGCATGAAGGAATTCTGACGCTTTGAACGTCGTTGCGGCCGAGGAGCTGTAGAGCACCTGCTGGGCAGCCGCCATCGCGGCGACCCGGCGACCGGCATCGCGGAGCACGGCCTGCGCTTCCGGGCATGCTTCGCGTTGCGCGGACTCCAGAAGGCCGCAGAGCATTTGCATGTTGTTCTTCACGCGATGATTGAGCTCGTCGAGCAGGATCTTCTGCTGCGTTTCGGACTGTTTACGCTCGCTGATGTCCACCAGCATGTTCACTGCGCCTAGGACATGGCCGTCCTGGTCCTTGATCGGCGTCGGGAACGGAAGAAATGGGAAGAATGTGCCGTCGGGCCGCTGCGCCATGGCCTCGACCCCGCGGATCGGGCGCTGTTCTTTCAACGCCACGGCCATGGGGCACTGGTCGTGCGGTAGAAACTTTCCGTCCGGAGTATAGATGCGGAACGTAACACACCATTCGTCTTTCCCGACCTCAGGCTCGCGGCCCGCGAGTTCCGCGGCTGCACGATTGAAGTATGTGATGGTTCCGTTGGGATCGGTCGTGTAAACGGCGGCAGGCAGCGCGTCGAGCACCTGACGAAGCTGCTCGTCTTTGCGCCGGAGCTCTGCCCGCGAGCGCTCCAACTCCGAAACGTCGACGGTAAAGCATCGCGTGTTGACGAACTTCCCGTCGCGGAAGTTCACGCTCGAGGTGATCTCGACATGCTTGATGGACCCATCCTTCGCCAACAGCCGTGCCGGATATTTATTGAGCTTTTCCCCTTGGGTGAGGCGCGCGAGGATGTCCTCGATGACATCCCGGTCAGCGTGAAACTCCGCGATGTGGTGGCCAATATATTCTTCCGGCGCATAGCCGAGAAATTCGAGTTCAGCCTTGTTGGCCTTGAGGATGGTCCCGTCCGGGCCCACCAAGTGCAGCGCGATCGCGCCGTTCTCGAAAAAGTCGTCCAACTCCGAAGGGCTGCACAGCGGCTGACCCACCATCGCGGGATGAAGATGCCCCATGTCGCGGTCCCTCCGTTCCTCAGGGATCAGATGATGAACATTGGCAAAGTTTTGGGAGCCCGAGGACGGGAAGATACTCGCCTGCGGCATGGGAAATCCTCACTACCCCATTGGCCCCCAGTCTAAATTCCTGGTGGCCGGGAAAGTTCCGTGCGGCATTCTTCGGCCTCATTCAGGGGCGGCGGAGGCTTGGTAAGAAGGTCAGGGCAGGCGGAGGCCTGGTAAGAAAAAACGACCGCCTGACGTGAAGGAAGCGCCACCCCGGAGCGCTCGCCAAGTTACGGTGGTCCATCGACCCAGGTCGATGGAAAGGAAGGCGGCGCCAGTGTCCCGAATCTAAACTTCGCCATATTGCAGATTCATCGCGCCGTGTCAGACTTTCTCGAAGCACGGAGCGGGCGATGGCTGGACGGCGAATGGCCGCATTGGTTTTAAGCGCTGAGGAGCGGGCGGAGCTGACGTCGCTTGCGGGGCGTCGTAACACGGCACAAGCGCTGGCGTTGC
>JAXDOD010000013.1:0-36962 GCA_034669045.1 Alphaproteobacteria bacterium
TCCACCGGATTGTTCGAGACGCGCTCCGTCGGCACGCTGTGGATCGTCGCGTCGAGCCGGCGCACCCGGTCGAGCAGCGTCAGCGAGCGCGCGATGAGGTCGGTCAGCCGCTCCGGCAGCACGCGCAAGGTATCGGCGTCCGCGCGGTTATCGAGCGAGAGCTTGACCTTGGTCTTTTCCTTGTTTGCCTGGGCGAGCGACATCTCGCCTTCCTTCACGGCGCGGTGCAGCAGGAGCCACGAGGCGAGCTGCATCAGGCGCGTCGTCAGCCGCATGCTTTCGGTCGCATAGGCGAGCGCGGCCGACCTTTCGAGACGTTTGGAATCCTGCCGGCCCGGACCGTCGAGATAGCTCGCGGTCTCCTCGACCAGCGCCATGCCCTCCTTGAACAGCAGAGCGAACGCCTGTGAACCGGCAAGTCTTTCGCTGAACGAAACGGGCCCCGCGCCCCTAGCCGACCGTTCGGTCATACTCAACGCCCTCACACCACGGCGGCTAGTATCGCTACCGCGGGCCCGCTGTCCAGCGTCGGACCGCCACACTTGCCGTCATAGTTTAAGCGGCAGGGGCCGGACCGGCTAAAAAGACCGAAAAATCCGTCCGGAAAAAAAGGAGCCGCCGTCGCCGGCGGCTCGAAGGTGATAACAGGGAGGCGTCAAACAGAGTGGACAGGAGCCACTCGACGTCCAGAAGCTGGACGATCTCAGTAATGATGGGGAAAGCTTAACAACTGGTTAAGATTTTAACCAAGATTGAAGGAAAATCGTCCGGGGCGGGTTTTACCGCTTGAAGAACTGGTCGGCCGCCGTCCGCGTCGCCTGCTTTTTCGCCTTGTCGGCTTCCAGCCGCGCTATCTCCCCGTTCAGCAGCCCGACGCGCTCATCGAGTTCCTCCACGGAGAGCAACGTCAGGTCCTGCCCGATCTCGTGGACGATCTTCTTCTTCGGCCGGTCGTCGTCGTCGATCGCAGGCATGCTCGCACCTCCGGCAAAAGTTTAGACCCGGTTTCGGCGGTTGTCACACACGCCGCCGCCGACTAAGCAGGCGGTCCGCATCCGACAAGCCGAGGTCCGAATGTCCATTCCCTCCCGCATGACCGCGATCGCGATCCGCGCACCGGGCGAGCCCGACGTGCTGGTGCCCGAGGAGCGTCCCGTACCCTCGCCGGGCGCAGGCGAGGTGCTGGTCAAGATCGGGGCTGCGGGTGTCAACCGGCCCGACGTGATGCAGCGCCAAGGTAAGTATCCGCCGCCCCCCGGCGCGCCCGACATTCCCGGGCTGGAGCTTGCCGGCGAGGTGGTCGCGCTGGACGAGGGCGTGAAGCGCTGGAAGGTCGGCGACAAAGTTTGTGCGCTGGTGCCGGGCGGCGGTTACGCCGAATATTGGGTCGCGCATGAGAGCACGGCATTGCCGGTGATCCCGCAGCTCACGATGATCGAGGCCGCGGCGATCCCGGAGACGTTCTTCACCGTCTGGCACAATGTGTTCGAGCGCGGCGCGCTCAAGGCCGGCGAGACGATGCTGTGCCATGGCGGCTCGTCCGGCATCGGCACCACGGCGATCATGCTGGCGAAGAATTTCGGCGCGCGCGTGATCGTCACGGCCGGCTCGCAGGAGAAGTGCGACGCGTGTCTCAAGCTCGGCGCCGACGTCGCGATCAATTACAACACGCAGGATTTCGTCGCCGAGGCGAAGAAGGCGACCGGCGGGAAGGGCCCGGAACTGATCATCGACATGGTCGGCGGCGACTACATCGACCGCAATTACGACGCGGCCGCGGTCGATGGACGCATCGTGCAGATCGCGTTCCAGCGTCCGCCCAAGGTCGCGGCCGATTTTCGCCGCATACTGGCGAAGCGCCTGTGGCACACGGGCTCCGCGCTGCGTCCTCGTCCGGTCGAGCAGAAGGCCGCGATCGCGCGCGCGATCGAGGAGAACGTCTGGCCGCTGATCGCCGCCGGCAAGGTGAAGCCAGTCATCTTCAAGACGTTTCCCCTGCGCGAAGCCGCAGCCGCCCACGCGCTGATGGAATCGAGCGCACATATCGGCAAGATCGTGCTGACGAACTAGGCGCCTTGCGCTCGCCGTCGCGGTCTTGCCGTTTGCGCTCAACTGGCGGCGGCCGATGTTTGCCAGCATACGGATGACGATGCTTGTTATGTTGCTAGCCGTGACCTTTGTTCTTGCCATCTTCGAAGCCTGGAGGCTGCGCGCCCGATGGTCGTTGCCGGTGACGCGGATCGTCGCCGGCGCGTCCTTGGCGACAGCCGCGTTCGGCTTCGTCGTGACCGCTTCCGGCGAAGTGCAGTTCCGTTCGGCGCGCGAGCGCGTGCTCAGCGCGGACCCCCAGCAGCTTGAAAAGCTCGGTCGGCACGTAATCGTCGGTTACCGCAACCGTGCCGATTTGAACGCGCTGATCGAGCGCCGCGCGATTGCCGGCATTTTCCTGAGCGGCAACTACTCGCAAGGAAAGACGATTGCGGGGATGGCGCGTGATATCGCGTCGCTGCAGGATACGCGCCGTCGCCAAGACCTGCCGCTGTTGTGGGTCGCGACCGATCAGGAAGGCGGCGGCGTGTCCCGGCTATCGCCACCGCTGCCGTTTCTGCCATCTCTCGCCGACGTCATCGCGCGCAAGACCGATCCGAATGAGCGCGAGCAAGCCGTGGTGCAATACGCCAACCGGCAGGGCCGCGACCTCGCAGCGATCGGGGTCAATCTCAACTTTGCGCCGGTCATCGATCTCAACTACGGCATCGTCAATCCGCAGGATCGTCTGACGCGCATCAGTACACGCGCGATCTCGAAAGACCCGGCGGTCGTCACCGATGTCGCAAGTACCTACTGCGCGACGCTGTTGCAGAGCCGCGTGCGTTGCACGCTCAAGCATTTTCCAGGTCTCGGCCGCGTAGTCGGGGATACGCACATCCGCACCGCGGAACTCAACGCGGGACCTGATGAACTTGCGCTTTCGGATTGGCTTCCGTTTCGGAAGCTGATGTCCGACTACCGTGTGTTCACGATGCTCAGCCACGCGCGGTTGACCGCGATCGACAAGGAGCAACCGGCCTCCGTATCGCAGGATGTCATCCGCGGACTGTTACGTGAACGCTGGAAGCACGACGGTGTCCTGATCACGGATGACTTCAGCATGGGCGCGATCACCGCCAGCCGCGACGGCATCGCGGGCGCCGCCGTCGCGGCGCTCAATGCCGGGGTTGACCTAATTTTGATGAGTTACGACCCCGATCAGTATTTCCCGCTGATGGACGCGCTGTTGCAAGCCGACCGCGACGGTCGTCTGCACCAGGACGTGCTCGCGCGAAGCGACGAGCGGCTGCGTCGCGCCGCGATCTTCGAATAGCCTTTCTTGCCGTGTGATCGCGGTTAACCACGCGGCGTCCAATTTCGCCATAATCGTTAAGAAGCACTTGAACTCCTTGCTCTCTGCCGGTCGGCCCAGTAGTGATCGGGCCTTGGCTGACGGGGTCGCGGAGCGGGAGGTCGACGTTTTGCGTCTTTTGCGCGCCGTGTACGCGCTTGCAGTCCTGCTCGGCGTCGTCGCGTTCGGCGCCGATGTCGCGCGCGCGGTGGAGGCGATCAACGTCAAGATCGACGCCCCCGCGATCGATCTCACGGACGCGATCGAGCGCCCGAAGTCCGACACCGACCGCATCCAGGTCTCGACCGCGCCCGGCGCCGACGGCATCGTGCGCCGCATCGAGGTTCGGGGGCGCGAGGCGGGAAATCACTGGGCGGTGTTCGCGCTGGCCAACAACAGCGACGAGCAGATCGATCGCCTGATCGTCGTGCCGCACTACCGCATGGTCGCGTCCGGCCTGTTCTGGCCCGACCTCGGCCTCTCGCGCATCGTCAACGTCACGCCGAGCTCGGGCGACCGGCCGGATCGCATCGATAGTCCGAGCGCGGACATTTTCCGCATCACACTCGATCCCGGCACGGTCATCACCTACGTGGTCGAGCTGCGTACCGACAAGTTGCCGCAGCTCTATTTGTGGGAGCCTGACGCCTACAAGGACAAGGTCAACTCGTTCACGCTCTACTACGGCATCGTCATCGGCATCGCCGGCTTGCTCGCGCTGTTTCTCACCATCCTGTTCGTCGTGAAGGGCAGCGTGATGTTCCCGGCCGCGGCGGCCCTTGGCTGGGCTGTGCTGGTCTATATCGGCACCGACTTCGGATTTTGGGGCTAGGTGTTCGATCTTTCCCCCCAGACCGAGCGCATCTGGCGCGCGTCCGGCGAAGCGATCCTCGCCGCGACGTTGGTGGTATTCCTGTTCGCCTATCTCAATCTCAACCGCTGGCACGTGCGCTACGCTCATATCACGGCGGGCTGGCTCGTCTTCCTCGGCGCGCTCGCGGCGATTGCGGTGTTCAATCCATCGATCGCCTCAGGCGTGGCGCGCATGTCGCTGGCGCTCGTCGCGCTCGGCGGCCTCGGCTTGGTCGTCTATCTGGCGACGCATAGCTTCGACAGAGCGGTGCTGCTGATCCCGACTTGGCTGCTGCTGGTCGCCTGGGTTTTCGCCGCGAGTCTCGCAGTGACCGGCATCGTCACCAACGACATCGTTGCGCCCGCGCTGCTCGGCGGCCTCGTGCTCATCGTCATGCTGATCGGCTTCACGGTGATGCAACATGCCTTCGCGGGGGGCGTGGCTGTCGCGATCGTCTCGGACATCGAAAGACGGGCTCTCGCCCTGACGGGCGCCGGCGACATGATCTGGGATTGGGACGTGCCCAACGACAAGGTCTTCACCTCGCCCGAGACCGAGACCCTGCTCGGCCTCAGGCGCGGTGCGCTCGCAGGCTCCGCCGCCGACTGGCTGGAGCTGCTGCATCCGCTCGATCGCGACCGTTTCCGCGCGTCGCTTGACGGCGTCCTCGACCAGCGCCGCGGCCGGCTGTTTCTCGAATTCCGTCTGCGCACCCCCGACGGCCACTACATGTGGTTCGCGTTGAAGGCGCGTCCCGTGGTCGGCTCGGATGGCGAGGTTGTGCGTCTCGTCGGTACGCTGACCGACGTGACGGAGTTCAAGACCGCCGAGGAGCGTCTCCTGCACGACGCCGTGCATGACAACCTCACTGGCTTGCCGAATCGCGAACTGTTCCTGGACCGGCTCGAGGCTGCGCTCTCCTTCGCCAAGGCGGACTCGACCATCCGCCCGACCGTGATGGTGATCGATCTCGACCGCTTCAAGCAGGTCAACGATTCCGTCGGCATCGCGGTCGGCGACTCGATCCTGTTGACGCTGGCGCGCCGGCTCGGCCGGCTGTTGAAACCGCAGGATACGCTGGCGCGGCTCTCGGGCGACCAGTTCGCGCTGATCCTGCTCTCCGAAAAAGATTCGGAGCGCATCATCGCGTTTTCGGAGACGCTGCGCCGCGCGCTGCGCGCCCCGATCACCTTCAACGATCGCGAGATCTTCCTGACCGCCTCGATGGGGCTTGCGCTCGGCGACGGGCAGGCGAGCCGCACCGACGACGTGCTCAAGGATGCCGAGCTCGCGATGTATCACGCCAAGCGCATCGGCGGCGACCGCATCGAGCTGTTCAAGCCGTCGATGCGCGCGCGCAAGACCGACCGGCTCACGCTCGAGTCGGAGCTGCGCCGGGCGCTCGAGCGCGAGGAGATCACCATCCTCTACCAGCCGATCGTGCGTCTGGAAGACCGCTCCGTCGCGGGCTTCGAGGCGCTGGCGCGCTGGGACCATCCCAAGATGGGCCGCATGTCGCCGGCCGACTTCATTGCCATCGCCGAGGAGATCGGCCTGATCGTCGACCTCGGCCTGTTCGTGCTCGAGCGCACCGCGCGCCAGCTCGGCGCCTGGCAGCGTACCGCGCGCAACCGCGAGCCGGTGTTCGCGAGCGTCAACGTGTCCTCGCGCCAGCTCCTGCGGCAGGACCTGATCCATGATCTGCGCACCGTGATCGCGCGTTCGGGCCTCGTGCGCGGCACGCTCAAGCTCGAGCTCACCGAATCACTGGTGATGGAGAACCCCGAGCACGCCGCGCAGATGCTCACCCGCATCAAGGAGCTCGGCGCCGGCCTCGCCCTCGACGACTTCGGAACCGGCCATTCCTCGCTGTCCTATCTGCAGCGCTTCCCGTTCGACACGATCAAGATCGACCAGTCCTTCGTGCGCGCGTCCAGCAAGGGCACGCGGCCGGTGCTGCTGCGCTCGATCATCGCGCTCGCGCACGATCTCGGCATGGAAGTGGTGGCGGAGGGCGCCGAGACGGATTCGGACGCGGTCGAGCTCTCCCAGCTTGGCTGCGAATATGCGCAGGGCTTCGTCTTCGGCGAGCCGATGAGCGCGGAAGAGGCCCAAAAGCTCCTCGCCACCAACCGGCTCGAGACCGTGCGCTGACCGATCCCGTCGCGAGGCCCTACTTCGGCGGCTCGAAACCGGCCGCCTTCCAGCGCGCTGCCATCGCGGGCGAGGTGAGCGCGGCGACGAATGCGCGCGCGTTCGCCGGGTCGGTGCTGCTCGCCGGGATCGCGGACGAATAGATCGTCCAGAGCTGCGTGTCGCCCGGGAGCGGGGCGGCGAGCTTGGCGCCCTTGATCGGGAGGATTTCGCTGATCAGCGTGACACCGAGCTCGGCGACGCCGTTAGCGACCTTTTCCGACGCGTCATCGCCGCCGGTCGCGAGCACGCCCTTGGCGACCACCGCGTCCTTGATGCCGAAGCCCTCGGCGAGCTTCATCAGATGGATCACGGAGGTGCCGCCAAGCTTCGGATCGGTATAGGCAATCGACTTTGCATTGATGAGCGCGCGCTTGAGCGCTTCGGGCGTCGACACGTCCGGCACCGACGCGCCCTCGCGGATGACGACGCCGAGCCCGATGCGGCCGAGATCGGCCCGGCTCCCCGGCGTCATCTTGCCGGTCTTTTCAAGCTCGGCCATCAGCACGTCGGACGCGATGATGAGGTCGGCCGGCTTGCCCGAAGCGATGGTGTCGCGCAGCAGTCCGGTCGGACCGGTGGTGAAGTCGAACTTGTGGCCAGTCTGGCGGGAATAGTCCTCGATCATGCCGGCGATGACGCTGCGCACGGCGCCGGCGGAGATCACCTTGATGTCGGCCGCGGAGGCGGGGACCACAGCTAGGGCGCAGGCAAAGGCAAGCACGAAAGCCAGAAAGCGTGTCACGATGACTTTCCTTTTATTGCGGGCGCGCGATCGTCAGCGCACCTCGTTCCACGGTCGCCTCGAGTGTGCCGAATGTGCACAAGTTCCACGGCGTCGTCCAGAATTCGATAGAAAATCTTGTAACGATTGCGGCTGACCAGCATCACGCGCAGACCGGAGGTTGCCATCCTAAGCCCGCTATGCGGTTGGTCTTGCAGCAGCGAAATTGTCCTCTCGAGCGCGGCCATGACATGGCGAGCGCCGTCAGGTGACCGCCTATTCAGGTATTCGAAAATGTCTTCACGATCTGCGAACGCACGAGGAGAATAACGTATCTTCATAGTCCATAGCGCTTCTTGGCCTGCGCTATGACCTCATCCGGCACGAATTCCTTGCGATCGAGCTGAGCGAGCCCCTGCTCGATCGCCTCACGTTCCTTTTCCGTGGGTCGATACACGCCCGTGCGCTGCGCTTCGATCATGCGCGCGCATTCTTCCAGTTCGTCGATATCCTCCTGCGGCCAGGACGCGACGCGCTCGAGTAGCTTGAGGCTATCAGAGTCCATGTCGCTTGCTGCAGAGCTTGCTGTTACGCGTGCCCGGCTTCGCTCGACAGCATGCCAAGCTGGATGCCGATCTTCTTCAGCGCCTTGTCGTACTTGTCGCCGGTGTCCTGGCCGAAGACCAGGTCGAGATCGGCCGGGCAATGCAGCCAGCCGTTCTGATGGATTTCGCTTTCGAGCTGTCCCGGCGCCCAGCCGGCATAGCCGAGCGCGAGCAGCGCGCTCTTGGGCCCGTCGCCGCGCGCGATCGCCTTGAGGATGTCGAGGGTCGCCGTCAGGCAGATGCCTTCGTCGATCGGCAGCGTCGAGTTCTCGATGAAGAAGTCGCTCGAATGCAGCACGAAGCCGCGGCTGGTCTCGACCGGCCCGCCCTTGAGAACTTTGACGCGATAGGCGTGCGGCGGAAGCTGGATCTGCTCGGTGTCGCCGACCACGTCAAGCTGCACCAGGAGATCGCGGAAATTGATGTTCGACGCCGGCTGATTGACGATGATGCCCATGGCGCCTTCGGAGGAATGTGCGCACACATAGATCACGCTGCGGGCAAACCGCTCATCCCCCATGGTCGGCATCGCGATCAGCATCTGTCCGTCGAGATAGCCGCGCTTGGCGCTCTTGCGTTGAGCTCTCGGCTTGACGCCGCCCGGCTTGTCGGTCGCGGACGGCTGCTTGCGGGACGCGGGCGCGTCGGAGGTGGCGCCTTGCGGTTCGCCGCTCTGGTCTCGCGTCCCGGTCTTGCGAACGAACTTCATCTGGAAATGCTACCCGATTGCCTCTGATTTGCAAACGACGCAGGACGTGAAAAGTCCATGCATAGATCGCGCCACATTCATGACGCCGGCGTTGTCCGTCAGTCCAGGCTCCGCCACAATTGAGGTCAGGATATGGGTCCTTCATATGTCGCGGGCAAGCATTCACGTCCTCACGATGAATTCAGTGGCGCGGGAAAAGTTTCGCTCCTAAACCGTGCCGTCATGATGACCGGACTAAATCGGGTACGGCTCGCAGCCGCGGGATGTGCGCTCCTCGTCAGCGCCGGCGCGGCGTCGGCGGCCGACGACGTCTCGCGCTGGGACGGCGATGCGCGCAGCGCCGTGCGTCTGATCGCGGGCTCGCCGCCGAAGGCCGGAGCCGGCGCAACGCTGCGCGCCGGCGTCGAGATCAGGCTCAAGCCCGGCTGGCACACCTATTGGCGCTATCCCGGCGATGCCGGCGTGCCGCCGCAGTTCGACTTCGAAGGCTCGCACAATCTCAAGTCGGTGGAGGTGCTCTGGCCGGCGCCGCAAAGCCTGCCCGAAGCCGGCGGCATCTCGATCGGTTATGCCCGCGACGTGGTGCTGCCGCTCGCCGTCGTGCCGCAGGACCGCAACAAGCCGGTGGTGCTGCGGCTCAAGCTCGACTATGCGGTCTGCGAGAAGCTGTGCGTTCCGGCGCAAGGCCGCGCCGAGCTTGCGCTCCCGAAAGCGGCGACCACCCAGGATGCCGCGCTCGCCGGCGCCGAAGCGCGCGTGCCGAAAAAGGTCAAGCTGGGCGAGGGCGGCACGCTCGCTATTCGCGCGCTCCGGCGCGAGGACGGTGCCGCGCGCCCGCGTGTGGTGGTCGACCTCGTGGCGCCGGCAGGCGCTGCCGTGGAGCTGTTTGCGGAGGGACCGACGCCGCAATGGGCGCTGCCGCTGCCGAGCGCGCTCGACGGCGCGCCTGCCGGGCTGCGGCGCTTCGCCTTCGAGCTCGACGGGGCGCCTCCCGGCGCGAGCTACCAGGGCGCGGTCGTGACCCTGACGGCGGTGGCGGAGGGAAGCGCCATCGAGGTCGCGAGCCGTCTCGACTAATCCGCCGGGCACGCTAAAACTCGTGGTCCGGCAGGGCCTGCGGCCGGACGCTGCAGGCGAAGCCTTGAATACCGATCAACCCGCAATTTACGAGAGGATGCGAGTCATGGCCATCAACGTCGGCGATCGTCTGCCCAGCACCAAGTTCAGGGTGATGACGCCGGAAGGACCGGGGTGGAAGACCACCGACGAGATTTTCAAGGGCAAGAAGGTCGCATTGTTTGCCGTTCCCGGCGCCTATACGGGCACCTGCCACAAGCAGCATCTGCCGAGCGTGGTGCAGAATATCGATGCGCTCAAGGCCAAGGGGATCGACACCATCGCGGTCACGGCCGTCAACGACATCTCGGTGCTGGATGCCTGGAAGAACGTGTCCAATGCCGGCAGCGTCGAGTTCCTCGCCGACGGCAATGCCGACTTCGCCAAGGCCATCGACCTGTCGCTGGATCTGACCGGGGCCGGCATGGGCACCCGCTCGAAGCGCTATTCGATGCTGGTCGACGACGGCGTGGTGAAGACGATCAACGTCGAGGCGCCCGGAAAATTCGAAGTCTCCGGCGGCGACACGCTGCTCAAGCAGCTCTGATGAACCGGCGATAATACCGCGGGGCGTGCGGATGCGCGTCCCGCGCCGTTTACAGCACCCCCGCCGCCTTCAGATATTGCAGGTCGATGAAACGCTCCGCGGCCGGGAACGGCGGCTTGAGCTCGCCGACGCTGCCGATCAGCTCGATCACCTTGGTCACGCCCGGAAGGCTGATCTCGGCCTGCTTCGGCATCACGCCGCGGTCGGGCTCGAAGTAAAGCTTGAGCATCGCCTGTGCCATCGGCGCTGGGATCTCCATCGTCTCGCCCATGATCTCGATGACCTCATTGCGTCGGACCGGATCGTGCATGAAACGGTATGCGCCGGCGAAGGCGCGGGCGAAACGTACCAACGCGTCCTTGTTCGACTCGCCCCAGGGGCGCCGCACCACGATGACGCTGAACTGCAGTACCGGTAGCACTTCGAGCGAATCGCCGAGCTTGTTGAAGCCCTTCTGCAGCGCGAGGAGGTCCTCCGGCTGGGTGAGCGGAGCCGCCGAGCAGGACCCGGTGGTCATGCAGTCGAGGCGCATGTTGGTGCCCTGCATCACCTCGACCCCGTAGTCGCCGTCCTTGAGGCCGTGCTTGGCGAGCAGCAGACGGGCGCCGATCGAAAGCGTATCTTGCGGCGTTGAGAGCCCGATGGTCTTGCCCTTGAGATCGGCGAAGGACTTGATCTCCGGCCGCGCTACCAGGGTATGGATGGAGTTCGCCGGCGCGCCGACCACCGCGACCGCGTCGGAGCCTTTCAAGCTGGCCTGGATCAGGAACGGCGTGGCGGTGTGTGCAAGCTCCACCTCGCCCTTGTCCACGGCCTCCACCATGGTGTTGAGACCGGGGAGCCGGACGACCTTGAGATCGATCCCTTCGCGCGCAAGAAAACCCTTTCGCTGCGCGAGATAGAGACCGAGCGACGAGAAGCTCTTTGCGGAGTTGGAGATCTGGCCATAGCGCAGCGTAATGGTCTGCGCGACCGCTGGAGAGGCGATGACGGCGGCGAGAATGATCCCAACAACAATTTCGCAATGACGCTTCACGATTTGCCTCCCTGCTCGGCCGAACCAGCGACCGTGTCGATTCATTGTGCGGCGAGATCCGATCACGCCTTGGCGGCCTCGCGCAAGACCCGCAGCAGTTCGCCGTGGATCGCCTCGTTGCCGGCGACGACGTCGCCGGTCACGTGCGGGGCCTCGCCACCGGCGAGATCGGTGACGAAGCCGCCGGCTTCCCGCACCAGCGCGAGACCGGCCGCCACGTCCCACGGCCCGAGGTTGCGCTCCCAATAGCCGTCGAACCGGCCGGCGGCGACCCAGGCGAGATCGAGCGCGGCCGCCCCGAAGCGGCGCACGCCGGCCACTTTGTCCTGGATGGCGGCGATCTCCTTGAGGCCGAGCGCAAGGTCGCCGCGGCCGTGATGGGGCAGCCCGCAGGTCACCACCGCGTCCAGGAGCCGCTTGCGCGCCGCCACCCGCAGCCGCTGGTCATTGAGGAAGGTGCCCTTGCCGCGCTCGGCGGTGAAGAGGTCGTCGTTGGCCGGGTTGTAGACCACGCCGGCGACGATCGTGCCATCGCGTTCGAGCGCGATCGAGATGGCGAAGTGCGGAATGCCGTGCAGGAAATTGGAGGTGCCGTCGAGCGGGTCGACGATCCAGGTGTGGGTCTTGTCGGCGCCCTCACGGCGGCCGCCTTCCTCGCCGATGAAACCGTAGCCCGGCCGCGCGTGTTCGAGCTCCTCGCGCAGAATTTCCTCGGAGCGCCGGTCGGCGGCGGTGACGAAATTGGCCGGCCCCTTGAGCGACACCTGCAGGTGCTCGACCTCGCCGAAGTCGCGCTTGAGGGTGCGCCCGGCCTTGCGGGCGGCCTTGATCATGACGTTGAGGAGCGCGGAGCGGAGCATGACCGGTGGTCTGACCGCCGCGGGCCGCGGCGTCAAGAGCGTGCCTTGCCGGCATTGATTGCGCGCGATCCAGAGTGCATCCCGGTGGGGTTGGTCCACGACCTCACCCGCTCATTCCCGCGCAAGCGGGAATCCAGGAATCGCTTGCTCTGATTCCTCGACCGCTTGCGCTGGGTCCCCGCTTGCGCGCGGACGAGCGGACGGTGGACCGGTTCAACATGAACGGGACATGCTCCAGACGAGCTTGTATTCGAAGCGTTTGCCGACCACCGCCGCGGCCTTCTGCAGCGTCGCGAATCCCGGTGTGGATTTCCTTTTTCGCCGCAACATCTCCCTCATTCGCGTTCAGGCCACGGCCAACGTTTCACGCGGCGTTCGCTTGGGTTTTCTTGACGAATCCGCAGATCAAGAGCGCGACTGCTTGATCAATTCGAGCCAGGGCTGCGCCGCTTTTTCGCCGGCGGCACGCACGTCGGAATTCTGCTTTTGCATGAAATCGTCGAGCTTCAGGTCGCTGGCGCCGGCGGCCTTTGCCGCCAGGTGCCATTTGATCGCCTCGACCGGATCGGCCGGCAGTCCGCGGCCGGTAACGAGAACCTGTGCCAGCCGGTTCTGCGCGATCGGGCTGCCTTTGCGGGCGGCCTTTCGCAGCAGCGCCGCCGCTGCGGCCTCGTCCTTGGCGACGCCGGTGCCGTTGAACAGCGCGATCGCATATTCGACCTGCGCATCGGTGTAATCGGCGGCCGCGGCGGCGCCCAGCAGCCGCGCCGCCTCGCGCGGGTCCGAAGGCACGCCGCGGCCTTCCTTGTAGAGGGTCGCGAGGGCGTATTGCGCCTCCGCGCTGCCGGCCTGGGCGGCGCTGCCGAACAGCTCGGCGGCGCGCGCGTAGTCCTGGGGAAACAACTGGCCCTCGAGGTAGAGCAGCCCGAGGTCATAATTGGCCGCGACGTGCCCGAGCTTGGCGGCGGACGCGAGGAGCTTCGCGGCCTCCTCGCGGTTGGCGGGACCGGCACGTCCGCCGATGCGGAACATGGCAAGCGCGAACATCGCCTCGCGGTCGCCGCGGTCGGCGGCGAGCCGGTACCATTCGGCGGCCTTGGCGTCGTCCTGGCCGACACCGAAGCCGTTGGCATGCAGCTCGCCCAGGAGCGTCATCGCCTTCATGTCGCCGTTCTCGTTGGCCCGCTTGGTCGCGAGTTCGAAAGCGGTGAGAAATTGACCGCGCTGAAAGGCGGCGAACGCAGCATCGATGTCACGTGCGGGCGCGGCGGCCGCGGCCGGCGCTGGCACGGTCGCCGCCGGGCCCGGTTGCGCCGGCTGCGCGGGGGCGCGCTTGTGCGGCTTCGGCTTCGCCTTGGTTTTGGGCGGAAGCACTTCCCGCGGCGCCGGCGGCGTGGGCGCCTGCGCCAGCACGATCTGCGCCGCCGCGGATGCGGCGAGCGCCGTGCTCACCAGGACCGCCAGGATTGCGGTTGCGACGCGCCGGGCGCTGTTCATCCGGCCGTCTCCAGATCGGCGAGGCGCCCGGCCGCTTCGGCGATCGCGAGCGCGGGACCGCGCGCATCCGCGAAGATCCATTCGCCCACCGCCACGAAGTCGGCGCCGGCGGCCGCCAGCGGTGCCACCTCATCGAGGCCGCCGGCAAAGCCGACGCAGGGGGCCTCGAACACCTCCGCCCACCATTCGATGCGCTCGATCACGGCGTCGAAGGAGGGCCGGCGCTGCTCCTCATCCGGCTCGCCGAACATGACGTAGTCGGCGCCGGCCTCGGCGGCGACCATGGCGTCGTGGCGGGATACGAGCCCGCCGCAGCCGGCGATCCGGTCCGGCTTGAGCGTCGCGCGCGCGGCCTCGAAGGCGCCGATGCCGATGAGGTGCGCGCCGTCGGCGCCGGCACGCGCAACGATGTCAGGAAGGCCGTGCAGCAGCAGCGCCGCGCCTCTGTCCTGGATCGCCGGGGCGAGCGCCTTGACGCGGTTGATCAGGGTGCGGTCATCGGCCGCAGCGAGCGACAGCAGCACCGCCGCCACATCGGCGGCGCCGAGCGCAGCCGCGATTGCCTCGCCAAGCCCGCCCGCATCAGCCACCGGCGGGGGCAAGAGATAGAGGCGCGGGGCAATGCGCCTCGCTTCGATCCGCTGCTCTCTGGGCGCCATGCTTGGTCGATTGCCCCCGCAATCGGGCGGTTTGGGGGCGTTTATAGACCCGTAACCCTACGAGAGGGTAAAGGCGCCGGGGCAGGCCTACGCGGCCTTGCGCTCCAAATCGCGCTTCCACTGGCCCATCGCGGCCAGCCCGTTCATCGCGGCGCGATGCGAGAAGGCGCGCTGCGCGGCGGCGACGTTCTCGCTCTTGCCGGCCCAGGCCTTCTGCGGCGCCGCCTGCAGCGCACGCCCGTAGCTGAAGGTGAGCCGCCACGGCAGCGGACCGAGCTTGTTCATGGCGTCGAGATGCGCGGTCGCCTCCTCGTCCGACTGTCCGCCCGAGAGGAAGGCGATGCCGGGCACCGCCGCCGGCACGCAGGCCTTGAGCACCTTCACGGTCCGCTCGGCCACCTCCTCGACGCCGGTGCGCTTGGCGTTCTTCTTGCCGGAGATCACCATGTTGGGCTTGAGCACGATCCCTTCGAGCGCGACCTTCTGGTAGTAGAGCTGCTCGAACACGGTCTTGAGCGTCCACTCGGTGACGACTTCGCAGCGCTCGATGTCGTGGTCGCCGTCCATCAGCACTTCCGGCTCGACGATCGGCACGATGCCCTGCTCCTGGCAGAGCGCCGCATAACGCACGAGCGCGTGCGCGTTGGTCATGATGCAGGTGTAGCTCGGGATGCCGGGCCCGATGTCGATGACGGCGCGCCACTTCGCGAACTTGGCGCCCAGCCCGCGGTATTCCGCGAGCCGCTCACGCAGGCCGTCGAGACCCTCGGTGATGACTTCGCCGGGGCAGAACGGCAGCGGCACGACGCCCTTGTCGACCTTGATGCCCGGCAGCGAGCCGGCCTTCTCGATCAGCTTGACCAGCGGCGTGCCGTCCGTGGCGTTCTGGCGGATGGTCTCGTCATAGAGGATGACGCCGGAAATATATTTCGACATGGCGTCGTTGGAGCGGAACAGCATCTCGCGGTAATCGCGGCGGGCGTCGCTGGTGCTCTCGGCTCCGATTGCGTCGAAGCGTTTCTTGATGGTGCCCGAGGATTCGTCGGCGGCGAGAATGCCGCGCCCCGGCGCGACCATGGCCTCGGCCACTTTGTTGAGCTCTGCGAGGTTCATTGAAGCCTCCATTCCTGTCCTGATCTGCTGTTGGCTTTTTGGCTGGGCACCGCCCGCTAATGTCGGCAAACGTCTGCCCAGATTTTAGCCCCTCGCACTGCGAAACAGGAGGGGCTGCATCATTTCACCCTCAACACCTCGACGCCCGGCAGGGTCTTGCCCTCCAGCCATTCAAGAAATGCGCCACCTGCGGTGGACACGTAGCTTAAACGCGCCGTCACGCCCGCCGCGTTGAGCGCCGCCACGGTGTCGCCGCCGCCCGCGACCGAAACAAGCTTGCCGGCGTCGGTAAGTTCCGCGGCGGCTTCCGCCACCTCGACGGTGCCGTTGTCGAACGGTTCCATCTCGAACGCCCCGAACGGGCCGTTCCACACCAGCGTCTTCACCCGGGCGAGCACCGAGACCACATGTTCGACGCTGCGCGGGCCGATGTCGAGGATCATGTCGGCGGATCGCACGTTATCCACGCCGACCACGCACGAGGGCGCATTGGCCTCGAATGTCTGCGCCACCACGGCGTCGACCGGGAGCACGATCTCGCAGCCGCGCGCCTCGGCCTTGGCGAGGATGCCGCGGGCGGTGACCGCGAGGTCATGTTCGCAGAGCGATCGTCCGACCGGCCTGCCCTGCGCGGCCAGGAAGGTGTTCGCCATGGCGCCGCCGATGATCAGCGCGTCGACCTTGGCGATCAGGTTGCCGAGCACGTCGAGCTTGGTGGAGATTTTCGCCCCGCCCACGATGGCGGCGACCGGGCGTTGCGGGTCATCGAGCGCCTTGCCGAGCGCATCGAGCTCCGTCTGCATGGAGCGTCCCGCATAGGCTGGGAGCACGTGGCCGAGCCCTTCGGTGGTGGCATGGGCGCGGTGGGCGGCGGAAAAGGCGTCGTTCACCCAGAGGTCGCCGAGCTTGGCCAGGGCCGTGACGAAGGCGGGATCGTTTTTTTCTTCGCCCTGGTGGAAGCGCGTGTTCTCCAGGCACAGAATGTCGCCCGGCTTCATAGCGTTCACGGCGGCCTCGGCCGGCGCGCCGATGCAATCCTCCGCGAAGGCGATGGGCCGCCCGATGATGTCGGCCACGGCGACGGCGACCGGGCGCAGCGAGTCGTCCGGGTTGCGGCCCTTGGGCCGGCCGAGATGCGAGAGCAGGATGACCTTGCCGCCCTTGTCGGCGATCTCCTTGATGGTCGGCGCCATGCGCTCGATGCGGGTTGCGTCGGAGACCTTGCCGTGCGCCATCGGCGCGTTGAGGTCGACGCGCAGGAGCACGCGCTTGTTGTTGACGTCGGCATCGTCGAGGGTGCGGAAGTTCGGCATCTTTGACTCTGACGCCGCCATCCTGAGGTGCGAGCGTCGCGAGCCTCGAAGGATGACGGGCACAATCCGGGCCGCCTATCTTTCGAGGCCCGTCTTCGGCGGGCACCTCAGGATGACGGATTGAGATTAAATCAGCTTCCCCATCGCGACCGCGGTGTCGATCATGCGGTTGGAGAAGCCCCATTCGTTGTCGTACCACGACAGCACCGCAACCATGGTGCCGTCCATGACCTTGGTCTGATCCATGTGGAAGATCGAGGAGCGCGGATCGTGGTTGAAGTCGCTGGAGACGTTGGGCTGCTCGGTAAAACCCAGGATGCCCTTAAGCTGCTGCTCGGCCGCGCGCTTCACCGCGCCATTGATCTCATCCTTGGTGGTGGGGCGCTTGGCGATGAATTTCAGGTCGACCACCGACACGTTCGGCGTCGGGACGCGGATCGCGATGCCGTCGAGCCTGCCCTTGAGCTCCGGCAGCACGAGGCCGACGGCCTTGGCGGCTCCGGTCGAGGTCGGGATCATGTTCAGCGCCGCCGCCCGCGCGCGATAAAGGTCCTTGTGGAACTGGTCGTGCGAGGGCTGGTCGTTGGTGTAGGAGTGCACCGTGGTCATGAAGCCTTTCTCGATGCCGACCGCCTCGTGCAGCACCTGGGCCACCGGGGCGAGGCAGTTGGTGGTGCACGAGGCGTTCGAGACCACCCTGTGGTCCTTGGTCAGCTTGTCGTGGTTGACGCCGTAGACGACCGTGAGGTCGACGTCGTCCGCCGGCGCGGAGACGAGCACGCGCTTGGCGCCGGCCTTGAGATGGGCGGACGCCTTCTCCTTGGACGTGAACAGGCCGGTGCATTCGAGCGCGATGTCGACGCCGAGGTCCTTCCACGGGAGCTGCGCCGGGTCGCGCATGGCCAGAACCTTGATCGGGCCGATGCCGCACTCGATGATATCGCCCTTGACGGTCACCTCGCCGTGGAAGCGGCCATGCACGGAATCGAAGCGCAGCAGGTGCGCATTGGTCTCCGGCGGGGCAAGGTCGTTGATGGCGACGACCGTGATGTCCTTGCGCTTGCCCTCGACGATGGCGCGCAGCACGTTGCGGCCGATGCGGCCGAACCCGTTGATGGCGACACGAACGGACATTACCGGCTCCTTCCTTTGCTCTCCGGGGCTTGCTGAAGCGCGCTCCCTCGCACGATGCGATGCGGAGAATAATTCTCGCTTTTTGCGCTCGACCTCGCTGCAGCAGTCAGGTCCGCGTGCGACGGCCGGCAATCGAATTCATTGGTAATTGTCGCTCGCGTCCAACGCAATGGTGCAAATTCCGTGCCCTAATGCTTGGCCAGTCTGCTCATTGCGAGGGCAACCACCGCCTCGGCCGTGATGCCGAATTTATTATAGAGGTCCTTGTAGGGCGCGCTGGCGCCGAACGTGCTCATGCCGACGAAGGCGCCGTCGGCGCCGATCACGGCGTCCCAACCCTGCCGCACCCCGGCTTCGATCGCGACCTTGACCGTGGCGGGGCCGATGACCGCGCGCCGCTTGTCGTCCGGCTGCGCCTGGAACAGCTCCAGCGACGGCACCGACACCACCCGCGCCGCCGCCCCGCGCTGCTTGAGCAGCGCCTGCGCGGCGAGCGCGATCTCGACCTCGGACCCGCTGGCGAACAGCGTCACGGCCGCCACGCCGTCGGCGGGCGCCAGCTCGTAGGCTCCCTCGGCGCAGCGGTTCGGGCCGGCCTCCTTGCGCACCTGCGGCATGTTCTGCCGCGTCAGGGCCAGCACGGTCGGACCGTCGGTGCGGGTGAGCGCGAGCTGCCAGCACTCCGCCGTCTCCATGGCGTCGGCCGGGCGAAACACGCGCATGTTCGGTATCGCGCGTAACGCGGCGAGATGCTCGACCGGCTGGTGGGTCGGGCCGTCCTCGCCGAGCCCGATGGAATCGTGCGTCATCACATAGATGGCCGGCAGCCCCATCAGCGCGGCGAGCCGCATCGCCGGGCGCGCATAGTCGGTGAACACCAGGAAGGTGGCACCGGCGGCGATGAACCCGCCGTGCAGCGTGATGCCGTTCATGGCCGCCGCCATGCCGTGCTCGCGGATGCCGTAATGGATGTAGCGGCCGCCGTAGCTGCCGGGCGCGATCACGGCGAGGTTCCTGGTGCGGGTATTGTTCGACGGCGTGAGATCGGCCGAGCCGAGCACCAGTTCGGGCACCGCCTCGGTCAGCACGTCAAGCGCGAGCTCGCTCGCCTTGCGGGTGGCAAGGGTCTGCGGCTCTGCGGCGAACTTGTCCTTGAGCGCCGCCACGGCCTCCTCGATCCCGGCCGGCCGCTGGCCGGCGATGCGGCGCACGAACTCGGAGCGGAGGTCGAAGGGCTTGGCGGCGAGGCGCTGCTGCCAGTCGGCGCGCGTGGCGCGGCTGCGGGTTCCGGCGGCGCGCCAGGCCGCGAGCGCATCCTGCGGCACCTCGAAGGCGCCGCCCGCGATGCCGAGCGCCTTCTTGGCGGCGGCCAGTTCCTCGGCGCCGAGCGGCTCGCCATGGGCCTTCGACGTGCCCGCCTTCTTCGGCGCGCCGAAGCCGATGGTGGTGCGGCAGGCGATCAGCGTGGGGCGGCCCGATGCCTTGGCCCTCTCGATCGCGGCCGCGATGGCCTCGGGATCATGGCCGTCGATGCGGGTCGCCGCCCAGCCGGCGGCCTCGAACCGCTTCACCTGGTCGACCGAGTCCGACAGCGTGAGCGGCCCGTCGATCGAGATGCCGTTGTCGTCGAACAGCACGATCAGCTTGTTGAGCTTCAGATGGCCGGCGAGCGCGATCGCCTCCTGGCTCAGCCCTTCCATCAGGTCGCCGTCGGAGGCGAGCACATAGGTGCGATGGTCCACCAGGTCGTCGCCGAACTGCGCCGCCAGCATGCGCTCGGCGAGCGCCATGCCGACCGCGTTGCCGAGCCCCTGGCCGAGCGGCCCGGTGGTGGTCTCGATGCCCGGCGTATGGCCATGCTCGGGATGGCCCGGCGTGAGCGAGCCGGGCTGCCGGAAGCGCTTGATCTCCTTGATGGTCATGGTCTCGTAGCCGAGGAGATGGAGCAGCGCATAAATCAGCATCGAGCCGTGCCCGGCCGAGAGCACGAAGCGGTCGCGGTCGGGCCAGGCCGGGTCCGCCGGATCGAATTTCATGAACCGCGTGAACAAGACGGTCGCGATATCGGCCGCTCCCATCGGCAGCCCCGGATGTCCGGACTTCGCCTGCTCGACGGCGTCCATGGCGAGGGCGCGGATGGCGTTCGCCATGCGGTCGTGTTGCGCCCGGGTCGCCGCGGCCGCTGGCGATGGCACGGCGGCTGCCGAAGCTGCGGCGAGAGGAGACATGGGATCCTCGTGAATCGGGCTGGGAGGCTGCTCGCGCGAGCCTCTAGCATGGGGGCCCTGGGAGTCAATGAACCGCGTGCGCTGCGCGCCAGCCATGCACAGGGCAGGGGAGAACGCTGTCGCCGGCGTTGACGCAAAGCCGCAGCGGCTCGTAAAGTTCCAGCTCTAACGTCTTGCCCTCACGAGAGATTCTCGTCGCCTTACGGTTGACGAATCCGGCATTTATGGGCGGCGACGGGGGTAGTCCGGGTGATGTCCGATACCAGCGCGGTCGACGTGGCCACCAAACGTCTGGCGCTTGCGCTCGATGCGCTCGAAGCGGCGGTCGAGCGGCGGCGCGATGCCGACCGCGGCCAGGACGGGCTCGCCGCCCAGGTCTACGCGCTCGGCGACGACCGTTCGCGGCTGGCCGGCGACCTCGATGCGGCGGTCGCCCGCGCCCGCACCCTCGAAGCCACCAATCGCGAGATCGCGCGGCGGCTCGACGTCGCGATCGAGACCATCCGCTCCGTGCTGGAGGCCAATGACCGTTGAGCAAACCCGACCACAATCCGGAACCGCCATGTCGCAGGTGACCGTCACCATCAACGGCCGCCAGTTCCGTCTGGCATGCGAGGACGGCCAGGAGGGGCATCTCACCCGGCTCGCGACCGATCTCGACCGCCGCATCACCGAGCTGCGAGCGCGCTTCGGCGAGATCGGCGATACCCGCCTGACCATCATGGCGGCGCTGACGATCGCCGACGAGCTTGCGGACGCCGGCGCCAGGCTGCGCAGGATCGGCGAGGAGCTCACCGTGCTGCAGGACGCCCGCGTCGCCTCCGGCGAGCACGCCATGGCGACCCAGGCGGCGGTCACGGCCGCGCTCAACTCCGCCGCCGAGCAGATCGAGAGCCTCACCCGGCGGCTCAACCAGACCATCGCCGAAGGCGGCGTGGCGATCGGGGGATGATCCTCGCCCGGCGGACGCGAAGCCGGGTGGCGGATGGCCGCAAGAGGGACTACATTCGAGTCGCGGGGCTGCGGGGTGCGACGGAGTCATACTCCCGGGGCCTTACGATCCTGAAGGGAGCTGTCCCTGACCGGACCCCTGGGTCCGGACATATGGCGCCCACCTACTTATGTAGGTTCCCGGGGTCGCAACTCCTGCGGCCTTCGCGGCTCCGCACTCTGTTCCTTCGTTTTTGATGCAGCCTTCCGATCCGATTCAAGCCGTCAAAGCCATTCTGCGCCGCGAGGCGCTGGCGCGCCGCGATGCGCTGCCGGCGGCCGAGCGGGCCGAGGCGGCCGAGGCGATCGCATCGCGCGCCTTCCCGGTTGCGATCGCGCCCGGCGTGATCGTCTCGGGCTTCATGCCGCTCAAGAGCGAGATCAATCCGCTGCCGCTGCTGCGCAAGCTCGCCGACGCCGGCGCGCAGCTTGCGCTCCCGGTGGTGGCCGGCAAGGGCCGGCCGCTGACCATGCGCGCCTGGCGTTTTGGCGAGCCGCTCGCGTCTGGCGTCTGGGGCATCCGCCAGCCGAAGCCCGATGCGCCCGCCGTCGCGCCTGACATCCTGGTCGTGCCGCTGCTCGCCTTCGACCGCCGCGGCCACCGCCTCGGCTACGGCGCCGGCTACTACGACATGACCATCGCGGCGTTGCGCGCCAGGAAGCCGGTGCTGGCCGTCGGCATCGCCTTCGCGGCGCAGGAAGTCGCCGACGTGCCCGTCACGCCCCGCGACGCCCGCCTCGATCTCATGCTAACCGAGCGCGAGGTGATCGACTTTCGGGCCGGCTCGATTGAATTCCCGGCTGCGTAAAATCGGGCGGAGTGCGTGGCTCGAACGGAGAATTAGAAGGGCCGCATGCGCATCCTCTTCATCGGCGACATCCTCGGCCGCAGCGGGCGCGCCATCGTGCTCGAGCGCCTGCCTGCGCTCATCGCCGAGTGGAAGCTCGACTTCGTCGCCATCAACGGCGAGAACGCGGCCGGCGGCTTCGGCATCACCGAGGCGATCTACAACGAACTGGTCGATGCCGGCGCCGACGCCATCACGGGCGGCAACCATTCCTGGGACCAGAAGGAGGCGCTGGTCTTCATAGAGCGCGCGCCAAAGCTGCTGCGCCCGGTCAATTTCCCGCCCGGCACGCCCGGCCGCGGCGCGGCCCTCATCGAGGCCCGCAACGGCGCGCGCGTGCTGGTGGTCAACGCCATGGGCCGCGTCTTCATGGACCCGCTCGACGATCCGTTCGCCGCGGTCGAGCGCGAGCTGGAGGCGTGTCCGCTCAAGCGCGCCGCCGACGCCATCATCATCGACATGCATTGCGAGGCGACCAGCGAGAAGCAGGCGATGGGCCATTTCTGCGACGGGCGCGCCAGCCTCGTGGTCGGCACCCACACCCACGCGCCGACCGCCGATCATCAGGTGCTCGCCAGCGGCACCGCCTTCATCTCAGACGTGGGCATGACCGGCGACTACGATTCGGTGATCGGCATGCAGAAGGACGAGCCGATGAACCGCTTCGTGCGCAAGATCCCCACCGGCCGCTTCGAACCGGCGCTCGGGGCCGCCACGTTGTGCGCGGTCGCGGTCGAGACCGACGATGCCACCGGCCTCGCCCGCCGCATCGGCGCGGTGCGGCTCGGCGGCCGGCTGGAACAGGCGCGGCCGGCGTTCTGGTGACCGCTTCCATTCCGGTCGCGGCCGAAATATAACGCCCGCATCTTTTCACCGATGGGCCCGTGCGGCGCCTTGACGGCGCGCGGGGCCGCTTGCCGCGGAGAGGACCATGGCCGGACATTCCCAGTTCAAGAACATCATGCACCGCAAGGGGCGGCAGGATAAGGTCAAGTCCAAGCTGTTCGGCAAGCTCGCGCGCGAAATCACCGTCTCGGCCAAGCTCGGGCTGCCCGACCCGACCATGAACGCGCGGCTGCGCGCCGCCATCATCGCGGCGCGCGCCGAGAACATGACCAAGGACACGATCGAGCGCGCGATCAAGAAGGCGCTCGGCGGCGAGGGCGAGAATTACGAGGAAGTCCGCTACGAGGGCTATGGGCCGGGCGGCGTCGCCGTGATCGTCGAGGTGCTGACCGACAACCGCAACCGCTCCGCCGGCGAGGTGCGCTCCACCTTCACCAAGAGCGGCGGCAACCTGGCCGAGACCGGCGCGGTGTCGTTCATGTTCGATCATGTCGGCGTGGTCGAGTTCGACGCCGGCGTGGCGAACGCCGACACCATGCTCGAAGCCGCGATCGAGGCCGGTGCCGAGGACGCGGTCTCGAGCGACGGCGGCCACGAGATCTACACCACGCAGGACACGCTGCGCGACGTCGCCAAGGTGCTGGAGGTCAAATTCGGCGAGCCGCGCAAGGCGGCGCTAGTCTGGAAGCCGCAGAACACGGTCGCGGTCGACGACCTGCAGGGCGAGAAGCTGCTCAAGCTGATCGAGGCGCTCAACGAGCACGACGACGTGCAGAACGTCTATGCCAATTTCGAAGTGTCCGACGCTCTGATGGCCAGGATGAGCGCCTGAGGCAAGGCCGGCGGATGGCCTAGGCGGCGACCGCCGCCGGGTCTATCAACGCACGATCATGGGCCATCCGATTCGCATCCTCGGCATCGACCCGGGTCTCCGCCGCACCGGCTGGGGCGTGATCGTGATCGACGGCAACCGGCTCTCCTATCTGGCTTGCGGCTCGCTCGCGACCGACGACAAGGCGGCGCTGGCGGTCCGGCTGGTCGCGATCCATGACGGGTTGCGCTGCGTGGTCGCCGACCATGCCCCCGACGAGGCCGCGGTCGAGGCGACCTTCGTGAACCGCGACGCCGCCGCCACGCTCAAGCTCGGCCAGGCGCGCGGCATCGCCATGCTGGTGCCAGCGCTCAGCGGCTTGCCGGTCGCCGAATACGCGCCCAACCTGGTGAAGAAGACCATCGTCGGCGCCGGCCATTGCGAGAAATCGCAGATCCGCATGATGGTGAAGGTGCTGCTGCCCAAGGCCGATCCGCAGACCGAGGACGCCGCCGACGCGCTGGCGATCGCGGTCACGCATGCGCATCACCGCCAGAGCGCGGTGCTGAGGATGACGATCAAATGATTTGGAATCGCACTCTCTCCGTCATTCCGGGACGCGCCGAAGGCCGCTTTGCGGCGGCCCGCAATGACGAGCGAGAGAGCCGCCGCCAGACGTTCGAGATCAAGTGATGATCGGCAAGCTCAAGGGCATCGTCGACAGCTATGGCGAGGACTCCATCGTCCTCGACGTCAACGGCGTCGGCTATCTGGTGCACTGCTCGGCGCGCACGCTGCAGGCGCTGCCGGCGCCAGGCGAAGCGGTGACGCTGTCGATCGAGACCCACGTGCGCGAAGACCAGATCCGGCTGTTCGGCTTCCTCTCCGACGTCGAGCGCGAATGGTTCCGCCTGCTGCAGAGCGTGCAGGGGGTCGGCGCCAAGGTCGCGTTGTCGGTGCTCAGCACCCTCAAGCCGGCCGAACTCGCGACCGCGATCGCGATGCGCGACAAGGCGACGGTCGCCCGCACGCCCGGCGTCGGCCCCAAGGTTGCCGAGCGCATCGTCACCGAGCTCAAGGACAAGGCGCCGGCCTATGCGGACATCGATCCGGCGGTGATCAGGCTCTCCGGCGCGGTCGAAGACCGGCGCGCGCCGCAGCCGGTGGCCGACGCGGTCTCTGCACTCGTCAATCTCGGCTACGGACACCCGCAGGCAGCCGCCGCCATCGCGGCGGCCACGCGCAACGCCGGCGACCAGGCGGAGGCGGCGCAATTGATCCGGCTCGGGCTCAAGGAACTGGCGAAGTGACCGCGCGCGGCGAGGCCGTCCCGACCAAGCGCGCCAGGCGCGCGCGAGCCCGGATCGTTATGGCAGGGGCGACGACATGACCACCACGCCGCGCCGCCTCGTCATGCCCGAACGCCGCGACGACGATGTCGCGGAAACATCGCTGCGCCCGCAGCGGCTCGCCGAATTCATCGGCCAGCAGCAGGCACGTGGCAACCTCGGCGTGTTCATCGAAGCGGCGCGCGTTCGCAAGGAAGCGCTCGACCACGTCTTGTTCGTCGGCCCGCCCGGGCTCGGCAAGACCACGCTGGCGCAGATCGTCGCGCGCGAGCTGGGCGTGAACTTCCGCGCCACCTCCGGGCCGGTGATCGTCAAGGCCGGCGACCTTGCGGCGCTCCTCACCAATCTCGAGGACCGCGACGTGCTCTTCATCGACGAGATCCACCGGCTCAACCCGGCGGTCGAGGAAATCCTCTATCCGGCGATGGAGGATTACCAGCTCGACCTGATCATCGGCGAAGGCCCGGCGGCGCGCTCGGTCAAGATCGACCTCGCCAAGTTCACGCTGGTCGGCGCCACCACGCGCGCGGGGCTGCTGACCAACCCGTTGCGCGACCGCTTCGGCATCCCGGTGCGGCTCAATTTCTATTCCGAGGCCGAGCTCGAGGAGATCGTCAGCCGCGGCGCGCGCGTGCTCGGCATCGCGATGACGGCGGACGGCGCCAACGAGATCGCCCGGCGCGCGCGCGGCACGCCGCGCATCGCCGGCCGGCTGCTGCGCCGCGTGCGCGATTTCGCGCTGGTGGCGGGCACGACGTCGATCGACCGCAAGGCCGCCGACGGCGCGCTCCTGCAGCTCGAGGTCGATGCCGCCGGCCTCGACGCGATGGACCGGCGCTATCTCTCCAACATCGCGGAGAACTACGGCGGCGGGCCGGTCGGGATCGAGACCATCGCGGCGGCGCTTTCGGAGCCGCGCGACGCCATCGAGGAGATCATCGAGCCGTTCCTGATCCAGAAAGGCTTCATCCAGCGCACCCCGCGCGGCCGGCTGCTCACCGGCCATGCTTTCAAGCATCTCGGCCTCGCGGAGCCGGCGCGCGATCCGGCGCAGTTCGGTTTGTTCGGGCAGGGGGAGGAGTAGTGCCTGGCGATCTGCTGGACAGGATGCGCCGTAACCCGGCCGGCGACTGGCACATCCGCGACGGCGAGGCGGTCTGCCGCGAATCCGGTTGCCGCTGCGCCCACGCCGGTCGCCGCCCGCATCTCCAGTCCGGAATGAAATCGGCATGAGCAATGTTGCGCTCGACGGCTTCATCCGCGACGGCCGCCACACCATGCCGGTGCGGGTCTATTACGAGGACACCGATTTTTCCGGCGCGGTCTATCACGCGAGCTACCTGCGCTTCATGGAACGCGGACGCACCAATTACCTGCGGCTGCTGGGTGCCGATCAGCGCGCCTTGTTCGAGGAGACCGAGAAGGAGGCGCCCGGTTTCGCCTTCGTCGTGCGCTCGATGCAGATCGAGTTCCTCAAGCCCGCGCGCATGGACGATCTGCTCGACGTGGTGACCGCGCCCGCCGAGGTGAAGGGCGCCTCCATCGTGCTGCACCAGAACGTCATGCGCGGCGCCGACGTCCTGATCGAGGCGCGGGTGCGGGTGGCATTCGTCGCGGGCGGACGGGCGCGGCCGATCCCCAAGGCGCTGCGCGCGGCGCTGCATGCCGACCAGGATGCCGCCGGCGACGCCGCCACCACCTGATCCTCCATATTCTTGTCGGCTCTGGAGAGAACGGGCGCGTGCAAGCTCACTTCCGACCGGAAGTCCGCTGTCGTTGTTGCCGGTGCTCAGGTGTGTGGCGTGGTGGATGATTTCGCCTTCACCTTGCTCCACTGCGCGTGAATGTGGTCGGAAAAAACGTGCACCGAGAGGTCGGTGGCAGTCTTGATCGCGATCAGGAAGACGTAGGCGCCGGGGGTTCCCATCAGCAGCGCGAACCATGCGCCGAGGATGATGGTGAGCTGCATGATGACGATGCGGACATAGAGCCCGGACAATATCGTCTCGGCCGGACTGAGCTTGCTCGACGGTTGCCGATCGTCAGGCCGCGCTACGATCCCCAGGAGTCGCAGCAGCGCGGGCCGCATGGCATCGTACATCATCAGCACGCCGCGTCCCACGAACAGCACCAGCAGCGGCGCCCACAGCCCGCTCGCCACGACGATCTGATCAATGAATTCACGAACGCCGTGGATTTTCCGGTTCCAGTCGCCGGAGAACAATTCCCACAGGAACATGAAATGCACGGCCATGAAGATGCCGGCATGAAGCGTGACGAAGGCCGCGACCGCCCTGGGCGCCGGGGTCTTGTCGGTTCCTTGGAAGTGGATGTCGCCAAGCGCGTTGCGGTGCATGGTCGCGATGCGCAGGACGGCCCAGAACGCGATCACCGCCGTCTCCAGCCAGTACAGCATCATCAGGATGAAGGCGTCCCAGTCCCAGAAGATCACGCCGACCAGCGGGGCGAGATTGGCGATGAGCAGGATCAGCGAGGACGGCTGCACGAGGGAGCGCATCATGGCAAGGCAACCGGAACATGGGTGAGAATCGGAAAGGCAGTCTATGGCAAGGTGCGCACCCGTGCGCAGGCGTCGGAGGGGCGGGCGGTCCTTGGTAACCCGGATTTAACCACAATGAGCGCCAGCTAACGCATGCCGGGGCAGGATCGAGGTGCCCTAGTTTGGACATGTTTGGCGCGGAATTCGTACGGCTGCGGGTGGTGGACGGCCCGACTTCTTCGCGCATTTTTGGATTTCGGCGGAGCACTCTGCGAGGCCGCTCGTTCCGGCCGCCGGGCCAGGCGATGTGCCATTCCTTGCCGCCCTGCCGCGAGCCGACGCCCGAGCCCGAAGGAGACGCCATTGTCGATCAAGGATCTGTTCCTAAACGCCGATATCTTCGTGCAGTTCGTGATCATCGGTCTCCTGGCCGCGTCGATCTGGGTGTGGGCGATTGCGATCGACAAGGTCCTGCTCTACCGCCGCATGCGCAAGGCCATGGACCGGTTCGAGCAGGCGTTCTGGTCGGGCCAGTCGCTCGACGACCTATACCGGTCGCTGTCGACGCGGCCGCCGCATTCGATGGCGGCGCTGTTCGTGGCGGCGATGCGGGAATGGAAGCGCAGCCTCGAGGGCCAGGCGCGGTCCTTCGCCGGGCTGCAGTTGCGCATCGAGAAAGTGATGGACGTGACCATCCAGCGCGAAATCGAACGGTTGGAGAGAAATCTGCTCGTGCTCGCGACCGTGGGCTCGGCCGGGCCGTTCATCGGCCTGTTTGGAACCGTCTGGGGGATCATGACCAGCTTCCGGGCCATCGCCAGCCAGCAGAGCACCTCGCTGCAGGTGGTCGCGCCCGGCATCGCGGAGGCGCTGTTCGCGACCGCAATTGGCCTCGTGGCTGCCATACCGGCGACGATTTTCTACAATAAGTTCGTGTCCGACGTGAACAAGCAGGCCCAGCGCCTGGAAGGCTTCGCGGACGAGTTCTCGGCGATCCTGTCGCGCCAGATCGACGAGCGGTCATGAGGGCACCCGCATGGCGTTGAACACAGGGGCCGCCGCGGTCGCCGGCAAGCGTCGCCATCGCCGCCGACCGGTCATGAGCGAGATCAACGTCACGCCCATGGTCGACGTGATGCTCGTGCTCCTGATCATCTTCATGGTCTCGGCCTCGCTGTTCACCGTCGGGGTCAAGCTCGACCTGCCGGAAACCCAGGCCAAGAGCCTTGACGAGAACCGTGAACCGCTGAAAATCGCGATCACGGACAAGGGCAAGATCCTGCTGCAGGAAGCCGAGATCGCCATGGACGATCTGGTGACCAAGCTCAACGCCATCAGGGCGGCGCGCGCCAACAAGGACGAGCCGATCTATGTCATCGGCGACAAGGCGGTGACCTATGACGTGGTGGCCAAGGTGATGGGCCTGCTGCAGGGCGCCGGGTTCCTGAAGGTCGTGCTCGTCACGCTGCCTGAACGGCGGTGAGGCCGCTTGGGACAATGATGAGGCCGGGACTCACCATATCGACCATCGGGCACGTCGCCGTGCTGCTCTGGGGCGTGGTGGCGTTCGCCGCCAAGCCTTACGTCGCCCATTCGACCGACGCGCTGCCCGTGAGCGTGATCTCGGACACCGAGTTTTCCGAGTTGACGGCCGGCAGCAGGACCGCACCCAAGGTCGAGACCCCGAAGCCGCTGGTCGAGAAGCTCGCCGAGCGGACGCCGGTGGAGAATCCGACCGCAAAGATCGAGAAGACGGAGGTCAAGGCGACGACCGACGCGCCACCGCCCATTCCCGAGCCGAAACCGGCGGCGCCCGCGGAGAAGAAGCCGGCCGAGCCGAAGCGCGATCCGATCGCGGACGCGATCAAGAAGGACATCGCGCGCAAGCCCGACCCGAAGAAAGCCGAAACCAAGGCGCCGACGCCGGCCAAGAAGCCGGACCAGCAGAATTCGAAGTTCGATCCCAAGCAGGTCGCGGCGCTTCTCGACAAGCGCACGCCTCAGCGCACGGCCGCCACCGGCGACGTCGTCAACACCACAGTTTCGCTCGGCGCGCCGCGTGGCGCCGCCTCGCAACTGTCGATGAGCGAGTTGGACGCCTTGCGTTTGCGGCTCGCGCAACTGTGGAATCCGCCCGCCGGCGCCCGGAACCCGGAAGAGCTGACCGTCCAGATCAGGATGAAGCTCAACCCCGACGGCACGCTCGCCGGCCCGCCCATGGTGATGACCAGCGGACGCAGCCCCCTGTTCATGGCCGCCCGCGACAGCGCCATTCGCGCCGTCTTCCGCGGCCAGCCGTTCGACATGCTCAAGCCGGAGCACTACGAGCTCTGGCAGGACATCGAGATCACCTTCGATCCGCGCGACATGATCCGCGGCTGACCTGTCTCACCCGATGACCCATATGATGACGATGAAATCCCGTTCGCTCACGAGCTTCCATGATCCCGATCTCAGCCGTCGCCGCCTGCTGGCGCTGGGCGCCGGCGCGGCCGCAGGCGCGTTGGCAGGCGTGACGCCGCAATCGGCGCAGGCGGTGCTCAAGCTCGACGTCACCCAGGGCAACGTCCAGCCGATGCCGATCGCGCTGCCCGACTTCAGCGGCGCCGGCCTGCCGGATCCCGCGGTCGCGCGCGGGGTGACGCAGATCATCGCGTCCAACCTGCAGCGTTCCGGGCTTTTTGCTCCGATCGATCAAGCCGCCTACATCGAGCGGGTGGCGAGCATCGACGCCCAGCCGCGCTTTCCCGACTGGCGCCAGATCAACGCGCAGGCGCTCGTCACCGGCCGCCTGACGCGGCAGGATGACGGCCGGCTCGCCGCCGAATTCCGCCTGTGGGACGTCTTCGCCGGGCAATACCTGTTCGGCAAGTCCTACCAGACGCCGCCCGACAACTGGCGCCGTGTCGCGCACATCATCTCGGACCAGATCTACGAACGTCTCACCGGCGAGAAGGGCTATTTCGACAGCCGCATCGTCTTCGTCGACGAATCGGGTCCGAAGGAGCGGCGCGTCAAGCGTCTGGCGCTGATGGACCAGGACGGCGCCAACGTGCGCTATCTCACGCGCGGCGACGACCTCGTGCTGACGCCGCGCTTCTCGTCGGCCGCCGACATCATCGCCTACATGTCCTACGGCCAGGGCCAGCCGCGGGTCTTCCTGTTCAACATCGAGACCGGGCAGCGCGAGATCGTCGGCAACTTCCCCGGCATGACCTTCGCGCCGCGCTTCTCGCCCGACGGGCAGCGCGTCATCATGAGCCTGCAGCAGGGCGGCAACGCCAACATCTTCGTGATGGACCTGCGCTCGAAGGCGACGACGCGCCTGACCGATACGGCCGCGATCGACACGGCGCCCTGCTATGCGCCCGACGGCGCGCGCATTTGTTTCGAATCCGATCGCGGCGGCAAGCAGCAGATCTACGTCATGGGCGCGGGCGGCGGCGCGGCGCAGCGCATCAGCTTCGGCGACGGCTCCTACTCGACGCCGGTGTGGTCGCCGCGCGGCGACCACATCGCCTTCACCAAGCAGGCGCAGGGCCGGTTCTCGATCGGCATCATGCGGCCGGATGGAGCGGGCGAGCGCATCCTGACCGAGGGCTATCACAACGAAGGGCCGACCTGGTCGCCGAACGGCCGCGTGCTGATGTTCTTCCGCGATCCCGGCGGCGCCGCCGGGCCGGCGCTCTACACGGTCGATGTCACGGGCCGCAACGAGCTGCGCACGCCGACGCCGAGCTACGCGTCCGATCCCGCCTGGTCGCCGCTGCTGGTGTGAGCAGGCTGCATTTTCGACGGCGGCGAGTCTGGCCGAGGAGCCCGACCGCGTGTTATGTTGAAACATGAACGAGCAGCCCGACATCGACCGCATCAAGGCTGAACTCGCGGCGGCAATCGTCGAACTTATTGCCAACCGCAAGCTCGCCGATACGGCGGCATGTGAGGAACTCGGCCTCGCTCGAACCGAGATTGCTCGGCTTCGCGCCGGGGATCTCGGCGCCTTCTCAATTGATCATCTGATTTCGTTATTGAATACGTTTGATCAGCGCGTCCATGTGAAGCTCAGTCCGAGCCAGACCGAAGGCATGGCAACGGAATCGGACACGAAAGAACATCCAGCCAAGGGCAATGCGCTCCTGTCAATCGTGCAGTACGTGCAAGAGCTCACCGCGAAAATTCCGCCGGAAGAACTGGAAAGATTGTCAACCGACCTTGCGGCCAATCACGATCATTACCTCTACGGCGCACCGAAACGTTATTGAATGCGCGTGATTTTTGCCGACACGGTGTATTGGATCGCGATCAGCAACCCGCGCGATTCTCTCCACCGCTCAGCCGTCGAACTTCCCCTTCGCCTTGGCGAGCATCGCATTGTTACTTCCGAGATGGTTCTCGTGGAGGTTTTGAACAATTTTTCCGGCGAAGGCTCTCGCTTCCGGCGCATCGCAGCCAGTCTGGTTCAAAGGATCACGGACAACGAAGACATCGACGTGGTCCCGCAGACGCCGCAGTATTTCCGCGACGCGTTTGCCCTCTACCACGCCCGTCTCGACAAGAATTGGAGTCTCACGGACTGCGCGTCGTTCGTGATCATGGAGGAGCGGCAGATTACCGAGGCCTTGACGCACGACCGGCACTTCGAACAGTGCGGCTATCAGGCATTGCTGCGCGCCTGACGCCTCTCGTCGGCGTCGTGGAGTACTTCGCAACCGGCCGGCGGCGCCTCGTCTCCGCCTGATGGAACCCACAAGCCCCGATGCTGCCGCATTCACTTCGCATTAACCACCATAAACGGTTTCCGCCCATCCGTGGCTTTTGAGCCATGGCTGCAAGGCTGCATCAAGGTTGACGGAACGTTCGTTTAACCAGCCACCTGCTAGACCTGCGACATGTCCGGTAACGAAAATGGAGGCACCGGAATGACGAATGCCATGAATGGTCTTCGCGTTCTGAAGCTCGCTGCTGTCGTGGTCGCCGCGTTGGCGATCGGCGCCTGCGCCAAGAATCCGACCGACAATCCCGCTCTGGCGAATGCCAGCGCGGCGGTTCCCGGCAGCCAGCAGGATTTCGTCGTCAATGTCGGCGACCGCGTGTTCTTCGAGACCGATTCCTCGGAGCTCACGCAGCAGGCGGTCGGCACCTTGGAGAAGCAGGCGCAGTGGCTGCGGGCCTATCCGCAATACGCCTTCCTGATCGAGGGTCACTCCGACGAACGCGGCACGCGTGAATACAACATCGCGTTGAGCGCCCGGCGCGCCCAGGCGGTGCGCGACTATCTCGCATCGCGCGGCGTCCAGGCGCAGCGCATGCGCACGATCGCCTACGGCAAGGAGCGGCCGGTTGCGGTCTGCAACGACATTTCCTGCTGGTCACAGAACCGGCGCGGAGTGACGGTCCTCAACGCAAGCTCCTGAACGTGATCTACGGGGGAATGGGACAACCGGCGCCATCGGGCGCCGGTTGTGTTTGGCGTGAGAGGTCGCGCCGCGGCGGCCTGCAGCCCAGGCAAGGAGTCACAATTTGGACGAAAGGGTCCTTGATGCTACGGATCATCGGTGCCCCGCAGAATTAGTCCGCAGAATTAGTCCAATGACCCGTATGTCGCTTCGGATCATCGCGGCCCCCGCGCTCGCCGCCGTCCTGCTGGTGATCGCCGGTGGCGCGATCGCGCAGGAGAGCGAGCGGTCGCTCGGGATTCTCGACAAGCTGTTCGGCGGCAGCGAGCGCGTGGCGCCGCCCGGCGCGCAGGAGCGTCCGCCGTCCGCGCCCGCCGCGCCCTCCACCGCTCAGCCGCGGGTGGCGCAGTCGCCCGCCGGCGACCTGATGATGCGCATCGACCGGCTCGAAGCGCAGATCCGGCAGCTCACCGGCGCCTTGGAACAGTTGCAGTACCGCAACCAGCAGCTCGAAGGGCAGCTCAAGCGCGTCCAGGACGATACCGAGTACCGCTTCCAGGAGATGCGTGGCGGCGCGCCCCGCGCACCGGCCCCGCCGCGGCCGGCCGCGACGCCGCCGGCGACCCCGCCGCCCGCCACCGGCACGGTGCCGGGACGGCGCGGCGATGCCTTCGACCCGGCGCAGAATCCGGCCGCGCCCGGAGCGCCGCGCACGCTCGGGACCACGACGCCTAGTCCGCCGCTGCCGCAGACCTTTGGCGCTGCCGCGCCGGTGACGCACGCGCGCGATGACGACGACGACGACATCGGCGCTCCCGGCGGACGCCCGGCGGGCGCGCCGCTTGATCTCTCGATCCTGGCCGCGGGCGCCGCCAACGATGCCACGCTCGTTCCCGGCATGGCCGCGGCCGCCGGCGAGCTTCCGCCGTCGCCACCGCGCAATCCGAGCGCAACCGGTGCGCAGGTCGCGACGCTGCCGCCCTCGGACAGCCCGAAGGACAGCTTCGACCTCGCCTATGGTTACATCCTGCGCAAGGACTACACGCTGGCCGAAGACGGCTTCAACGGCTTCCTGCGCAAGTACCCGAACGATCGCCTGGCGCCCGACGCGCAATATTGGCTTGGCGAAAGCCTGTTCCAGCGGCAGCGCTTCCGCGACGCCGCCGAAGCCTTCCTCAACGTCTCGACCAAATACGACACCGCCGCCAAGGCGCCGGACGCGCTGCTGCGGCTCGGCCAGGCGCTGGCGGCGCTGGGCGAGAAGGAAGCCGCCTGCGCGTCGTTCGGCGAGGTGCTGCGCAAATATCCGCGCGCGTCGGTGGGCATCAAGCAAGGCGTCGACCGGGAACAGAAGCGTGTCCGCTGCTGATGACGCGGCACCGGTTTCCGCCCTCGAAGCGAACACGCTGTTCGCAGACCTCAGCTCTGCCGGAGCTTTGATCCTCGCCGTGTCCGGCGGTCCGGATTCGACCGCGCTCATGGTGCTGACGGCGCGCTGGCGCGCTGCGTCGAAGACGGGTCCCGCGCTGCTGGCGGTCACGATCGATCACGGGTTGCGGCCGCAATCGGCGCGCGAGGCGCGCGCGGTGAAGCGGCTCGCCGCGCGCCTGGGCGTGCGCCACCGCATCCTGCGCTGGACCGGCCGCAAGCCCACGACCGGATTGCAGGAGGCCGCGCGCGACACGCGCTATCGATTGCTCACCGCCGCCGCGCGCGGCGCCGGCGCCCGCCATGTGCTCACCGCCCATACGCTGGACGATCAGGCCGAGACGGTGCTCATCCGCATGGCGCGCGGCTCCGGCCTCACCGGGCTCGGCGCCATGGCGCGCGTGACGTTGTTGTCACCCTCACCTGAGAAGCGCGGGTCGGATCAAAGAGATGAAATCCTGCTGGTGCGGCCGCTCCTGGAACTGCCGAAGGCGCGGCTGATTGCCACGCTCGACGCCCTCGGCATGTCGTTTGCCGACGACCCGTCGAACCGCGACCCGCGCTTCACCCGGGCGCGCCTGCGCGCCTTGATGCCGGCGCTGGCCGAAGAGGGTCTCGATGCACGCCGCCTTGCGCTGCTGGCGCGCCGCCTGCGGCGCGCCGAGGCGACCATCGAGATCGCCGTGGACGCCGCCGCAGGCGCGCTCGCGCAGGGAGGCTGGCGCGCCCGCGGCCGGATCGTGCTCGATGCCGGCAAATTCATGCATCTGCCGGCCGAAGTCGCGCTTCGCCTGCTCGGCCGCGCGATCGCGCAGACCGGCTCGGCCGGGCCGGTGCAACTCGGCAAGCTCGAGATGCTGTGCGGGGTCCTGCGCGGCGCGGAGGGCGGCCTTCGGCTGCGGCGCACGCTAGCGGGCGCGCTCGTCACTCTGTCCGCCGAGACGCTGGTCATCGAGCCGGCCCCGCCGCGATCCGCGAACAGCGCACGCAAGACCTTAACCACGCGCGAATATGGCCGAAACGGCATCGCCAAAGGGAGATAGACTGGGAATTCGGGGGTTCGTTCCCTTGGCATCGGCCCCCCCGGCACATAAATTGGGTCGGGACGACCGTGAATCGGCCGCAACTTGCGATCATCATCCGCAACTTGCGACACCAAAAGTCGGGCTGCCAGGCCCGGCCATAGGGGACGAGAGGCATGAACGCCAATCTGCGCAATTTCGCCCTTTGGGTGATCATCGTCCTGTTGTTGCTTGCCTTGTTCACGCTTTTCCAGAATCCCGGCCAGCGGGCGCAGTCGCAGGAGATCTCGTTCTCGCAACTGCTGAGCGAGGTCGATCAGGGACGCGTCAAGGACGTGCTGATCCAGGGACCGGAGATCCACGGCACCTTCACGGACGGCCGCCAGTTCCAGACCTATGCGCCCAACGACCCTTCGCTGATCGGGCGGCTCTACGGCAAGGGCGTGTCGATCACCGCGCGCGCGCAGCAGAACGACGTGCCGTGGTTCGTGTCGCTGTTGATCTCGTGGCTGCCGTTCATCGCGCTGATCGGCGTCTGGATATTCCTGTCGCGGCAGATGCAGGGCGCCGGCGGCAAGGCGCTCGGCTTCGGCAAGTCGCGCGCAAAACTTCTCACCGAGGCGCACGGGCGCGTGACCTTCGAGGACGTCGCCGGCGTCGACGAGGCCAAGCAGGACCTGCAGGAGATCGTCGAGTTCCTGCGCGATCCGGGCAAGTTCCAGCGGCTGGGCGGCAAGATCCCGCGCGGCGTGCTGCTAGTCGGCCCGCCCGGCACCGGCAAGACGCTCATTGCACGCGCCGTGGCCGGTGAGGCCAACGTGCCGTTCTTCACCATTTCGGGTTCCGACTTCGTTGAGATGTTCGTCGGCGTCGGCGCCTCGCGCGTGCGCGACATGTTCGAGCAGGCGAAGAAAAACGCGCCCTGCATCATCTTCATCGACGAAATCGATGCGGTCGGCCGTCATCGCGGCGCCGGGCTCGGCGGCGGCAACGACGAGCGCGAGCAGACGCTGAACCAGTTGCTGGTCGAGATGGACGGCTTCGAAGCCAATGAAGGCATCATCCTGATCGCCGCCACCAACCGGCCCGACGTGCTCGACCCGGCGCTGCTGCGTCCCGGACGCTTTGATCGTCAGGTTGTCGTTCCCAACCCCGACGTGGTCGGCCGCGAGCAGATCCTCAAGGTGCACGTGCGCAAGGTTCCGCTGGCGCCGGACGTGAACCTGCGCACCATCGCGCGCGGCACGCCCGGCTTCTCCGGCGCCGATCTCGCCAACCTGATCAACGAGGCGGCCCTGATGGCGGCCCGGCGCAACAAGCGCATGGTCACGCAGAGCGAGTTCGAGGACGCCAAGGACAAGGTGATGATGGGCGCCGAGCGCAAGTCGCTGGTCATGACCGAGGAAGAGAAGATGCTGACCGCCTATCATGAAGGCGGCCACGCCATCGTCGCGTTCAACGTCAAGGCCACCGATCCGGTGCACAAGGCGACCATCATTCCGCGCGGGCGCGCGCTCGGCATGGTCATGCAGCTTCCCGAGCGCGACAAGCTCTCCATGAGCCTCGAGCAGATGACCTCGCGGCTCGCCATCATGATGGGCGGACGCGTCGCCGAGGAGCTCATCTTCGGCCGCGAGAAGGTGACCTCGGGCGCCGCCTCCGACATCGAGCAGGCGACCAAGCTCGCGCGCATGATGGTGACGCGCTGGGGCCTGTCCGAGACCCTCGGCACCGTGGCTTATGGCGAGAACCAGGACGAGGTGTTCCTCGGCTACCAGGTGTCGCGCCAGCAGAACATCTCGG
>JAXDOD010000014.1:0-35612 GCA_034669045.1 Alphaproteobacteria bacterium
GCCGGCAGCGGCTCGACCGCGTCGATGCGCGCTTGCGCCGCAACCGCATAGCTCTCCTCGCGCTCGATGCCGATAAAGCGCCGGCCCAGGCGCCGCGCCACGGCTCCGGTCGTGCCGGTGCCACAGAAGGGGTCGAGTACAAGGTCGTCCGGACGCGAGGATGCCAGGATCACGCGCGCGAGCAGCGCCTCCGGCTTCTGCGTCGGATGCAGCTTCTTGCCGTCGTTCGATTTGAGCCGCTCCTGGCCGGTGCACAGGGCGAGTGTCCAGTCCGAGCGCATCTGCACGTCGTCGTTCGCGGCCTTCAACGCCTCGTAGTTGAACGTATAGGCTTTGGCACCCGCGTCACGCGCAGCCCAGATTAATGTCTCATGCGCATTGGTGAAGCGGCGGCCGCGGAAGTTGGGCATGGGGTTGGCCTTGCGCCAGACCACATCGTTAAGAATCCAATAGCCCAGATCCTGCAGCGTCGCGCCGACCCGGAAGATGTTGTGATACGAGCCGATCACCCATAGCGTCGCCGAAGGCTTCATCACGCGCCGGCACGCTCCAAGCCAGGCACGCGTGAACGCATCGTAGGCAGCAAAGCTCGCGAATTTGTCCCAGTCGTTGTCGACCGCATCGACGCGCGAGTCGTCGGGCCGTTTCAACTCGCCCTGCAGCTGCAGATTATAAGGCGGATCGGCAAAGACGAGATCGACGGATTGGCTGGGCAGCCGCGCCATCGCGGCGATGCAGTCTCCGACGAGGATGTCTTGCGCGGACGAGGCTGCAAAACTGACGCGGGGCGCCCCTTGGGACGCCCCGCGACGCGACACTACCATAATCCAGCACTCTGAACTCAGGCGACGCGGTCGGTGACGCGGGACCTACAACCGACAGGCACGCATGATGACGGCCCAAAGTAAAAATCGCTTTAACGGCGCCGCCCGTGAGCTAGGCAAGTTTTGCCGAGGAACTATATTGATGGACTAACGATTGAACGCGCGCAGGCGGCGGTGCCGTGGTATTCGCACGCGGTGACGGTGCAAGGACTGCGCGGGGACTTCGAGGAGGCGACACGATGGAAACCGAAGATTTGCCGGAAAGCAGCAATATCGAGGATCGCCGCGGCGAGGGCGGCTCGATCCGCGGCGGAGGCGGCTTCGGCGGAATCCCGGGCGGCGCCGGCGGCCTGTCGATCGGCACGGTCGTGGTGCTCGGCCTCATCGGCTATGCGCTCGGCATCGATCCGCGCCTGCTCATCGGCGGCGCCGAGGTGCTCACGCACGAGGGGCCGACGGTCAACTCCCCCACCACCCCGCGGCAGACCGGCACGCCGCAGGACGAGAAGGGCCGCTTCGTCTCGCGCGTGCTTGGGTCGACCGAGGTGGTGTGGAAGGACCTTTTCGCCAAGGACGGCAAGACCTATCGTGCGCCGACTCTCATCCTCTTCCGCGGCCAGACCGAAGCCCGCTGCGGCGGTGTCGCGCAGAGCGCGATGGGGCCGTTCTACTGTCCGAACGATCAGAAGATCTATCTCGACACGCAGTTCTTCGACCTGATCGAGACCCGTTTCCGCGGCTGCGATACCAGCAGGTCCTGCCTGTTCTCGCAGGCCTACGTGATCGCGCACGAGGTCGGGCACCACGTGCAGAACCTGTTCGGCGTTCTCAGCCGCGCCCATACCGCGCAGCAATCCGCCGGCCGCGGCGCAGCGGAGGCGAACCACATCCAGGTGCAGGTCGAGCTGCAGGCCGACTGCTTCGCCGGCGTGTGGGCGAAGTACGAGGACGATCTCCTGCGCCGCCAAGGCAAGCGCGCCATGATCGAGCCGGGCGACGTCGAGGCCGCGCTGCGCACCGCGGCGGCGATCGGCGACGACACGCTCCAGAAGCGCGCCGGGCGCGCGGTGGTGCCCGACAGCTTCACCCATGGCAGCTCGGAGCAGCGCCAGCGCTGGTTCAACAACGGCTACAACGGCGGCGAAGTCGGGAGCTGCAACACCTTCGCGGCGACGCGGCTGTAGGACCCCGTTCGCGGATGCCCGGCCTCGACCAGACCAGACAGTTCGTGCCGCTCAACATTGCCGTGCTCACGGTGTCGGACACGCGCGAACTGGCGGACGACAAGTCGGGGGCCATCCTCGCCGAGCGCATCAGCGCCGCCGGCCATGTCGTCGCCGCGCGCGGCATCGTCCCCGACGAGGTCGAGGCGATCCGCGAACGCGTCAAGGACTGGATCGCGGCGCCGGCCGTCGACGTGATCATCACCACCGGCGGCACCGGCTTCACCGGCCGCGACGTGACGCCGGAGGCGGTCGAGCCGCTGTTCGAGAAGACGATGGACGGCTTCGCGGCGCTGTTCCTGATGGTGAGCTTCAACAAGATCGGCACTTCGGCGATCCAGACCCGCGCCACCGCGGGCGTCGCCGGCGCCACCTACATCTTCTGCCTGCCCGGCTCGCCCGGCGCCTGCAAGGACGCCTGGGACGAGATTTTGGTGCACCAGCTCGATTACCGTTACCGCCCGTGCAATTTCGTCGAGCTGATGCCTCGGCTTGACGAGCACCTGCGCCGCCCGAAGGCAAAGGGCGCCTCGGTGTAGGGACGACGCGTCCTGGCGGTGAACAGGGCGATGGTCCCCGCCTGCCTCATGCCGGCGGCTCCAGTCCCTTCGCCTTCATCACCCGCAGCGCCTCCGGCGAGGCCAGCAACTTGAGCAGCGCGCCGGCCGCGTCCGGTGCCTTGGCGCTCGCGCCGACCGCAACCGCGAATGTGGAGTAGTTCTGGATTTCCGCCGGCAGCCGGCCGCCAAGCTCGACGCCCGGAACGAGCGCGACCTCGCTGGCCTGGGTGATGCCGATGTCGGACTCGCCCTTGCCGACGAGCTCCGCGCCCGAGCCGTTCTTGTGCTTGGCCTTGATCGCGTCCGCAATTCCGAGCCGCCCGAACAGGACCTTGAGATAGTCTCCGGTCAGCCCCTGCTCGTTGTAGGAGATCGACTTTGCGGCGAGCAGCGTCTTCTTGAATGCCTCGGTGGTGCCGAGGTCGGGCTTCGGCGCGCCCGTGCGGATCGCTATACCCAGCCCGGAGCGCGCCACGATGGCGCGGGTCGAGGCGACGAGCTTGCCCTGCCGGACCAGGCCGTCGATCGCGCCCTCGCCAAAGAGCGCGAAGTCGACCGCCTCGCCCTTTTCCACCCGCACCTTCAACGGATCGGTCGAGCCGAAGCTGACCTTCAGCTTGTGCCCGGTCGATTTCTCGAACTGCGGAGCGAGCTCTTCGAATGTCGACGTCAAGGCGTTGGAAACGAGCGCCGTGACCTCGGCGGCGCGCGCGGCGGTGCCGCAGACAAGCGTCATGGCAAACCCGACCGCCGCGGCGGTCATCGCATTCGTCTTCATCGCATGTCCTCCCCGAAGCACGGCGCCGGCGACGTTGCTGTGATTGTGCTGTCGCTTCGACGCGCGCGGCCAAGCTTGGCGCGCGAGGTCAGCATAGCATCGGCGGCATCGGAAATCTGCCTGGACGGCGGGAGATGGCCGGCAGCGTCGGTTCAGGGTTTTGCGATCGCCGCGCCACCGCTCAGGGTGACGATGCGACGGCGGCCGAGGCGGCGCAGCAGGCCGCGTTCGGGATCGGCGCTGTCGCCACGGTGGCCGCCAAGCGCCTCATAGAGCGCCTTGCCGATCAGCAATCCTTGATCCGGGCGCGGCGGCGCGCCCAGCGTGGCGGCGACCAGCGCCAGCGCCTCGGCCAAGGCGGGATGGCGGCGGCCGGTTGCGCCGGTCATCCGGAATACTGCCGCCCGCGCGCCAGCATCGGCGCCGAACTCGGCTTCCTGCACAAACCTGGCGGTCTCATCGAGCCAGGCGCCGTGCAACACCAGCCCTGGCCGCAGGAACAACAGCCATTGTGCCCGCGCGGATGCTGCCGCCGCTGTCAGGCGGGCACCGAGCGGCGCGTCGGTCAGGACAAAACGGCAGCCCGCGATGTCGGCGACCGTGGCGGTCTGATCGCGCGATCCGGCATCCGCGACGATGACCTCGCGTACGATACCGGCGAGCGCGCCGGGCACCAGTGCGGCCAGCGTCCGCACCAGCGTCATTTCCGAATCGTGCGTCGCGATGACCACGCTGATCATGGAACCCGGCCCCGGCCGACACGGTTGATGATCACCATATCATGTGGCGTCACAGCCCGCCGCTACGAGATGCGGAGGGACATGGCCCCACATATTATGTTCTTGTTTTGTTCCAGAATTCCAGCTAGGTAACGGCCCATGGCTCGTTCTTCGACAGCCCTGAGACGCCCGCCGGCGCCGCTGCCCTCCGCGCCGGCGGGCGGCTTTGCCCGCGGCAAAGCCGGTACGGCGCCCCAGCGGTCCGCGGCCGTCGAACTCGACCTGCCGCCCGATACCGACGTTGCGGTAGAAGACGACCGCCGGCGCGGCCGCGGCGCCCAGTCGAACGCGTCGGGACGCTACGAGCCCACGGCGCGCGTGCGGTTCGACGACGGCTGGCAGAACCTGGAAGACCTGCCGCCGTTCAAGACCACGGTGACGATCGACGCCACCCGGAAGATCATCACCCGCAACGATTCGCCCGACATTTCCTTCGACCGCTCGATCAATCCCTATCGTGGCTGCGAGCACGGCTGCATCTACTGCTTCGCGCGGCCGACGCATGCCTATCTCGGCCTGTCGCCGGGGCTCGACTTCGAGTCGAAGCTGTTCGCCAAGCCGGACGCGCCGCGGCTGCTGGAGCGCGAGCTGTCCGACCCGAAATACTCGCCGCGCACCATCGCGATCGGCACCAATACCGATCCCTACCAGCCGATCGAGAAGCAGCACCAGATCATGCGCCGCATCCTGGAGGTGCTCGAGCGTTTCGGCCATCCGGTCGGCATCGTGACCAAGAGCGCGCTGGTCACGCGCGATCTCGATATCCTCGCCCGCATGGCGAAGCGCAACCTGGCCAAGGTCGCGCTCTCGGTGACGACGCTCGATCCCAAGCTCGCCCGCGTGATGGAGCCGCGCGCGGCGACACCGTCACGCCGGCTCGAAACGCTGCGCCGGCTCGCGGATGCGGGCGTGCCGGCCTCCGTGATGGTCGCTCCAATCATCCCGGCCATCAATGATGCGGAGATCGAGCGCATCCTCGACGCCGCCTCCGCGCTCGGCGTGAGGGAGGCCGGCTACGTGCTGTTGCGGCTGCCGCTGGAGGTGCGCGACCTCTTTCGCGAATGGCTGCTGGCGAATTTCCCCGACCGTTATCGCCACGTCTTCAAGCTCATCCGCGAGATGCGCGGCGGCAAGGACTACGACTCCAAGTGGGGAGAGCGCATGACCGGCTCGGGCCCGATCGCCTGGATGATCGGCCGGCGGTTCGAGGCTGCCTGCGACAAGCTCAACCTCAACAAATCGCGGCACAAGCTCACCACCGAGCATTTCTCGCCGCCGCGCCCGGCGGCCGCGCAGCTCGACTTGTTCTGACGGACATGCCGGGTAGGGGGTCTCGGCGCCGCGCTTCGGCGCCGCCGGCCTCGCTGGTCCTTTGCCGGATCGGGTCCCCCTGCGGTGTTCCCGGGACAATCGTCATTGGTGTGATGGCCATCACATCGCCGGACGCGCCCGGCCCGTAGGTTCCTCCCATCGATGAACGCCGGAGCCTCCGGCAAATCAAAGGGAGAAGGCCATGACCATCACCACGACGATCAAGTCCTCCATTCGCTTTGCCGGCCTGCTGGCGGTTGTGCTGACCGCGATGGCGTCCGCCTCGCCGGAAGCCTCGGCGGCGAGTTCCTGCCCCGGCGGCGGCACCCAGAAGTGCACCTTCCACTGCACCGGCCCGGTGACCAAGCCGGTCTGCACGGAAACCAATTGCACCTGCTCGATCACCAGCACGGCGGGTACGAAAGCCGCCCTCGCGCAGTCCCGCGGGCCGCTGATCAACCGGCCGCCGGTCGGCAGGCAGGGTGGGCTGGGCCGCAAGTAAGGCGCAGCGACCGCATCGCAAGCAAGCCCGTCGGGGGCCGGAACCCGGCGGGCTTTTGCTAATTTCCCAGACTGCCCGGTTGACTCGCGCGCCGCAGCACGCACCATCGCGGCATGAGTCGCATCACCATCGTTCAAGTCGCGCGCCTGCCGCTGGCGGAGGAGAACCTGCGCCCGACCTTCCGCCGCGAGCGTGCGGCGATCAAGCGCGGCCTCTGGCCGGTCGCCGGTTGCGACGAGGCGGGCAGGGGCCCGCTGGCCGGGCCGGTGGTCGCCGCCGCCGTGATCCTCGACCCGAAACGGATTCCCCGCGGGCTCGATGATTCCAAGAAGCTCGATCGCGAGGCGCGCGAAAGGCTCTACCCGAAGATCTGCGCCAGCGCCCAGGTGGCGGTCGCCTTCGCGCCGCCCGCGCGCATCGACCGCGACAATATTCTGCGGGCGTCGCTGTGGGCGCTGGCGCGCGCGGTGGCGGCGCTTCCGGTCAAGCCGATGCTGGTTTTCGTCGACGGCCGCGATCGGATCGACGTCGGCTGCGAATGCCAGGCGGTGATCAGCGGCGATGCCATCATCGCCTCGATCGCGGCCGCCTCGATCGTCGCCAAGGTCACGCGCGACCAGTTGATGATGCGGCTCGCCCTCGCCCACCCCGGCTACGGCTTCGAGCGCCACATGGGCTACAGCGTGCCCGAACATTTCGCCGCGCTGGCGCGGCTCGGTCCGACCATCCACCACCGCCGTTCGTTCGCGCCCGTCGCCGCAAGCTACGGCGATACCCGCGCGCAGACCGACGACATGCCGGCGGGCGTGTTGCCTCTCTAGCGGAAGGCCCTAGAGTGCGGTCCAGGTGAGTTGAATCGGTGCCATCCCGCTCGTCCCCGCGAAAGCGGAGACGAGCTCCCGGGCGCGTGAATGCCAACAACTGGATGCCTGCTCGGCGCGGGCATGAGCGGCAGATTCCGTGCCAGGTCTGCCGTCCGGTCGCATGGAGTGAGAGCTGCGGGCGGGATGCTGTACGTCTCCATTTTCGTCGAGTTGCTGCGGTCGCGCCCGGCGCTGGCGGTCGCCTTCGCCGCGCTGGCGCAGGCGGCGCTGTGGATGATCGTTCCGGCGCTGTTCTATTGGGGCCCGCCGGGCGACGTGCCGGCCGTGCTGGCGGTCGGGCACGAGTTCCAACTCGGCACCTATCTCGGCCCGCCGCTCGCCTTCTGGCTGGCCGAGATCGCCTACGACCTCGCCGGCCACAGCATGTGGGGCGTCTATGCCCTGTCGCAGATTTGCGTCATCGTCACCTATTGGGCGGTCTACGACCTCGGCCGCCTGATCGTCGGACCGCAACACGCCGCACTCGCGGTGCTGCTGATGGTCGGCATCTCGGCCTTCGCGGTGCCGACGCCGGACTTCGGGCCGGTCGTCCTCACCATGCCCTTGTGGGCGGTCATCCTGCTCGACTATTGGCGCGCGGTCGGCGAGGGACGGCGCGGCTATTGGGTCGCGCTCGCGATCGAGATCGGCCTTCTCCTGCTCACGACCTATGCCGGCCTGCTGCTGGTCGGCCTCCTGCTGCTGTTCACCGTGGCCAACAAGCGCGCGCGCGCGACCCTCCGCTCGACCGATCCTTGGCTCGCGGGCGTCGTGGCCGTCATCGTGATGTTTCCGCATCTCCTGTGGCTCGCGGAATCGGGCGAGGGGATGCTGCCGATGCTCGGCCGCCTGCGCACCCCGGAATCCGGGATCGACAATCTCGGCGCCTGGCTCAAGCAGATGGCGCTCATCATCGCGGCCCATGCCGGGCTCGCGGTGCTGGTCGCGCTGGTGGTCGGCTGGCCGTGGACGCCGCGCGAGCCGTCGCCGGTGATCGTGCGCCGGCCGGTCGAGCCCTTCGCTCGCCAGTACGTTTATTTCTTTGCGATTGTGCCGCCGCTGGCCGCCACCTTCGTTGCCGTCCTGATCGGATCGCCGGCGCCGCTCGGGGGCGTCGCGCCGCTGGTGGTCCTTTCGGCCCTTGCGGTCGTGATCGCGGCCGGCGAGAGCATCGAGCTCAGCCACCAGCACGTCGTGATCTGGGCCTGGTTCGGCCTCCTGCTGGTGCCCCCGGTCATGGCGGTGCTCGCCCTGCTGGCGTTGCCGTGGCTCGGCATCGAACTCAGCGCCAACCTGCCCGCGCGCGCGATGGGGCAGTATTTCGCGGAGAGCTTCCAGCGCCGCGTCGGCGCGCCGCTCGGGATCGTGGCGGGCGAGCCGCGCACGGCCGCTCTCGTCGCGCTCGGGTCGCCGAGCCGGCCGAGCCTCTATCTCGATGCCACGCCGGAGCGCTCGCCCTGGGTGAGCATGACCGATATCCGCACCAGGGGCGCGATCGTGGTGTGGCCGGCGACCGACATCCTCGGCACGCCGCCTGCGGCGATCATCGAGCGCTTTCCCGACATCGTGCCCGAGGTGCGCTCGTTCGAACGGCCGCGGCAGGGACGGCTCGGGCTCCTGCGCATTGGCTGGGCGATCATCCGGCCGCCGGGTGCGCCCATCGCGGAGACGCCCGCGCCGGCGCAGTGATCGACGCGTTCAATGATAGCCCTCGCCGGCGCGCACCTTGCCGCGGAAGATCGAGTAGATGAACACCACATAGCCGAGGATGATCGGCAGGAGCGCGAGCGTACCGATCAGCATGAAAATCTGGCTGGCGGGGGCTGCTGCGGTCTGCCAGATCGTCAGCGAGGGCGGCACCAGATACGGGAACACAGAGATCACGATCCCGAGGTAGCCGAGCAGAAAGAGCGCGATGGCGGCAAAGAACGGCGGTGCCTCGCGGCCCTGGTGGAGCCAGCGCCAGCCGGCGAAGGCCGTGAGCGCGGCCAGGATCGGTACCGGCCACAGATAATAGATGTTAGGCGTCGAGAACCAGCGGGCCGCGATGCGCTCGAACGCCAGCGGCGTCCACGCGCTCACCAGCGCCATGAAACCGACCACCGCGACGAACAACAGCTTCGCCTGGCTGCGTCCGCGCTCGGCGACGGGACCGTCGGTCTTCATCACCAGCCAGGTCGCGCCCAGCAGCGCATAGCCGGTGAGCACGCCAAGCGCGCAGAGCGCGGCGAATGGCGTCGCCCAGTCGAAGGCGCCGCCCGCATAGCCGCCGTTCTCGACCTTGATGCCCTGGATCAGGCCGGCGAGGATGACGCCCTGGCACAAGGCGGCCAGCGTCGAGCCCGCCGCGAAGGCGAAATCCCAATAGCGCTTGCTGGTCGCGGCCGCGCTGCGGAATTCGATCGCGACGCCGCGGAACACGAGCGCCAGCAGCATTCCGATCACCGGCAGGTAGAACGCCGGCATGATGATCGCGTAGGCCTTGGGAAAGGCCACGAACAGCCCGCCGCCGCCGAGCACCAGCCAGGTTTCGTTGCCGTCCCAGAATGGCGCGATCGACGCCACCATCTGGTCGCGCTCGCCATCGTCTTTGGTGGAGGGAAACAGGATGCCGATGCCAAGGTCGAAGCCGTCGAGGATCACGTACATCGCGACCGCGAAGCCGATCACGCCGGCCCAGATCAGCGGCAGGTCCCATTCCATCGCGGGCCTCTATGCCATCGTCGTGCCCGAACTATGATGGGCGCGTCGCCACGCCCCGGCCGGTGCAGCCGCGCCAGCCTGCCGTCGGGCAAGGTCTGGTTGGGCGCAAACGAATGTGTTGCGATCTTACCTCTTTAAAAGGTCCCTTTGCGAATGATGAGAATCCCACCTCCGCAATCGCTTGTAAATGCCGGCGGCAGGATCAACGCCAGAGCGGCCGTCTGATTTTTCGCAAACCACCATTTTCGCAACGACGTGATCGACGCCCGCGAAGCCCTTCCGGCCGGCACATGGGCCTGATATTTTTACGCATGGACATCGATCCAGTCCGAGGGCTGCCCGCCGGATGTGCCGAACTCCCGCGCATTGCACTGGGCAGCACTGGCGCTGTCGGCGGGCATCAGACGCCCATCTGTCTTTCACTCCCAACGAGCGGATAAGGTGATACATGACTCGTGCATCAAACCTTGCTGTCGCGGCGTTCCTCTGTTTCGGCTTCGGCGCTTCTGGCGCCCTCGCTCAGGACCAGGTCGAGCGCACGACGCTGCAGTCCTCCGAATGGCCGGTCGGCTACAATACCACGACCGTGACGGCAACATTCAAGCCGAATGGTTCTCTGCCTCGCCACACCCATGCTGGCGTTGAAAACGGTTACGTTCTTGAGGGCGAAGTGCTGCTCAAGGTCGATGGCAAAACCGATCTCAAAATGAAAGCGGGCGACTCCTGGCTGGTCCCGGCGAATATCCCTCATTCGGGGACCGCCGGAGCGACCGGGGCGAAAGTCCTCGTCACCTACGTCGTCGACAAAACCAAGCCGCTCGCGTCGCCGGCACCCTGACAGCGCCCGTCGATCACCCGCGATCGTACCTGCGTCAGCGCTCCCCTTGCAGCGCCGCGCGTCCGGCATCGCGGGCGGCACCGAGCGGAGAGCGTCCCGGCTCGACGGCGGAGTCGAGAGCACGGCCCTGCGGCCCGCGCGCGATCAGCCTGTTGATGTAGTAGATGCCCATCGCAAAGACGATGCCGTAAACCGCGACGAACAGCGCGAGCGAGCTGGCGAGCGTCGCCGCGGAGACCGGTGAAACCGCGTCGGCCGTGCGCTTGAGGCCATAGACGACCCAGGGCTGGCGGCCGCTTTCGGTCACGATCCAGCCGGCCGCGACCGCGGTGAAGCCGATCCACCAGCCACGGGCCACGATGTGCAGGTACCAGCGCGTCTCGAACAGCACGCCGCGCCAGAGGAGCCATGCCCCGACCAGGGCGGCCGCAATCATGGAGAAGCCGATGGCGAGCATGATCCGGAATGCGAAGAACACCGTCTTCACCGGCGGGCGATCCTGTGGCGGCACCTCCTTGAGGCCGGGGAACTGGCCGTTGAGGCGGTGCGTGAGGATCAGCGAGCTGCCCTGCGGGATCGAGAGTGCGTAGTGGTTCGTCTCCGCCTGCTCGTCGGGCCAGGCGAAGACGTGGAAGTCGCCGGGACCGGTGTCCCAGTGGGCTTCCATCGCGGCCACCTTCATCGGCTGGTGCTTGAGCGTGTTGAGGCCGTGCATGTCGCCAAGCAGGAGCTGCAGCGGCGCCAGCACGGCGAGCAGGCCAAGCGCCATGCGCATCATGCTGCGTGCCTGGTCGGGATGGCGCCCGGCCAGGAGATAGCGCGCGCCGACCGCAAGCACGACAAAACCCGCCGTCAGATAGGCTGCGTTGAGCATATGGGCGAGCCGGTACGGAAAGCTCGGATTGAAGATGATCTCCCACCAGTCGAGCGGAACGGCGACGCCGTCCACGATCTCGTGGCCGGCCGGCGTATGCAGCCAGGAATTGGCAGCCAGAATCCAGAACGTCGAGATCGCCGTGCCGATTGCGACTGCGATCGCGGAAAAAACCTGCAGCCATTCCGGCACCCGGCCCCAGCCGAACAGCATCACGCCGAGGAACGTGGCCTCGAGGAAGAACGCGGTCAGCACTTCGTAGCCGATCAGGGGGCCGACGACATTGCCGGCGAAGACCGAGAAGCGGCTCCAGTTGGTGCCGAACTGGTAGGATAGCACCACGCCCGACACCACGCCCATCGCGAACGAGACCGCGAAAATCTTGGTCCAGAATCGCGCCAGGCGCTGATAGCGCTCCTGCCCTGTCGCGCTCCACATCACCAGAAGGGTCGCGATATAGGCCGAGAGGCCGATTGTGAAGGTCGGGAAGATGATATGGAAAATGACCGTGAAAGCGAATTGTAGCCGGGCGATGAAAACCGGATCGAATTCCATCACGATGCTCCGCCGCAGGACCGTAAGACTAGCGCGTTGGCGCAAATTGCCAAGCCGGTTCACGCCGTTGAGGTGCGGCAAAGGAGCCGCGTCAGAGCGCCGCAAGCCGCAAGCCGGATCGCGAATCACCATTCCGGGCAGGCTCCCAACTTAAGGAACCGAGGTCAGGAACCGAAGTTCCTCCGGACCGTTGAGAGCCTATCGTCATGGAGGATCAAAATGAACGAGGATCGGATCGCCGGTACCGCCAAGAATTTTGGCGGCAAGGTGGAAGAAGGCTTCGGACGCGTCACCGGGGACGTGAAAAACCAGATCTCGGGCAAGGCCCGGCAAGCCGAGGGTGAGCTTCAGGACTTATACGGGCAGGCTAAGGACACGGCCATGCAGGCCGCCCAAAGCGTGCGCGAAGGCGCGATCGACGCGGAAGACTATGTGCGCAAGACCATCGAACAGCGCCCATACACGGTGGCCGCCGTCGCGCTCGGCCTCGGCTTCTTCCTCGGGCGCATGGGCCGCCGCGAGTATTGAACGGCCTTTGGGACGTTTTCCAACGACATGGCGAGAGGCCGCAGCGGGCGGCCTCTCGCGCTTGGAAGCGCCCGTCCGATGGCAATTTTTTCACAACGAAAACAGCCCTGCGCCAGAAGCGCAGGGCTGTTTTCGAACGAAGCGCGTTTGCAGTCGGCGCTGCTGAGCCCGTTTGCGGGTCAGCGACCGATTTGAACGTCCACATCCGGGACGGGGATGTTCAGTTCGATGCCGGGACGGCGTTCGCGGCGCTCTTCGCGCTCTTCGATGAGCTCCTCACGATCGCGCCGGATACCGCGTCCCTCGGTTCGATCTTCGACCTCGACGCATTTTTCCTGACACACCGGCCCGACGCACTCCTGGCGGCACACGCGGTCGGCGTTCGCTGGCTGGACGGCTGCCACTGCGGCGAGAAGCGTCCCGGCGGTGATGTTCAATATTCGCATGGGCGGTTCCTTTGCAAAGAGTGGTCTTGTCAATCGGTAAGTCCTGCCCCCGCGCGTTTGTTCCGGCAGAGCCGCACCCTGCTCATGGCACCACGTCCGCACCGGCCTGACCGGGTTCAGGATGGCTGCCGGCCCGTGCCTCGGCCGCGGTGCCCGTGTCACGTGACACGCCGTGCTGGCGCTCGCCGCACCGGTTACGCTAAAGTTGTCGGTGTCCTGATGACTATAAGTTAATGCCCCGCGTCATCTTTCTGGCCGGATTCGCCTCCATCACCCGGCCGGGGTCTGGAGCTGTTCATGCCGTTGACGCGCCGAGCTTTTGCCGGTGGCAGCGCCATCCTGGCCGCTGCCGCGATCCTGCCCGCCCGTGCCCAGCCGGCGCTGATGGTGCGCCGCTCGATCAACGATCTCATCCGCGAGCAAAGCCCGATCGTCGACTCCTATCGTCGCGGCGTCGACGCAATGATGAAGCGGCCGATCACCGACAGGACGAGCTGGTGGTTCCAGGCCAACATCCACGACCACAGCGACGTGGAAGGCGCACAATGGCCTTCCTATGCGAGCTACTGGAAGAAGTGCCCGCACAAGAACTATTTCTTTCTCAACTGGCATCGGATGTATCTGCATTTCTTCGAGCGCATCGTGCGCAAGGCCGCGGACGATCCCGAGTTCACGCTGCCCTATTGGGCCTATGAGGATCCGAGCCAGGCTTCGCTGCCGATAGCCTTCCTGCCCGACAGCGAGGAGTTCGGCACGCCGCCGGACAACAAGGCGGTGGCCTACATGTCGCGCAAGAACGCGCTCGCGCGGGCGAAGCGCCACGGCCACGTCGATCACCGCTGGATCGGCCTCGGCGATGTGTCGCGCGACGTCTCCGCCGCGCTCGCGCTCGACCGCTTCACGGCGACCGACAAGCTCGACGCGCTCAAGGCGTTCGGCGGCATGCGCGTGACCGACGCCGCGACCGCCGAGACCGCCGGCGGCATTGAAGCCTCGCCGCACAATCTCGTGCACAAGACGATCGGCCTGGACGGCGACATGGGCGGGACCGATACCGCCGCGCGCGATCCGATCTTCTGGCTGCATCACTGCAACATCGACCGCATGTGGGCGAAGTGGACCGATCCGACGCGCGGCCGCATTCCCCCGGTCGACGACGATGTCTGGATGCAGACGAAATTTACCTTCGTGGACGAGAACGGCGAAGACCGCGTGCTGACCGGCGCCGACGTGCTCGATACCCAATTCCAGCTCGGCTACCGCTACGACGACGACCCGCCGCGAACGGAGCGCCTGACGTTCGAAGCGGCGGTCGCCGCCGGTCCCGGCGGTGCGACGCTCGCGCGCGGCGCCTTGCCCATGCAGGCACCGGCCCCGGTTCTTCTCGCCAGGGGCGCCACGATGACGCTGCAAGCGCGCGAGAGCCAGATCGTGCTGACCTCGGTGCCGCGACAGGGCCGCACGTCGGCAGGACCGGTGACGCCGGCGCGGCTGCGGGTCGTGCTCCGGGACGTGGTGGCGCGCGACGGTGCACCGCCCTACGACGTTTTCCTGGTCCTCGAAGGCACCAGCCTGTTCGATCCTTCCACCACCTCGGTCCGTATCGGGGCGCTTGATCTGTTCGGCGGAGCGGGCACCGGCCACCATGGCCATGCGGGCGGCAGCGCGGGGGAAACCATCGCCTTCGATGCGACCGAGGCGGTGGCCCGGCTCTCGCGCCTGCGCGGCTACGAGCTGGGGCGTCTGCGCGTGACCATCACGCGCCGCGGATTTCCGCTCTCGACCGGCGGCGAGTTCGTGCCGCCCGATTCCGATCCGCCGAAGATCGGGGCGATCGAGCTGCTCCAGTCGTGACGACGGCAAGCCTCACGCCGCCGTCTCGAGCGCTTTCTTGATCGCCAGGAAATCCCGCCAGACCAGCCGCTTCGCCACCGGCGAGCGCAGCAGATAGGCCGGGTGCAGCGTCGCCATCGCGCGGATCGGACGCGTGCCGGTGTCGAAGTTGTACCAGCGCCCGCGCGATTTCATGATGCCGTCCTTGATGCCGATGAGCGTCTGCGCCGAGGGTCCGCCCAGGCAGACCAGCACGTCGGGGTCGACGAGCTCGATCTGACGCAGCGTGAACGGCAGGCAGGCGGCGGATTCCTGCGGCGTCGGCGTGCGGTTGCCGGGCGGACGCCACGGCACGATATTGGCGATATAGACCGAGCTGCGGTCGAGCCCGATCGCGGCCAACATGCGGTCGAGCAGCTTGCCCGAGCGGCCGACGAACGGCAGTCCCTCGATGTCCTCCTCGCGGCCGGGCGCCTCGCCGACGAACATGACCCGCGCCTGGGGGTTGCCGTCGGCGAACACAAGTTGCTTGGCGGTCGTGCGCAGCGCGCAGCCCTCGAAGCGGTCGAGGATCGCGCGCAGCTCCTCCAGGCTTGCCGCGCTGCGTGCCGCCTCGCGTGCCGCGATCACCGCAGCCTCGGGCGAGGGCGGGGCAGCGGCTTTACCCTCGCCCTGCAAGGCGGAGGGCCGCAGCGCCGCACGCGGAGCGGGTTGGGGTTCCGCCGGAGCGTCGACCTCCACCCGTGGCGCTTCGCTTGCCGGCGCAACGGGCGGAGCGATGTCCGCGAAACGGTCGACCGCCCCCTCGCCGACAGCCGTATCGACGCCGGCTTCGATGTAGAAGGCGAGCAGTTCGCGGGCGGCTGTTTCGCGTTCGGATGGCATTGAGGGGCGTTTGTTTCGTCAAAACTCTAGTCGATCGATGACCGGCGTGAAACCATGCGGTCCGGCGATCCCTATGTGAGGGAAAGCCGGACTGGTCGCAAGGAGGCTGCCCTGAGCACGAGTGATACGCACCGCATTCGCCGGAGGCAGTGGACTTTCGCCGCCGTGGTCGCGCTCGTCGTGGCCGCCGCGCTCTATGCCTGCTGGCCGCGGCAGCCTGACCTGACCGCGTTCGATCCGGATTCGATGGCGCGGCGCGAGACCGCGATGTGGCGCGACTACTACGACGCGCGATACTTCGCGTTATTCCACGAGCTCTACGCGGTCTCCCGCGAGCAATACAATTTCTCGCCGTTCGACAGCCTGCGCATCGCTTACGCGGCGGCGAGCGCGGCCCGCGCCTTCCAGCCCTCGCGCTCGCGCGCCGAGGCCGAAGCGGCGCTGCCGTCGCTGATCACGTATTTCAGCATTCTCTCGCGCGGCACGACGGCCGCCTTCGACGTGCGCGAGGCGGCCCGCACCGAGCTTGCCTGGTGGCAGGCGCGCCGCGAGGCGGTTCCACCGGTGCAATACGGGCTGATGATCGCGCAGGTCGCCGCGCTGCTGTATGGCGTGGATAACGACATTCTCAAGCAGGCGGGAGTCGTGCGGGCGCAGGCGATGGCTTACCGTGATGCGCACGACGAGGGCATGAGCGAGGCCGACTGGTCGATCATCAGCGAGCACCTGCGCATGGCCTATGGCCTGCTCAGGAGGGCCCTGTCGGTGCGGACCGCATGAGAGTGGGCCCGGCCTGCGCAATTGTCACGTCGTGCGTTTCATGGAAAACCAGCGGGATCTGACGCCGTTCTCGAACCGACACGGGCGAACCGATGAGCACCGAGGCCCTGCCTGAGCGCGAGGCGATGGAGTTCGACGTGGTGATCGTCGGGGCGGGGCCTGCCGGTCTCGCCGCCGCCATCCGCCTCAAGCAGGTTTCGCCGGACATCTCGGTAGTCGTGGTCGAGAAGGGTTCCGAGGTCGGCGCGCACATCCTCTCGGGCGCCGTCATCGATCCAATCGGGCTCGACCGGCTGCTGCCCGACTGGCGCGGCGAAGACACGCCAATCAGGACCGCGGTCACCGCCGATCGTTTCTACATGCTGGGCCGTTCCGGCGCGCTGCGGCTGCCGAACATCATCATGCCGCCGCTGATGAGCAACCACGGCAACTACGTGGTCTCGCTCGGCAACGTCTGCCGCTGGCTCGCGACCAAGGCGGAGGGGCTCGGCGTCGAGATCTTTCCGGGCTTCGCGGCGGCCGAAGTCCTCTACGACGTCAACGGCGCGGTCGCGGGTGTCGCCACCGGCGACATGGGCATCGCCAAGGACAGCCGGCGCAAGGATACCTTCACGCGCGGCGTGGAACTGCGCGCCAAGTACACCCTGTTGGCCGAAGGCGCGCGCGGCAACCTGACCAAGCTGCTGCTGGCGCGCTTCGGTCTCGATGCCGGGCGCGATCCGCAAAAATTCGGGCTGGGCTTGAAGGAGCTCTGGCAAGTCGCGCCGGGAAACGATCGGCCGGGCCTGGTGCAGCACACCTTCGGCTGGCCGCTCGACAATGCGACCGGCGGCGGCTCGTTCCTCTATCATTTCGACGACCGGCTGGTCGCGGTCGGCTTCGTCGTGCATCTCAACTACAGCAACCCTTATCTCTCCCCGTTCGAGGAATTCCAGCGCTTCAAGACCCATCCGCTGGTGCGTCCGGTTCTCGAAGGCGGCAAGCGCCTCTCCTACGGGGCGCGCGCCTTGACCGAGGGCGGCATCCAATCGGTGCCGAAGCTTGTGTTTCCGGGCGGAGCCCTCATCGGCTGCGCGGCGGGCTTCATGAACGTGCCGCGCATCAAGGGCAGCCACAACGCGATCCTTTCCGGCATGCTTGCGGCCGAGCACCTCGCCGATGCGCTCAAGGCCGGCCGCGCCAACGACGAGCTCGCGGGCTACGAGGCGGCGTGGCAAAACTCCGAGATCGGCCGCGACCTTTGGAAGGTGCGCAACGCCAAGCCGCTGTGGTCGCGCCTCGGCACGATGCTCGGCATCCCGGCCGGCGCCCTCGACATGTGGACCAACACGCTCGGCTTCTCGCTGTTCGGGACCCTGCATCACGGCAAGCCCGATCACGCGACGCTCAAGCCGGCGGCGCAGTGCAAGCCGATCGGCTACCCCAAGCCCGACGGAAAAATCACCTTCGACCGGCTCTCCTCGGTGTTCCTCTCCAACACCAACCACGAAGAGGACCAGCCGCCCCACCTCATCGTCCGCGACCCGGCGCTGCAGAAGGCCTCCGAGCACGATGTCTATGGTGGGCCCTCGGCGCGCTACTGCCCGGCCGGGGTTTACGAATGGGTGGAGGAGGGAGGTGCGCCGCGCTACGTGATCAACGCGCAGAATTGCGTCCACTGCAAGACTTGCGACATCAAGGACCCGAATCAGAACATCGACTGGGTGCCGCCCGAAGGGGGCGGCGGTCCGAAGTATTCGAATATGTGATTGCACCGGCCACGATGCTGCCATATCAGAGCTTTCAATAGCGTCCGGGGCGTCTCGCCCGGTATGTTCTAGCTCTCGGCCGGCATGTTCTTGCGGCGCGGGCGCAAACAGGCCATTCTCGCCGAGAACGCGGCCGCGCCGACGGCGTCTGTCCGCCAAACGGCGTTTGTCCGCCAAATGGAGTCGACCGAGCCGTGATCCTTTCGCTGTCGTTGCGGCGTGCGGCCATGCCCGCATGCGCCGCACTCGCCTTGACGTGGCCGGGCGCCCTGGCTGCGCAGAGCCAGGCACCCACGCCCTATTCACGCACCTCGGTTTCGGGCAGCTACCTCGCCGCCCGTCATGCCGGCACCGAGCGCGACGCGGCGGCCGCCGCCACCCATTATCGCGCGGCACTGCGTGGCGATCCCCGCAACAACGAGCTGCTCTCCCGTGCCTTCATCGCCGTGTTGTCCAACGGCGAAGTCGAGGAGGCGGTGAAGCTTGCCGAGCGCGTTCTGCAGGTCGACAAGAACGACCGTGTCGCCCGGCTCGTGCTCGGCGTGCGCGCCATCAAGCAGAAGCAGTATCCGGTCGCGCGCCAGCACCTCCAGCAATCGGTGCGCGGGCCGATCACCGACCTCGCCGCGGCGCTGCTCACGGCCTGGACGCAGGCGACTGCGACCGAAAGCAAGGCCGCGACCGACGCCCTCGACAAGCTCACCGGGCCGGACTGGTACGGCCTGTTCAAGAACCTGCATGGCGGTCTCCTGCTCGACGCCGCCGGCCAGAAGCGGGAGGCAACCAAGCGGTTCGAGCGCGCCTATCAGCTCGATCCGACCGCGTTGCGCATCGTGCAGGCCTACGGCAGCTTTCTGAGCCGCCAGGGCAACAAGGATGAAGCGCTCAAGGTCTACAAGGCTTTCGACGAAGTCTTGCCGCGCCATCCGCTGATCGTGGAAGCGATCAGCGACATCAACTCCGGCAAGCGCGTGCCGGCTTTGGCTGAGGGGACACAGAGCGGCGCCGCCGAGGCGCTTTACGGCCTGGGGGCTGCGCTCGGCCGCCGCGGCGGCACCGAGGATCTCGGCCTGATCTATCTGCAGCTCGCGCTTTATCTGGCGCCGTCGCACCCGATGGCGCTGCTGTCGCTCGCCGATCTCTACGAGGGCCTCAAGAAGCAGGAACTCGCGATCAAGATCTATGAGAAGATCCCGCCGACATCGCCGATGCAGCGCAATGCGCAGATCCAGCGCGCGCTCGGCCTCGATGCGCTCGACCGCACCGACGAGGCGAAGGCGGATCTGGAAAAGCTGATCGCCGAGAATCCCTCCGATCTCGAAGCGACCACCGCGCTCGGCAACATCCTGCGCGGGCGAAAGCAGTTCGCCGAATGCGCCGATGTCTATTCCAAGGGCATCAACTCCATCACCAAGGCCGAGAAGCCGAACTGGGTGATCTACTATTTTCGCGGCATCTGCTACGAGCGCTCGAAACAGTGGTCGAAGGGCGAAGTCGACATGAAGAAGGCGCTGGCGCTGTTTCCCGATCAGCCGCTGGTGCTCAATTATCTCGGCTATTCCTGGGTCGACCAGGGGGTCAACCTCGACGAGGGAATGACCATGATCCGGCGCGCGGTCGAACAGCGCGCGGACGACGGCTATATCGTGGACTCGCTGGGGTGGGCCTATTTCCGCATCGGCAATTTCGAAGAGGCTACGAAGCACCTCGAACACGCGGTCGAGCTCAAGCCCGAGGACCCGACCATCAACGACCACCTCGGCGACGTCTACTGGAAGATCGGCCGGGTGCTCGAGGCCAAGTTCCAGTGGTCGCACGCGCGCGACCTCAAGCCGGAGCCCGACGACCTGGTCAAGATCGAAGAGAAGCTCAAGTCGGGCCTGGCCGACGAGCCTTCGTCCGCGGCTGAGGCCGAACGGGCGAAGAAGCCGGGCGGCGGCTGAGGCTTGTGCCGGCCGCGCGCGCCGAGCGGGCGCCCGCCAAAATCAATCTCACGCTCCGCGTCGTCGGCCGCCGCGCCGACGGCTACCACGACATCGAGAGCCTGGTCGTGTTCGCCGGCATCGCCGACCGGTTGACGCTGACCGTCGGGCGCACGCTCGCGCTTGCGGTGCGCGGCCCGACCGCGGCCGCGTCGGGCGACGTCGCGGACAATCTCGTGCTCAAGGCGACCCGCGCCTTGGCCGAACGGGTGGACGGTCTCAAGCTCGGGCGTTTCGTGCTGGACAAGCGCCTGCCGGTCGCCGCCGGGGTGGGTGGTGGTTCCGCCGACGCCGCGGCGGCGCTGCGGCTCCTGGCGCGCGCCAACCGCCTGGCGCTCGACGATCCCCGCCTCATGCAGGCGGCGCGGGCGAGCGGCGCCGACGTGCCGGTGTGCCTCGATCCGCAGTCGCGGATGATGCGCGGGATCGGGGACGTGCTGTCGGCTCCGCTCAAGCTGCCGCGGCTTCACGCGGTGCTCGTCAATCCGGGCGTGGCGGTGCCGACGAAGGAGGTGTTCGCAGCCTTGCGGCTTCGCCTTGTTGCCGCCGACAGCACTGGCTCGCTGGTGCGGGGAGGGGTGCGCGAGTTCGTCGCCGCATTGGCGGACGACCGCAACGATCTCGAAGCCCCGGCCATCGCGCTCGCGCCGGTGATCGCCGCGGTGCTCGCGGAACTGCGCGCGATGAAGTCCTGCCGGCTGGCGCGCATGTCGGGCTCGGGCGCGACCTGTTTCGGCCTGTTCGGTTCGCCGGCCACCGCCGCGACCGCCGCGAAGCGGCTGCGCGCAAGACACCGCGATTGGTGGGTGCGCGCGACAGTGCTCGGCTAATTCGAGCGCGCGATGCAGAACTCGACCGCCTCTTCGAGCGCTTCCTTCATCGGCGAGGCGGGGAACAGCGCGAGCGCGTCCTGCGCGATCGCGCCGTAGTGGCGGGCCCGCTGCACGGTATCCTCGAGCGCCCGGTGCTTGGCCATCAGCGACATCGCCTCCTCGAGGTCGGCATCGGTGGCGTTGCCTTGTTCGAGGGTGCGGCGCCAGAACGCGCGTTCGCTCTCCGAGCCGCGGCGGAACGACAGCACGACCGGCAGCGTGATCTTGCCCTCGCGGAAATCGTCGCCGACGTTCTTGCCGAGCTTGACCGCCTTGCCGCCGTAGTCGAGCGCGTCGTCCACGAGCTGGAAGGCGACGCCGAGATTCATGCCGAAGGAGCGGCAGGCGGACTGCTCGTCCTTCGGCCGCGCGCCGAGCGCGGGCCCGACCTCGCAGGCGGCGGCGAACAGCTCGGCGGTCTTGGCGCGGATCACCGAGAGATACTCGTCTTCGGTGGTGGCTGTGTTCTTGGCGGCGGAAAGCTGCATCACCTCGCCCTCGGCGATGATGGCGGCGGCCGAGGACAGGATCTCGAGCGAACGGAGCGAGCCCACTTCGACCATCATCTTGAACGCCTGGCCGAGCAGGAAGTCGCCGACCAGCACGCTCGCCTCGTTGCCCCACAGCAGCCGCGCGGCGAGCTTGCCGCGCCGCATCTCGCTGCCGTCCACGACGTCGTCGTGCAGCAGCGTCGCGGTGTGCATGAACTCCACCGCCGCGGCGAGCTTGACGTGTCCGTCGCCCGCATAGCGCGAGAGCCGCGACATCGCCAGCGTGAGCATCGGGCGCAGCCGCTTGCCGCCGGAGGCGATCAGGTGGTTCGCCACCTCCGGGATCATGGTGACCTCCGACCCCGTGCGCGACAGGATGGTGTTGTTGACCCGCTCCATGTCGGCAGCGAGGAGGTCGATCAGGCGGCTGATCGAAGGCGGTGCTGGATTTTCGAAGGGGACGACGACGGCCAAGGAACTCTCCGGACGCAAGGACGGGCGAGCCTAGAAACGCTATGGTGCACACGTGCGCCATAGCGCCGTGCCTGTCATGACGTAAATGGGGAGCCGATGTCAAAGGCGGAAGGGATCGCGGGGCGTGCCGGCGGGCAAGCCCCGTTTGGCGGGGCGCGGCTGGCGGTCCTGATCCCCTGCTTCAACGAGGAGGTGGCGATCGCCAAGGTGCTGGGCGATTTCCGCGCCGCGCTGCCGGCCGCGAGCCTTTATGTCTACGATAACAATTCCACCGATCGCACCGCCGAGGTCGCCCGCGCGTCCGGCGCCGTGGTGCGGCGCGAGACGCATCAGGGCAAGGGCAACGTGGTGCGCCGGATGTTTGCCGACGTGGAGGCGGACATCTATGTCCTGGTCGACGGCGACGCGACCTATGACGCGCAGAGCGTCACGGCCATGATCGCGCGGCTCGTCGAGGATCGCCTTGATATGGTGGTCGCGGCCCGCGTGCATCGTGACGAGGCCGCCTACCGGCCCGGTCATCGCACCGCAAACCGATTGTTCTCGGCCTTCGTCGCGACCGTATTCGAGGCCGCGTTCACCGACATCCTCTCCGGCTACCGGGTGTTTTCCCGCCGCTTCGTGAAGTCGTTTCCCGTGCTCTCCCGCGGCTTCGAGATCGAGACCGAATTGACCGTGCACGCGCTCGAGCTCGAACTCGCCGTCGCCGAAATCCAGACCCCCTACTACGCGCGGCCGCAGGGCTCGGCTTCCAAGCTCTCGACCTGGCGCGACGGCCTGCGCATCCTGTCGACCATCGTCAGGCTCTACCGTTCCGAGCGTCCGCTGGCGTTCTTTTCGGCGATCGGCATCGCGCTCGCCGCCATCTCGATCGGGCTTGCGATCCCGATCTTCGTCACCTTCGTCGAGCAGGGCATCGTGCCGCGCTACCCGACCGCGATCCTTTCGACCGGGCTGATGCTGATCGCGTTCCTGTGCATCGCCTCGGGCTTGATCCTCGACACGGTGACGCGCGGACGCCGCGAGCTGAAGCTTCTGGCCTATCTCGGGCAACCGGCTCCGGGCGACGATGGGCACCGGCGGCAGGTTCTGTACGGCAACACGGAAGGAGAGGCCATTGCGCGAGATCGTTCGCACCAATGATGCGGTTCTGGTCACCGCCATCGAGGCGCTGCTTAACGGCGCCAACATTCGGCACGTGGTCCTCGACCGCAACATGAGCGTGCTGGAAGGCTCGATCGGGATCCTGCCGCGCCGCATCCTGGTCGAAGACGAGCAGGCCGACGCCGCGCGCAAGTTGCTGCGGGAGGCGGGCCTCGGCCACGAACTGCGTCCCGATGCCGGATGACCCTGCGTCAGCCCTGACCGAGGACGCCGTGCTCGGCGGCCGGTTGCGGCTGCGCCAGCCCAGGCGCGGGCATCGCGTCGGTCACGATGCGATCCTGCTGGCGGCATCCTGTCCGGCGGGCGCCGGCGATACCGTGGTCGATCTTGGCGCCGGTGTCGGCGCGGCCGGGCTCGCGCTCGCCGCGCGCGTTCCCGGCACGACGGTCGTCCTGGTCGAGGTCGATGCGGCGCTCGCGGCGCTCGCGGGCGAGAACGCGCAACGGAATGCGCTGGCCGCGCGGGTGCGTACCGTGACGCTCGACGTCGGCGCGCCCGCGCGCGCCTTTGCGGCCGCCGGCCTCGGCGCGGAATCGGTTACCCGCGTGCTGATGAACCCGCCGTTCAACGACCCCGCGCGGCAGCGAACCTCACCCGACCCGCGGCGCCGCCTCGCGCACGCCGCGCCGCGTCCGGCGCTGGCGACCTGGGTCAAGACCGCGGCGCGGCTGCTGCGGCCGCGCGGCACGTTGAGCCTGATCTGGCGGGCGGACGGCATCGACCAGGTGCTCGCGGCGCTCGCTCCTGCTTTCGGCGCGATCGCGGTGCTGCCCGTTCACAGCAAACCGGCCGAACCGGCGATCCGCATCCTGGTGCGCGCCGTGAAGGCAAGCCATGCCCCGCTCGTGCTGCTGCCGGGATTGATCCTCAACGATGGGGCTGGCCGTGCCACGCCGGAGGCCGAAGCCGTGTTGCGCGAAGGTGCGATCCTATCGATGGCTAAAATTTGAGCGGCAATGTCAATTATTCACAAGCGTGGAGAGGTGCGTTCGCAGCTCAAAGCGCGGGGCTGCTGCTCGCGCTTTATGCAAATGTTGCCCGGATCGGCGTCACCCCTTGTGGTGATCAGGTACGCTGCTGCGGCTCTTTGCGATGCCCGGCACTATGAAATGCCGCCGTGATGGCGCCAATCAACACAATCAGGAGGTAGATTTTGAAGGCGTCCATCGCTCGCCGTCCCTTGAAGGCTCAAACCTGTACGTGACCCGGTAACGTTCCTAGGCAAGAAGCGTTCCAATGGTTGATATTCGGTAACTTGAGCCCATCTCATGACCGATCTATGACGCGGCATTCGGCCGCGCAATATGTCCAAACTGTCGCCCATTGCGACTGACACCCTCGGGAAAGATCGCCAATGGCCGACCAAGGCATGTCCGAACACCTCAGGCAGCTTTTCGCCAGCGCATGCGAGGCGTTGCGCCCGCTGGTGCCGAGGCGGCTGCGCGCAGGTATCCCGGTGGTACCGGTGGTGCGGCTCTCCGGCGTCATCGGCTTGTCGACGCCGCTCAAGCCGGGCCTGACGCTTGCGTCGCTCGCCCGCCAGCTCGAGCGCGCCTTCACCACGCGCAACGCCCGCGCGGTGGCGCTGGTGATCAATTCGCCCGGCGGCTCGCCGGTGCAGTCGCACCTGATCTATCGCCGCATCCGCGCGCTCGCCGTCGAGCACAAGCTTCCGGTGCTCGCGTTCGCGGAAGATGTCGCCGCCTCGGGCGGTTACATGATCGCCTGCGCGGCCGACGAGATCATCTGCGATCAATCTTCGGTGCTCGGGTCGATCGGTGTCGTGGGCGCGTCGTTCGGCTTTCCCCGGCTGCTGGAGAAGCTCGGCGTCGAGCGGCGCATCTACACGTCGGGCGAGCACAAGGCGATGCTCGATCCGTTCCTGCCGGAAAAGCCGGAGGAGGTGGAGCACCTCAAATCGCTGCAGCGCGACATCCACGACGATTTCATCGCGCTGGTGAAGGAGAGCCGGGGCGCGCGCCTGAGGGGTCCAGAAAAAGACTTGTTCTCCGGCGAATATTGGACCGGACGCAAGTCGGTCGAACTTGGCCTGGCCGACCGCATCGGCGAGGTGCGTGCTTTCTTGCGCGAACGCTTCGGCGACGAGGTCGAGACGCCGCTCGTCGCCGCAGAACGCAGCCTGTTCGGACGCCTGCGTCCGGGACTCGGCGGCGAGGGCATCGATCATTTATTTCGCCGCACCGACCTCGCCGAGGACATCATCTCCGCATTGGAAACGCGCGCCTTGTGGGCGCGTTACGGGTTGTGAGAGTGATACGAAGGGCACAGTCTTCAGAGGAGCCTGACCATGCCACCGATCGTCCTGCCGGCATTCCTCAAGGTCGTTCTCGGCGCCTTTGGTGCGGCTGCGGCCCTGCATTGGGCCATGAAGGAAATTCGCCGCGTCAACGACGAGCTTGACCGGGTCAGGGCGGCGTCGCCGGCCGAGGCCGGCGCGCGGCAGGCGCTGCCCACCCTGCGGCGCGATCCGCGCACCGGGGACTGGCGCTTACGCTAGGGTCGCCGGGCGCTTCCGCCCAATCATGTCACGGCGTTACTGCCCGTTCCGCTCCAGGACCGATCGGCAGGATCGGCTGAGTTGCGACCGGTGACTCTGCAAGCAGGACAGCACGGCATAGGATTCGCTGCCGGCATTGCGGCAGAACCTGCGTGCGTCGGGGCGGCAGGCGGCCTGCTCCTGTGCTGAGCCCTGGGATTGAGCCGTCCGCTGTTGTGCATTCGCGAAGGTTGGCGCCGCGCTCAACGCAAGCAACGTGACCAGTACAGTTGTAACAGTGCGTTCCATAAGTTTTCGTCTCCCAAGAGTCACCGTCATGCGGCGGAGGTCGTGAATGTGGATTGGGTCCGATCAAGACTGTAACGAAACGCCGAAGCGATTGGTTCCTCGCCTTGACCGCATTTGGACCCGCCGATAGGGTCCGCGCGCATTTGGAACCGGAATGTGTTGCGCTGATGGCCGCCGAAAACCTGCCCGCCCACATGCGTCCGCAACAATCGTTCCAGGGCCTCATCCTGGCGCTGCAGCGCTACTGGGCGGACTACGGCTGCGTGATCCTGCAGCCCTATGACATGGAGGTTGGCGCCGGCACCTTCCATCCCGCGACCACGTTGCGCGCGCTGGGCCCCAAGCCCTGGAACGCGGCCTATGTGCAGCCCTCGCGCCGGCCGAAGGACGGCCGCTATGGCGAGAACCCCAATCGGCTGCAGCACTACTACCAGTTCCAGGTGATCCTCAAGCCATCGCCTCCCGACCTGCAGGACCTTTATCTCAAATCGCTCTACGCCATCGGCATCGATCCGAAGCTCCACGACATCCGCTTTGTCGAGGACGACTGGGAATCGCCGACGCTCGGCGCCTGGGGACTCGGCTGGGAATGCTGGTGCGACGGCATGGAGGTCTCGCAATTCACCTACTTCCAGCAGGTCGCGGGCTTCGAATGCGCGCCGGTCGCGGGCGAGCTGACCTACGGTCTGGAGCGCCTCGCCATGTATGTGCAGGGCGTCGAGAACGTGTTCGATCTCAACTTCAACGGCCGCGAGGGCGACGAGAAGGTCACCTACGGCGATGTCTTCCTGCAGGCCGAGAAGGAATATTCGCGGCACAATTTCGAGCACTCCGACATCGACATGCTGTTCGCGCAGTTCAAGATGGCGGAGGAAGCCTGCAAGAAATATCTCGCCGCCGGCTGGAGCGCCGGCCCCGACCGGCGCCAGCACCTGATGGCGCTGCCCGCCTATGACCAGGCCATCAAGGCGAGTCACGTGTTCAACCTGCTCGACGCGCGCGGCGTGATCTCGGTCACCGAGCGGCAGAGCTATATCCTGCGCGTGCGCGAGTTGGCGAAGGCCTGCGGCGAGGCATGGCTGGCGACGGAAGCGGGAGGGGCAACAGCATGAGCGAGGATCCGGCCATCGGCGGCCGCGAGCCGATCATCGTCGATGTGGTCGCGGGCGAGAGCTATTGGTGGTGCCGCTGCGGGCGCTCGAAGACGCAGCCGTTCTGCGACGGCTCGCACGCCGACACCGGTTTCGAGCCGCTGGAATGGAAGGCGACGCGCTCGCGGCCGATGATGTTCTGCACCTGCAAGCGTACAAAATCGCCGCCGTTCTGCGACGACAGCCACGACGAGCTGGAGGCGTAATCCCTGTCTCCGCTTCCCCGCCGCTTGAAAGCATTAACGGCGTGCTGGCGGCGATTCAGCGGACGATAACCACGACGCGCGCGCGTAACCCCTCTCCACAAGGGGGCAGGGGAACAGCGCTGCGGTCTGCGGCGATGCCTCATTTCAATTTGACCATTTCGGTTTACCCCTCCTTCACCATGCCCGCGGAGGAGCGGGGAACGATGTGTTTTCCGGATACATTTCCCTCCACGGGGTTTGAGCAACACGGGTTGAGCAATACGGGTTTGAACAAGAGGGTGGAGTCATGATGCAGCTTTCCTACGATGTCGTCCGCAACAATGACGGCTGGGCGATCGTCATCACGCCGAGCGATGCCGATGCGTTTGCGACCAGGATGGACGCGTTCGACGCGGCCGCCGAGCACAGCCGCAAGCTTCGCTTCGCCGGCTATTCGATGGCGATCCGTCCGCGCGGGCATGCGAGCGCACCGCTCAAGCGCGCGTCCTGAGCCTCACGCGCGGCCGGGCCGCCGGCGACCAGGCGTGACAAGCGCACTCGCGCCTGCTACCTGCGGTCACCATCGCGGTGACCGCCATGCCCGACCTGCTGATCGAGCTTTTTTCCGAGGAAATCCCCGCGCGCATGCAGATGCGCGCCGCCGATGATCTGAAGAAGCTCGTCACCGCCAAGCTCGCCGCCGCCGGCCTTCGCTACGAGGGCGCCAAGGCTTTTGTCACGCCGCGTCGCCTCACGCTGGCGGTGGCGGGCGTGCCGGCGCGCCAGCCGGACGTGACCGAGGAGAAGAAGGGCCCGCGCGTCGGCGCGCCGGAAGGCGCCATCCTGGGCTTCCTCAAGGCCGCCGGTTTGAAATCGATCGGCGAAGCCAAGGTCCAGCCCGACAAGAAGGGCGACTTCTATGTCGCCGTGACCGAGAAGAAAGGCCGTCCCGCGATCGAGGTGATCGCCGAGATCGTGCCGGACGTGGTCAAGACGTTTCCCTGGCCGAAGTCGATGCGCTGGGGCAAGCCGTCCGCCAAGCCCGGCGCCCTCGGCTGGGTGCGGCCGCTGCATTCCATCGTCGCGACTTTCGGGCCGGAGACCGAGGAGCCTGAGATCGTGCCGTTCGCGGTCGACGGAATCGTCGCCGGCGACATGACCCAGGGTCACCGCTTCCTCGCGCCGGCGCCGTTCAAGGTGAAGCGCCTCGACGACTACCGCGCCAAGCTCGAACAGGCCAAGGTCGTGCTCGACCCGGAGCGGCGGAAGGAGATCATCCTGGCCGACGCCAAGAACCTGGCGTTCGCACAGGGCTACGAGCTGGTCGAGGACGCAGGGCTGCTGGCCGAGGTCGCCGGCCTGGTCGAATGGCCGGTGGTGCTGATGGGCTCATTCGACGAGGCGTTCCTGGCGATCCCGCCCGAGGTGATCCGCGCTACCATCCGCAACAACCAGAAGTGCTTTGTGTTGACGGTGAGCGCAACTGCGGCCGCGAACTCAGGTGGGCTCCCCTCCCCCTTGTGGGGAGGGGTTGGGGGTGGGGGTCCCGATGTTGCGCGCCAACCGCTACCCCCCTCCCTAACCCTCCGCCTCAAGGGGGGAGGGAACAGAGCGGAGCGTCCGGCCACAGACTTGCCTGTGCTCAAGCCGTTCCGGATCGGCGCGGCGGCGCCGTGGCGCTTTTCCGCCTGGCACGGCGCGGTGCTTGTCGCGGCGCTGCTTGTCGCGGTCGGCATCGGCGAGGCGCAGGCGGCGGCTGCGGACAAGCCCGGCATCATCGCGACCATCCTGAAATGGACGCCGCTGCTCGCGCAGGGATTCGCGCTCAACATCGCGATGAGTTTCCTCGCGATGGCGATCGGCACCGTGGTCGGCGTGCCGCTGGGGCTCGCGCAGATCTCGCTGCTGCCGCCGGTGCGCGCAGGCTCCTGGTTCGCGACGCAATTCTTCCGTAATTCGCCGTGGCTGGTGCTGCTCTTCTACTGCATGCTGCTGCTGCCGTTCGAAGTGCGTATCGGCGACGTGATCATTCCGCTGCCCGGCTGGCTCAAGTCCACGGTCGGTCTCTCGCTGCCGGTGATGGCCAATGTCTCGGAACTGGTGCGCGGCGCGGTACGCTCGATCCCTTATCAGCAGTGGGAAGCCGCCGATTCGCTCGCGATGTCACGCGCCCAGACCCTGCGCATGGTCATCCTGCCGCAATGCGTCAAGCGCATGACGCCGCCCTGGATGAACCTCTACGCGATCCTGACCGTGGCGACGCCGCTCACCTCCGTGGTCGGCGTCAGCGAGGCGATGACGCTGACCGGCGACATCCTCTCCTCGGAGGCGCGAACCGAGCTGCTGGTGCCGATGTATCTTTATCTGCTGCTTTTCTTCTTTCTTTATTGCTACCCGATCGCACGTGCAACGCTCGCGCTCGAAAAGCGCTTCGCGGTGAAGTGATGGCGTGGACCCCCGACCAGCCGCTCGTCTCGCTAAAGGACGTGCACAAGAGGTTCCACGCGCTCACCGTGCTCAAGGGCGTCTCGATGGACGTGATGAAGGGCCAAGTGATCTGCATCATCGGCCCGTCGGGCTCGGGCAAATCCACGCTGCTGCGCTGCGTCAATGCGCTGGTGCCGATCGAACAGGGCTCGATCACGGTCGAGGGACAGGAGGTCAATGACCCGAAGCTCGACAAGCTCGCGCTGCGGCGCAAGGTCGGCATGGTGTTCCAGCAGTACAACCTGTTTCCGCACAAGACCGCGCTGGAGAACGTCATGATGGCGCCGGTGCATGTCTTGAAGCGCGACAAACGCGAGGTCGAGGCGCAGGCGCTCGCGCTGATCAAGAAGGTGCGGCTGGAGGGCAAGGAGAGCGCCTATCCGGGCGAATTGTCCGGCGGACAGCAGCAGCGCATCGCGATCGCGCGCAGCCTCGCGATGAATCCGGACGTCATGCTGTTCGACGAAGTGACGGCCGCGCTCGATCCCGAGACCGTCAAGGGCGTGCTGGTCACGATCCGTGAGCTCGCGGAGGACGGCATGACCTGTATGATCGTCACGCACGAGATGGGATTTGCGCGCGAGGTCGCAAACGAGGTCTATTTCACTGACGGCGGCGTGCTGGTCGAGCACGGGCCGCCAGGCGAGTTCTTCAAGAGCCCGCGCGATCCACGCACGCGCCAGTTTCTTGATCAGATATTGTGACCGGCTATATTGCGGTCACACGAATAAGAACGAATGCGAGGTCCAAGGTGGTCGACATCGTCCCCACGGGAAAAGTGCTCGGCGCCACCGTCACCGGCGCCGACCTCTCAAAGCCACTCAGCGAAAACGATTTCCGCACGATCCTCGGCGCGCTCGGCCGCTACAGCGTGTTGTGCATTCCCGGACAGGTCCTCGAAGCCGGCGAACTAAAGGATTTCGCCGGGCGCTTCGGCGAGCTTGAGATCAACGTCGCGGCGGGACCGTTCTGCGATCCCTTGCACCCCGAGGTGATGATCCTCTCCAACATCAAGGAGAACGGCAAGCCGATCGGCCTCGCCGATGCGGGCCAGGATTGGCACACCGACATGTCGTATTCGTCGATCATCGCGTTCGCGAACGTCCTCTACGCTATCAAGGTGCCGCGCCGGAACGGCAAGGCGCTTGGCGCGACCGAATTCGCCTCGATGCATGCGGCTTATGAAGACCTGCCGGCCGACATCAAGAGGAAGCTCGACGGCAAGACGGTCACGCATGACTTCGCGAAATACTGGGACAAGGCGCGCGCCAAGCCCGGCTCGACGCGGAAAGCCCTGACCGAGGAGCAGCGGCGCAAGAAGCCGCCGGTGACGCATCCGGTGTTTCTCACGCACCCGATCACCGGCCGCAAGGTGCTCTACTGCAATCCCGGCTACGCGATGCGTATCAACGAATTGCCGCAGGACGAGAGCGACGCGCTGCTGGCATTCTTGTTCAAGCACCAGCTTCAGCCAAAATACTGCTACGCGCACGAATGGACCGAGGGAGACGTGCTGATGTGGGACAACATCGGCACGCTGCATCAGGCGTGGCCCGACTACACGGCCGACGAGCACCGTCTGATCAAGCGTTGCCAGGTGATGGCGGACCGTGTGTTCGATCCGCAATTTTCGCGGCAGGCGGTTCTTTCCTGATCCCTCCGCGCGCACCGGCCGGAAGCGAGGCGAAGCGCTCTCCTTGTCCCTCCCCCGCAGGGGGAGGGTGGCCGAGCGCAGCGAGGCCGGGTGGAGCGCGCAACGACGAAGGACCCCACCCCGGATCGCTTCGCGATCCGACCCTCCCCGAAGTCGGGGAGGGATCAGGAGAGAGAGAGAGGGACGCTTCGCTATTCCCCCCTCAGCCCCAGCGCCTTGATCACCACGCCCCACCGCTCCGTCTCGGCGCGGATGAAGCTGCCCAGCTCCTCCGGCGTCGAGTGCGTCAGCTCGATCGCCGAAAGCCGGTCGCCCATGCCGGGCAGCGCGGTGATGCGCTTCATCTCGGCGTTGAGCTTGTCGACGATCGGGCGTGGCGTTCCTGCGGGAGCGAGAAGTCCGTACCATTCGGTGGTAACGACATCGATGCCCTGTTCGCGGAAGGTCGGAATCTCCGGCACCGAGGCGTAGCGCTCGGCCGACGAGATGCCGAGCGCGCGCAACTGCCCGGCACGGTACTGCGGCAGCGCCTGCGCCACCGTCGCGAATTGCAAGGGCAGGTGGCCCGCGAGCAGATCGTTCATCGCCGGCGTGCCGCCACGATAGACGATATGCAGCATCTCGATTCCGGCCTGCGCCTTGATCAGTTCGCCGGTCAGGTGCGTCATGCTGCCGACGCCGGCTGAGCCGAAGTTCAGCGTGTGCGTCTTCGCCTTGCCGAGCGCGATCAGCTCCTTCGTGTCCCTGGCCGGTAACGATGGGTGTGCGTAGAGGACGACAGGCGTGCGCGCGAGCAGCGCGATCGGCGCAAAGTCCTTGATGCCGTCGTATTGCATCGAGGCATACAGCGCCGGATTGGTGGTATGGCCGCTCACCGCGATGATGAGCGTGTAGCCGTCGGGATCGGCCTTCGCGGCCGCCGCGGTGCCGATCATCGTGCCTGCGCCCGGCCGGTTCTCGACCACGACCGTCTGACCCCAGTTCTCCTGCATGCGTTGTGCGAGCAGGCGGCCGAGCACGTCGACCGAGCCGCCCGGCGGATACGGCACGATGATTCTGATTGTCTTGTCGGGATACTTGTCGGCGACGGACTGCGCTTGCGCCGGCACAGACACAAGCAGCGCAAGCGCCGCCGCGCACGCGACGTGCACGAATCCCAGCATCGTCAGCTTCCGTTGAGATCGTGAACTTCGGGGAAGAACAGGTCCTTCCACGATTTCGGCGCTTCCTTCAACGAGCCCACGCTATGCATGAAGGTCGCGTACTTCATCGTGGCGAGCGGCGCCATGGTCCACTTCACCTGCGGGCCCGAGATCACCGCCGTCACCTTCTCGAGCGGCATCTTGGATTTCACGTCCTCGATCCAGTAGCCGGCCGCCCTCTGGCGATCCTTGTCGACGATGTCGGTTGCTTCCTTCAGCGCCGCGACCAGCGCCTTGTAGAGCGTTGGATTCTTTTCGCGGAAACGCGCCGAGGTCCACGCCACCGTGAAGGTGTGCGGGCCGTCCATCACGTCGAACGAATTGAGGATGGTGCGGATGCCGGGCTTTTCCAGCTGCTGCTGCTGGAACGGCGGCACGCCGAAGACATTGTTGATCTCACCCGAGCCCGACAGTAGCGCGATGGTCGAGTCGGGCGGCGACATCGACACGGTGAGCGGATCGAGTTTACCGAAGTTAGCCCGACCGAACTGCTTGGCGGCCGCCATCTGCAGCGTGACGGCCTGTACCGACACTTTCACGGCCGGCACCGCAATACGGTCACTGTCCTTCAGGTCGGCGATCGACTTGATGTTGTCGCTGCGCGTATTGAGCAGGAACGGCTGCGAGGACAGCGCCGAGATGCCCTTCACCTCGTTCGCGGTTCCGTGCGTGCGGTTCCACAGTGTCAGGAGTCCCGGCACGCCACCCGCCACGATGTCGACCGAGTCCGAGATCAGCGCGTTGTTCATGGCGTCTGGACCGTTGAACGTCGCCCAGACGATCTTCAGGTCCTTCAGGCCGAGCGCCGCCGCGTGCTTCTCCAGGAGCTTCTCGTGCTCCATCACGTTGAACTGGAGGTAGCCCATCGAGAACTGGCGCGCGATGCGGATTTCCTGCGCCGAGGCGGCACTTGGGAGTGTTAACGCGGCAAACGCAGCGGCGAACAAGATTGCGCAGAGCGATCGCTTCATGATGTCTCCTCGGGGTCGCGTTTCTTTCCATCTCCGCTCGTCCCCGCGAAAGCGGGGACCCAGTTATTTGGCCCTGGATTCCCGCTTTCGCGGGAATGAGCGGAGAATGCTTTGACGCCGGCGGATAAGCGCCAATGCCCAGCGGAAGGCTAGGACCTCCGCCAAAAGCGGGCAAGGGCATCAGCGCGCGTCGAACCGCGGATAGGGACCATCGGTCATCGCGTAGCGTGCAAGCACCATTTCGCGTACGCGGGCGCGCTGCACCTTGCCTTGCAGGCTGCGCGGGATCGTCTCGATGGTCAGACACGCGCGCGGCTGCTTGTAGCGCGCGAGTCCGGCCGCTGCGCTCGCGACAGTTTCGGTGATGTCGGTGCCGCCTTCCGACACCGCGACGATTACCTCACCCCAATGCGCCGACGGAATCCCGACCACCACAACGCCGCGCGGAAGCACGCGTTCGATCTCTTCGGGATAGATCTTGTAGCCGCCGGTCTTCATCACATCGTGCGCGCGGCCCGCGAGAAACAGCCGCCCGCGCGCGTCGAGATAGCCGAGGTCGCCGGTCGCATGGAATGCGCCCTCCGGCAGTTCGTGGAAGCCGTTGCCATCCACGTGCCCGATCATCATGTGCGGGCTGCGCAGATGGATTTCGCCGTGCTCGCCGATATCACACACGCGGCCGGTCTCGTCGCGAATCTCGATTTCGATGCCCGTGCCGGGCGAGCCGAGGCAAATGGCGTCAAACGTAGTGAGATCGCGGTAGTAGTCGGCGGCCTCGTGCGGCTCCAGCACGGTGATCGGATTGAACATCTCCGATTTGCCGTAAGTCACACGGATGACCGGGCCGAATTTCGCCGCCGCCGCACGATAGAGCGCGGGCTGCAGCGTCGCGGTGCCGCAGAAGATCGCCTTGATGCCCTCGATCCGTTCGTGCCGCGTGCCGTCGACCAGTTTCGCCAGCACGGTCGGCGGCGCGAACACGGCGGTGAGGTCGCCGCGCCCAAACAGCTCGTCCGCGTAGGCGACATCGAGGCCGCCGATCAGCTCGACGGAGGCACCGCTCTCGAACCAGGCCGCGGCGAGCAGCCCGGCGCCGTGCGCATAAGCGGTCATCAGCAGAACGCGATCGCCTGGCGCGGGCACGAACGGCAGGTGCGAGCGCAACAGCACGTGCGCGTACCAGCGCCGGTCGTGACGATGGATGATCGCTTTGGGCCGTCCGGTGGTGCCGGAGGTCATGATGACCTTGCCCCAGGCTTGGCGGTCGAACGGCGGCGCCGCGACGTTGCGGGAAGGGCGCGCGATGATGTCTTCGAGCACCAGAACGTCGAGGCCGAGCCCCTCGATGCGTTTGAGTTCCGCGCGTTCGGCTACCGCGTAGCGCACGCCGAGGATGGCGATCGCGTAGGCGACATCATCTGGTCCGAGATTGAGGTCGACCACGAACTCGGCGGCGCCGCTCGCCATGACGCCGTAGCTCGCGACCACCACACCCGGCCCATTATGCGCGACGATCGCGACGACCTCGCCGGACCTCGCGCCCGCGTCAACAACAGCCGCGCGTACCGCGAAGGCCTGCGCGGCGAGTTGCGCATAGGTCAGCGTGCGCCCGCGCGAGGCGACCGCAACGCGATCGCCAAACCGCGCCGCGAAGCCGCGCAACGATGTAGCCCAGGGACTTTCTGGCCGAACGGTCTCGCTCATTGTTTTGACGCCTCGTGCGATATTCTTTAGCGTCCCGCCGCAATGCAGGGAAACGCCAAAGAACCGCGGAAGGGCGGGTTGCCGCTCGCCGGCATCACCGTCGTCGAGTTCTGTCACAGCGTCGCCGGGCCCTACGCCGCCTCGATCCTGGCCGATCTCGGCGCCGACGTCATCAAGGTGGAGGCGCCGGGCAAGGGCGATTACGCGCGCGACTGGGGGCCCCCTTTCACGCACGGCACCGCGACGCTGTTCCACGTACTGAACCACAACAAGCGCGGGCTCGCGCTCGATCTGCGCGATGGCGTGACGGTCGAGCGGCTGAAGGATTTCATCCGCGCGCACGCCGACGTGGTGATTCAGAACATGCGGCCGTGCGCGATCTACAAGCTCGGCCTCAGTGCCGAGGCGTTGCGGGCGACGAAGCCCGCGCTGATATTTT
>JAXDOD010000015.1:0-23016 GCA_034669045.1 Alphaproteobacteria bacterium
CGCGAGCATCCCTCAGCCACTGCTGTGACCACCCGCGTGCGAAGATCATCCGAATAGGGGCTTCGTCCCATGGCGTCCTCCGAATCAGAAGCGCCATGGACTCACAATCGAAACCAGATGAGAATCCTCAACCCGATCACAATCGATTCATCGCCAGCGGGGAATGCTCTAGACTGCAACTCAGCTTGCAAGGGTATGATTAACCAAGCGTCATAGTTAGGAGTCCCATGAACGCCCCGCTTACCCCGGCCCCCATCCTCCCGCCCTATCGTCACACGCCCTTGTTCCCGCTCGGCGCCGACGCCACGCCCTATCGCAAGCTCGCCACCTCCGGCAGCCGCGTGGAAAACATCCTCGGCCGCGACATGCTGATCGTGCCGCGCGAGGCCCTGCGCGCGCTGGCGGAGGCGGCGTTCACCGACATCAATCATTACTTGCGGCCCGGGCATCTCCAGCAGCTCAAAAACATCCTCGGCGACCCGGAAGCCTCCGACAACGACCGCTTCGTCGCCTACGACTTCCTCAAGAATGCCAACATCGCGGCCGGCGGCGTGCTGCCGATGTGCCAGGACACCGGCACCGTCATCATCATGGGCAAGAAGGGCCGCCTCGTCTTCACCGATGGCGAGGATCCCTACAGTGACGAGGCGGCGCTGGCCGAAGGCGCGCGCGACGCCTATCTCAAGCGCAACCTGCGCTACTCGCAGCTCGCGCCGCTCTCGATGTTCGAGGAGGTCAACACCAAATCGAACATGCCGGCGCAGGTGGAGATCTACGCCGAGGGCGCCGGCGAGCATGACGACGAGTACAAGTTCCTGTTCATCGCCAAGGGCGGCGGCTCGGCCAACAAGAGCTTCCTGTTCCAGGCGACGCCGTCGATCCTTACCCACGACCGCATGCTCGCCTTCCTCAAGGAAAAGATTTTGACGCTCGGCACCGCCGCGTGCCCGCCCTATCACCTTGCCATCGTCATCGGCGGCACCTCGGCGGAGATGACCATGAAGACGGTCAAGCTCGCCTCGTGCCGCTATCTCGACAACCTGCCGACGCAGGGCTCGCAGGACGGCCACGCCTTCCGCGACCTCGCGATGGAGCAGGAGGTGCACAAGCTCACGCAGGCGCTCGGCGTCGGCGCGCAGTTCGGCGGCAAGTATTTCTGTCACGACGTGCGGGTGATCAGGCTTCCCCGCCACGGCGCCTCGCTGCCGATCGGCCTGGGCGTGTCGTGCTCGGCCGACCGCCAGGCGCTCGGCAAGATCACGCGCGCCGGCGTCTACCTGGAGGAGCTCGAGCACAACCCGGCGAAATATCTCCCCGACATCGACGAGAAGACGCTCGGCGGCGCGGTGGTCGAGATCGACCTGCGCCGGCCGATGCGCGACATCCTGGCGCAGCTTTCGCGCTATCCGATCCGGACGCGGCTCTCGCTCACCGGGCCGATGATCGTGGCGCGCGACATGGCGCACGCCAAGCTGCGCGAGCGGCTGGAGCAAGGGCAGGGGCTGCCCGGCTATTTCAAGAACCATCCGGTCTATTACGCCGGCCCCGCCAAGACGCCGGCCGGCTATGCCTCGGGCGCCTTCGGGCCGACCACCGCCGGGCGCATGGACAGTTTCGTGGCGGACTTCCAGGCCGCCGGCGGCTCGATGGTGATGCTCGCCAAGGGCAACCGCTCGCCGGCGGTGCGCGAGGCCTGCAAGACCCACGGCGGCTTCTATCTCGCCTCGATCGGCGGCGCGGCGGCGAACCTCGCCGAGCACTGCATCAAGAAGGTCGAGACGGTGGAATATCCCGAACTCGGCATGGAAGCGATCTGGCGCATCGAGGTGGAGAATTTCCCCGCCTTCATCGTGATCGACGACAAGGGCAACGACTTCTTCAAGGAACTGAATCTGGGGTGAGTGCGGGGCAGCTTCGCGGGTAAGTTACACAGCAGCAAATAGTAGTTGCATTTGCAGTTCTGCTATTTAGAACAAATGCGGTACGGGAGGAAAGCCGCATGATTGAGTTGGCTCCAATTGCGACACTTGTGCTCGCGCTCATCGCAGCGGTCTTCGCGGTCCTTGGGTTTTTCGCGGGTCGCAAAGCATCCGTGACCGTGCCTCTGGGCGCATCCGAAGCGACAAACCTTCTCCGATTTGAGGGAGATGCGATTCGTTCGTCGGTCGAGTCGAGCGCCAGCCGGTCGCGCCAGGAAGTCGGGCGTATTCTCGCCGAGAACCAGCGCACGGCGCTGGAGACAGTCCTCAAGCTTTCGGAATCTCTGCTGAAGCAGGTCGATACATTCGGCACCAGGCTCGAGGCGGCGAATCAGACGACGGAGAAAAGAATCAACGGCATCGGAGACAAGCTGAACACCGACATCGAGCAGATGGGAACGAGCGCCATTGCTGGCCGTGAGGCATTGCGTCACCTGATCGAGCAGAAGCTCGATGCGTCGGCCACCGTGAATGCGGAGGCCGCCAGCGTGCTGCGCGAGGAGCTTAGCGGCAGCTTCCAGCGGATGCGCCAAGGCGTGTCGGAAACGCTCACCGAAACCAGCAATCATCAAAAGGAGCGGCTTGAGTCCACGAAACAGGCCATCGAGCTCTTGACACAAAAGCAGGGCGAGTCCGGGGAACAGCTTCGGCAGACAGTCGAAGCGAAGCTCGATCAACTACGCAGCGAGAACGCCGCCGAACTCGAGAAGGTGCGCGCCACGGTCGACGAAAAATTGCAGACGACGCTTGAGACGCGGCTCGCAGAGAATTTCGGCCGAGTCATCGAGCAACTCAACAAAGCTTACGAAGTGTTCGGTGAAATGCGCACCATTTCGGCCAGCGTGGGCGATCTGAAGAATGTCCTGACTAATCCAAAGCTTCGCGGCACATTTGGCGAAGTGCAGCTTGAGATGCTGCTCCAGGACTTCCTATCCCCAACCCAATACATCAAGGACGCGCCGATCAATGGCGGACGTGTAGACTTTGCCATTCGTTTGCCGACGGTCGACGGGGACGACATCCTCCTGCCTGTAGACGCTAAATTTCCGCGCGAGGATCATGAGCACATGATCGCAGCCCAGGAGATGGGCGACCTTCTCTTGGCGGAGCGCTTTCGCAAACAGCTTGAGGCCAAGATCAAGTTGTTCGCCAAGGATATCTGCAGCAAGTACATCAGCCCGCCGCAGACTGCCGAACGCGCCATCTTGTTTCTGCCCACGGAGAGCTTGTTCGCAGAGGTTCTGCGACAACCCGGGTTGTTCGACTACCTGCTGCGAGAGTGCAACGTCATGCTGGCGGGGCCGACGACATTTGCTGCTATTTTGCATGCATTCCAGGTGAACTATCGTTCGATGGCGATTGCGCGTCAGTCGGGAGAGGTCTGGAAGATTCTCAGCGCCGTTCGGGCGGAGTTCAAAAAATACAACGAAACGGTCGGCAAGGTTGCAAAGCAACTCAAGACAGCGGCGGGCTCGGTCGACGAGCTGGACAGGCGCACGAAGGCGATGGACCGCGCTCTAAAGACGGTTGAAACAATGCCCGATAACGGCAGCGCCTCAAAGTTGCTCGGGCTAACCGAAGCAGCCGATGAAAACGAAACTGCTCAGCTCGCAGTTGTACCTCCAGGTGACATCGTGGTGTCGGATGATCGTGTTGCGGTCGCTGATTGAAGAGCGCGGTCGGCAACCTCGCCGGGCACTGCATCCAGAAGATCGAGACCGCGCAGCGCCACGGGCGCGCATGGCGCGGTGATGACGGGCCGCAGGGTTTGTGCGACACTCCGCGCAACGAAAATTCCGCGACCCCGGTGATCCCATGCCCTGCATCAAAGCGACCGACATGGCCTACGCGCGGCTGCGCGCGCCTGATCTCGATTTGATGGAGGAGTTCCTCACCCGCTTCGGCATGACGCGGTCGGAGCGCACGCCGAACGCGCTGTACATGCGCGGCAGCGACCCGGCGCACCACATCCACGTCACCGAGAAGGGCGAGCCGAAGTTCGTGGGCTTCGCCTACGACGCCGCCAGCGAGGACGACCTCGCCCGCATCGCCGGGGCGCCCGGCGCCTCGGGGATCGAGAGCCTCGACGAGCCGGGCGGCGGCAAGCGCGTGCGGCTCACGGAGCCGAACGGCTACCAGATCGAGGTCGTGCACGGGATCGCCGCGCTGCCCGAACTGCGGCCGCAGCCACGCCAGAAGCTCAACACCGGCGAAGAACCTCTGGCGCGGCCGGGCGAGCTGATGCGGCTCCCGCGCGGGCCCTCGCACGTCAAGCGCATCGGCCACGGCGTGCTGATGACGCCGAAATTCCAGGAGACGGTGGCCTGGTTCCGCGACACCCTGGGCTTCGTGTGCTCGGACGACATCTATGCTGGCGAGCAGGACAACCTGATCGGCTCCTTCAACCGCTGCGATCGCGGCGACGCCTTCGTCGACCACCACGTGCTGTTCTGCCTGCGCAACGAGAAGACCGGGCTCAACCACATCTCGTTCGAGGTCGAGGACATCGACGACGTCGCCATGGGCCACGACTACCTGGCGCAGTTCGGCATCTACGAGCACATGTGGGGGCTCGGGCGTCATCTGCTCGGCAGCCAAGTCTACGACTACTGGGCCGATCCGTGGGGCCGCGTGCACGAGCACTGGGCCGACAGCGACCGGCTCAACCTCGCCAACGGCTCCAAACTGCTGCCGGTCGAGGAGGCGCTGGTCTCGCAATGGGGCGAGCCGCCGCCGCAAAAATTCATCAACCACGCCAGCCCGTGAACGGGTGTGGCCGCGACGGCCGTTCGCTTGCTTGCGCTGCTGCCGGCTGGCGAGGCGGCGCGCCGGTGTTATAGTCGTCACCTGCCTTGTCCTCATCAACGTCGCCCGCGGAGAACCTCATGAACAAGAACGATCGATCCGACGTCACGCGGCGCGCGCTGGTCGTGGCCGCCGCCGCCGGCACAGTCGCGCTCGCAGTCGAGCCGGCGTCGGCGCAGCGCTGCCCGGCGGTGCCGCCGGCGCGCGTGAAGGGACCGGCGGTCTGGCTCGACATGGACCAGCAGGACATCGACGACGCCTATGACAACGACGTCTATGCGTTCAACGCCAAGACCATCGACGAACGGCGCGTGTTCAACAACGAGATCGCGCAGTCCATCCTCGCCAAGCCGGAGCGCGTCGCCTATGGCCCGAGCGAGATCGAGAAGCTCGACATCTACAAGACCACGCGCGCCAATGCGCCGGTCATGGTGTTCATCCACGGCGGGAGCTGGCGGGGCGGACGCTCGTCGCAGTTCACCGTCTATGCCGAGCCGTTCGTAAAGGCCGGCGCCAATTTCGTCGTGCTCGATTTCACCAACGTGCGCGAGACCGACGGCGACATCTTTCCCCTGGTCGAGCAATGCCGGCGCGCGATCGCCTGGGTCTACCGCAACGCCGCGAGCTTCGGCGGCAATCCGAACGAGATCTATACGATCAGCCGGTCGTCGGGCAGCCATCTCAATAGCTGCGTCGTCATCACCGAATGGGAGAAGCAGGGCCTGCCGCGCGACATCGTCAAGGGCGCGGTGATGGGCAGCGGCATGTACGACCTCAAGCCGGTGCGCCTCTCCAAGCGGTCGAGCTTCGTCAAGTTCACCGACGAGATGGAGCAGCAGCTCTCCGCCCTGCGCCACCTCGACAAGATCCATACGCCACTCGTGCTCGCCAACGGCACCCTGGAGACGCCCGAGTTCCAGCGCCAGGCGCGCGACTTCGCAGCGGCGCTCACCAAGGCGGGCAAGCCGGTCAAGCACATCATCGCCAAGGGCTATAACCATTACGAGGTCGGCGAGACCATCGGCCATCCCTATGCGGTCCTCGGCCGCGCCGCCTTCGAGATGATGAAGCTCAATACCGCCTGAGGCCGGCGTCGGCCGGACCGGAACCCATCCAGCAACACCGTCAGGAGACAATCATGCACGAGGACCCGTCGCCGCAAGGCAAGCTCACGCGCCGCACGATGCTGGCCGGCGCGGCCGCCGGCACAGTCGCGCTGACGACCGCTCCGGCATCGGCGCAGCGCTGCCCGGCGAACCCGGCTCATGTCAAAGGGCCGAACGTCTGGCTCGAGCTCGACCAGAAGGAACTCGACGACGCCTACGACCAGTCGGTCTACGCCTACAACCAGCCCAACATCACCGACCGCCGTGCCGCCAACGACGAGACCGCGCGTCCCATCCTCGGCCAGCCGCAGCGCGTCGCCTATGGGCCGAGCGAGATCGAGAAGCTCGACATCTACAAGACCAAACGGCCGAACGCGCCGACGCTCATCTTCATCCACGGCGGCTCCTGGCAGAACGGAAGCGCCGAGCGCGGCTTCTATATCGCGGAGCCCTACGTCAAGGCCGGCGCCCATTTCATCGCGGTCGACTTCAACAACGTGCGCGAGATCAACGGCGATCTCATGCCCATGGTCGAGCAGTGCCGGCGCGCGGTCGGCTGGGTCTACCGCAACGCCGCGAGCTTCGGCGGCGATCCCAACCAGATCTATCTCTGCGGCCACTCGTCCGGCGGCCATCTCGGCGGCTGCGTCGTCATCACCGAGTGGGAGAAGCAGGGCCTGCCGCGCGACATCCTCAAAGGCGCGCTGCTCGGCAGCGGCATGTACGACCTCAAGGCGGTGCGGCTCTCAAAGCGCGCCGCCTACGTCAAGTTCACCGACGAGATGGAGCAGGCGCTCTCGGCGCAACGCCACCTCGACAAGATCCACACGCCGCTCGTGCTCACCCATGGCACGCTCGAGACGCCCGAGTTCCAGCGCCAGACGCGCGACTTCCACGCGGCGCTGAAAGCGGCGGGCAAGCCCGTGCAGCTCCTGGTCGGCAAGGGCTACAACCATTTCGAGACGCAGGAGACGCTGGGCAATCCTTACGGCTTCATGGGTCGCGCCGCGCTGGAGATGATGAAGCTGACGACGGCGGCGTGAGCCGCGTTACCCGATGGCGATGACGCCGGCCTTGGCGATCTGCTCGTCCTCGGACGACGCCACGCCGGAGACGCCGATGGCGCCGACGCAGTCGTTGCGCACCAGGATGGGAAGGCCGCCCTGGATCAGGACTCCGGCCGGGAAGCTCACGAACGCGGGCCGCTCCTTGACGCGGTCCTCGAACATCTTGCTCGGCCGCCGCGTCACCGCCGAGGTGCGCGCCTTGCCGACGGCGACCTCCGCCGAGATCGACGCGACGCCGTCCATGCGCTCGAAGGCGAGCAGATAGCCGCCGTCATCGACGATCGCGATCGCCACGTTCCATTTGTTCTTTTCGGCTTCCGCCTTGCAGGCGGCCATCGCCTTGTGGAGGTCGTCGGATGTCAGGCACGGCTTGTCACGCATGGTTTGCTCCTGTGGTTGTTGTGTCCGTCATTCCGGGGCCCGAGCGCAGCGAGAGAGCCCGGAATCCATAACCACCGCTGCCGCGAATGGATTCCGGGCTCGCCGCTTTGCGGCGCCCCGGAATGACGACAACGGAAAGAACTGCGTCATATAGCGATCACGCCGCCCGCTGCTTGTGGGCGCCCTCGAACGCGGGCGCCACTTCGCGCATGAAGCGGTCCATCTCCTCCTTGACCTGCGCGTGCGGCTTCAGCCCGACGTTGAAATACAAGATCACCTCGGAGAAGCCGGCGGCCTCGACCTTCTTGAGCTTATCGGCGATCTGCGCCGGCGAGCCGAGCAGCACCGAGTTCTCGGTCAGGTCCTCGGCCTTGATCTTATGCAGGCGCTCGACGATCTGGATGAAGTAGCGGTAGCTCGGCGGGGCGGTCGCGGGATCGCCCGGGAAGGCCGGGATCACGCACTCCTTGTAGTAGCGGATCTGGCGCGCGCGCTGCGCCATCTCCTGCTCCTTGGTATCGGCAAAATGCGTGAAGTAGCTGCACATCAGCCGGCCCGGCTTGTTGCCGTACTTGATGCAGGTCTCGTTGTAGAGATCCGCCACCTGCTTCAGGCCGCCGAAGCTCATGGCGGCGGCGAACGGCGCCACCACCAAGCCGCAGCCGAGCCGCGCGGCGAGCTCGATCGAAATCCTCGAGAACGAGGCCACGTAGGTCGGGATCGGCCGCTGCACCGGCTTGGGCGTGATCCGCACGTCGTCGAATGAGTAGTGCGTGCCGTGATGCGACATGCGGCCGTCCGCCGCCCAGAGCTTGCGCACGACCTCGAGGCCCTCCTCGAAGATGCCCTGGTTGTCCGCGAACGACACGTGGAACGGCAGGTATTCGCGCTGGTCGTAGCCGCGGCCGGCGGCGAAATCGACGCGGCCGTTGCTCAGGAGATCGAGCGTCGCCCATTGCTCGGCGACGCGGATCGGATGGTGCAGCGGCAGCACCGTGACCGCCGGCGCCAGCCGGATGTGCCGGGTATTGGCCGCCACATAGGCGAGCACGAGGTCGGGGCACGACAGCACGCCCAGCGAGTTGAAATGGTGCTCCCCGATCCAGGCCGAATGCATGCCGAGCGTGTCGGCGTAGAGCGCCTCCGCGGTGATGTCGGCGACGAACTCGTTCGCCCCGCGCGGGTTGTTGTCGTAGTGATTGTCGCTCAACGTGAAGTAGCCGAACTCCATGGCATCCCCCCGGCAGCCTTGTTCCGAGACGCAGGCGCCAGCATAGCGTCGGTGCCGCTGGCCTGTCACGGCCGGCGTGTGCCATGCTGGGCGATGTTGCGGCGCAAGTCGCATTCAACTGCCGAAACGGGAAGGGTACGATGCAGCGCCTGGTTCCATGGATTATTGTCGCGGTCATGACTCTGACGCCGGTCAAGACCTTCGCCGGCCCCGCCGAGGACGCGGCGGCCACCATCGACCGCTGGGTCGCGGCCTACAGCTCCAACGACGTCGAAGCGCTGCTCAAGGTCTATGCGCCGGACGGCATCCTGCAGGGCACCTCGGAGCCGCAGATCAATGTCGGGAGCGACGCGATCCGCCGTTATTTCCGCGGCCTTCCCAACAGCGGCAACAAGGTCACCATCAAGGAGCGCCGGATGGTGGTGATCGATGACACGACCGTCCTCGGCCTCGGCTTCTACACGTTCAGAAGCCCGGCGCGCTTCAGCTTCCTGGTCGTCAAGCGCGGGGCTGACTGGTTCCTCGCGCACCATCATTCCTCCTCGGTCCCAGCCGGGCGGCCATGACATCGCGACCACCGGAACCGGCCGCCGGCCTGTGCTACAAGGCGCCAGCGACAAACGATCGGGAGAACAAGCCGTGGCAATGACCGACAGCGCCGTCCGCAGCGGTGAACGCAAGGCCGCCAAGGGCCCCGCGGTCTGGCTCGACATGGACCAGACCGAGCTCGACAACGCCTACGACCAGGCGGTCTATGCGCCGAACCAGCCGCTGGTGCAGGCGCGCCGGGCCGCCGGCAACGCGCGCGCCCGCGCTATCCTCGGCGCCCCGCAGCGCTTCCAGTACGGCGCGAGCGAGATCGAAGGCGTCGACGTGTTCCGCGCCAAGGGCAACCCGGCGAACGCGCCGATCAATGTCTACATCCACGGCGGCGCCTGGCGGAACGGGCGCTCGGAGAACTTCGCCTTCCTCGCGGAAATGCTGGTCGATGCCGGCGCGCACAGCGTGATCGTCGACTTCAACAATATCGACGACGTCGGCGGCGACCTGATGACGATGGTGAAGCAGGTCCGCAGCGCGGTGGCCTGGGTCTACAAGAACGCGCAGCAGTTCGGCGGCGACCCGAACCGCCTCCATGTCGCCGGCCATTCCTCCGGCGGGCATCTCTCCGGCTGCGTCGTCACCACCGACTGGCAGAAGGATTTCGGCTTGCCGAAGGACGTGGTGAGGAGCGCGATGCTGGCGTCGGGGATGTACGACCTCAAGCCGGTGCGGCTGTCGAAGCGCTCGCGCTACGTGAATTTCACCGACGAGATCGAGCAGGAGCTCAGCGCGCTGCGCCACCTCGACCGGCTCCACTGCCCGATCGTGGTCGCCTACGGCACCCAGGAGACGCCCGAATTCCAGCGCCAGGCGCGCGACTTCGCGGCTGCCGTGAAGGCCGCGGGCAAGCCGGTCGAGCTGATCGTCGGCGAGGGCTACAACCATTTCGAGATCCAGGAGACCATGGGGAACCCCTATGGTCTCCTCGGCCGCGCGGTGCTCAGGCAGATGAAGCTCGTGTCCGCGTGAGGACATCATCCGCGTGACGCGTCGATCCGCGTGACCGATCGGTCCGCGTGACGGCATCAAAAGTCCCGGCCGGACAGCCACTTCGCGGCCGGGACTTTTTGACGATATCGGTCCCTAACCACTGAACCGACCCTGCGATTTTCTCCTTTGCGGCTTGCGGCAGCCTCAATGCCGCCTCCGCAGCCGCGCTAACCGCCATTAAGGTTAGCCGTCCGTTCGCGGCACGGCGGCTGCGGCTTTCATCTGGTAGGCGTCGAGCAAGCGAACCACCAGCGCGCGCGGCAGCAGCCGCGGCAGCACGCATGCCACCTTGTTGGAGAGGCCCGGCACGATCAGGCGCCGCCCGCTCATGAAGCCTTCATAGGCTTGGCGCGCCACCCGCTCGGACGAGAGCGTCAGCACCGGCGGCAAGGCTTCGGAAATTCCGGCGCGCGCCTGGAATTCGGTCGGGACCGGCCCCGGGCAGACCACCGTGACCCGCACGCCCTGCGGCTTGAGCTCGCGGTGCAGCGCTTCGCTGAACGAGAGCACATAGGCCTTGCTGGCGAAATACACCGCCATGCCGGGACCCGGGAAGAAACCCGCGAGCGAGGCCACGTTGATGATGCCGCCGCGGTGGCGCTTGAGACCGGGGATGAAACGCAGCGACAGGTCGGTGAGCGCGCGCACATTGAGATCGATCATGGCGAGTTGTTCGGCGCGGTCGAGGTCCGCCGCCGCGCCGCGCAGGCCGAAACCCGCATTGTTGACCACCACCGCAGGCTCGAGCCCGTGCGCCGCCAAAGCCGCGGCGAGGCGGTCCGCGCCCTCGGGTGCCGCGAGATCGGCCGCAAGCACCTGCGGGCGCGGCCGGCCGGTCGCGGCGATGTCCTCCGCCACGGCCGACAGCGCGCTTTCGCGGCGCGCCACCAGCACGAGGTCATGGCCATGGGCGGCGAAGACGCGGGCGAAAGCGGCGCCGATGCCGGACGAGGCGCCGGTGATCAGGGTGATGGGTTGCAAAGTGAAACTCCGCTGCGGCGCCAATCCTATCCGACCTTGAGGGGCGCCCGCAGGGTCCAAAAATATCTAAGCTCACACAGCGGGTTACAGCGGCTGTTGCCGGAAAGTCGCAGGCTCCGGCGAAACGCAACCGGCCGTTGAAGTTATCCTGCGTTCTGCTAATATGAGTTCAGCCCCGAGTCGGGGCTTCCTCCCTAAGGACTTGGCCCCGCTCTGCGGGGCTTTCTTTTTTTCGGGTACCGCTCGGACCGCGGCGCCAAGGTCCGGTGCGACCCAGCGCCCGCCCTGCGCCGGGCGCGAGAGCGCCGAACTGCGGCCATGCCCAACTGCGGCATTCTGCGTCAGCCGCGCGACGTTCTGCGTCAGGGCGCGTCATGTCGTTTCCTATTAAATTGCCATAAACGAGAACGCTTCTCGTGATGCCTCCCATGGCAGCAAACTGGCCCCGCCTTCGGGCGGGGCAATTTTTTCAGGCGCATCACCAACCAGCCGACGGCGGCCTAATTATCCGGGTCCGCGAGGCCGTCGCTTTCGATCTGGCGTTTGCGTGTTTCGGCGAGCGATGTCCAGGTCTTGGCCATCTTGAGAATCATGTCGCGTTCGTCCGGGGAGCGGGCGCGGCTGGCGAGATCGAGGCATTCCTGCGCGTGCGCCAAATACTCGGAGACCTTTTTCATTCCTCGTTCGCGCGCGCCACGTAGCAGCTCATGCTCTGCCCGCAAGGGTCGCACCGATACGACCATTGATCGAGGTTGGTATATTTGGAGGCGCTGGGATCAACGCCGGTGAGGCGCATCTTGGAGCCGCATTGCGGGCAGGGCGGCGGCTGCGGGCTGGGCGCGGGTTTGGAATGAACCTGGACTCGCATGACGGACTCCCTGCTACAGGCGGGACGCGATCGGTCTCTCTGTCACCGACGCCTGTATAACGGGTGCAATGATGAAAGAAGGTTAGCAGAACCGGCAGCGCCTGGTCTGTCCGCGATCGTACAAACGCCAAAATTACTTTGAAACAGGCGGACGCCGAGAGGCTCGGCATCCGGTCATGAGCCGGGAGACCGCTCAGGCCCGCCCGTTTCATTCGCGCGCTGCCGTGCGGCTTGGCGCCCCAGCGCGCGGCCGAGTTGGCGGCCCGCCCGGTGGCGCAAGAGAGTCTGAATTGAACGGCCGGCGCCCGGCCCGGCAAACTTGTCGATCCGCAACCGCATCCGCTCATTCCCGCGCCAGCGGCGAATCCAGGAATCGCTTGCTCCGATGCCTTGATTTTTGCGCTGGATCCCCGCTGGCGCGGGGACGAGCGGACGGTGGACCGGGGCAGTTTTGAGTCCGGCCGCGCGTACGGTCCCGGAAATTGACAGCGGCCGTTCTTTTTTTTACGGAACCCGACTGCGGACTGGGAGTTGTAGGAGTCGCGCCAAGGAGGCCCCAGGATGTCGTCGATGGACTATCGGCAGCACGCCAACAGGTGCCTGCGGATTGCGGAAGAAACCTCCGATGTCCAACACCGCCTCCACCTGATCGCCATGGCGCAGTCGTGGTTGTTGCTCGAACGGCAGGCGGAGAAGAACCTCACCAACGATATCGTTTACGAGACGCCCACTCCCAGGGAGCGCATCCTGCCTCTGCCTCAGCAGCAGGACATGCAGCTCATGCACCTGCAGCAACAGCAGCAGCAACAACAGCCGCCGCCGCCGCCCAAGAAAGAAGAATAGGCGCCGCTGGCGTTTACTCCCCCATGCCGCGTTATTTCTTCAACATTGTCCGTAAAAGGAAGCTGGTTGCAGACCCCGAGGGGGATGTGTTTCGGAACGATGCCGAAGCAAAACGTCACGCCTCGGGGGTGGCCCGCGAAATGCTGGCCGAGCATGCCCACTATGGCCCGGGACGCTACATGGAACGATGGGCGTTCGATATTACCAGCGCGGACGGTCGTCACGTCGGCACGGTGCGGTTTTTGACCGGGCCCCAGCGCAAGCGCACCGCCCCGAAAATCGAAAAGGGCCACTGGTAGAATTCATAGCGGGCCACTCCGGCCACCGAGGGTCAACAGGGCGGGGCCAGCACCTCAGTGGCCTCATCATTCGAGGGCCCGAAGCAGGGCTCCGCTAGACTTCTGGCGCTGAATAAACTCGCCAAGCAGAGGCACGGCCAAAGAATACTTTCCGTGTCGATTCTTGTAAACAAGCCCAACCTCAGCGAGCGTCGAAAGCATTTGATTCACATGGCTCGAAGTGAATGGCTTCCGCGAATTGTCGTTAGAGGATGCGACAACCTCCTGCACTGTGAACTCTTGATCGGCATTGGGAAGCCCTGAGACAACCTGCATCAACTCGCGTTGACGATCAGTCGCGCGAGCCCAACGTCCATGAAAGAAATCGGCATCCAGCTTGCGCGTTATGTCCGGAATCGGAACGCTAGGCACCTCGCCCCTTCGGATTTTTGAAATCCAGACATCAAACACCTCACGGCAGAAAAACTGAATGAAATACGGGTAGCCTGCCGTCCGCTCGATGATTGCGTTGACTGTCTGATCGGAAAACGTGATCGGACACTTACCATCGGCCACGGGATATCTAATGGCTTCACGAGCATCCGGATGTTCAAGGCGCTTAAGAAACAACGTATGGAACATCCGCTCGGAGTAGGTGCGAGCCTCGACTAGCTTCGTTGTTAAAGTGGGAAGGCCCGTGAGGATAAGCATGTAGGGAACGTTCTTTCGCTGAAGCGACTGAAACACGTCCAACAAAAGCGAGAGAGGAAATTGCTTATCCTCGGAATGATCGGCGAGCGTCTGGGCTTCATCATACGCGAAGATGATTCCGGAAATCGCCGCCTGTGGCATCACACTCCAGACGAACTCAAGAACTGACTTCAGTTTGTCGGCCGGAAGGCCCGGCACCCTGTTGTAGCGCTCAGCCAATATCTCAAAACTAAGGGGCTCATGGATTACCCGCTCCTTGCGAGTAAACCCCATTTCGAGCTGCTTCATCTCGCGAACGACGAGCGCCGACGTGACGAGCGCAACGTCCGCCAGAATTCTGGTTGCCATCGTGTGTTCGGTGACGCTCGCAGACTCCGAAAGATCGGTGCCGCACCAAAGCCAACCCTCCGCTTGTGCAAGCGGCTTAAAAGTTTCCAGCAAGACGGTCTTTCCGACACCACGTAACCCCGTCAGGACGAGGTTCGAAAGCACCACTTTTTGCTTCAGTAGATGTTTCATTTCGTCCTGTTCGGCGGTCCTGCCGGCGAGATACGGCGGCATATGGCCCGCACCCGGTCGAAACGGGTTTTCGATGCGCGTAGGGTCCATCCTGAGCCTCCATTAGCCTATGGGATAAATTTAGTCCTCTAAATAAATTTAGTCAAATGAATAATTAGGCGTGACTTTGGAGTCCGAGCCGCTGCGCCTTTTCAAAGAACATATTGCGAACTGAGAACAAATCATGTACGTTGGCTCCATGCCGGACCGGCGGCGGGGCGAGCCCTGGGCAAGCCCGCGTTGTCGGTCCACCGAATCCTCGTCATAAGGAGTGGGAGCTATGGCCAGCGCCGCGCTACGTCTCGTCGAAGGGTCCTCCATGGACAAAACCAAAGCCCTTGATGCCGCGCTCTCGCAGATCGAGCGCAGTTTCGGCAAGGGCTCGATCATGCGGCTTGGCAAGAACGACAAGTCGATGGACGTGGACACCGTCTCCACCGGCTCGCTCGGCCTCGACATCGCGCTCGGCGTCGGCGGGCTGCCGCGCGGGCGGGTGGTCGAGATCTACGGGCCGGAATCGTCCGGCAAGACCACGCTGGCGCTGCACACGGTGGCGGAAGCGCAGAAGAAGGGCGGCATCTGCGCCTTCATAGACGCCGAGCACGCGCTCGACCCGATCTATGCCCGCAAGCTCGGCATCAACGTGGACGAGCTCCTGATCTCGCAGCCCGACACCGGCGAGCAGGCGCTCGAAATCGCCGACACGCTGGTGCGCTCCGGCGCCGTCGACGTCCTCGTCATCGATTCGGTCGCGGCGCTGGTGCCGCGCGCCGAACTCGAAGGCGAGATGGGCGACCAGATGCCCGGCCTGCAGGCGCGGCTGATGAGCCAGGCGCTGCGCAAGCTCACCGCCTCGATCAACAAGTCCAACACCATGGTGATCTTCATCAACCAGATCCGCATGAAGATCGGGGTGATGTACGGCTCGCCGGAAACCACCACCGGCGGCAACGCGCTCAAGTTCTATGCCTCGGTGCGCCTCGACATCCGCCGGATCGGCGCCATCAAGGACCGCGACGAGGTGGTCGGCAACCAGACCCGCGTCAAGGTGGTCAAGAACAAGCTCGCGCCCCCGTTCAAGAGCGTCGAGTTCGACATCATGTACGGCGAGGGCGTGTCCAAGGTCGGCGAGCTCGTCGACCTCGGCGTCAAGGCCGGCGTGGTGGAGAAGTCGGGTGCCTGGTTCTCCTATGACAGCCAGCGCATCGGCCAGGGCCGCGAGAACGCCAAGACCTTCCTCAAGCAGAACCCCGACATCGCCGCCAAGATCGAGGCGGCGGTGCGCCAGAACTCGGGCCTCATCGCCGAGAAGATCCTGACCGGCGAAGGTGGCCCAGGCGGCGAGGACGAGGACGACGAGTAAGCGCGCCCGGGCGCTCGCTCACCGCCGATCGACGACGTCATGGCCGGGCTTGTCCCGGCCATTCGCGTTGGAGCCTGGCCGGTGCGGGCCGGAGCCGCGGCCCTGGCCGGGACCGCGGCGCGATGTGGGCCGCCGCGGCGGCATCGTACCGTCGAGTCGCGCCCGCGGCTGCGCGGGCCTATATCCGACGCGCCGCGGACGGAACCGTTCCTGGACAGGGCAGGGGGCCGCCGTTAAAAGCACGGGCTTGAGAAACCTCAAGCCGTTCGGGCGCTTAGGCGGACCCGCGGCGGCGCAACCGGCGCCTCAACGACCCTATCGAGCGCAGCAACGGACCGATAATGAGCGGCGTCAACGAGATCAGGCAGGCCTTCCTCGACTATTTTGCGAAGAACGGCCACGAACAGGTGCCGTCGTCGCCGCTGGTGCCGCGCAACGACCCGACGCTGATGTTCACCAATGCCGGCATGGTGCAGTTCAAGAACGTCTTCACCGGCTTCGAGAAGCGTCCCTATATGCGCGCGGTCACGGCGCAGAAATGCGTGCGCGCCGGCGGCAAGCACAACGACCTCGACAATGTCGGCTACACGGCGCGCCACCACACCTTCTTCGAGATGCTCGGCAACTTCTCGTTCGGCGACTATTTCAAGGAGCGCGCGATCGAGCTGGCCTGGAATCTCGTGACCAAGGAGTTCGGGCTGCCGAAGGATCGCCTGCTGGTGACCGTCTATGTGGACGACGAGCAGGCGTTCGGGCTGTGGAAGAAGATCGCCGGCCTGCCGGAGAGCAGGATCATCCGCATCGCCGGCGCCGACAACTTTTGGCAGATGGGCGAGCTCGGTCCCTGCGGCCCGTGCTCGGAAATCTTCTACGACCATGGCGAGCACATCCCCGGCGGCCCGCCCGGCTCGCCGGACGCCGAAGGCGACCGTTTCATCGAGATCTGGAACCTCGTCTTCATGCAGTTCGAGCAGCTCGCGGGCGGCAAGCGCGTCGACCTGCCGAAGCCCTCGATCGACACCGGCATGGGGCTCGAGCGCATCGCCGCGGTGCTGCAGGGCACGCACGACAACTACAAGATCGACCTATTCGGCGCCCTCATCTCCCAGGTCGCCGACCTCACCGGGGTCGAGCCGGAGGGGCCGCAGGCCGCCTCGCACCGCGTCATCGCCGACCACCTGCGCGCGTCGTCGTTCCTGATCGCCGACGGCGTCCTGCCCTCGAACGAAGGCCGCGGTTACGTGGTCCGTCGCATCATGCGCCGCGCCATGCGGCACGCGCAGCTCATCGGCGCCAGGGATCCGCTGATGTGGCGGCTGGTGCCCACGCTCACGCGCGAAATGGGCCAGGCCTATCCGGAGCTGGTGCGCGCCGAGACCCTGATCACCGAGACGCTGAAACTCGAAGAAACACGCTTTCGCAAGACCTTGGAGCGCGGCCTTGCGATTCTCGATGAGGAGACGCGCGGGCTCGAGACTGGCCACAAGCTCAAGGGCGAGACCGCCTTCACGCTCTATGACACCTATGGCTTTCCGCTCGACCTCACCCAGGATGCGCTGCGCCCGCGCGGCATTTCCGTCGATATCGGGGCCTTCGACGCCGCGATGGAGCGCCAGCGCGAAAAGGCGCGTGCCTCCTGGACGGGATCGGGCGAGGCCGCGACCGAAACGATCTGGTTCGGTCTGCGCGAAAGGGTCGGCGCAACCGAGTTCCTCGGCTACGAGACCGAAACCGCCGAAGGCGTGGTGGCGGCGCTGGTGAAGGGCGGCCAGGAGGTGGCATCGCTCAAGCGGGGCGAGAGCGGCGCCGTGGTGCTCAATCAGACTCCGTTCTACGGCGAGTCGGGCGGGCAGATCGGCGATACCGGTGCCATGACGGCGGACGGTCTGCGGCTGCGCGTCACCGACACCCAGAAGAAGGTCGGCGACCTGTTCGTGCATTCCGTCACGGTCGAGGAGGGCGCCCTCGATGTCGGCGCGGCGCTGTCGCTCGAGGTCGATCATGCGCGACGCAGCGCCATCCGCCAGAACCATTCCGCCACCCATCTCCTGCACGAGGCCTTGCGCCAGGTGCTCGGCGAGCACGTGGCGCAGAAGGGCTCGCTGGTGGCGCCCGACCGGCTGCGCTTCGATTTCTCCCATCCCAAGCCCATGACGGCCGAGGAGATCGAGCGGGTCGAGGACATCGCCAACGACGTCGTGCTGCAGAACACGCCGGTGACCACGCGCCTGATGGCGCTCGACGACGCGCGGGCTTGCGGCGCGCGCGCGCTGTTCGGCGAGAAATATTCCGACGAGGTGCGCGTCGTCGCCATGGGCCAGAACCCCGCGGGCACCGGCGGCAATGCCCTGGGCTGGTCGATCGAGCTGTGCGGCGGCACGCATGTCCGGCGCACCGGCGATATCGGCCTGATTTCGGGACTGACCGACAGCGGCGTCGCGGCCGGCGTGCGCCGGATCGAGGCGCTCACCGGCACCACGGCGCGCAAGGCGGCCCAGCACTTGGGGCAGTTGGCAAAGGCGGCGTCGGCGGAGCTTAAGGTTTCGCTTGAAGAGCTACCGGCGCGGCTCGTTCATGTGATGGATGAGCGCAGGCGGCTGGAACGCGAGCTGTCGGACGCCCGCAAAAAGCTCGCCATGGGCGGCGGCGCGAGGAGCGACGGCGCCGATGGCGTGCGCACCATCAGCGACGTCAAGCTGATGGCGCGCGTGGTCTCCGGCATCGACATCAAGGATCTGAAGAGCCTCGCCGACGAGGGCAAGAAGCAGCTCGGGTCCGGCATCGTCGCCCTGGTCGCCACCACGGCGGATGGCAAGGCCAGCATCGTGGTCGGCGTGACGCCCGATCTGGTGGCACGGTTCTCGGCCGTCGACCTGGTGCGCAAGGCTTCCGAGGCGCTGGGCGGCAAGGGCGGCGGCGGAAAGCCCGACATGGCGCAGGCCGGCGGCCCGGACGGCTCCAAGGCCGACGCCGCGCTCGCCGCCATCGCCGCGGCGCTCGGAGGACACTGACGTTGCAAGGTGAGCAGGCTCTCGCCGCTCCCGCCGCCCGCGAGCTCGTGCGAGCGGCCGGGGAGGGGACCCGGAGCGAGCGCGTCACGGCCGACGACGCAGACCGAAAGATCACGGCGATGGCGCAGGTGCACTTCACGAGCTGGTTGCGGGAACTCGTCCCCGACGCGCCGTTTCACGTGACCGGCGCGACGGTCGGCGAAGCGCTGACGGATCTGTTCGCCGGGCAGCCGCACGTGCGCAGCTACGTCCTGGACGATCAGGGCTGCATGCGCAAGCACGTCTGCATCTTCGCCGACGGCCGCCGGCTCGCGCATGACGTGGCTCTCGGCCATCCGATCCGGCCGGATGCGACGCTTTACGTGATGCAGGCATTGTCAGGAGGTTGATCATGAGCGAACGCATCCTGGTGTCCACGCGCAAAGGCCTGGTCACGCTCATGCGCGGAGCCCAGGGCTGGACGGTCGCGGACACCGCCTTTGCCGGTGCTCCGGTCACCGCCGCGCTGGCCGACGCCCGCGACGGCACGCTCTATGCCGCGCTCAAGCACGGGCATTTCGGGCCGAAGCTGCACCGCTCCGACGATGGCGGCCGCACCTGGCCGGAAGTCGCGGTGCCCGCGTTTCCGAGCGACACGCCGGGCGCGCCGTCGCTCATCCAGATCTTCACCATCGAGCCCGGCGGGGTGGGCCAGCCCGGACGCTTGTGGATCGGAGCGGTGCCGGCCGGCATTTTTCGCTCCGACGACCGCGGCCAAAGCTGGCAGCTCGTGCGCCCGCTCTGGGACGTGCCGGAACGGGAGAAATGGTTCGGCGGCGGCAACGAGGCCTCCGCGATGCACACGGTATCGCCCGACCCGCGCCGGCCCCGGCACGTCTTCGTCGCCATTTCGTGCGGCGGCGTGTGGGACACCGACAACGACGGTGCAGCCTGGACGCTGCGCGGCGACGGGCTCATCGCCACCTACATGCCGCCCGAACTGCAGGGCACGCGCGAAGCGCAGGATCCGCATCGTGTCGCGCGCTGTGCGGTCGAGCCCGACGTGATGTGGATGCAGCACCACAACGGCATCTTCCGCTCGACCGACGCGGGCGCGCATTGGGTGCAGCTCAAGCCGCCGGGCGACGATTTCGGCTTCGCGGTGGCGGCGCATCCGAAGGACGCGCAGACCGCCTGGTTCGTGCCCGCGATCAAGGACGAGATCCGCGTGCCGCGCGACGGCGCGCTCGCCGTCACCCGCACGCGCGACGGCGGCAAGACCTGGGAGAGCCTGCGCGAGGGACTGCCGCAGCGCGATGCCTATGATCTCGTCTATCGGCACGGGCTCGACGTCGACGAGAGCGGCACCCGCCTTGTCATGGGCTCCACCACCGGCGCGCTCTGGGTGAGCGAGAACGGGGGCGAGCGCTGGCAGCTCGTCGGCGCGCATCTGCCGCCGATCTACGCGGTGCGCTTCGCCTAAGGGCGCGCGTTCCGGCCTACCACGTCCCGCTATTGGGCATCGAGGCCCAAGGCTCCTGTTTCGGCAGCGGCGGACCCTTCTGCAGCAGCTCGATCGAATGCCGGTCCGGCGAGCGCACGAAGGCCATGCTGCCGTCGCGCGGCGGGCGGTTGATGGTGACGCCGGCCTTCATCAGTCGCTCGCACAAATCGTAGATGTCGTCGACTTCATAGGCGAGGTGGCCGAAATAGCGCGCCTCGCCGTAGTCTTCGCTGTCCCAGTTGTAGGTGAGCTCGACCAGCGGCGCGTCGCGGCCGGCGCGCTTGCTCTCCGTAACGAGCGGTTCGTCGTCCGGTCCGGCCAGGAAGACGTTGGTGTAGCGGTTCTTGTCGTCGACGCGGCGGCGGACCTCCTTGAGGCCGAGCTTGTTGCAATAGAAGTCGAGCGCGGCATCGAGATCGCGGACGCGCAGCATGGTATGGAGATAGCGCATGGACACCTCCCGCTGGTGCGGCCGTTCCGGCCCGCATTCGGAATACACTATATGATCGCGCCAAACCTCGAGACAGGGATCGCGCGGCTGCGCGACCTGGTCGCGGCCGCCAAGGTGGTCGTGCCTTTTACCGGGGCCGGGATCTCGACCGAGTGCGGCATCCCGGACTTCCGCTCGCCGGGCGGGCTCTGGAGCAAGAACCGGCCGGTTCCCTTCGACGAATTCCGCAGCAGCCAGGACATGCGCAACGAGGCCTGGCGGCGCCGCTTCGCCATGGAGGCGCAGTTCGCGGCGGCGCGGCCGGGGCGCGGACATCTGGCACTCGCAAGCCTGCATCGGATCGGCAAATCGCCCGGCGTGGTGACGCAGAACATCGACAATCTGCACCAGGATTCGGGGATTCCGCCCGACTGCGTGATCGAGCTGCACGGCAACAACAGCTATGCTTTGTGCCTCGATTGCGGGGTGCGCTACGAGTTGTCGTGGGTGAAGGAGAAGTTCGTGTCGTCCGGTGGCCGCGCGCCCGATTGCCACTGCGGCGGCCCCGTCAAGACCGCGACCGTCTCCTTCGGGCAGGCGATGCCGGAGCGCGCCATGCGGCGCGCCGAGGAACTCACGCGCGCCTGCGACCTCTTCCTCGCGGTCGGCTCGTCCCTGGTGGTCTGGCCCGCGGCCGGATTTCCGCTGATGGCCAAGCGCAACGGCGCGCGCCTCGTGATCATCAATCGGGAAGCGACCGATTTCGACGATATCGCCGACCTGGTGGTGCACGACGATATCGGTTCGGTGCTCGCCCCGCTGATCGCCCATTGAGTCTCGAATCCGAAATGTTGTTCACAGGCGGAATCTGAGTCTTACACAGGATCGCATTTCCTGCTTCCCACGCGGCAAGCCGGTGCTATCCTCGATATTGAAGATTCGGGGGGCGCCGTCACAGGCGCCGAGGCAAGCGGGCAGCGTGCGGCGGTCATGGCGGCGTCGGACGGTATTGGACCAAAGGGACCTGGCGGCGGTATCGGACCTGACCGAGAGGCGGTCGGCGATCTCGGCGACGAGACCGCGAGCGTCATCGAGCTCACCGGCGCCATCAAATGGTTCGACGTCTCCAAGGGTTACGGCTTCATCGTTCCCGATAACGGTCTGCCCGACATTCTCCTGCATGTGACCTGTCTGCGCCGCGACGGTTTCCAGGTCGCCCACGAGGGCGCGCGCGTCGTCGTCGAGGTGTTGCAGCGCCCGCGCGGCTTGCAGGCGTTCCGCGTCCTCTCCATGGATGACTCGACGGCGGTGCATCCGGCTCAGATGCCGCCGCCGCGCACCCACACGACCGTGACGCCGACCAGCGGGCTCGAGCGGGCGCAGGTCAAATGGTTCAATCGGTTGCGCGGCTTCGGCTTCCTGACCCGCGGGGAGGGGACCCCCGACATCTTCGTGCACATGGAAACCTTGCGCCGGTATGGGCTTGCCGAGTTGCGGCCCGGCCAGTTCGTCCTCGTGCGCTTTGGACCCGGCCCGAAAGGCCTGATGGCGGCCGAAGTCCGCCCCGAAGGCGGCTCGCTCGGCCCCTCCTCGCACTAGCCCTACTCATCGGCCGGACTGGTGGTGGCCGGGCCGTTGCGCGGGACCTCCGTCCGCCGGGCGCGAGCCCTGGTGCGCTGCAGGGCGCGCCTTGCTGGCCTAAAGCGAAGCGTGTATCGAGGGCCCGCGCGGCGCCGTGGCGCCTCGGGGCATAGCGCAGTCTGGTAGCGCGTCTGGTTTGGGACCAGAAGGTCGCAGGTTCGAATCCTGCTGCCCCGACCATTTGGCGGAATAGCCAGCCACCCCTCCATCGCGCCCCGGTCTCGGGGAAAAGTCTTTTAACTTCCGTGCGTTGCGTCTCATTCTTGGCGTGCCGGTTTCACTTCAAGCGCGAGCGCCTCACATGATCGGCGGCCAGCCGATCGGGTGCATGCGCTGGATGATCTTGGCGAGCGAGAGAATGCGCGGCTCCTCGAAGCGGGCGCCGACGATCTGCAGGCCGACCGGGAGGCCGTCGCTGGTCTTACCGGCGGGCACGCTGCCGCCGGGCAGGCTCATCAGCGTGATGAGGAACGAGCCGGCGATCCAGTCGGTATAGTTGGCGAGCGTCTTGCCGTTGATCTCGGTCGGGAAGTTTTGGTCGACCGGGTATTGCTTCACCGGCGAGGCGGGCGTGAGCAGCAGGTCGTAACGCCCGAACAGGTCGGCGAACTTGAGGAACAGCTTGGCGCGCACCTGCTCGGCTTTGGCGAGGTCGAGCGGCGTCACCGTCAGGCCGGCCTTCACGTT
>JAXDOD010000016.1:0-54782 GCA_034669045.1 Alphaproteobacteria bacterium
GGCTTTGCAATGGCGGTTTCATTGACAATTCTTAACGTCCTCGTGACCTAACCCCTTGAATTGCCGCGGCAACCCGCCAATTGACAATAAACCGACCCCCTCCTATCTCTCGCTGGCGCTAAGCAAAAACCGCTAATCGCGTCGATATTGCCCGAAAAGTGCTGTATTTCCGGATTGCCGGAAGCAACTACCGGCCGCGGCGGCGTTATAGAAGCGTCCTGCATCAATAAGGAGCTCACCCGATGATCGGCGCCGTTGCCCGCAAGCTGTTTGGCTCCGCCAATGAACGGCGGATCCGCAGCTATCAGCCGCGGGTCGCCGCCATCAACGCCTTGGAGCCCGAACTCAAGGCGCTGTCCGACGAGGCGCTCCAGGCCCGCACCGCCGAGTTCAAGAAACGGGTCGCCGAAGGCGCCTCGCTCGACGATATCCTGGTTCCGGCCTTCGCCACCGTGCGCGAGGCCGCGCGCCGCGTGATCGGCCAGCGCCATTTCGACGTCCAGTTGATCGGCGGCATGATCCTGCACGAAGGCAAGATCGCCGAGATGAAGACCGGCGAAGGCAAGACCCTGGTGGCGACGCTGGCGGTCTATCTCAACGCCATCTCCGGGCGCGGCGTGCATGTCGTCACCGTCAACGACTACCTCGCCAAGCGCGACTCCGAGTGGATGGGCCAGATTTATAATTTCCTCGGCCTCACCACCGGTGTGATCGTGCATGGGCTCGACGACGAGCAGCGCAAGAAGGCCTACGACTGCGACGTCACCTACGGCACCAATAACGAACTCGGCTTCGACTACCTCCGCGATAATATGAAGTATCGCATGGAGGACATGGTCCAGCGCAGCCACATCTACGCCATCGTCGACGAAGTCGACTCCATCCTGATCGACGAGGCGCGCACGCCGCTGATCATCTCCGGTCCGCTCGATGACCGTTCCGAATTCTACAACACCATCGACAGCTATATTCCGCTGCTCGACAAGACCGATTTCGAGGTCGACGAGAAACAGCGCACCGTGACGCTGACCGAAGCCGGCATGGAAAAGCTCGAGAGTCGCCTGCGCGACGCCGGCGAGCTCAAGGGTGAATCGCTCTACGACGTCGAGAACGTCTCCGTCGTGCACCACGTCAATCAGGCGCTGCGCGCCCACAAGCTGTTCCAGCGCGACAAGGACTACATCGTGCGCAACGGCGAGGTCGTCATCATCGACGAATTCACCGGACGCATGATGCCGGGGCGCCGCTTTTCGGAAGGCCTGCACCAGTCGCTGGAGGCCAAGGAGCATCAGCCGATCCAGCCGGAGAACCAGACGCTCGCCTCGATCACCTTCCAGAACTATTTCCGGATGTACGAAAAGCTCGCCGGCATGACCGGCACGGCGCTCACCGAAGCCGACGAGTTCGTCGACATCTACAACCTCGAAGTGCTCGAGGTTCCGACCAACATGAACATGATCCGCCTCGACGATGACGACGAGGTCTATCGCACGGCGATCGAGAAATACCGCTCGATCCTGACGCTGATCGACGACTGCAAGGCGCGCGGCCAGCCGGTGCTGGTCGGCACCACGTCAATCGAGAAGTCGGAGCAGCTCGCCGAAATGCTGCGCAAGGCCGGCTGGGAGCAGCACGATTTCTCCGATCCCAACGCCTTCGCCTCGCTCTATACCGGCGACGACGGCGCCTCCAAGACCCGGGTCTTCGCCATCCTCAACGCCCGCTACCACGAGCAGGAGGCCTACATCATCTCGCAGGCCGGCGTGCCGGGCGCCGTCACCATCGCCACCAACATGGCCGGCCGCGGCACCGACATCCAGCTCGGCGGCAACGCCGACATGCGCATCCGGCAGGAGCTGAGCGACGTCGAGGACGCGCGCGAGCGTGAACGCGACCCGCGTGCTGCGGAGATCCGCGCCCAGGTCGCCCGCCTCAAGGAAAAGGCGCTGGCCGCCGGCGGTCTCTTCGTGCTCGGCACCGAGCGCCACGAAAGCCGGCGCATCGATAACCAGCTGCGCGGCCGCTCCGGCCGCCAGGGCGACCCCGGCCACTCGAAGTTCTTCCTCTCCCTCGAAGACGACCTCATGCGCATCTTCGGGTCGGACAAGCTGGACACCATGCTGCAGCGCCTCGGCCTCAAGGAGAACGAGGCGATCGTGCACTCCTGGATCAACAAGGCGCTGGAGAAGGCGCAGCAGAAGGTCGAGGCGCGCAACTTCGACATCCGCAAGAACCTGCTCAAGTTCGACAACGTGATGAACGACCAGCGCAAGGTCATCTTCGACCAGCGCATCGATTGGATGAAGGAGGAGACCTCGGCCGAGATCGTCGCCGACATGCGCCACTCCGCGGTCGAGGAGCTGGTCTCCAAGCACGTGCCGGAGAACGCCTATCCCGAGCAGTGGAACACGGCCGAGCTCAAGGAGGAGCTCAAGCGCGTGCTCGGCCTCGACCTGCCGGTCGACGAATGGGCCAAGGAAGAGGGCATCGCGGACGAGGAGCTGCTCGCGCGCATCGAGCGGCGCGCCGACGAGCACATGGCCGCCAAGGTCGCGCAATGGGGCGCCGACCTCATGCGGCAGGTCGAGAAGACGGTGCTGCTGCAGATCCTCGACCATCTCTGGCGCGAGCACCTGGTGATGCTCGAGCACCTGCGCCAGGTGATCGGGCTGCGCGGCTATGGCCAGCGCGATCCGCTCAACGAGTACAAGGCGGAATCCTTCAACCTGTTCGAGGCGATGGGCGAGCACCTGCGCGAGATGGTCACGGCCCAGCTCATGCGGCTCGAGATCGTGCAGGCGCCGCCGGAGCAGACCGCCAACCTGCCCTACATGGAAGGCCACAAGGTCGATGCGAACACCGGCGAGGACCAGATGGCTTACGCCGACGCCCCGCTGCAGCCCGCCTTCGCGGGCAACGGCAACGGCAACGGCAATGGCAATGGCTACGGCGCGCCCCGCCCGGTCGCGCGCAATCCCGGCGATCCCAACAGTTGGGGCAAGGTCGGGCGCAACGAGGTCTGTCCCTGCGGCTCGGGCAAGAAATACAAGCACTGCCACGGCCGGTTCGCTTAACGCCGTGCCGGGCACTTGAGCCGGGGTTCGATCGGCGCCACGGTGAGGAGCGCGCGCGACGCGCGACTTAAATCGGGCCGACAACGGCCGGCACCACAGCCGGCCGAACACCCGCCGTACGCGCTACGTCGTTTGACGTTGGATGATCAGCGCCAGGCGCCGAAGCGGGTGTCGAAGCCGCCGGTCGGCACGGTCGGCTGCGCGCCGCTGAGCAGGCCATTGTTGCTCGCGTTGCCCGGCGTATCGGCGGCCGTTTCCTGTCCCGCAGGCTTGCCGGCGGGGCGGATCGCGCCCGCATTCGCGGCCGGCCTGGCGTCGGCCTTGGGCGGCTCGCCCGCCTTGGCCTTCGGCGTGGAGGCGATCTGGGTCGACTTCGGCGCCGCAGCCGGCTTCGCCTTGGACGCGGACGTGGGCGAGGTCTCGGTATTCGGCTCCGACCCGCGCAGCCCGACCATGCGCTGCATGCGGTCGAACATCCCGGGCGAACTCTGCGGCTCTGAACTGCCGTTCGATGCGAACAGGTTGCCGAACAGGCCGCCGGACGAAGCCGAGGTCTGCGTGGCCGGCTGCGCCGCTGCGACCCGGGGGGTCGAGCGCGCCGCCGGCGTGTCGGCCACCACGCTGCTGGTGGTCGGCTCGGCCTCGGGATTGCCGGGCGGCCTGGCGTGCGCCGGGATCGTGCCGGGCAGCGATACGAACGGGGAGCGCACGACGCCCATGCCGTCAGTGTGGGGCTTCTGGAACGCGGCGAGGAAGGTCGGGTGCATGCCGCCATCGACGCCCATGCGGACCGGGACGGCCGGCGTGCCGCGGCTCACCAGCTCGGCCGTCTGCCGCTCGTCGCGCTGCTGCTTTTCCTTGACCGCGGCGACGACGTCTTCGCTCACCGTGTAGGGCGGGCACTTGCCGGCGGCCGTGAAGCGGCCTTTGGTTTCCGCATCGAAGACGTAGCGCTTCTCGCAGACGTCGACCTTCGGCTCGTGCCGCGTCACCTCGAAGTGGTCATAGCCCTGCTTGAGCATTCGCCAGAACGCCATGTGCGGCGAGGTGCGGTGCTTGGCCATGTTGAGCGGCGTCATCCGGAACGGATAGGCCTGGATCTGGAACGCGCGCTGGCCGCCGAAGAAGCTCTCGCGCGCGAGCGCATAGATTTCCGCGATCTGCTCGTCGGTCATGGCGTAGCAGCCGCGCGAGGAGCAATCGCCGTGGATCATCAGGAACGCGCCGGTGCGATCGTTCGCCCTGTCGTAGGCGTTCGGGAAGCCCATGTTGATCGCGAGATAGTAGCTGGAATTCGGATTCATCAGGCTCGGCGTGATCGTATAGAACCCCTCGGGCGCCTGGCGGTCGCCTTCCTTGATCTTGGGGCCGAGCTCGCCCGACCAGCGGCAGATCGGATAGGTCTTCAGGAGCGCGAAGCGGCCGTTGCGGTCCACTTTCCAGACTTCGAGCTCGGCTTCTTCCTTGAACAGGCGAACAAGGAGCTGCGAGTCCTTGTCCATGTTGCGCTGCTCGATCTCGGTGAGCATCCGGTCGGAGAGCGGCTGCAGCGAGCGCGAAATCGGGGCCACGCCGTCGGTGTCGCAACCGCCGAGCGCGATTGCAGCCGCAAGCGCCGCGGACGCCAGGAGCGGGCGGACCAAAGGTCGACGATGCAACGCAAAGCTCCCCGACTGAACAGGCTTGCCCCGGGCCTTCATTGATCAATCGATATCCCTAAGAAGCGTCCATCGCAAGGCGATAAATGCCGCCGGAAGGCCGATTGAGCATGCCGAAGGTGAACGAAAGGTAAATAAGTGTGACGTTCCCCTGCGGCGAAGGTATTCATCGATGAACGGAGCCCTAGCCGGTCCCGATCATCAGGGGGAGACTGCACCAAGACTTGGGAAATATCAGGGCAAGCGGTAAAGCCCGTATTTTACCGGCGGTGCGGCCGATCCTCCCGAGTGAACATGCCCGCATTGCAAAGCCCGGTAGACTGTGCACGATACCGGTAAATCCGGGGAAGGCTGTGTTTCGAGGGCCGCTCGGGCCTCAGGCCCGCCCACGGGTGTCGGATAAGGACAATAGGGAGCGAGCAATGAAGACGACCCGACGATTTTATTTGAGCACCGCGGCCGCCGTCACCCTGACGGCGCTGGTGGCGGCGCCGGCCCAACTGGGCGCCCAGAATACGGTCGCGATCGACAACGACGATATCGGCGGCGTCGTCACCGGGCCCAATGGGCCGGAAGCCGGCGTCTGGGTGATCGCGGAAACCAGTGACCTTCCCACCCGCTACGCCAAGATGGTGGTCACCGACGGCCAGGGCCGCTACGTGGTGCCCGACCTTCCCCAGGCCAAGTACAAGATCTGGGTGCGCGGCTACGGCCTCGTCGATTCGCCCAAGGTCGACAGCGAGCCCGGCAAGCAGCTCAACCTGACCGCCGTGCCGGCCCCGAACGAGAAGGAGGCGGCGAAGGTCTATCCTGCGGCCTACTGGTATTCGATGCTGAAGATCCCGGCGGCGGACCAGTTCGGCGGCAAGAGCGATATTCCCGACAAGCTCAAGCAGACCGACTGGCTCAACGCGATGAAGAACAACGGCTGCGTCGGCTGCCACCAGCTCGGGCAGCTTTCCACGCGCACGTTCCCGCCGGGCCTCGGCGAATTCACGACCCACCAGGAAGCGTGGGTGAAGCGGACCCAGGCCGGACAGTCCGGCGTGCTCATGGTCAACATCCTGGCCGGACAGCTTGGCGGCGCCCCGATCAAGTACTTTGCCGACTGGACCCAGCGCATCGAGAAGGGCGAGGTGCCAAGTCAAAAGCCGACGCGGCCCGAGGGCGCCGAGCGCAACATCGTGGTCACCACGTGGGACATGGGCGAGCCCGACCGCTACCTCCACGACCTGATCAGTTCGGACAAGCGCAATCCGACGGTCAACGGCTATGGTCCGCTCCTCGGATCGCCGGAATATTCCACCGACACGCTTCCGATCCTCGATCCCAAGACGCACAAGGTCACCATGTTCAAGGCGCCGGTGCGCGATGCGGACACGCCGGAAGGCCTTGGACCCGGCCATGCCGCGATGGACAAGCCGTTGGGGCCCTCGCCGTACTGGGGCGAGAAGAAGATCTGGGACACCAAGGTCAACAACCACAACGCCATGTTCGACGGTAAGGGCCGGATCTGGCTGGCGGCCGCCATGCGCGCGCCGAAGAACCCGAGCTTCTGCCAGAAGGGCTCCGACCATCCGTCGGCCAAGGTATTCCCGCTGGAGCAGAACCACCGCGGCGTCACCATGCTCGACCCGAAGACCATGAAGTACACCTTCGTCGACACCTGCTTTGGGACCCATCACCTGCAGTTCGGCTTCGACGCCAATGACACGCTGTGGGCCAGCGGCGGCGGCCCGGTGGTCGGCTGGGTCAATACCAAGATGTTCGAGGAGACTGGCGACGCGGTGAAGTCGCAAGGCTGGACCCCGCTCATCCTCGACACCAACGGCGACGGCAAGCGCGGTGAATATACCGAGCCGAACCAGCCGATGGATCCGACCAAGGACCGCCGCATCGTCAACGGCTTCTACGCCGTGATGCCCAATCCGGTCGACGGCTCGGTGTGGGGCACGTTCCGCGCCAGCCCGGGCGCAGTGGTCCGGCTCGCGCCGGGCTCCAATCCGTCGGAGACCGCGCTGGCGGAAATCTACAACGTGCCGATGCCGGGTTTCGGCGTTCGCGGCGGCGATATCGACAGCAAGGGCGTCGTATGGGTTTCGCTCGCGAGCGGACACATCGGCAGCTTCGACCGCTCGAAGTGCAAGGGCCCGCTCAATGGACCGACCGCGACCGGCAATCACTGTCCGGAGGGCTGGGCGTTCTACAAGTATCCCGGCCCCGGCTTCGAGGGCATCGGCGACAACAGCGTCGAGTCGAGCTACTACTCGTGGGTTGACCAGCACGACACGTTCGGCCTCGGCAAGGACGTGCCGATGTCGACCGCCAACCTGATGGACGGCGTCGCGGCGCTCAAGGACGGCAAGATGATCTCGCTGAAGGTGCCTTACCCGCTCGGCTTCTACGCCAAGGGCTTCGACGGCCGCATCGACGATCCGAACGCCGGCTGGAAAGGCCGCGGGCTCTGGGTCTCGAGCGGCGACCGCGCACCCTGGCTGCAGGAAGGCGGCAAAGGCATGAAGCCGATGGCCGTGCACTTCCAGTTGCGGCCCGATCCGCTCGCAAAGTAAGGCGAGCAACGACAGCGACCGAGGCGGCGCGCATCACCCGATGCGCGCCGTTTTTCTTGGCAGTCGCAGCGCCGACGTCGGCCGTTCACGGCCCCGTGTGCGGCCATAAAACAACCTGTCACTCGCCGGCAAAGCGGTTATAGTCGCCGCCAAGAGCGGGCGCCCGAGCGGGCCAGTCTCCGCCGACGCGCCACCGGACGCAATGCGCGGCGACTTACGAGAGCGTCACAAGGGAGCATCATTATATGACGATAAGGCAAGCACTCTATCTCGGCGTGGCCGCGATCGGCGCCGCGGGTTTCCTGGCGATCGCGCCGGCGCAGTTGAGCGCCCAGAACACGGTCGCGATCGACAACGACGACATCGGTGGCGTGGTGACGGGCGCCAGCGGCCCGGAAGCCGGCGTCTGGGTGATCGCCGAGACGAACGACCTCGGCACCAAGATGTCCAAGATGGTCGTCACCGACGACCAGGGCCGCTATGTCATCCCGGATCTGCCGAAGGCCAAATACAAGGTGTGGGTGCGCGGCTATGGCCTCGTCGATTCGCCGAAGGTGGACAGCGAGCCGGGCAAGAGCCTCAATCTCACGGCGGTGCCCGCGCCCAACGCAGCGGCCGCGGCCGAATATTATCCCGCGATCTACTGGTATTCGATGATCAAGACCCCGGACGCAGCCAGTTTTCCCGGCACCGGGCCCACCGGCAACGGCATCAATCCCAACATGAAGACCCAGGGCATGTTCCTGGACATCGTCAAGACCAATGGCTGCGTCACCTGCCACCAGCTCGGCAACAAGGCGACGCGCACGATCCCGGAGGCGCTGGGCAAGTTCGCCAACGGCCACGAGGCGTGGACGCGGCGCATCCAGTCAGGCCAGGCCTCGACCCAGATGGTCAACACCACCGACCGGCTGGGCACCCAGGCGGCGCTGAAAATGTTCGGCGATTGGACCGACCGGGTCGCGGCCGGCGAGTTGCCGGCGTCGAAGCCGACGCGGCCGCAGGGCGTCGAGCGCAACGCCGTCGTCACCGTATGGGACTGGTCGAACCCCAAGGCCTACCTGCACGATGCGACCGTGAGCGACAAGCGCAATCCCACCGTCAACGCCAACGGCCTGGTCTTCGGCGCAACCGAGGTCTCGAGCGACTTGGTGCCGGTTCTCGATCCGGTGAAGAACATCGCCTACGAGGTGAAGCTGCAGGTGCGCGATCCGAAGACGCCGTCGGAGGCCGATGCTCCGATGTTTGCGGCCTCGCCTTATTTCGGGGACGAAAAGATCTGGGACGCCCAGACCAGCCCGCACAGCCTGTACTACGACGAAAAAGGACGGGTCTGGTACACCGCCAGAATCCGCCCGCCGGCCAATCCGGCCTTCTGCAAGAAAGGCTCCGACCACCCGTCGGCGAAGGCGTTTCCGATCGACACGTCCGGCCGCCAGCTCGAGATCTATGATCCGAAGACGCAGAAGCACACGTTGATCAACACCTGCTTCCCCACCCATCACGTCCAGTTCGGCTTCGACGCCAACAATACGGCATGGGTGAGCGCCGGTGGCCCGGCAAGCGGCGTCGCCGGCTGGCTGAACACGAAGCTGTTCGAGGAGACCGGCGACGAGGTCAAGGCGCAGGGCTGGACCCCGTTCATCCTCGACACCAACGGGGACGGCAAGCGCGGCGAGTACACCGAGCCGAACCAGCCGTTCGATCCCAGCAAGGACCGCCGCGTCCAGGTGGCGTTCTATGGCGTGTCTCCGAGCCCGACCGATGGCAGCGTCTGGGGTTCCTCGCTCGGGTATCCCGGCTACGTCATACGGCTCGATCCGACCAAGCCCAATCCGTCCGAGACGGCGCTGGCGGAAATCTACGAGGTCCCGGCACCGGGCTACGGCCCGCGCGGGATCGATATCGATTCGCAGAATGTCGTGTGGATCCCGCTGTCGAGCGGCCACATGGCGGCCTTCGATCGCCGCAAGTGCAAGGTCCTCAACGGGCCGACGACCGTGGCCGGCAAGCATTGTCCGGAAGGTTGGACGCTTTATCCGTTCCCGGGACCGCAGCTTGCGGGCGACCCCGGCGGTGGATCGGCCGAGGCGAGCTATTACACCTGGGTCGACCAGCACGACATCCTCGGTCTCGGCAAGGACGTGCCGTTCGCCACCGGCAATCAGAACGAGTCGCTGATTGCGCTCAAGGACGGCAAGATGGTCAACCTCGTCGTCCCCTATCCCATGGGCTTCTACGCCAAGACGTTCGATGGCCGCATCGACGACGCCAACGCGGGCTGGAAAGGCCGCGGCATCTGGGCGTCGGCCGGCAACCGCACGCCGTTCCACGTCGAAGGCAAAGGCAAGGGTGAACTGCCGAAGCTCGTGAAGTGGCAGTTGCGCCCGGATCCGCTCGCACATTGACCGCGCCGCGGACAGCGAACGACGCCTGAACAGCCGCCCGGCTCATCCAGCCGGGCGGTTTTTTCTTGCTCTGCGCTCCGGTGCGAAGGCCGCTGTTGGACGGCGGCCGCGCTTCACCCGATCGTGCGCCCGATCGCCAAGAACTTTTCCCGCCGCTGCCGCCGCACGGTGTCGCGGTCGAGCTCCTTGAGTTCGGCCAGGGCGTGCGCGATCGCTTCCCCGGCCACCGCGATCGCCCCCGCCGGATCGCGGTGGGCGCCGCCGACCGGCTCGGTCACGATCTGGTCGATCACCCCGAAGCGGGCGAGGTCCTGGGCGGTGATCTTCATGCTGGTGGCCGCTTCCTGCGCCTTCGATGTATCCCGCCACAGGATCGAAGCCGCGCCCTCCGGCGAGATCACGCTGTAGAACGAGTGTTCGAGCATCAGCACCTTGCTGGCGGTCGCGACCGCGATGGCGCCGCCGGAGCCGCCGACGCCGATGATCACCGCGACGTTGGGCACGCCGAGATCGAGGCACGCCTCGGTCGAGCGCGCGATCGCCTCGGCTTGGCCGCGCTCCTCGGCGCCGATGCCCGGATAGGCGCCTTCGGTATCGACCAGCGACAGGATCGGAATGCCGAAGCGGTCGGCCATCTGCATGATGCGGACCGCCTTGCGATAGCCCTCCGGCCGCGCCATGCCGAAATTGTGCCTGAGGCGGTTCTCGGTGGTGGAGCCTTTCTCGTGCCCGAGGACGCAGATGCTGTCGCCGCGGAAGCGTCCGAAGCCGCCCACGATCGCCTCGTCGTCGCCGAACTTGCGATCGCCGGCGAGCGCCACGAAGTCGGTGATCAGCGCCGCGATATAGTCCAGGCAGCGCGGCCGCTCGTGGTGACGCGCGACCTGCGTCTTCTGCCAGGGGGTGAGGCTTGCGTAGAGGTCCTTGAGCGTCTGGGCGGCCTTCGCCTCCAGGCGGCCGATCTCCTCGCCGATGGCGGCGGCGCTGTCGGGCGTCTCGACCGCGCGCAATTCATCCAGCTTGGCCTCGATCTCGGCCACCGGCTTTTCGAAGTCGAGGTAGATGCGCATGGGCCTCGGATCGGAATGGGTGACGCTTCGGACAGCGATAAGGACGTGGCCCGCCGCGGGCCTGCTCGAAAAAGCCCTCAAGCGCGCGGCCAAGTCAAGCGCGCGCTTCGCCGCCGCCCGGCATGCGCGCGCCTCGCTGGCCGGCTGCGGCGCTTTCATCTACATCTCGGCGCACGGGCAAGACAATCGATCAGAACCGAAGCCGGGATCAAGGCCGCGATCGTCCCCAATACCGAGATCAATGCGCGCCCGGCTCGGCTCGGCGGGGAGACGCGGGTGAGGTCGGTTGCCTCGGACGCATGATGCTATGCTGTCGGCCGAGACTTTGAGTTGAACCCTAAGGAGACATCGCAGTGCGCTACATCGACGCCTACAATCACTTCTTTCCCAAGCGCTACTTCGACGCCCTGATGGAGCAGCCCGCCGCCGCCAAGGACATGGGCAAGCGCGTGCGCGGGATTCCGGCGCTATGGGAGCTCGAGCAGCGGCTGCGCATCGTCGAGCAGTTTCCTGACTACACGCAGGTGCTTTCGCACGGCTTGCCGCCGGTCGAGCGGCTCTTCGGCCCGGAACAGTCGCCGGAGATGGCCAAGGTCGCGAACGACGGCCTCGCCGAGATCGTCGCCGCGCACCCCAAGCACTTCGCCGGCTATTCCGCGCTGCTGCCCATGAACGCGCCCGAGGCGGCGGTGAAGGAAGCCGAGCGCGTGCTGCGGAACGGCGCCAACGCCATCCAACTCGCGACCAACGCCAACGGCGCGCCGCTCGACGAGAAGCACTTCTGGCCGATCTACGAGGTGATCGAGAAATCCGGCAAGCCGATCCTGCTGCACCCCTCGCGCACCCGCCAGATGCCGGACTACCCGACCGAGACCTATTCCAAATACGAGATCTGCAGCGTGCTCGGCTGGCCCTACGAGACCGGGGTGACGCTCGCGCGCTTCGTATTTTCCAAGATCATGGACACCTATCCGGACCTCAAGATCATCTCGCATCACCTCGGCGGCGTCATTCCCTATCTCGAGGGTCGCGTCGCCCATTCGTTCGACCAGCTCGGCGCGCGCACCTCCGACGAGGACTACGGCGCGCTGCTCAAGAGTCTCAAGAAGCGCCCCTATGACTACTTCAAGGGATTCTACGGCGACACCGCGGTCGAAGGCGCGCGCGCGGCCACGATCTGCGGAATCGATTTCTTCACCCCCGACCACACGCTGTTCGCGTCCGACTGTCCCTTCGACAAGGAGAAGGGCCCGGGCTACATCCGCGACACCATCAAGGTGCTCGACTCGATCGGGCTGTCGGAGGCGGACAAGGAGAAGATTTGCTACCGCAACGCGCAGGCGATGTTCGGACTGGCGTGACGCCCCGCTCTTGCCGCTTCCTTGCCGCAGCGCGTCTCTCTGCCGGTTCGTTCCGCTCGCGGAAGGAGAGCGCGCGACCGTCCTTGCGGGAGGTAGCCGCTCAGGCAAAATCGCATCCGGTTTTCCGTCCGGACATGCGAGCAACGCCGAAGGCGGACTACGGCAGGTCGCTGGCCGGGTTGACGCGGGTGATTCCGCCGGGCCAGCGCTCGTGCGTGAGCGGGACGATCAGCTTCGCCTCGAAACCCTCCGGCGCGAAGGTCTGCTGCGCCTCGCCGTTGAGCTGGCGCTCGATCACCATGGTGATGAGCCGGGTGCCGAAGCCGGCGCGCCGGCTGCGCTTGGGCGTCGGGCCTTCGCGCTCCCTCCAGTCCAGCGTCAGGGTCAGGCCGCGCTCGGCGTGGCTCACCTGCCACGTCACCTCGACGCGACCGGCGCGCGCGGACAGGCTGCCGTGCTGGCCGGCATTGGTCGCAAGCTCATGGATCGCCATGCTGACGCCGAAGGTGGCATCCGGTTCCAGGAAGACGTTCGGGCCGGCAAAGGAAATGCGGTCGAGGTGGGCAGCCAGCAGCGTATTGAGCAGTTCCATGAGCGAGGCCGATTTCCAGCCGCCCTCGGTCACCAGGCGATGGGTGTTCGCCATCGAGAGCACGCGCGCCTCGTATTTCGTCACCAGGTCCGCGACATTCTTCGAGTTTTTTGCGGTCTGCGAGAACAGCGCGAGCAGTTGCGAGAACAGGTTGCCGGAGCGGTGGCGCAGCTCGCGGATCATCAGCTCCTGGCGGCGGTCGAGCTGCAGCCGCTGGATCGCGCCCGCGATCAGGTTGGCGACCGCCACCATGAAGGACACGTCGGATTCGCTGAAGCGGCGGCGCCGCCTCGTATGCGCCCCGAGCACGCCATAGGCGCGGCCGTCGCGCCCCGCGATCGGCGTGGTCAGGCCGCTGACGACGCCGTGTTCGCGCAGCAGCGGTGCCCCGGCGAAGCGCGCTTCCGACGCGAGGTTCTCGACCACGACCGGACCGCCGGAGGCCAGCGTATAGCCGCCCTGGGTGTCGCGGGTGGTCGGCACATGCGCGGTTCCGACCAGGCCGGCCGTGAAACCGATGCCGGAGCGCAGCAGCAGCTCGGCGTCGCCCGGCACCAGTTCGAGGATCTTCACCAGCTCCACGTCGAGGATTTTCGCGATCATCGCGACCGCCTCGTCGAAGAACTGCTGCAGGTTGTTTTCGGTCAGCGCCCGCTCGCCCAGGCGCGCGACCGCTTCCTGCTGGCCCGCGCGCACGCGCAGCTCCCGGTGCAGCGTCACGCGCTCGGTGACGTCGCGGCAGGTGCCGACCATCCGCACCGGCTGGCCGTCTTCGAGGACGATGGTGCCGGTGGCCTCGATCCAGTGGTCGTCCTCGTCCGGTTGCGGCGGCAGACGATACAGCGTGCGATGCGGCCGGTGAGTGCGAAGCGTGTCCTGGACCGCCGCCATGACGCTGGCGCGATCCTCCCGGTGGATGTCCTTCTCGAACACCGAGAACGTGCCGTCGAAGGTGCCGGGCGGCAGGTGGTGGATCTCTTCGAGATTGCTCGACCAGGTGACGCGGTTGGACGGGATGTCCCACGACCAGACGCCGATCCGGCCGGCTTCGAGCGCGGTCGAGATCGGCTCCGCGATGTCGAAGAATAAGGACGCGTCCGTCACCTGATTCAGGGGGCCGAGGTCGGCGGCTTCATTGTTCTGGTCTTGCTCAGGCCTGGCGTCATCATTCATGGCGCGGCTTTTTATTTTGACCATCGCGACTACCCGCGCCGATTTGCGACCCTTTGGCTCAAACGTCAACGGACCTGAGTGGTTTCGTACAGGGCCGTCCTTGTCAGCCCGCAAGCCTGCAAGACGGTCAGCGGAGCGCGGTCGGTCTCCCTCGGCAGCCCCCGACGACACGGCATGCCGTTGGCATCCATGCATACAAGCTCCTGGCGAAAGCGATGGTTCCTTGCGCGGTGCTGGCGGGATTTGTCACGTACGCCCGGCGAGGGCGCCGGAGCGCCTGGCGGGCATTCAGCCGACGCAACGGCCGGCGATTTCGTTGGAGTAGGCGTTGCGCAACGAGCTGAAGCTCGATTCACAGCCCCGGGGCAGTTGCGGCGCAGGCATATGCATCGCGGGCGAGGCATCCCGCTCGGTCGGCACCAGCGGCAGCCGGTTGCCCTTCAGCGTGCGGTTGACGGAGGTTGCGGCGGGATCCGGCCGCGCTGCCGCGTCCTGGATTTCCAGGCCGATGGCGAATGACAGCATGGCCGCAGCCACGCCGAAGGCACCGATCATGTAGCCTGATTTGCGACGCATTGGACTGGCCATTGTTCTGAACATTCGTGAGAAATTCTGCCGCCCGAAGCCCGTTTCCCTTGCGAAATCAATCCCGCCCGGAGGCCTTGGTTCCCGCCCCGCACGGACAAAGTTTGCAGGGCCGGCGTCATTGGTCGCGCCAGTCCGCGGTTTGGTTCAAAGGAGTGGCCGGCCGCGAGCGGAAAATTTTGGCCTGCGCGTGATTCTTTCTGGCAAAACCCGATTTTGGCGGTGGAACGAACAAGCTTGCTGCACGTTGTCCCGGCGACCGGCCGCCCAATTTCCCCTCCCCGTGCTCGGCCGGTAATCTCGGGCGTAGTCGACGAAGGTCGGCTACGCCCCTGTTTTTTTGCCGCCGCGCGCGCCGGGGGAACAACTCCAGGCGCGCTGGGTTGCATGTCCATCTCCCCGACCTGCCAACACACAAGGAGTGACCGATGAATTGGGATCGCGTGGAAGGCAATTGGAAGGAGTTCAAAGGCAAGGTGCAGAGCAAGTGGGGCAAGCTCACCAACGACGACCTCGACGTCGTCGAAGGCAAGCGTACGGAGCTCGCCGGCCGGCTGCAGCAGCGCTACGGCTACGCCAAGGATCAGGCCGAGAAGGAAATCGATAGCTGGCTCAAGGACGCCGCCTGAGCCGACAAGGACAGTGGCGGCCGTTGCGGCCGCTGCTGTTTCTCATGCAGTCGTCGTCAGCACCGCGATCAACCGTTTTCAGAGACAAGAGGCACCAGATGTTTGGGCAATCTTCCCATGCGCGCGTCACCGCTCACGCGATGGCCGATATCGAGCGGCGAATGCAGACCCTGGAACGGCGCCTGGAGCGCCTGGGCGGCGTCGCGCGCCGCGCGCCGGCGGGCGTTCTCTCCAGCGTGGGTCTGTCGAGCGAGCGCATCGGCGAGACCATCGGAGCGGCCCTTGCCGAGGTGGCGGATCGCTTCCGCGGCGGTGCCCGCTCGGTCGGTGGCGAAGCCTCGCGATTTGGTCATGAGGCGGCGCGCTTGGGCAACGATACCCTGCGTCGCATTTCCAGCGGGGTCGAGCACCATCCGCTGATGATGCTGGCGGTCGCGGCCGGAGTTGGAATTCTGATCGCCGGCCTCGCCGGGCGCCGCTCCTGAGGCGCGCGCGGCTTTCTGCCAGGCTCCTGAGATTTTCGCCCACTTTTATCCGGACGGCCGCTTTGCGGCGTCCGGATAATGGATTTGGATTTCAACCAGCGGTTAGGCCTGACCGGCCAGCACCGGGCGCTCGCGGCGCTTGGCGCTGCGCTCGAAGAACAGCGCCTGGCTCGCGATCGCGGATACAGTCGCGGGCTGGAACGGCTTGGCGATCAGGAAGGCAGGCTCCGGCCGCTCGCCGGTGAGGAAGCGCTCCGGATAGGCGGTGATGAAGATCACCGGCACCTCGAAGGAGGCTAGGAGCTCGTTCACGGCGTCGAGGCCCGAACTGTTGTCGGCGAGCTGGATGTCCGCCAGGATCAGGCCGGGCTTCTCCTTGGCGGAGAGCGCGATGGCTTCCGCGTGGGTGCGGGCGACGCCCAGCACGCGATGGCCGAGCCCCTCGACCAAGCCTTCGAGCTGCATGGCGATGAAGCTGTCGTCCTCGATGATCAGCACGTTGGTCGCGATGGCGGCCGCGAGCTCGCGACCGGACTCCTCGATCAGGGAGCGCAGTTTCGCGATATCGATCCCGAGGATGCTGGCCGCCTCGCCTTCCTGGAAGCCTTCCAGGGCCACCAGCAGGAACGCCTGTCGGGGCAGGGGGGTGATGTCGGCTAGTTTCTGCTCGCCCGGCCGCACGCTCTCCATGGCGCCGCCGGAGCCGTTGATCGGGATCGAATTCCAGATCGTCGTGAACAGGCGATAGAGCGCGACCCGCGGTCCACCCTCGCCCTCGAGCGTCGCCGGATCGGCAATCAGCGCTTCCAGGGTGGCGGCTACGTACGAATCACCCGAGGCTTGGCTGCCCGTCAGGGCCCTCGCATACCGCCGCAGCAGCGGCAAATACTGAGCAACAGTCTTGGAATCCGGCACGTTAACCCTCCCGTTCGAGCCGAGGTTACAGCCGGGAACGCAGGCTGGCAAAAAAAGTTCCATATCGGCGGAACGAAGTTTCCGAGTTGGCGTTAGTGTTTGACTAGCATCAGGAGGGGCCTTGCGGCCGCGACGGTCGGCCCGGGGGAAGGAAAATGAAAGAGCAGAAGCCACTTAGGCCGGGATCGGGTGATCCGAGCGTATCCGGCCTGCGAACCGGCGAGGCTAAGAACGGGACAGGCAACGGAGCGAACGAGGTGGCCGATCAGGGGTCACCAGGGTCCGCACCGCCAGAGCAGAGGCCGCCGAGGCCAGAGTTGACGATGCACATGGACGTTAACACACGCAAGAACAAGGGGCGGCTCAACCGCCAGACGCTGACGATCCTCGGCAAGACGCTCTCGGACTTTTACGACGATGTCCGCAAGGAGGGAGTGCCGGACCGGTTCAAGGACCTGTTGCAGCAGCTCGAGGGCCGTGAACACGAGGCTGCGGCAGACCGGTTCGACGGTCTTGTGCAGCAGAGCGGCGAACGCAAGGACAAGGAATCAGACTGATGACCTTGGCCCCATCGGTGCGCGAAGCGATGCTCGCCGCGGTCCCAAGCCTGCGGGCGTTCGCCATATCGCTCAGCGGCAACGTGGATCGTGCCGACGACCTGGTGCAGGAGACGCTCCTGCGCGCGATGGCCAACATCGAGTCGTTCCAGCCCGGGACGAATATGTCGGCTTGGCTGTTCACCATTTTGCGCAATCTGTTCCGGTCCGAATATCGCAAGCGCCGCCGCGAGGTCGAGGATGCCGACGGCAGCTATGCGGAAAGCCTGCGCTCGCAGCCCGAGCAGCACGGTCGCGTCGAATTCGAGGAGTTCCGGGTGGCGCTCGCGAAGCTGCCGCCGGACCAGCGCGAGGCTCTCATTCTCGTGGGCGCGTCCGGGTTCTCCTATGAGGAAGCCGCCGCGATCTGCGAATGTGCGGTCGGCACCATCAAGAGCCGCGTCAACCGCGCCCGCACCCGCCTGGCCGAGCTGCTCTCGATTGACGGCGTCGACGATTTCGGTCCCGATCAGCCGACGCGGGCGATCCTGACCGCGGGCGGCCGGGGCTAGACGCTTAGATTATTTATACATCCGCCTCTTCAACTCGGCCGCTGCCGATGCCTGCGAGAGCGAGCGTTCAGTCCTGACGGTCTGGTAACCGGTTATCCAGGCGAAACAAAAAATCTCGCCCGGCGAGCGGCCGGGCAAGATTTTTGGTGTCTCGAACGGTGCCGGTCAGGGCACCGTTGGCGTGCGCCCACGAACCAGACCCACGACCGCCGCGATCGCGAACAGCACGATCGCGACAAAGAAGATGATCTTCGCGATCTCCAGGGACAAGCCCGCAATGCTGCCAAAGCCGAGCACGGCGGCGATGAGCGCGACGACCAGAAAGGTCAATGCCCATCCAAGCATGGCTTTCTCCTCGTGATGAACCTGCGGCAGAGCCCGCATGCTCGAACAACGTGTCCAATGGAGAAATTGTTCCTCGGGCCGGCTCGCGCCGGGTCGTTGTGGAACTCATCGCCGCGACCGGCGGTTATTGGAGGGGCCGTTTTCGCAAGCTCATCTCTGACAGCGAGGATCCGTCATGGCTCAATCGCGATTGAAGGCTTCCCCCGGGGCGACATCAAACGGCGCGCGTGCGGCAAACGGCGTTCGCGCAGCGCGTTCCATCGAGCCGCGCGGCGGGCCCGTGCCTGCGAAGGGGTGCAGTCATGCAAAGCGCACGAACGGCAGCTCCTGGTCCGAACTATTTTCGAAGATGGCCTGCGAGACGTCGCGTCTGGCCGGCAAGCCGCTCACCTTCCTGGTCGCGTTGCTGGCGGTTCTGATCTGGGCCGCGACCGGGCCGTTGTTCGGCTTTAGCGATACTTGGCAGCTCGTGATCAACACCTCGACCACGATCGTGACCTTCCTGATGGTGTTCCTGATCCAGCACACCCAGAACCGCGATACAATGGCGCTGCAGCTCAAGCTCGCCGAGCTCATCATCTCCGTGCAAGGCGCGGAAAACCGCCTGGCCACTGCCGAGGATATGACCGAGGAGGACCTGGAGCAGCTTCATGAGGTCTACAAGAATCGCGCCGAGCAGACCCTCGAGCACCTCCACCATCGCCGCGACCGGACCCAAAAGCACGCGAGCTGAATTCGATCACGCGTGCCGGCCGATCGCGGGCCTCTCGGCCTGGTTCCCGGTTACGGGTGGACGTCCTCGGTGAACCACTCGGTTGGCAGGTCGCGGCCGGCGCTGGACTCCTTGGCCTTGCGGTAGACCACGGCGCCGGCGGCGGCGAACTGGTAGCCGAGCCCGATATTGTTCAGGAAGCAGGTGATCTCGCCCTCGGACTGGCGGCCTTTCGCCTCCCCAATGATCAGTTCGGGCAGCGTCGCAAGCTTGTCGAAATCGATCTCCTTGTTCGCCGCCCAGCCGTGCTCGTTCGCTGTCTTTGCCAAGGCGAGGTCGCGCGTGGTGACGTGGAGCGGGCTTGTTTCGTGCGCATGCAGCACGATGCGGTCGGCGCGCTTGAGCGCCTTCACTTCGATCTCCGGCAGCTTGATCGAGGTCAGATGGGTGCCCGGCTCCAGCCAGCGCTCGAAGAAGATATTGTCGAGGCTGTTGCTCGCGCACATCATGATGTCGGCGCCCGTGAGCGCCTCCTCCGGCTGTGCGACCGGGATGACCTCGACGCCGAGCGCTGCCGTCATCTGAGCCGCGAAGGCGTCGCGGTTGCTCTTCGTCGGACTGAAGCAGCGGATGGTCTTGATCGAACGCACGGCGCAGGCGGCCATGAGCTGCGCGCCCGCCTGCCAGCCGGAGCCGAGGATGCCGACCGTGCTCGCATCCTTGCGGGCGAGATATTTGATGCCGAGCCCGTTGGCGGCGCCGACCCGCATGCGCTGCATGACCCCGTCGGGCATGATCGCGAGCGGCTCGCCGTTCTCGCTCGAGAACAGGAGCACGAGGCCGGTATAGCGTCCGCCCGGCGCCGCCGGCACCTTCTCGCGCACGATGTTGTTGCCCTTCCGCGGGAAGGTCACCACGTCGGAATTGATCCTTATGGCGCCGATGCCCAACTTGGGGATCACGCCGTCCATGGATTTGAGCCCATAGACCGCGTCGGGCCGCGAGGTCGGCGTGATGCAGTCCGAGCGGGTGCGGTTGACGCCGCGCCCATGCGCCAGCTCGACATAGGCTTCCTCCAGCACGTCGATGCATTCGGGCATCGTCAGCAGCTTCTCGACATCGTCGTTCGACAGGATCAAAGTCATGGATGCGTGCCGTTTCAACTGAAGACGCAACATCGCGCGATTGCGCTATTGAGGTCTGGCAGACCCGCGGAAAGGAAGCAAGCCACGATGGGCAGCGAACAGATCACGACACTCAACGTCGCCTTCGACGACTATCCGCAGACGCGGGCGCTCAAGAGCGGGGAGCTCAAGTCCGACCGCGTCGCGCTCGCGTTCAGCGACATCAAGCCGGCGAACAAGTTCTTCAAGCCGATGGTGCGCGAGCTCAAGTTCGACATCAGCGAGATGGCGATCGCGACCTACATCCAAGCCAAGGCCTACGGCAAGCCGATCACGTTGCTCCCCGCCACGATCATGGGCCGCTTCCAGCACGGCACCATGCTCTACAACGCCGCGCGCGGCACGCTCACCCCCGCCGACCTGCCCGGCAAGCGCGTGGGCGTGCGCGCCTACAGCCAGACCACCGTGACCTGGGTCCGCGGCTTCCTCATGAACGACTATGGCGTCGATCTCGACACGATCCGCTGGTTCAGCAATGAGGACGGGCACGTCGCCGAATACCGCGAGCCGTCGCATGTCGAGCGCCTGCCGCCGGGATCGAACCTGCTTCAGATGCTGCGCGACGGCGAGCTTGACGCGGCGATCTACGGCGCCGACCTGCCCGACGATCCGAACCTCAAGAGCGTGATCCCCGATCCCGTGGCGGCCGCGCAGCAATGGTCGGCGCGGCACCAGGCGGTGCCGATCAACCACATGGTCGTGGTGACCGAGAATCTTTCGCAATCGAATCCCGAGGCGGTGCGGGAGGTGTTCCGCCTTCTGGTGGAGAGCAAGCGCGCCGCCGGCCTGCCGACGCCGGGCAGCCTCGATTTCCTGCCGTTCGGCTTCGAGGCCTGCCGGTCGAGCTTAACAACGATGATTAATCACTGCGTCCAGCAGAAGCTCATTCCCCGCCCGCTCGACGTCGACGAGCTTGTCGACGACAGCACGCGCGTACTCCGTCCGTGATGGCCAAGACCGCGCGTGCCGGACGCGGCATTGTCCCCAACACCTTAACCTCAACACCATGATTCGGTGGCGGCCGCCGAGAGGCTCAACTAACAATTCCTTACAAAACGGTGAAGCGTTGCACGCGGGCAACTCTCGCGACTTTTCGTGTCGATAAGTCGCTCCGACTTTACCCACGCGCAACGCTTATCCTGTAAGTAGCAGAGGGGTCGACGGCGGGGCCGTCCGATAACAACTCTGCAGAGGCGTTGGGAGAGCAGCTTGACGAATCGACTCGAGCCGAATCTTGGGCGCAGCCCTGTCACGTCCACCCCCGGTCGGGCGGGCACCACCACACCGCTGCGCATGGCGCTTGCCGCCGGCGTGGCCTTGGCGTTCCTGGCGAGCCTTGCCGGCCCGGCCGACGCCGCCAGCCGCAGCAAGCGCCAGGCCGAGGCGGCCAAGGCCGCCAAGGCGAGCACCAAGAAGGGCGACGACAAGGGGCCGTTCGGGGAGCTTCCGAAAGGCCCGCTGCAGATGGTGGTGTCGATCCAGCAGCAGCACGTCACGCTCTATGCCAACGGCAAGCGCATCGCGCAGGCGCCGGTGTCGACCGGCACGGCGGCCAAACCGACCCCGATGGGCGTCTTCAGCGTCATCGAGAAGGACCGCTATCACCACTCCAATCTCTACGGCAACGCGCCGATGTACTACATGCACCGGCTGACCTGGTCGGGCGTGGCAATGCACGAGGGCGTGCTTCCGGGCGTGCCGGCGTCGCACGGCTGCATCCGCATGCCGACCGCCTTCGTCTCGAAACTGTGGCTCATCACCAAGCTCGGCGTGCGCGTCGTCGTGGCGCGCCACGACGTCGAGCCCCACGAGTTCGAGCATGCCAAGCTGTTCCATCCGAAGCCGAAGCCGACGGAGAATCCAGTCTCCGACCTGCGGCCGCTCGACGGCCTGCGTCCGACCTTCGCGACCCTCGGCAACTCGACCGTCGGCTTCGGCGGCGAGCGGCCGCTGCTGCGCCTGGCGCAGGCCACCGTCACCGAGACGGATGCGGTCAAGACGCCCGACACCGGCACGCAGTTGTCCGTGACCTCGCGGGAGAATCCGACGGCGGATGCGCCGATGTTCGTGAGCCCGAAGGTCGTGCCGATCGAATCGTTGCGCGGCACCAGTCCGGGCCAGACGATCGAACCGAAGATCGAGGCGGCGGACGCTCCGAAGCCGGTCGAGGTCGAGACCACCGCCAGCACGCCTGCACCGGCGGCGGCCGAAGCGCCCAAAGCCGCGGCGCCGGCTGCCGCGCCGCGCGCGCCGGCGATCGCCGAGGCCCCGAAAGCCCCCGAGCCGGAGAAGCCGGCGCCGACCGCGACCGAGCCGGCCAAGCCCACGCCGCCCAAGAACCGCACGGCCGAGCCGGTCAAGCGCAATGGCCAGGTCGCCGTCTTCATCAGCAAGAAAGAGAAGAAGATCTTCGTGCGGCAGGGCTTCGTGCCGGTGTTCGACATGCCGATCGAGATCGCCAATCCGGACGTGCCGCTCGGCACCCACGTCTACACCGCCATGGAAGTCCTCGATGACGCCCGCATGCGCTGGAACGTGATCACCATGCCGGCGGAGCAGCCGCGTCCCGCCATGACCAGCAGCCGCGACACCAAGCGCGGCAAGAAGAACGAGCCGCCGCCGAAGCCGGTCGTCGAAACCAAGCCGGCGTCGAACGCCATGCAGGCACTTGATCGCGTGCAGATGCCGCCGGAGGCCGCCGAGCGCATCAGCGAGCTCCTGATCCCGGGCTCTTCGCTGATCATCTCCGACCAGGGCCTCGGCAACGAGACCGGCCGCTATACCGAGTTCATCGTGCTGACGCGCTGATCGCGACGCCCGTTTCAATTCCATGTCATCGCCGGGCCCCGCCCGGCGATTTCATTTGCGGGAGGCTGTGCCGGCTCCCGGAAGCCATCATCCATCGCGAGGCCGCTGGACATCGCCGAAGACGAGTGATGACATCCTGAGGCAAGGGCAGATGGGCCTTGCGCCAGGGCGGTTGCGCGGGAAACGACGGCCATGCAGATCGAAGGCTTCACCCGCACCGAAATCCAGACCTCGGGCGCGCGCATCGTCACGGTCCACGGCGGCAGTGGCCCGCCGCTGCTGCTGATGCACGGCAACCCGTTCACGCACCTGTCCTGGCACAAGGTGGCGCCGCGGCTGGCGCAGGACTTCACCGTCGTCGCCACCGACCTGCGCGGCTACGGCGACAGCGAGAAGCCGCCGGGCGGGGACGACCATTCGGGCTATTCCTTCCGCGCCATGGCGCAGGACCAGGTCGAGGTGATGGCGGCGCTCGGGCATCAGCGCTTCTGTGCCGCCGGCCACGACCGCGGCGCGCGCGTCCTGCACCGCATGTGCCTCGATCATCCGGACAAGGTCGCGCGGGCGGCGATCCTCGACATCATCCCGCAGCATCATCTCCTCAACAACGTCACCCGCCGGTGGGCCACGTTTTCCTGGCACTGGTTCTTCATGATCCAGCCCTACGACCTTCCCGAACGGCTGATGAGCGCCGATCCCGATTTCTTCATCACCAGGAAGCTCGCCAAGACCAAGCAGGGCCTGGGCTTCTTCGACGAAGCCGCGCTCGCCGAATACAAGCGCTGCTTCCGCAATCCGGCGACCGTCCACGCCATGTGCGAGGACTACCGCGCCACCCACGGTGTCGACCTTGCGATGGACGACGCGGATTTCCAGGCCGGCCGCAAGATCGCCTGCCCGGTCATGCTGTTGTGGGGCGCGACCGGCGGGGTCGGGCGTAACCACGATTCTATGGCAATCTGGCCGGCCTATGCCTCCGACATCCGCGGCGGCAAGGCACTGCCCTGCGGGCATTACCTCTCCGAAGAGGCCCCGAATGAAACCTATCAGGAGCTCAGAGACTTCTTTCGTTAGCGGCGTCCTCCCCTGCCGGTGCCGCTCGGTGTCGCTGGAAAGCCCGGCATGGTCGTTGCCGGGCGTGCTTTCACATCGGTGATCGTCATGACAACGCGGCGTCCGTGGTACACGGTCCTCTATATCCAGGTGCTGATCGCTATCGCCCTCGGCATCCTGATCGGGCATTACTATCCGGGCGCCGGCGTCGCCTTGAAGCCGCTCGGCGACGGCTTCATCTCGCTCATCAAGATGATGATCGCGCCGGTAATCTTCTGCACGGTGGTGCACGGCATCGCTTCCATGGGAGACCTCAAGAAGGTCGGCCGTGTCGGCGTGAAGACGCTGTTCTACTTCGAGGCGGTGTCCACGCTGGCGCTCGCCATCGGGCTGCTGGTGGGCGAGATCGTGCAGCCCGGCCGCGGCTTCAACATCGACCCGGCAACCCTCGACGCCAGCGCGGTATCGAGCTACGTCACGCGCGCGAAGGAGGAGGGCATCGTCCAGCACCTCCTTGCCATCATCCCCGACACCTTCATCGGGGCCTTTGCCCGGGGCGACCTGCTGCAGGTCCTGCTGGTCTCGATCCTGACCGGCTTTGCGATCGCGCGCCTGGGCCAGGTCGGCGAACGCGTCGCGCAGGCCATTGAAGCGGCCGCCAAGGTGTTCTTCGGCATCATCAGGCTGATCGTGCGGGTGGCGCCGATCGGCGCCTTCGGCGCGATGGCCTTCACGGTCGGCGCCTTCGGCCTCGGCTCGCTCTGGAATCTGGCTGCGCTGGTGGCGACCTTCTATCTCACCAGCGTGCTGTTCGTTCTGGTGGTGCTCGGTGCGATCGCGCGCCTCGCCGGCTTCTCGATCTTCCGCTTCATCGCCTTCATCAAGGACGAGCTCTTGATCGTGCTCGGCACGTCGTCGTCCGAGACCGTGCTGCCGCAGTTGATGCAGAAGATGGAATATCTCGGCGCATCCCGCCCCGTGGTCGGGCTCGTGGTCCCGACCGGCTACAGCTTCAATCTCGACGGCACCAATATCTACATGACGCTGGCGACGCTGTTCCTGGCGCAGGCCACCAATACGCCCCTCACCATCGGGCAGGAGCTCGGCATCCTGGTCATCGCCATGATCACGTCCAAGGGCGCCTCCGGCGTCACCGGGGCCGGCTTCGTCACCCTGGCGGCGACGCTCGCCATCGTTCCCGACATTCCGATCCAGTCGCTCGCCATCCTGCTCGGGATCGACAAATTCATGAGCGAATGCCGGGCCCTGACCAACCTGATCGGAAACGGGGTCGCGACCGTCGTCATCAGCCGCTGGGAAGGCGAACTCGATGCCGCCAAGCTGCATGACGCCATGGCCCACCCGATCGCCCTCGGGGAGGCGCTCGAAGCCAAGCCGGCCTAATTCTTGGGCAGCGCTGTTTTCGGGCTGCGGCGGTCGCGCCCTCGCGCCGGCCCCGAAGTTTTGCTAGGGCTCCACCCGGCGCCGGGCCGACCACTGGCCGGCTGCGGAATTCCCAGCACAATCGCGTGGCGGATCGATGGAGCCGAAGTCAGCGAATCGGTGGCAGGCCGCAGTGAATGCGGCGCATGCGGCCGCGCGATTTTGCGACCAGCGGATCGGGTTGAACCGGATCGGCTTCCTCCTGAGCCTCGCCATCATCGGGATTGCGGCGGTGGTGCTCTTCCGCATCCTGCGCGACATCGACACCCGCGACGTGATGCAGGCCGCACTCGACACCGAGCCGGTGGACATGGCGCTTGCCGCGCTATTCGTGGCCTGCGGCTATTTCACCCTGACGTTTTACGACCTGTTCGCGCTGCGCACGATCGGTCACTACGACGTTCCCTATCGGATCGCGGCGCTTGCGGGCTTCACCAGCTATTCCATCGGACACAATGTGGGGGCGAGCGTGCTGACCGGCGGCGCGGTGCGCTATCGCGTCTATTCGGCGTGGGGTCTCGACGCCATCGAGGTAGCCAAGATCTGCTTCGTCGCCGGCCTCACGTTCTGGCTCGGCAATGCCACCGTGCTCGGGCTCGGCATCGCCTATGCGCCGCAGGCGGCGACCGCCATCGACCAACTGCCGCCCTGGTTCAACCGCGGCGCCGCGATCCTGACCCTGTTCGTGCTCGCGGCCTATGTCATCTGGGTGTGGCGCCGGCCCCGCGTCATCGGCCGCGACGGCTGGCAGGTGACGCTGCCGGGCGGGCCGCTCACGCTCCTGCAGATCGGCATCGGCATCGTCGATCTCTCGTTCTGCGCGCTGGCGATGTACATGCTGGTGCCGGACGAGCCGAACATGGGCTTCGTCATGATCGCCGTGATCTTCGTCTCGGCCACCCTGCTCGGCTTCGCGAGCGCGGCGCCCGGCGGGATCGGCGTGTTCGACGCGGCCATGCTGGTCGCGCTGTGGCAGTTCGACAAGGAGGAGCTGCTCGCCGGGCTGCTGTTGTTCCGGCTGCTCTACTACGTCGTTCCCTTCGCGCTCTCGCTGCTGATCCTCGGCATCCGCGAGCTGATGCTCGCGGTCGGCGTGACGCGCCCACCGCCATGCACGCCGCCACCGGCGCCCACCGGCGATTGAGGACCGCGTAACGATGGATATCTTGCGATGCAGGCATGATATCTGGTCCGATAGCGGACGATGACCGCCACCCAGGACAGCAACGGCCCGCGCAGGGGCGGATGGTTGGAGCGCCTTCGCCGCGTGCGCGTCGTGCTGGCGGGGGCCGCGATCGTGTTCGGCGGCCTCTGGGGGTTCGGCATTGTGACGCCGTTTCCCGCGCTCGCGGGGTTCGTGCTCATCGCCGTGGCGGCCGTGATCGGCGCGCCAGGATCGGTCGCGGCGGCGCTGCAGCCGGCTGCCGCAGACTTGCGACCCACCTTGCGCGCGGGCGATCCGCTGCTCGAGGCGGTGCTGTCGGGACTGCCCGACCCGGTGGTGGCGCTCAACGGCAGCGGCGAGGTCGTCGCCCTCAACGCGCACGCCGCAACGCTCGCGCCGGCGCTGCGACGCGGCGAGCCGGTCTCGCTCGGGCTGCGCAATCCGGAGGTGCTCGACGCCATCCGGCGCGCGACGGCGAGCGGCGCCGTGCAGCGCGTCGAATTCATCGTGCGGGTGCCGGTCGAGCGCTGGTACGAGGCGATCGCGACGCCGATTGCGGCGGCGGCCGCATCCGCGCCGCTGGTGCTCATGACGTTTCATGATCTCACGCCGCTGCGCCGCGTCGAGGAGATGCGCGCCGATTTCGTCGCCAATGCGAGTCATGAACTGCGCACGCCGCTGGCGGCGCTCTCCGGCTTCATCGACACGCTGCGGGGTCCGGCGCGCGACGATCCGGTGGCGCGGGAACGCTTCCTTGTGATCATGCAGGCGCAGGCGACGCGGATGGCGCGGCTGATCCACGACCTGCTCTCGCTCTCCCGCATCGAGCTCAACGTCCATCTGCGCCCCGACAAGCAGGTCGATCTCGTCTCCATCGTCCGTCAGGTGGTCGACGGCCTGCAGACGCTGGCCCGCGACCGCGGCGTGGAGGTGAAAGTCACCGCACCGGCGGACCAGGTGGTGGTCCTGGGCGATCGCGACGAACTGCTGCGCGTGTTCGAGAACCTGGTAGAGAATGCGCTGAAATATGCCGCGTCTGGAAAGCGTCTCGACATTTCTCTCGCGGCCGGTGCCACGCCCAAGGCGGAGGCGCGCGTGGCGGTGCGCGACTACGGGCCGGGCATCGCGCCCGAGCATCTCCCGCGGTTGACCGAGCGGTTCTATCGCGTCGACGTGTCCGAGAGCCGCGCCCAGGGCGGCACCGGCCTCGGCCTCGCGCTGGTCAAGCACATCCTCAACCGCCACGGCGGCCGCCTGACGATCGAGAGCGCGCCCGGGCAGGGCGCCTGCTTCACCGCGCTGCTGCCGTTTCCGGGCGCCGCGGCGGGCGAAAGTTCCCGCTTATCCACAAAGGGTTAGGCTGTCATCGGACTGTCATCGAGCGATCATAGAACGATGACATGAGACGCCTAAAGGTTTCCGCGACCTCGGAATGGCCGGCCCGTTGCAACGGCCCGGACCGGTCCCCGGGGTGCGTGGCTACCGCGTCCCAACCAACCCCAACAACGGCCCGGAGACGGCTGCCGCGGGTAAAACCCGCGCCGGTCCGGCTTTTGGCTTCAACGAACAGGAGAGAGCCTTGAGATCATTGCGCACTCTGACGGCCGCCGGCGTCATCGCCGCTGCGAGCCTCACCCCCGCGCTCGCCGTCGACATCTCCGGCGCCGGCGCGACCTTCCCCTATCCGATCTATGCGAAATGGGCGGATGCCTACAAGAAGGAGACCGGCGTCGGCATGAACTACCAGTCGATCGGTTCCGGCGGCGGGATCAAGCAGATCCAGGCCAAGACCGTGACCTTCGGCGCCACCGACATGCCGCTGGCGGGAGCCGACCTCGACAAGGACGGCCTGGTCCAGTTCCCCACCGTGATCGGCGGCGACGTGCCGGTGGTGAACCTCGAAGGCATCAAGCCCGGCGACCTCAAGCTCGACGGGCCGACGCTCGCCAAGATGTTCCTGGGCGAGATCAAGATGTGGAATGACGCTGCGATCCAGAAGCTCAATCCGAGCGCGAAGCTGCCGGCGCAGGCCATCGTCGTGGTCCATCGCTCGGACGGATCGGGCACAACGTTCATCTGGACCGACTATCTGTCCAAGGTCAGTGCGGACTGGAAGTCCAAGGTCGGCGCCAACACGGCGGTCGAGTGGCCGGTCGGCATCGGCGCCAAGGGCAACGAAGGCGTCGCCAACAACGTGCAGAACACCAAGGGCTCGCTCGGCTATGTCGAGTATGCCTATGCGAAGCAGAACAAGCTGACCACGGTGGACATGCTCAACAAGGACGGGAAATCCGTCGCGCCGAACGCTGCCGCCTTCCAGGCTGCCGCGGCCAGCGCGAACTGGAACGGTACGCCTGGGTTTGGCGTCATCCTGACCGATGAGCCGGGTGCAGCGTCCTGGCCGATTGCCGGCGCCACGTTCATCCTGATCCACAAGCAGCCGAAGGATCCGGCGGCGGCGACTGAGGCGCTCAAGTTCTTCGCCTGGGCCTATGCCAAGGGCGGCAGGATGGCGGAGGATCTCGACTACGTTCCGATGCCGGCGCAGGTCGTCACCGAAGTCCAGAAGATGTGGTCGACCCAGATCAAGGACGGCAGCGGCAAGCCGCTCTTTGCGGCGTCCCACTGACGACGTCCAGTCATCACGGGGCCGGCGCGCAAGCGCCGTGCCCTGATGATGATGCAGGTGCCTGGTTCGAGCCGCATTCGGTTCAATCGCCTCCAACACAGTATCCGGGGATGACGAAAAATCTTGTCCACCGCCGGCCGAAGACGCCTTGTGCGGCGTCTGCGAGATCGCTTGATTGGGTTCTCCAGACAGCCGGGGGAAACCTGCATGCAGCCACCCAGGAGGCGAGCCGTGGTTGACGTTGCGCTGCACGGCGGTGGCGTCGACGTTGACGCCGTGACGATGCGAGCCAAGGCTCTCGAGCGGCTGCGCTTGACCGACGTCGTGTTCCGCCACCTCACCCGCGCCGCGGCGATCACCGTGCTGGTCATCCTCGGCGGCGTCATGGTGTCGCTGTTCGTGGGCTCGCTGCCGGCGCTCAAGGCCTTCGGATTCAATTTCCTGATCGAAGAGCGCTGGAACCCGGTCACCGAAAGGTTCGGCGCCATCGCGCCGATCTACGGCACCATCGTGACGTCATTCATCGCCATGCTCATTGCGGTGCCGATCGGCCTCCTGATCGCGTTTTTCCTGACGGAGCTCTGTCCCTTATGGCTGCGCCGGCCGATCGGCATCGCGATCGAGCTGCTCGCGGGGATTCCGAGCATCATCTATGGAATCTGGGGCCTGTTCGTGTTCGCGCCGTTCTTGCAGCAGACGCTGCAGCCGTTCCTGATCAGCGTGTTCGGCAATATCCCCGTCCTGTCGTCGGTGTTTGCCGGTCCGCCCTATGGCATCGGCGTGCTGACCTCGGGGCTGATCCTCGCCATCATGGTGCTCCCCTTCATCACCTCGATTTCGCGCGATGTGTTCGACGCGGTGCCGACGGTGCTTAAGGAAGCGGCCTACGGCCTCGGCTGCACGACCTGGGAGGTCGTGCGCTATGTCGTGCTGCCTTACGCGCGCGTCGGTGTCATCGGCGGCGTGATGCTCGGGCTTGGCCGCGCGCTCGGCGAGACCATGGCGGTGACGTTCGTGATCGGCAACGCGCACCGGATCTCGGGCTCGATCCTGGCGCCCGGCACCACCATCTCGGCGACCATCGCCAATGAATTCACCGAAGCCGTCGGCGACCTCTATACCTCCTCGCTGATCGCGCTTGGCCTCATCCTGTTCGGCATCACCTTTATCGTGCTCGCCATCGCGCGCTATCTGCTGATGCGGATCGAGCGGCGGATCGGATAGCGCCATGACGACAAGCGCCGTGAGCAGCCTCTATGCCGGCCGCCGCCGCCGCAACGCGATCGCGATGGGCCTGTCGATCGCGGCGACCGCGTTCGGCGTCGGCTGGCTGTTCCTGATCCTGGGGGAACTGCTGTGGCAAGGGCTCTCGGGGCTGTCGCTCGCCGTCTTCACCGAGATGACGCCACCCCCCGGTTCCGACGGCGGGCTGCTCAACCCGATCATCGGCAGCGTGATGCTGACCCTGCTGGCCGTGCTCATCGGCACGCCGATTGGCACGTTGGCCGGGACCTACATGGCGGAATATGGCCGCTATGACCGGCTCTCGTCGGTGGTGCGCTTCATCAACGACATTCTGCTCAGCGCGCCCTCGATCGTCATCGGCCTCTTCGTCTACGAACTGATGGTCGCCCCGATGGGGCACTTCTCGGGATGGGCCGGCGCAGTCGCGCTCGCGGTGCTGGTGATGCCGGTGGTGGTGCGCACGACCGAGGACATGCTGACGCTGGTGCCCAACCAGCTTCGCGAGGCCGCGGCCGCGATCGGCACCCCGCGCGCCATCGTCATCCTGCGGGTGTGCTATCGCGCCGCCAAGGCCGGCATGGTCACCGGCGTCCTGCTCGCGGTCGCCCGCATCACCGGCGAGACCGCGCCGCTGCTGTTCACGTCGCTCAACAACCAGTTCTGGAGCACGAACCTCAATGCGCCGATGGCGAGCCTGCCGGTGGTCATCTTCCAGTTCGCGCTGTCGCCGTACAAGGACTGGCAGAAGCTGGCCTGGACCGGCGCTCTGATCATCACTTTTACGGTGCTCGCGCTCAGTATCATCGCGCGGGTGCTTGCCGCACCGAGAAAACAGTCATGAATGTAGCGACCGTTGCAGTTCCATCGGCGACGCATGCGGGCGTCGACACAGCAAACCTGGCCGAAAAGGTTTCGATCCGAAACCTGGACTTCTACTATGGCGAGAGCAAAGCGCTCAAGAACATCAATATTTCGCTCTACATGCGCAAGGTCACGGCTTTCATCGGCCCCTCCGGCTGCGGGAAGTCGACGCTGCTGCGGGTGCTCAACCGGATGTACGACCTCTATCCGAACCAGCGCGCCGAGGGCGACGTCCTGTTCGATGGCGAGAACATTCTCGCTCCCAACCAGGACCTCAACCTGCTGCGGGCGCGCATCGGCATGGTGTTCCAGAAGCCGACGCCGTTCCCGATGTCGATCCACGAGAACATCGCCTTCGGCATCAGGCTCTATGAGAAACTGCCCAAGTCGGAGCTGCAGGCCCGCGTCGAGACGGCGCTGCGCCGCGCCGCGCTATGGGATGAAGTCAAGGACAAGCTTGACGCCAACGGCCTCTCGCTCTCCGGCGGGCAGCAGCAGCGGCTCTGCATCGCGCGCACGGTCGCGGTCAAGCCCGAGGTGATCCTGTTCGACGAGCCCTGCTCGGCGCTCGACCCGATCTCGACGGCCAAGATCGAGGAGCTGATCGACGAGCTCAAGGCCGACTACACGATCGTGATCGTGACCCACAACATGCAGCAGGCCGCCCGCGTCTCCGATTTCACGGCCTTCATGTATCTCGGCGAGCTGGTCGAGTTCGACACCACGTCGCGGATGTTCACCGCGCCGCGCGACCGCCGCACGCAGGACTACATCACCGGCCGCTTCGGCTGAGCGCGGCGAGGATCGCAGAGATGGCAGCAATGATGAATGAACACACGGCCAAGGCCTTCGACGTCGACCTGCAGGAGCTCACCCGCATGGTGGCGGAGATGGGCGGGCTCGCCGAGAAGCAGATCGCGGATTCGATCGATGCGCTCGCCACCCGCGACGCCGAACGCGCCGCCCGGGTGGTGGCCATCGATCCCGCCATCGACGCGCTCCAGCGCGAGATCGAGGAAAAGGCCGTGCTCACCATCGCCCGCCGCCAGCCGATGGCGGTCGACCTGCGCGCGATCGTGAGCGCGCTGCGGGTCGCCAACGACCTCGAGCGCGTCGGCGACCTGGCCAAGAACATCGGCAAGCGGGTGACCGCGATCAGCAGCGATTTCCATCCCCAGAAGCTCATGCGCGGCGTCGAGCACATGGCCGCGATGGTGCTCGCGCAGCTCAAGCAGGTGCTCGACAGCTACGCCGCCCACGATCTCGAGAAGGCGCTTGTGGTCTGGAAGGGCGACGAGGAAGTCGACGCCATGTGCACGTCGCTGTTCCGCGAGCTCCTCACCTACATGATGGAGGATCCGCGCAACATCACGTTCTGCATCCACCTGATGTTCTGCGCCAAGAACATCGAGCGCATGGGGGACCATGCCACCAATATCGCGGAGACGGTCTATTACATGATCGAAGGGCGCGCGCTGTCGGACCAGCGGCCGAAGGGCGATACGCTTGCCGCCCTGATCGCCGAGACGTGAACGAAGGGATGTGGATGAACCCCCGTATCCTGATCGTCGAGGACGAGGAGGCGCTCACGCTCCTCCTGCGCTACAATCTGGAGGCGGCCGGCTACGACGTCGATACCGTCGCGCGCGGCGACGAGGCCGACCTGCGGCTCAAGGAAGCGAGCCCCGATCTCATCATCCTCGACTGGATGCTGCCGGGGCTCTCAGGCATCGAGATCTGCCGGAGGCTGCGGGCGCGGCCCGACACCAAGACGCTGCCGATCATCATGCTGACCGCGCGCGGCGAGGAGAGCGAGCGCGTGCGCGGCCTCTCGACCGGCGCCGACGACTACATCGTCAAGCCCTTCTCGGTGCCGGAGCTGATCGCGCGGGTGAGCGCGCTGCTGCGCCGCGCCAGCCCGGAGCGGGTCGCCGCCATCCTCAAGATCGGCGATATCGAGCTCGACCGCGACATCCGCCGCGTCTCGCGTTCCGGCCGCGATATCCCGCTGGGGCCGACCGAGTTCCGCCTGCTCGAGTTCCTGATGCAGAGCCCGGGACGGGTGTTCTCGCGCGAGCAGTTGCTCGACGGTGTCTGGGGCCGCGACATCTACATCGACGAGCGCACGGTCGATGTGCATGTGGGGCGTCTGCGCAAGGCGCTCAACCGCGGCCCCGACGCCGATCCGATCCGCACCGTGCGCGGCGGCGGCTACGCGCTCGACGACCGCTACGGCAAGGCCGGCTGACGCCGCCGTCGTCGGGGGCGTGCGCACGCGCGTCGCGCCTGCCCGGTTGCGGAACGAGGCGCGCTCTGCGGATGCAAGCGGAAACCGCGGCCGCGATCTAGGCCCGGAACGGCGGCCGCGGCTGGCGGCGCGCGTTCGCGGGTTGGTAGGCGACGCGCGAGTGATGGGCGCAATAGGGCAGGCTGGTCACCGACTGGCCGCCGCAGAAGAAGAAGTCCGCACTGCCCGGATCGCCGATCGGCCAGCGGCAGGTGTCTTCCGTGAGTTCGAGCAGCGTGCGCCGCTGCCCCATCGGGATGATGTTGTCGACCACCTCCGGCTCGGGATCGGGGTCGTAATCGTAGGCATGCGCGAGCGCCGTATTGCCCCGCATCTGCGGACGCGAAACCCGCAGCATGTGCGGATGGGCGCGCGCCTTGCGCTGGCGTGGCGCGGAGGAGGATGGTGACTTGGCGCGGCCGGAGAGTCCAAGCCGGTGCACCTTGCCGATCACCGCATTACGCGTGATGCCGCCAAGCTCGGCGGCGATCTGACTCGCGGAGAGGCCATCGGCCCACAGTTTCTTCAAGAGTTCGACGCGTTCGTCAGTCCAGCTCATGCTTGCTATTCCTCGGCAGTCGCCGCGGCGGAACTGAATCGGAATCCTTCGCGTAGTCTGGGCAGCTATTGCTGGCCCGACGCGTACTCCCCACTAACAATTTACTCAGAGACCAGTCCGCCGCACGAAATGTCGTGTCCCACAATCGAAAGGGTACAATATGGCGAGAGTCAGGCGCAAGAGTCGCTGTCCACGCGTCCACACATTCCACGCCACCGCGGCGACCGTCCACATGTTTGGTCGCTTCGTGTGCTAATCGCGCGACAGAAGTGACCGGCAGCGTACGGTTCGGACCGTGTTGACAGCCCAACGCGCCGCAATAGAATACCACGTCGTGCCGCCCGGAGAGGCGGCACATTTCATTTCGGACAATTGCCGCAGATCACCATGAGCGGATACGGGACGTCGCACCTTCTTCCGACCTATGCGCGGGTCGACCTCGCCTTCGAATGCGGTGAGGGCGCGTGGCTGACCGCGACCAACGGCGAGCGCTATCTCGATTTTACCTCCGGCGTGGCGGTCAATGCGCTCGGTCACGCCCACCCGCATGTCGTCGCCGCGATCGCGGAGCAGGCGGCGAAGCTTATGCACGTGTCCAATCTCTACCGCATCCCCGAGGCGGAGCGGCTCGCCGCGCGGCTGTGCGCGGCCAGCTTCGCCGACCTGGTGTTCTTCTGTAATTCCGGCGCCGAGGCGATGGAGTGCGCGATCAAGACCGCGCGCAAGTTCCAGTCGGCGAGCGGCCGGCCGGAACGCTACCGTATCATCACGTTCGAGGGCGCCTTCCACGGCCGCACCCTCGCCACGCTCGCGGCCGGCGGCCAGAGGAAATATCTCGACGGCTTCGGCCCGGCGATGGACGGCTTCGACCAGGTTCCATTCGGCGACCTCGACGCGGTGAAGCGCGCCATCACTCCTGCCACGGCCGCGATCCTGATCGAGCCGATCATGGGCGAGGGCGGCGTGCGCGTGGTTCCGCACGAGTTCCTGCGCGCCTTGCGGGCGCTGTGCGACCAACACGACCTGCTCCTGCTGTTCGACGAGGTGCAGACCGGGATGGGGCGCACCGGGGACCTTTTCGCCTACCAGCGCACCGGCGTCATCCCCGACGTCATGGCGCTCGCCAAGGCGCTCGGCGCGGGCTTCCCGATCGGCGCCTGCCTCGCGACCGCCGAGGCCGGCAAGGGCATGACGGCCGGCACCCACGGCTCGACCTTCGGCGGCAATCCGCTCGCCATGGCGGCTGCCAATGCGACGCTCGACGTCATGCTCGCGGACGGGTTCTTCGACCGCGTGCGCCGCACCGCCCTCGTGTTCAAGCAGAAGCTCGCCGAGATCAAGGACCGCCATCCGGCGGTGATCGCCGAGGTGCGCGGCGAAGGCCTGCTGGTGGGGCTGCGCGTCGTCGTGCCGACGGCCGAACTGGTCGACGAGCTGCGCGCGGAAAAGATGATCACGGTCGCCGCCGGCGACAACGTGGTGCGGCTGCTGCCGCCGCTGATCGTGAGCGAGGAGGAGATCGCCGAGGCGGTCCGGCGCATCGATCGCGCCTGCACCCGCATCGTGCAGATGCAAGCCAAGGCGCTCGAGCCGGGAGCGGCCGGATGAGCGCGAACGGCATCCGCCATTTCATCGACCTCGTCGACATCCGCGCCAAGGACCTGCGCGGCATGATCGAGGCGAGCCGCGCCATGAAGGACCGGCTCAAGCGCGACCGCAGGCCGGGCGACCAGCCGCTCAAGGGCAAGACGCTCGCCATGATCTTCGACCGGCCGTCGACCCGCACCCGCGTGTCGTTCGACGTCGCGATGCGCCAGCTTGGCGGCGAGTCGATCACGCTCACCAGCCAGGAGATGCAGCTCGGCCGCGGCGAGACCATCGCCGACACCGCGCGCGTGCTTTCGCGCTATGTCGACGGCATCATGATCCGCACCCTCGACCACGGCGAGCTTGCCGAGCTCGCCCGCCACGCCACCGTGCCGGTGATCAACGGTCTCACGCGGCGCTCGCATCCCTGCCAGGTGCTCGCCGACGTGATGACGTTCGAGGAGCACCGCGGCCCGATCCGCGGCAAGACCATTGCCTGGTCGGGTGACGCCAACAACGTGCTGGTGTCCTGGATGCACGCCGCCGAGCGCTTCGACTTCCGGCTGCGCGTCGCCACCCCGCCCGAGCTCAAGCCCAAGAAATGGCTGATCGACTGGGTGAAGGATTCCGGCGCCGAAATCCGGCTCGCCAGCGACCCGGACGAGGCGGTCAAGGGCGCCGACTGCGTGGTGACCGATACCTGGGTGTCGATGGGCGACAAGGATGGCGCGCGCCGCCACAACCTGCTCAAGCGCTATCAGGTCAATGCCCGGCTGATGGCGCGAGCCAAGCCGGACGCGCTGTTCATGCACTGCCTGCCGGCCCACCGCGGCGAGGAGGTCACCGACGAGGTGATCGACGGCCCGCAGTCGGTGGTGTTCGACGAGGCGGAGAACCGCCTGCATGCGCAGAAGGGCATTCTCGCCTGGTGCCTGAGCGCGCAGACCTGATCGCGCCTATTCCCGACGGCGTTCACCCATTTGATCGGAGCCGCTCGGCGCTGGAGCGAGAAATTCGATTGGTCGCGTTGTTGAGACGCGCTGGCATCGCAGCATACTCGGTGGGCTCCCTCCCCCCATCGCCCGTCGAAGACGGGCGTAAACGCCCTGGCGCCGGGGGAGGGTTGGGGAGAGGGGTGGTTCTGGATTCGATCTTTCCTTCACCCCTCTCCCTGTCCCTCCCCCGCAAGGGGGGAGGGAACGCTGTGGCGCTGACCTTCGCAACGCCAACAAAGCGTCTGCGTGAACACTGAGATGCATGAAACTGATTGGGGACCGCCGGGGGTCGAAAGTCGGCCCCCGAGCGTCCATATTGGACGGATGAACGAGCCCCGCATCGAGATCCCGGTCCGCGCTCCCGCCGCGACCTCGCCGGACGACACCGTCCTCCCGTTCGAGGTGGCGGCGCTGGAGTCGCGCGGCCGCGTGGTGCGCCTCGGGCCGGCGGTGGACACCATCCTGCGGCGCCACGCCTATCCGCCGCCGGTGGCCAAGCTGGTCGGCGAGGCGGTCGTGCTCACGGTGCTGCTCGGCTCGGTGCTCAAGTTCGAGGGCCGCTTCATCCTGCAGACGCAGACCGACGGACCGGTGCGCATGCTGGTCGTGGATTTCCGGACACCGGGCAGCATCCGCGCGCTCGCCCGCTTCGACAAGGACCGGGTCGCCGCCGCAATGGCCGAGGGCAAGGACGACCCCGGCAGCCTGATCGGCCACGGCCACCTGGCGATGACCATCGACCAGGGCCCCGACACGGCGCGCTACCAGGGTCTGGTCGCGCTCGAGGGCAAGGACCTGGAACACGCCGCGCACGAATATTTCCTGCGCTCCGAGCAGATCCCGACCAAGGTACGGCTCGCGGTCGGCGAGGAGCTCGCCGCCGGCGTCGAGGGGCCGCGCTGGCGCGCCGGCGGCATCCTCCTGCAATTCGTACCCAAGGCGGCGGACCGCGCGCGCCAGCCCGATCTCGACCCCGGCGACGTGCCGGAGGGCATGAAAACGCAGGTTGCGCCGGAAGACGACGCCTGGGTCGAGGGCCGGTCCCTGGTCGCCACCGTCGAGGACGTCGAGCTGATCGACTCGGCGGTCTCGGCCGAGCGCCTGCTCTATCGCCTGTTTCACGAGCGTGGCGTGCGCGTCTTCCGCGACCGTACGCTTGCGGCCGTATGCTCGTGCTCGCGCGCGGGCGTGTCCAGCATGCTCAAGAGCTTTTCGCAGGACGACCGCGACCACATGATCGAGAACGGCGTCATCACGGTGACCTGCGAGTTCTGCAGCTCGACCTATGTGTTCGAGCCGGGCGAGGTGACGGACTCGATGCCGGCCTAAGGCCGGCGTTGTTCTCGGATGGGGAGTGGCCATGGTGGCGCGCGGGGTGGGTCCAGGCATGGCCGGCGTGCTGCTCATGGCGGCGGGCGTGACCGCCTTCGGCCAGAGCTGTCCGGCGCCGCTCGCCCAGGCGCGGCGGCTCATCCTGGTGACCGCCGAGAGCATGTCCACGCCCCTCGCGAGCGTGCAGATCTTCGAGCGCGCTGCGCCCGCGGCGCCCTGGCGCGCCGTTGCGGGCGCCGAGCCGGTGGTCGTCGGCCTCGCCGGCATGGCCTGGGGCACGGGCTTTCGTCATCTCGCCGGCGCCGGTGAGCCCATCAAGGTCGAGGGCGATAAGCGCGCGCCCGCCGGCATCTATCCGGTCGGCCGCAGCTTCGGGTTTGCCGCCTCGTCGCGTCCAGGTTACCTGCGGCTCGCCGACGACACCGTCTGCGTCGATGACCTCGCCTCGCCAGCCTACAACACGATCACCTCGCGCGCGGCCGTCGGGCGCACCGTGAGCGGCGAGGACATGCGCAAGATCGATCTCTATCGCCGCGGGCTGGTAGTCGATTATCCGGCCGACCGCGCGGCGCGCGCCGGGTCCTGCATCTTCATCCACATCTGGCGCGGACCGGGCCGCGGCACGGCCGGTTGCGTGGCGATGCCGGAAGCGAAGGTCGCATCGCTGCAGGATTTCGCCCAAGGCGGCGCCGTCATCGCGATCCTGCCGCGTCGCGCGCTGGAGCGGTTTTCCGGCTGCCTGCCGACGGTCGATGCGACTCGATAGGGACTTGAAAACGGCGCGGCTCAATTGATCGTGCGCGAGCCCTGCGGCAGGTCGAGCGAGAACGCCGGGATGTCGATGTCGAACGGCTCGCCGGTCTCGGTCACCATGCCATAGGTGCCGACCATGAAGCCGGAGGCGGTCGGCAGCGGCACCCCGCTGGTATATTCATAATTCTCGCCCGGCTTGAGCACCGGCTGCTCGCCGACGACGCCGGCCCCGCGCACCTCCTGCAGCCGTCCGTGCGCGTCGGTGATCCGCCAATGGCGGGTCTTGAGCTGCACCGTCTCGCGGCCGAGATTGGTGAGCGTGATCGTATAGGCCCAGAAGAAATAGCTGTTGTCAGGCGACGAACGGTCCGGCAGGAAGCGCGGAGCCGCCTTGACCTCGATCTGACGGGTCACGGCACGGTATGCGGTCTTGGGAGCGTCCATGGTCAAGCCTTTGGCCACTTGCCGGCCCATTATTTCGCAGGTTCCATGCTGGCGGAAGTCTCGCTCGGGCTTGCATTCGTCGCGCTGACGTGATTCTGGAACTGCCGGGGGCCGTAGTAGTATTTGCGCGCAACGGCTGCTGCAAGGAAGATTGCCGCGTATGCACTCCCCCGTCGTTACGACCGGCCGCGACCTGCGGCTCGATCTGTTTCGTGGGATCGCACTCTGGCTGATCTTCGTCGACCATATCCCGTCGAATGTGGTGGGCTGGATCACGATCCGCAATTACGGCTTCAGCGACGCCACCGAGATTTTCATCTTCATCTCCGGCTACACGGCCGCCTTCGTCTACGGCCGGGCGATGCGCGAGCGCGGCTTCGTGGTGGCGAGCGCGCGCATCCTCCGCCGCGCCTGGCAGATCTACGTCGCCCATATCTTCCTGTTCGCCATCTACATGGCCGAGATCGCCTACGTGGCTTCGAGCTTCGAGAACCCGCTTTATGCGGAGGAAATGGGCGTGCTCGATTTCCTCAAGCAGCCCGACCAGATGATCATCCAGGCGCTGCTGCTCAAGTTCAAGCTCGTCAACATGGACGTGCTGCCGCTCTACATCGTGCTGCTGCTGTGCTTCCCGCCGATGCTGTGGCTGCTGCAGCGCGCGCCGACGCTGGCGCTCTGCGCGTCCGCCGGTCTCTATGTGCTGATGTGGTGGTTCAACTGGAATCTCCCCAGCTATCCTGAAGGCGTGTGGTTCTTCAACCCGTTCGCCTGGCAGCTCCTGTTCGTGTTCGGGGCCTGGTGCGCGGTCGGGGGCGCGACCCGGCTCGGCCCGTTCCTGCGTTCACGCATCACCATGGGGATTGCCACTGCCTATATCCTGTTCGGACTGTTCATCGCGTTGACCTGGTATGTACCGGGCATGACCCGCTACCAGCCGCTCTGGCTGGAGGAACTCATCTATCCGATCGACAAGACCAATCTCGACGTCCTGCGCTTTGCCCATTTCCTGGCGCTGGCGGCGCTCACGGTCCGGTTCGTGCCGCAGACCTGGCCGGCGCTGAATTCCCGGCTGCTCTATCCGGCCATCCTGTGCGGCCAGCATTCGCTCGAGATCTTCTGCCTCGGGGTGTTCCTCGCCTTTGCCGGGCATTTCGCCATGACCGAGATCTCCGGCGCCATCTGGCTGCAACTGCTGATCAGCGCATTAGGCATCCTGATAATGATTGCGACAGCGGCATTAATTACATGGTACAAGCGGTTAGAAGGACGAAGTCCCTCGCGCCCGAAACAATCGGACGCAGACCTCGCGGGAGGCGAGGCATGACGCTCAAGCTGCTCTTGGCGGCCTTGACGGCCGCACTGGCATGGACCGGCATTGCCCATGCCGCGGAGCGCCCGTCCTGCGCAGTTCCGAGCTATTTGCTGTTCGGCGACAGCCGGCTCAAGCGCGTATTCGGGGCGGTCTCCCAGCAGCACCGGCTGGTCACCGCCGTGGTTGGAACCGGCTCCTCGGCGCTGGCCGGCCCGGACGGACCGCGCTCCGCCTATCCGGCGCGGCTGGAGGCGGCGCTCAACCAGAAGTTGCCGGGAGTCGCGGTCAAGGTCGTGACCCTGCTCAGGACCCGCCTGGTCGGGGAGGATCTGGCCAAGGGCATGGACAAATTGATAGTCGACGAAAAACCCGATCTCGTGATATGGCAGACGGGAACGATCGACGCCATCCGCAGGGTCGATCCGGACAACTTCAAGAGCGCGCTCGAAGATGGGGTGGATCGGCTTCACAAGGGCAGGGCAGACGTTATCTTGATGAACATGCAGTACAGCCCGCGGACCGAATCCATCATCGCGGTCGGGCCCTATGCCGATGCGATGCGCGTCGTCGCCCAGCAGCGCGACGTTCCGCTGTTCGACCGGCTCGGCATCATGCGCCACTGGTCGGAGACCGGCGCCTTCGACTTCTATGGCGCCGGCAAGGACAACGTGCTGGCACAGCGCGTGCACGATTGCATCGGCCGCGCGATCGCGGCACTGATCGTCGATGCAGGACGCCTGCAGGCGTTCGAGCGGAAAGCGGGGCAATAACCGCGCAGCGGGGACAGGAAACCAGGCGAAACTCAACTCATGCATCACAATTCGAGTATGCGTCACACGACCGCGCTTTCGGTTGCTGCGGCGGCGGTCTTTCTTGCTGTCTTCCCCGCCCTGGCGGAACGCCCGGCGGTGCCCGTGGCAGCGCCCGCAGCGCCGGTCGTGGCCGCACCCGCGGTGGCGCCGGCGCCCAAATGCGTGGTGGCGCCCGACCTCGCCCGCTTCGATCAGCCGCTCTCGCGCCTTTCGCTGCGTCTCTCCGGCGGACTGCCGATCAAGATCGTGGCGATCGGCTCCTCCTCGACCTGGGGGATGGGCACGACCACGCTGGCCAACTCCTATCCGAGCCGTCTCCAGGTCGAACTGGACCGGCATTTCCCCGGCCACGAGTTCACGGTGATCAACCGCGGCGTCAACGGCGAAGAGGCGGTCGACATGCTCGCCCGCTTCGAGACCGGCGTGATCGCCGAGAATCCCCACCTCGTGATCTGGCAGGTGGGGACCAATTCGCTGCTGCGGGACCGTCCGCTGGATTCACGCGACCTGGTGCTGCACAGGGGCCTTGCCCGCCTCAAGGCGATCCGCACCGACGTCGTGCTCATGGACCCGCAATATGCGCCGCGCGTGATTGCGAAGCCGGCCCCGGGCGCCGTGGTGTCGCAGATCGCCGCCGCCGGCAGGCAAGACAAGGTCGGCGTGTTCCGGCGCTATGAGATCATGCGCCGCTGGCATGAAACCGAAGGGCTGCCGTTCGAATCCTTCGTGACGTCGGACGGTCTCCATATGAACGACTGGGGCTACGGCTGCCTCGCCAAGACGCTCGGCTTCGCCATCGCCGAAGCCGCGACCCGGCCGACCGAGACCGCATCGGCACCGCCCGCGGCGCGGTAGAGCACAGTCTGGATGTGCTCTACGACTCTTTCATTGATCGCATTTTCGGGCGGAAAACCGGTTTCCACTTTTCCTGAAAATGCTCTGAGCCGCGCTATTCGCAGATCAACTCCTGCGGCTCGGTTCCCGCGGGCAGCGCCAGACGCTGCATGATGCGGCGGCCGGCGGCCGATACATCGGTCTCGCCGCGGTTGATCAGCATGACGATGCCGATCCGGCTCGCCGGGATCATCCCGATATAGCCGGACGTGTTGTTGAGCGCGCCATATTTGTCGATGATCGTGGCCGCGCCTTTGTGGATCTCCCAGGCCTGTGCCTGCGTCACGCCCGGACAGATCGTCGCGATCTCGCGATGCGAGAGCTCGACGGCCTCGCGCAGCAGCGGATCGTGCGGACCCTCGCCGAGGTGGAGGGCAAGAAAGGTCGAGAGATCGCGCGCCGAAGAATACATCTGCCCGGTTCCCGGCCAGAAGTAGTAGCCCTGCATGTCGCCCGGCTTGCCGACCGGCGCGCCGGTATCGTCGTGGCCTTGCACCGCCCGGCTCAAAAGCTCCGGCGCAAGATTGCCGACCGCGTTGGACCCGCGCAGCGGCAGCGTCGTCGACGCTAGCCCGAGCCGGCTCAGCAGCCGCTGGTCGAGCAGGTCGATATAGGGGGTCTCGAATCTGCGTTCGAGCGCGACGTGCAGCAGCATGAAGCCGGCATGCGAGTAGATGTAGTCCTTTCCGCGCTTATGGCCGCGCGGGAGCCGCCATTTGTTGAGATAGGCGAGGAACCGCGGCAGCGTGTAATGCGCGGCTGGCCATGGCGGATGGTCCTGCGGCAAGGTCAGGCCGCTCGTATAGGAGACGAGTTGGCCGATCGTCACCTGCCGGATATCGCGGCCCTTCTGCAGCTCGGGGATGTAATTGACGATCGGATCGTCGAGCGACACCTCGCCCTGCACGATCATCATCGACAGCATCGTGGTGTCGATGACCTTGCTCAGCGAAGCGAGGTTGAACAGCGAGTCCGAGGTGACGGGGCGGTCGCCGGAGGTGTTGGCCGAGCCGAAGTTGAAGAACAGCGTGCGGCCGTCCAGGCGCAACGCGATCGCGCTGCCGCCGGGACCTTCAGGATCGAATACCTTCTGAAGCTCTTCCGCGACGATCTGGCGCACATCGGCGTCGGAGGCAGCGCGCGAAGGCGTCACAGAAACGGCGATGGGCGTCGCCAGCAAAACTCCCAGCATCAATCGTATCAACATCAATCGCATCGTAGTCTCCAATCGTCATCATTCCTCCCTACAAGGTGTTACAGTCTTGGATGTTCCGCCATTTCATGGCGTTTGCAGTCACACCTGCGCTACCATGCTTTGCATGCACGGCGCTGCTCTATTTGTCGGCAGTTGACGGCTGATTGCGAGGCGGCGGTATCGTTTTCTTCATACATGCGTGCGTTAACGCGAAATACAGGCGTCGGTTAACGCGAATCCGTCATGCAATCGGGGAAGCCGGCCATGCAAATGCGCAGGCACTCATGGTAGCGCGCCTTCGCCTCGCAAAGAGCGTCAGGACTGCGGGCGAATCAAACCGCATCGAGCGCGGCGATCAGATCTTCCACGACATCGTCGGGATGCTCCAGGCCGCATGAGAGTCGCACCAGGCCGTCGCTGATGCCGAGCTCGGCGCGTGCCGCGGGCGTCAGGCGCTGATGCGTGGTCGTCGCCGGGTGCGTGACCAGGCTCTTGGCGTCCCCCAAGTTGTTGCTGATCTTCACCAGCTTGAGCGCGTCCTGGAAACGGAACGCGCCGGCCTTGCCGCCCGCAACCTCGAACGCGACCAGCGTCGAGCCCGCCCGCATCTGCCGGTGCGCCAGGGCGGCCTGCGGATGGTCGGGACGGCCGGGATAGACCAGGCGCGGGACCTTGGCGTGCTCGGCGAGCGCCACCGCGACCGCGGCGGCGGTGTCGGTCTGGCGCTGCACGCGCACGGCGAGCGTTTCAAGCCCCTTGAGCAGCACCCAGGCATTGAACGGCGACAGCGACGGGCCGGTCTGGCGGATCAGGTTATGGACGTTGTCCTGGATGAATTTTTCCGAAGCCAGGATCACGCCGCCGAGGCAGCGGCCCTGGCCGTCGATGTGCTTGGTCGCCGAATAGACCACGCAGTCGGCGCCGAGCTCGAGCGGCTTCTGATAGAGCGGGGTCGAGAACACGTTGTCGACCACGAGCGTGGCGCCGGCCTGGTGCGCGATCTCCGCGATCGCCTTGATGTCGAGTACGTCGAGCGTCGGGTTGGTCGGGCTTTCGAGGAAGAAGGTCTTGGTGTTCGGCCGCACCGCGTTCTTCCACTGCTCGAGGTCGGTGCCGTCGACCAGCGTCGAGGCGATGCCGTAGCGCGGGCAGTGGTCCTCGACCACGTAACGGCAGGAGCCGAACAGCGCCTTGGAGGCGACGACATGGTCGCCGGCGCGCAACTGCCCCACGATCGCGGTGGTGACGGCCGCCATGCCGGTGGCGGTCGCGCGCGCCGCCTCGGCACCTTCGAGCGCACACATGCGCTGCTCGAACATCGTCACCGTGGGATTGGAAAAGCGGGAATATTGATAGCCCGGCTCCTCGTTCTTGAAGCGCTTCTCAGCCTGGAGCGAGGTCTCGTAGATGTAGCCCTGGGTCAGGAACAGCGCCTCCGAGGTCTCGCCGAACTGCGAGCGCAACGTGCCGGCATGCACGAGATGGGTTTCGGGGCGATAACGCTTGGCGGGGGACGCTGACATCGTGGCCTCCTTCAGCCAACAAAAAACCGGCCGGAAAAGCTTTCGGCCGGGCTCGCGCGTCCCCGGCCTTTTAGCCCTTTGTTTTACGTGGCGGCAAGCCGACCGGCTCAAATGACCACGGGATAAAAGCGGTCTTACGCCGCGCCTGTCTTTTCGTCAAGCTGCCCATCGGGTAACAAATCCTGCTCGCCTCACCCTGAGGAGCCCGCGTTAGCGGGCGTCTCGAAGGGCAAGGCGCCCGGGCCTCCATCCTTCGAGACGCCCCTGCCTTGACCCCTCCTCGGCTTGCGGCGAGGGAAGCGAGGGGGCTCCTCAGGATGAGGGGACAGGCTGGTGAACGTAGGCCATGCCGCTCGCCTTTGCGGTCGACCAGAAGGGCATCCTGCCCGACCACATGATCGCGGCGCTCGCCGCCGGCGGTGCCATCATCCCGCTTTACGCCTTCGACGCCGACCAGATCCAGCCCGCGAGCCTGGACCTGCGGCTCGGCGAAATCGCCTATCGCGTGCGCGCGAGTTTCTTGCCGGGTCCGCGCACGACCGTCGCGGAGCGCATCGACGATCTCAAGCTGCACGAGATTTCGCTGCAGGACGGCGCGGTGCTCGAAACCGGCTGCGTCTACATCGTGCCGCTGCTCGAGAGTCTGGCGCTGCCCGACCATATCGCTGCCGCCGCCAATCCGAAAAGCTCGACCGGTCGCCTCGACGTGTTCACCCGCGTGATCGCCGACGAGACCCGCGGCTTCGACCGCATCAAGGCCGGCTATCACGGGCCGCTCTATGCCGAGATCAGCCCGCGCACTTTTCCGGTGCTGGTGCGCGAGGGCTCGCGGCTCTCGCAGATTCGCTTCCGGCACGGCAATGCGCTGCTCGATCCCGATGCGTTGCGCACGCTGCACGCGCGCGAGCGGCTGGTCGATGACGACGACGTGGACGTGAGCGAGGGCGTGGCGGTGAGCGTGGATCTGATGGGATTCCCTCCTCCGGGCCCGCCGCGCGCGGGGGAGGCGGCCATCGTGGGCTACCGCGCCAAGCGCCATACCGGCGTCATCGACGTGGAGCGGCGCGCGGGCTACGAGCTCGGCGAATTCTGGGAGCCGATGAGAGTGCGCAAGGACAAGAGCCTGATCCTCGATCCCAACGAGTTCTACATCCTCGCCTCCAAGGAAGCCGTCCAGGTGCCGCCCGACTACGCCGCCGAGATGGTGCCGTTCGATCCGCTCGTCGGCGAGTTCCGCGTGCACTATGCGGGCTTCTTCGATCCGGGATTTGGATATGAAGGGGCCGGCGGCCGCGGCGCGCGCGCGGTCCTCGAAGTGCGCTCGCACGAGGTGCCGTTCATCATCGAGCACGGCCAGATTGTGGGACGGCTGGTCTACGAGAAGATGCTGGAGCGGCCGAAGTCGCTCTACGGCCAGGGCATCGGCTCCAATTACCAGGCGCAGAGCCTCAAGCTGTCGAAGCATTTCAAGGCGTAGCATCGCGGCGAAAGTGTCGCAGCCGCGCCCGGTCCGCGGCAATTGTGCAATCGTCGCGAAAATGCGTTACGGTTGGGCAACGGTTCCGCATGTCGCAGCACAACGACGACGTGCGGCTAGAACAACCAGGGGGGACTGCGATGCCGGACGCGCGCAAGCCACGCCGCCTGTTCGGCCGCTGCGTCTGCTGCGTGCCGCCGTCGCCGCCGGCTGTGCGGGCCATCGACCGCCGGACCCTGCTCGCCGGCGCGCTTGCGACATCCGGCGTCGCCGCCGCCGCGGCCCTGCCTGTCCCCCGGCTGGCGCAGGCGCAGCCGGCACAGCGCCGGATCGATTTTCATCACCATCAGACGCCGCCGGCCTTCATCGCGGCGATGAAGCGGCGCAACATGATCAACCCGTCGGCGTTCGCCTGGACGCCCGAGCGCTCGCTCGAGGAAATGGACAAGGCAGCCGTCGGCGTTGCGCTGCTCTCGGTGGCGCGGCCCGAGCTCGCCTTCTTCGAGGACAGCGACGAGGCGCGCGCGGTCGCGCGTGAATCCAACGACTACGGCGCCAAGCTCCAGTCCGACTACAAGACGCGCTTCGGCGTGCTGGCGTCGCTGCCGCTTCCGCACGTCGACGAAAGCCTGAAGGAGATCGAGCACGCCTTCGACGTCCTCAAGGTTGACGGCGTCTGCCTGATGACGAGCTATGGCGACAAGTGGCTCGGCCACACGTCCTTCGCGCCGGTGATGGACGCGCTCAACGCGCGCAAGGCAATCGTCTTCGTGCATCCGATCGCGCCCAATTGCTGCGCCGGGCTGAAACCCGTCCCGGATTTCGCCGATTCCGTGATCGAATACGGCACCGACACGACGCGGACCATCGCCAGCATCCTGTTCTCGGGCACGTCGCGGCGCTGCAAGGACATCCGCTTCGTCTTTGCGCATGGCGGCGGCACCGCGCCGTATCTGGTCGAACGCTTCAACCGCGCGGGCAGCAACAAGAGCCTGGCGGAGTACACCTACGACGTCGTCATGTCGGAGCTGCGGCGCTATCACTACGATACCGCCATCATGGCCCATCCGGCTCCGCTCGCGGCGCTGACCAGACTGGCGCCGATCACGCAGATCCTGTTCGGGTCCGACTATCCGTTCCGGACGCCGGCCGACACCGCGAAGGGAATCGGTGAATTTCTCAGCGCCGCGGACCTTGCGGCGGTCGAGCGCGGCAACGCGCTGCGGCTCATCCCGCGGCTGGCGTCGCTTTAGAACCGTGGCAAGTGCCGGGAGGACCTCGTGAGACGACGCAACACAGGCAATGCAAGATCCGTGATGGCCGTGGCCGCGTCGCTGGTCGCGGGTTCCGGCGGCGCCGGCAACGCGCAACCGGGATTCGAGCTGACCTCGCCGGCGTTCAAGGATGGCGGATTTCTGCAGAAGAAGCATGTCGCGACCACCGATCCCACGCGCGAATGTGGCGGCGACAACGTCTCGCCGCCGCTCGCCTGGCACAAGGCGCCGGCGGCCACAAAGAGCTTCGCGATGCTGATGTTCGATCCGGAGGCGCGCTTCGGGGTCGGCCTGTCGCACTGGGTCGCCTACGACATTGCGCCCGATGTGGCGATGCTCAATGAAGGCGAGGGCACCAAGAAGCACATCAACGGCAAGAACTATCGTGGATTCACCGGCTATTGGGGAGTGTGTCCGCCGGTCGGCGATGCGCCGCATCATTACGTCTTCATGGTCTATGCGCTCGACATTCCCCTGGGCGGGCTCAAGCCGGAGCTGACGCGCGAGGACTTCCTGGCGGCCATCAGAGGGAAGTCGATCGGCGCGGCCGGCCTGATCGGGCTCTACGCGCGCTGACAGGGGCGCCACGCGCGCTGACACGTGCGCCGTTCTTTCCGCGTTTGCTGATGCAGCGAGGCGCCGCTCTCTCCGCTTCCGTCGCCGGAGCGCGCTCCCTCCGCTTCCCTGCCCCGGGGCGCGCCTTCGCGCGACGAGGGGAGGGGACCGCCGTCGCGGAGAGCAGAGGAAGCAACAATTGGTCGGCGACTTCCGTCCGGCTACTTCCGTCCCGCGACGTCGGCGCGCAGATCGGCGAATTCCTTGCGCAGGTTCTTCACCTCGGCGAGGATCGGCCCCGCCTCCTCCTGGATCATCTCGCGCTCGGCCTCGCGCTCGGCCGCCTCGGCCTTCACCGCTTCCGCCTGCATGGCATTGACCACGACGCCGATGAACAGGTTGAGCACCATGAACGTCGTCACCACGATGAAGACCACGAAGAACCACCAGGCATGCGGATGCTTCTCCAGCACCGGCTTGGCGACGTCGTTGGTCCAGCCCTCCAGCGTCATCACCGTGAACAGGGTCCACAGCGAATCGCCGAGCGTGCCGAACAGGCTGGGATTGTCCTGCCCGAACAGCTTGGTCGCCATGACTGCGAAGACGTAATAGATGAGCCCGATCAGGAGCACGATCGATCCCATCCCGGGCAGCGAGGCCATCAGCCCGGCGACCACGCGCTTGAGCGTCGGCACCGCCGTGATCAGGCGCAGCACCCGCAGGATGCGCAGCGCCCGCAGCACCGTGAAGGTCTCCGTCGCCGGCACCAGCGAGATCCCGATCACGAAAAAGTCGAACACGCTCCAGGGATCGCGGAAGAAGGCCAGACGATGGACGGCGATGCGCAACATCAGCTCGACCACGAAGATGCCGAGGATGATGTGGTCGAGGGTCTCCAGGAGCGGCCCGTAGGACGCCATGATGGTCTGGCTGGTTTCCAGGCCGAGGATCACGGCATTGACGATGATGAGCGACATCACGACGCGCTCGGTGCGCGGATTGTCTTCGATAGTGCAGAGCCAGTTGAAAAACGATGTCACGGTGTCCCCCTGTCGTCCGGCTTATGCGGATCGGCCGGCTCGATTTTAGGCGAGGGCGGAGCCTCTGTCGCGATGGCTGGCGGGCTCGTCAACAGCCGGGCGCGATCAGGGCGGCGGCCGTTCACCGGGGATCAGCTAATGGAAAAATGGCGGACGGAAAAACGTCAGGAGGCGGCCGCAGATCAGAACCGCGACCCATGACGACAGCGAGATTGCGGTGATGATCTTGCTGCGCAGGGGCGCGTCGGCATTGGGTCCCAGCGCCCTGAGCTCGCGGAACGCGCTGGTGTAGAAGATCACGACGTTGATGCCCGCGAGCGCCATGAACAGGAGCTTGAACCGGAACGCGTTGTTGTACGCGTACTGCTCCGGGAAGCCGAAAAAGAACACCACGCCCGTAAGAAAGTTCACGGCGTAACCGGCGACCCCGAGGGGAATGAGGCGGTGCAGGGCGGCGGGCGGAATGGCTTTTGCCATGCCGAGCACGCGCAGGTCGAACACCCCGACGGTGCCCAGCAGCATCGACAAGCCGAGGTAATGGATGGTCTCGCAGGCCGGCCACACCCAGGGATGCTGCTTCACGAAGGCGTGCAGCTCGGTGCTTCGGACCCACAGCTCCCATGGCTCCATCGCGCGGCCCCCGTCGCGTTACAAGATGGCACGGATGCCGACCATCTCCCACGTATAGGTATAGGCGAGCAAGCGCCCGGCCGTGATCGCTGCGATCCACAGGCACAGCGAGCCGGCCGCGAGCACCATCGCCTTTTTCCCCAGGCGTTGCTGATCGGCGCGCGGATTGCGAAAAATCTCGGTCGTCAGCATGCGCAGCAAGGCCAGCGCGAGCGCGATCAGCGTCAGCTTGATGTAGAAGATCGGATTCGTGAGCGCCTTGGTCGGATAGGCGATCAGCAGCAGAAGTCCCGAAACCGCGCTGACCGCCATGGCGAGCCAGAACACCGGCAGGAACTTCGCCATCGGCGCCAGCGGCACAGCGCGGGCAAGGCCGAGAACCCGCAGGTCGATCGCCATGTTCGTTCCAGCCAGGAACCCCATGCCGATGGTGTGGAGCACGATGATGGTGGGATACGCAAAGATCGAGGGCGACTCGCGGATGGCGCTGCTCAGCGCTCCATCTTCGATCCAGGAAAAGAATGCGTTCATCGCGGCCGTCTTTGCGGAGCGCACCGTATGGCGTGCGCCAGCGTAACCTCGTCGCGCCGGCAAGTGAAGCCGCTCGCTTGATCCTGTGCCGCCGTGGGCATAGGGTTTTCGGATGCGGACGGTGCCCGGGCTACCTTCTCACTCCGGAATGACTTCGACGAGCGGGCGTTTCAGCGTGCGCTGTCTCCTGCTGGCGGCATCGTTCCTGGCGCTGTTGCTGCTGCAGTCCGGCTTCGGATCGGCTTTGGCCCATGGCATTGGCGGCAAGGATGCGTCTTTCGTGGCGGCCACCAAAGGGCCTGACATTCTTCCGTTCCTGTATCTCGGCGCCAAGCACATGGTCACCGGCTACGATCATCTTCTGTTCATTCTGGGCGTCATCTTCTTTCTCTATCGCCTGCGGGACGTGCTCATCTACGTGACGCTGTTCTCCATCGGCCACAGCATCACCCTCATGACGGGGGTCCTGCTCAAGGTCGAGGTCAATCCGTTTCTCGTCGATGCGGTGATCGGTCTCTCCGTGGTCTACAAGGCGTTCGACAACCTCGGCGGCTTCAAGTCGGTCTTCGGGGTGCAACCCAACAATCGCATGGCCGTCGCGATTTTCGGCCTGATCCATGGTTTCGGCCTGGCCACGAAGCTGCAGGCGCTGCGATTGAATGCCAACGGGCTTGTTCCCAACATGATCGGGTTCAACGTCGGGGTCGAACTCGGCCAGCTCATCGCCTTGGCGATCATGCTCGCGATCATGCTGCAGTGGCGGCGGAGCGCGAGCTTCGAGCGCTTCGCGGTGGCGGCGAATGCGCTTATCCTGACGGCCGGCTTCGTGCTGATGGAATATCAGCTCGCTGCCTATTTCGGCGGAGCCAGGATCTGACATGACCGAAGGCCAGATTTCGACGCCGCTTTCCGCACGCAAGATGCTTGCCATCACGGCGGGCGCGTTGACGGCGGCGACGCTGATCGTGTTCGGCGCCATCCTCCCCGCCGAGTTCAACTGGGACCCCATCGGTCTCGGCCGGATCACCGGGCTCGATCGCCTGTGGGCGCCGCGCCAGGTCGCATTCGACACGTCGACCAGCACGGTCCCGCTCGCGCGCGAATATCAGTCCGGCTATCGCAGCGACACGATCGAGATTCCGCTGCGGCCGGACGCCGACCCGAAAGGCGGCGACGAGCTTGAATACAAGGTGCGGATGAGCAAGGACGCGACGCTGATCTACGAATGGAGCGTCGCCGACATTCCCAATCCGACGGAATTCTATTACGACTTCCACGGCCACACCCTGACCGGCAAGACCGAGATGACGGTCGCGACCTACAAGCAGGCCACCGGCACCAGCGCAAACGGCGCGCTCACGGCGCCCTTTGACGGCATTCACGGCTGGTTCTTCCAGAACCAGTCGGTCAGGCCGGTGGTCGTGCGCGTCAGGATCAGCGGGTTTTATGAACTGATCCCACCGGGCGAGACCGGCAACGAGGCCCGCATCGTCGCCAACGTGCCGGCGGCGCAAGCGTTGCGCGAGAAGTGACCGGGGGCCGTCGTCCGGCACGGCGGCGGGTCGTTGTGGCTCAGGCGGCGCGTCGTCGTCGCGGCTCAGGCGGCGTGTCATTGCGCCCCACGCATTTCCGTCGCTTTTTCTCCTGCCGCCGGCTCCTTGCGATGCGACGGACTCTTGCTCCGCAAGGAAGGCCGAACTAATCTGCTGCCGGCCTCTTTGTGCGAAGCCGACGAAGAGCCAAACGCAGGCCACGTATTCGCGAGGCGTAGTTCAATGGTAGAACGGCAGCTTCCCAAGCAGCCCCGACGCTAAAAATAATTCAGACGCGATCAGTCAAAGCGGCACAAAGCGCACTCTAAGTGTCTGAAGTAGCTGCGTTTTCTGCTATTCTCTCTTAAAGGCGTGAGAGGTGGTGTTGCGTGGTGCAACACCGTACCGCACGCGATTTCGGAGAATAGGAGAGAATAGGAATGCGCCTGCATCTGACAGACGCGGGCGTGAGAGCACTCAAGCCCGCATCGAAGCAAACGAAGGTTTGGGATACGCAGACCCTCGGCTTCGGCATCCTCGTAGGCGGCAAGAGCAAGACGTGGTTCGTGATGTACGGCCCACGTTGCGTGTTCAAATCACTCGGCGGCTATCCTGCTGTTAGTCTCGCAGAAGCACGGAAGAGGGCGCAGACCCTTCTCGGCACGCGCCCTGATCCGTCCACCGCTCCCAAGTTCGAGTCAGTGATCGACGAGTTCCTTGAAGACAACTACAAAGACGCGAAAGGGCGAAGGACGAAGAGCGAGGCCAAGCGCCTCCTCAACAGTCACTTCCCGACCCTGAAGGAAAAGCGACTGTCGGACATTACGGACGCTCAAATCAGCGATGATCTGAGCAAGCTTGCGGACAGGCCGAGCGAACAGCTCCACGCCTTCCGAGCCGTCAGGACGTTCCTGCGGTGGTGTACGCGGCCTCCACGCCGCTACATCGGCCATAGCCCGCTAGAAGGCTACAGGCCGCCTGGCGAGGATCGAAAAGGCAGCCGCATCCTCTTCGATACTGAGCTGATGAAGGTGTGGGAGGCCTGTGGCGAGCTGGCGACTTTCGGGACAATGATACGTCTCATGGTCCTGTGGGACACACGAAACGGAGAAACAGGACGACTACAGCGCTCATGGCTCGAAGACGGCGTAATGGTCATTTCTGGCGAAGTCACAAAGAACCAACGTGACCACGCCGTGCCCGTTCTTCCGATAGCGAAGAAGCTGCTTGAGGATTTGCCGATGGCGGGCAAATTCTACTTCCCCGGCCGCGCTCCCGACACGCACTTCAATGACGGGTCGTGGGGGAAGCTGAAGAAGGAGCTGGACGATCTCTCTCAGGTGTTCGATTGGGACTTCAGAGATATTCGACGGACGTTTCGCTCGAACATGGCGAAGCTCAAGGTGCCTCGTCACATTGGCGAAATCCTAATCAACCATGTCACGGGGACGCGCAATGAACTCGACGAAATCTATGACCGTTACGACTACATAGATGAGAAGCGGGAAGCGCTGAGCAAGTATGAAATGCTTCTGACGACGCTATTGCGTCGTCGAGCGGCCTGACGTTCGGGCCGCTTTTTTTTAAGCGAGCTTTTAAAGAAGACGCGCCGCCTCCCCAGATGAGAGCTGCCGCCCAATCATCTTTTTCGGAATGCGCTTGGCCATCTTCTCGTCGAGCTGATGCCCCTCGGAAAACTCACCCTCTTGCCCGCCAAGGGCGACGGCCATTCGTGCATGGACGAGGGAAGGGGCGGTCATGACGACCACGCACACGTCGTCGGGGGTTTGGTACGCGAGCCACCACATAGCCGGCTATGTAAGTTCAGCGACCCGGAAAAACTATGCCCGTTTTCGGCAGAACTATTCCGTTCTCGTTTCACGGAACGTTCCTTTCGGGTACGGGTCTGGCCTGTTTTGACCCTTAGAGCACTTTCATAATTTGTGGCGATAGCCTTGGTTTGCGAGGTAGTTTGCGCATTCCTGGGGCGTGACGGTGGTCAGCACATTGGCGATTGCGGCGATAAGGGCATCGACGGTTCTGGCGGCGGCCTTTCGCAGCAGGGCTTTGAGCTTCGCGAAGAACTGTTCGATCGGGTTGAAGTCGGGGCTGTAGGGCGGCAAGTAGCGCAGTTCAGCGCCGGCGGCTTCGATGGCCTCGCGGATACCGGCGACCTTGTGGCTGGCGAGATTGTCCATCACGACGATATCGCCGGGCCGCAGGATCGGGACGACGAACTGCTCCCCATAGGCGCGAAAGCTTTCCCCATCCATCGGTCCGTCGAGCACGCATGGCGCGGCGACCTCGCCGAGCCGCAGCGCGGCCACGAAGGTCGTCGTTTTCCAATGCCCCCACGGCACGCTGGCGACGAGGCGCTCCCCGCGCGGACAGCGGCCGTAGCGACGCACCATGTCGGTCGCCGCGCCGGTCTCATCGATGAAGAGCAGGCGTTCCGGGCTCAACTCGCCCTGGCTCGCATGCCAGTCAGCGCGCGCCGCGGCGACATCCGGCCGATCCTGCTCGGCGGCTCGCTCCGACTTTTTTTGAGCGGGAGCTTGAGAAACTTCAGCCTGTTCCACAGGCAGCCGATGCTGACTTTGACCTCGCACTCCTGCGCAAGCCAGGCCTGCAACTCCTCCAACGTCGCATCAGGATGGGCGGCCACGCGGGCACGAATGGCCTGGTCGTGGGGGGCGAGCTTGGGCTTGCGTCCCGCCCGCCCCACCCGCGCAGTCGTCTCTCCGGTCGTGCGCCGGCGATCAACAACCTTCGACACGTAAGACACGCTGACCAGGAACAGCCGCGCCGCCGCACAGACCCGCGTTCCTGAATCGACCGTCGCAATCACTCGCTCACGCAGGTCCTGGAATAAGGCTTGCCCATGGTGATTCTCGCAGTCATTGCGCCTGCTACTGAGAATCACAGATCGGTTCCCTTGGGAATCCCTCCGATTCCGCTAAACGTGAAGATGCTCTAG
>JAXDOD010000017.1:0-10384 GCA_034669045.1 Alphaproteobacteria bacterium
CTGCGCGATGCCGGCGAAGTCCGTCATCGCGTAGATCGCGGCAATGCCGGGCATGGCCCGCGCCGCTCCCGCATCGATGCCGACAATGCGTCCATGCGCGACTTGCGCGCGCACGAAGGCGGCCTGCAGCATGCCGGGGATGGCGATATCGTCGACGTAACGCCCGCGCCCGGCAAGCAGGCGCGGATCTTCGAGGCGTGGAACGGCGGCGCCGAAAAACCGCGCGCTCATGCTGCGGCCCCGCGCTCGCGAGCGGCACTGAGCGCCGCCTCGACAATGCCCTGGTAGCCGGTGCAGCGGCAGATATTTCCGGAAATCGCCGCGCGGATTGCGGCGGCGTCGGGATGCGGATTGGTGCGCAGAAAGGCTTCAAGCGACATCAGCATGCCGGGCGTGCAGAAGCCGCATTGCAGCGCGTGGTGTTTGCGAAACGACGCCTGCAGCGGCGTCAGGCCCTCATCGCGGGAGAGGCCCTCGACCGTCGTCACCCTGGCGCCCTCGGCCTGCACCGCGAGCATCAGGCAGGAGCGCACGGCGGCGCCGTCGACCAGCACCGTGCAGGCGCCGCAGACGCCGTGTTCGCAGCCGACATGCGTGCCGGTCAGCCGCAGATGATGGCGCAGGCAGTCGGCGAGCGTCAGGCGCGGCTCGACCTCGACCTCGACCGGCTTCCCGTTGACTTCAAATCGTACAGGCATGGGATGATCAGCTTGTTGTTCTAGTCGGAACGCGCATGCTTGCTCCGCTCATTCCCGCGCAAGCGGGAATCCAGCCTGTCATCGTCAGGTGCTTGCGCAGAAAACCTGGGTCCCCGCTTTCGCGGGGACGAGCGGATCGAGCATGGCCTTTGCGCACCGACAACATCCCTCTAAGCGGCGGCATCTTTGAGCGCGCGCTCGACCATGGTGCCGATCAGCGCGCGGCGGTAGTCGGCGCTGGCATGAATGTCACCCTGCGCGTCGACGGCGGCGGAGGTGGCCGCCTCGGCCTTGGCGATCGTCGCCGCGTCGACCGTGCTGCCGTTGAGGATCGCCTCGGCCTGCGCGATCCGGCGCGGCCGGTCGCCGACGCCGATGACGCCCACGTGGGCGTTGCGCGCCCTGCCGTCGTCGTCCTGGTCGTAGAACACGGCGGCCGCCGCCATCGCGAAGTCGCCGCGCCGCCGCGCGAATTCCTGGAAGCCCCAGCGCCGCTTCGCCGGCCAGGCCGGCAGGCGGACCGCCACGATGAGATCGTCGATCTTGAGCGCGGTCGTGAGCGCGGCGACGAAGAAATCGTCCGCCCCGATCACGCGCCGGCCGCCGTTCCCGACCACCACGATCTCGGCGTCGCAGGCCACCGCGATGCCGGGCATCTCGGCGGCCGGATCGGCATGCGCGATGCTGCCGCCGACGGTGCCGCGGTTGCGGATCTGATAGTGCGCCACATGCGCCACGGCGGCGCACAGCAGCGGATGCGCGGCGCGCAGCCGCTTGTCGTCCTCGATGTCGCGCCAGCGCGTCATGGCGCCAAGCTCGACGCCGGCGTCGGTGATCCTGATCCCGCGCAGCTCCGTGAGCTTGCGCAGGTCGACCAGCAGCGCCGGATGCGCGAGCCGGAAGGCCAGGATCGGAACCAGGCTCTGCCCGCCCGCCAGCGCCTTGGCATCGCCGTCATGCGTGGCGAGCAGCGCAACCGCTTCGGAGATCGTCGCCGGGCACGCGTAATCGAAGGGCGGCAGCTTCATGACGCTGGCGTCCACGTCGAACGGCGAGGCGGGAAAAGGCGCATTGGCTTACCTATCATCGTGCCGAGAGCGCGGTCAACGTGAGACGCCGTAGGGTGGGCAAAGGCGCGGGCCAAGACCTCGCGCCATCCCGCGCACGCTGCAGCGCCGTGCCCACGCCGACCGGCGGTGCACCTTGCAAGCAGACGCGTGGGCACGGCGCGCAGCGTTGTGCCCCTTTACAAACGACTGCCCCCGCGCCTTTGCCCACCCTACGCGCTACGCATGCCCTTGGATCAGTTGCCACAGGCGCGGCGGCGACAGCGGCAGCTCGCGCGGCTCGACGCCGAGCGGAGCGAGCGCCGCCGCGACCGCGTTGGCGATCACGCCGCCGACCGGGATGACGCCGCCCTCGCCGGCGCCTTTGGCGCCGAGCGGGTTGTTGGGCGACGGCTTGAGCTCCATCGCCACGGCGCGGATTTTTGGGAAGTCGGTCGCGGTCGGCAGCATATAGTCGGCGAACGAGCCGGTGAGCAACTGCCCGTCCTCGTCGTAGATGAAATGTTCGAGGAAGGCGCCGCCGAGCCCCTGCACCACCGCGCCGACGCACTGGCCGTGCAGCGTCAGCGGGTTGATGATGCGGCCGACGTCCTCGACCGCGACATAGTCGAGGAGCTCGACGTGCCCGGTCTTGGGATCCACCGCGACATGCGCGGCGTGCGCGCCGTAGCTGTAGGTGCGCTTGCTGCTCGCGAACACGCCCTCGGTGGAAATGCCGGCAAGCTCCCCGAGCGCGAGCGCGCCCCCGCCGGGCGCACGTGCCATGTCGTGCTTGATCGCGATGTCGCCGGCGGCGCAGCCGAGCCGCGCAGCGGCCGCCGTCCTGATCTCGTCGCGCAGCTTGGCCGCCGCCAGCACGATGGCGGAGCCGCCCATCACCACCGAGCGCGACGAGAACGAGCCGACGCCCTCGCTGACCAGGTCGGTCGAGCCGTGAAAGACGCCCCTGATGCGTTCCATCGGCATTTCCAGCGCATCGGCGGCGATCTGCGCGAACACCGTCTCGATCCCCTGCCCGACCGACGACGAGCCGACGAAGACCGACACCGCGCCGTCGGCTTCGAGCGCGAGGCGCGCCGTCTCCTTCGGACCCGAGGCGCCGCCTTCGAGATAGCAGCCGATGGCGACGCCATGATAGCGCCCCTCGATCAGGCGGCCTTGCCGCTGCACCGCATCGGCCCAGCCGATCTCCTCGAGGCAGCGCTCGAGCGTGATCAGATAGTCGCCGCTGTCGGTGGCGGTCTCGATGTCGAGGTTGACGATCTTCGCCAGCGGATAGGGCATGTCCGCTTCGGCGATCAGGTTGCGCCGGCGGAACTCGACGCGGTCGATGCCGAGCTCGCGCGCCGCGATATCGAACAGGCGCTCGCGGAAAAAATCGGCCTCATAGCGCCCGGGCGCGCGATAGGTGCCGGACGGCGTCTTGTTGGTGACAAGGAGGCCGACGTCGATGCGGATGTCGGCGATCTTGTAGGGTCCCGACATCACCTGCGCGATGTTGCGCGAGGCGGTGGCGCCGACCGTGCGCAGATAGGCGCCCACGTCGGTATAGGCCTGGCCGCGCAGCGCCAGGATCTTTCCATCGCGCGTGCAGGCGATCTCGAGCTCGCACTCGGCGTCGCGCGCGTGGTTGCAGGCGAGCAGGTTCTCGCGCCGGTCCTCGATCCATTTCACCGGCCGGCCGGTGAGCCTGGCGGCGAACGGCACCAGGAAGTCTTCCGGATAGAATTCGCCGCGCGCGCCAAAACCGCCGCCGACGTCGTATTCCACCAGCCGCACGGAGGTCTCCGGCAGGTCCATCATTTTCGCGAGGATGCGGCGGTTGTTGAACGGGACCTTGGCGACGCCGGAGAGCGTGATGTGCTCCCGGGCGCCATCCCATTGCGCCAGCAACCCGCGCGGCTCCATCGGCACCGCCGCGTGCCGCTGCACCTTGAAGCTTTCGCGGCGAACGTAGGGAGCGTCCCTGAAGGCCGCCTCGGCGTCGCCGCGCACCGCCGTGACCGTGATCGCGAGGTTGGTGCCGGTCTGCTCGAACAGGATCGAGCCGTTGCCGCGCGCGGCGTCGCGGTCCGCCACCGCCGGCAGCGCCGCGATGTCGACCACGATCGCCTCCAGCGCGTCCTCCGCAAGGGCGGCGCTCTCCGCCACCACCAGCGCGATCGGCTCGCCGACGTAGCGCACCTTGTCGACGGCGATCACCGGCTGCTCGTAGGGCTTGAGCACCGGCGTCGGCTCCTGCCGCATCGGGATGATCGGCACCGTGCCGATCTCGGCGGCGGTGATCACCGCATGCACGCCTGGGCGCGCCCGCGCCGCGGCGGCGTCGATCGAGCGGATGCGGCCATGCGCGACGGCGCTGCGCAGCACCACCGCATGCAGCATGCCCGCGCACGCGAGGTCGTCGATAAATTGGCCGCGACCGCGCAGCAGCCGGAGGTCCTCGATGCGCTCGATCGGGTTGCCGACGAAGGCGTTGGGCTTGCGCGCGTGGTCCATTGGTCCCGCCGTCATTCCGGGACGGCGCAAAGCGCCGGGCCCGGAATCCATACTCCGCAGCAGTGGTTATGGATTCCGGGCTCACGGGCTTCGCCCGCGCCCCGGAATGACGAAGGAGAGATTGTGCGCATCATCAATTACGAACCAAGCCGCATGCCGGTGAACTTCCACTGCGACATTTCCTCCATGGCGTAGCGCACGCCCTCGCGGCCGAAGCCCGAGGCGCCGACGCCGCCGAACGGGTAGCTGTCGAGCCGGAAGCGGCTGGCATCGTTGATCCACAGCGAGCCCACGCGCAGCCTGCGCGAGACCTTGAACGCGGTCTCCAGGCTGGCCGTGAAGCAGGCGCCCTGCAACCCGAACTCGGACGCATTCGCCAGCGCCAGCGCCGCATCGACATCCTCGACCGGCTGCACGACCACCACCGGGCCGAACGCCTCCTCGCCCAGCAGCCGCGCGGTGCCAGGCGCCTCCGCGACGATGCCGGGGCCGAGGATGCAGCCGCGGCGTTCCGGCTTGAGCACGAGCTTGCCGCCCTTGGCCACCGCATCGGCGATCATCGCCTCGACCCGGTCGGCGGCGGCGCGGCTGACCATGGGCCCGATGTCGGTAGCGGCATCGTCCGGATCGCCGACCTTGAGCTTCTTCGCCGCCGCCACGAACAGCTCCACGAAGCGGTCGTAGACCGCGCGCTCCACGATCACGCGCTGGGCCGAGATGCACTGCTGGCCGCTCGCCTCGAAGCCGGCGCCCGCGATGCGCGTCGCCGCATCGGCGAGGTCGGCGTCGGCGCAGACGATATTCGCCGCGTTGGAGCCGAGCTCGCCGACGAATTTCTTGGCGCCGGCGGCGCGCGCAAGCTCGTTGCCCGCCGCGGTGCTGCCGGTCACCGTGATGGCGGCGACCAGCGGGTGCGCGGCCAGAAGATGCGCGGTCTGCCGCCCGCCCGGCACGACGTTGAACAGCCCGTCGGGCACGCCCGCCTTCTTCACCGCCTCCGCCATCAGCAGCGCGACCTCGGTGCCCGGCGGCGACGGTTTCACCACCACCGCGTTGCCCATGGCGAGCGCGGGCGCGACCTTCTGCACCAGGAGATTGACCGGCCCGTTGAACGGCGTCACCGCGGCCACGACGCCGTAGGGGATGCGCGTCGTGAAGCCGAAGCGGCCGGCGCCGGTCGCGGCGGCGTCGAGCGGCAGCACCTCGCCGTTGAGATGCGGCACCTGCGCGGCGCAGGCGCGGATGAAGGCGCCCGCGCGCTTGGCCTCGAAGGTCGCGGCGCGCCGCGGCTTGCCGATGTCGCGGATGAGCGAGCGCACCAGCTCGGCCTCGATCTTGTCGATGGCGTCGGCGGCGGCGTTGAGCCATTCGACGCGCTTGGCCGTGGTGGCGTCCATGTGCTTGAGGTAGGCGGCATGCGCGTGCTTGACCGCGGCATCGACCACGCCGGCATCGGATTCGATGATCTGCGAGGCGACGGTCTCGTCGATCGGCGAGATCAGCGGCGAGAACGTGGCGCCGGCGGGCGCCTCGGCCGCGCCGCCGATCCAGGGCATGTGGCGTATCGGGGCATTCATGGCGATCCTCCTCGATTCCTACCCTGCCGGCAGGCTACTCACGCAACGGTGCTGCTTCCGCTCATTCCCGCGCAAGCGGGAATCCAGCCTCGCTCATACACCATTGCCCCGAAAGCATCTGGGTCCCCGCCTTCGCGGGGACGAGCGGGAAGACGGCGGAGTCGATCTCATGGCGCGCTGTCTTACACGTGCTGCCCGTCGCTGAGTGGGATGTCGCGCATCGTGCTCGGCACGAACAGCTCCTCGATCCCGACGCGCCGCGGCGTCAGGCCGTGCTCGTGCGCGTACTGCAGCAGCGCCTCGATGGTCGGACGGTTCTGCTCGATGCCGTAGGGATACCAGTCCTTGCCGATGATCGCCTGTTCCTCCTCCAGAAGCGGCTGTAGCCAGGCCAGCGAGGTCTTGGGCGAGCCCGCATCCGCAAGCATGTCGAAGGAATAATCCTTGGCCTTGCAGAGCGCCTTGTAGAGCGAGAGCGCCACCCACGGGTCGCGCTCGTAGATGTCGCGGCGGATCACCACCGTGTGCATGATCGGGTAGATTTTTGTGCGCCGGTAGTAGTCCTGCTCGGCCTCGCGGTAGTTGGGAAAGAGCCGCCGCACGGACGGCGCGCCGCGCCGGAACGACAGCGGGTTGTTGGCCGTCATCATGAAGTCGATCTCGCCGCGCTCGAGCAGGTCGCCGAGCTCGGTGCCGGCCGGCGCCTGGGTCAGGCGCACGTCGGCGGGAAGCTTGTGGCCGAGACGGTCGGCGCGGCCCTGCACCCACTCCACGTCGCTCGGCTTGACGCCGTATTCATGTTCGAGCAGGCCGCGCATGAAGACCGCCGCCGTCATGCTGTATTCGGGCACGCCGCCGCGCTTGCCCTTGAGATCGGCGGGTTTCTCGATGCCCTTCGTCGTGTTGACGAAGAAGTAGCCGTGGCGGAAGACCCGCGACGGAAACACCGGGATGGCGACGAACGGAGCGTTGCCGGCGCTCACCAGCGTCGTGTAGTTCGACAGCGACATCTCGGAGACGTCGAACTCCCGGTACTGCAGCATCCGCCAGAAGATTTCGGCGGGCTGCAGGGGCAGGTAGGTGAGCTCGATGCCCTCGGGCCGGATCGTGCCGTCGCGCAGCGCCTGGGTGCGGTCGTAGGGCCCGCAGGCGAAAGTCAGACGCAAGTCGCTCATGAACGCTCCAGGTGATTGTCGCGGCACAAACTCCCGGAACGAAAGCATGGCGTCAAGTGCGGCGTGATAGGGTTGTGACCCGCGCGCGTCATTCCGGGCTCGGACGAAGTCCGCGAGCCCGGAACCCATACGCCGCAGCCGTGGTTATGGATTGCGGGCTCGCTCGCTTGGCTCGGCCCCGGAATGACCATGGACGGTTCCTCCGGCAGCGCCTTGGCCCTTGTTTCTCGCGCCCGTTCCTGAGACACTGCTGTGATCACAGCGCCTTAGGAGCATCCCATGCACGAAGTCACCAGCGAACACTGGCACGAGCCGGAAGGAATGAAGAACGCGGGCTACGGGGCGTGGAAACGGCCGAACACGCCCTATGACGACTACATGGAGGCGCAGGGGATTCCGATCTATCGCGCCATCGGCGTGCGGCGCGTGCAGGACATGGTCTACAAGCCCTGGAAGCGCATGGGCGGGCGCGGCACGTTCATCCAGCTCTACGGCACCGAGGGCAAATGGGGCTGCTACGTGGTCGAGGTGCCGGGCGCCGGCGCGCTCAACCCCGAGCGCCACATGTACGAAGAGATCATGGTCGTGGTGGAAGGCCGCGGCACCACCGAGATCTGGGTCGACGGCCAGACCAAGCCGCATGTCTTCGAATGGCAGCAGGGCTCGATGTTCTCGATCCCGCTCAACTGCTGGCACCGCATCGTCAACGCGGCGTCGAGCCCGGCGCTGATCCTGGTCGCGTCGACGGCGCCGAACGTGATGAACCTCTATCGCGACACCGACTGGATCTACAATTGCCCGGTCGCGTTCCCGTCGCGCTTCGACGGCAGCGCCGACTTCTTCAAGCCCAAGGAGGACGTCGCGCCCGATCCGCTGCGCGGGCTCGCCATGAGCAAGTCGAACCTGATCCCCGACATCATGAACGGCCAGCTCTATCGCGACAACCGCCGCTCGCCCGGCTATCTGCGCGTGGAACCCAGCATGGCCAACAACGTGTTCTACGGCTTCATCGGCGAGCACGAGACCGGGCGCTATTCCAAGGCGCACGCGCACATGTCGTCGGCCGTGCTCGTCTGCCTCAAGGGCAAGGGCTACACCTATACGTGGCCGCGCGGCGACGGCATGACGCCCTGGAAGGACGGCAAGACCCAGAACATCTACCGCCAGGACTACGAGCCGGTCGGCATCGTCACCGCCGCGCCCTATGGCGGCGACTGGTTCCACGCGCATTTCGGCATCAGCAAGGAGCCGCTGCGGCTGATCGGCTGGTACGGCCCCAACAACCACCGCAAGGACAAGGCCGGCATCCCGGGCGAGAAGGACACCGATGAGGGCGCGATCGACGTGACCGAGGGCGGCACCGCGATCCCCTACTGGCTGGAGGACCCGTTCCTGCGCAAGGAATACGAGGAGACGCTGAAGAAGGAAGGCGTCAAGTCGCGCATGGAGGAGGAGCTCTATCATCCGCCGGCCGGCGCCGACGCCCGCGTGCCTGAAAAGGTCTGACGCCGATCAAGCACTGACGGCGGCTGCCGCCATGAACCGACCCCTTCGACGCGACGCCAAGCGCGATCCGGCGCGTTCGCGCCCGGACGCCCGCATCGTGGCGGCGCCGGTCGCGTCGGGAGACGGCCGCGATACGCTGCAGCTTCGGGTCTATCGGGCGCTCGCGCGCGGGCTCAAGACCGGCATGTTCAAGCCCGGCGAAGCGGTCACGCTGCGGACGCTCGCGCAACGGCTCGGCACCAGTGCGATGCCGGTGCGCGAGGCGGTGGGCCGGCTGATCGCCGAGCGCGCGCTGATCCTGCTGCCGAACCGCTCGGTGATCGTGCCGCGCATGTCGCGCGCGCGCTTCACCGAGCTCTCGCAGGCGCGCGCGATGCTCGAAGGCATGGCCGCCGAGGCCGCCCGCGCGACGCCGGCGCTGGTGCGCGAGCTCTGCGGGATCAATGACGCGATGCGGCGCTGCATCGCGCTGGACGACTTCCACGGCGCGTTGTCGCACAACCTGGCGTTCCACTTCGTGCTCTATCAGGCCGCCGACCGGCACGTGATCCTGCCGCTGATCGAGATGCTCTGGCTGCAGGCCGGGCCGTTCCTCGCGCTCTCGCTCACGACGCCGGGCGTGCGCTGGACGGCGCGCCATCACCAGCAGGCGCTGGCCGCGCTGCGCGCCGGCGATGGCGCGGCGGCGCGGCGCGCGATCGAGGCCGACATCGAGGAAACGACCGCGCAGCTCCTCAAGCGGGCGATCTTCGCGGACGAGAGCCATGCGACCGCGGCCGGCCGGCGCCTGCGCGTCGTGTCGTCGCGCTGACGCAGCGGGGGCGCGGCCCATGGCTGAAGCACCCATCGCCGCGGTCGAGCTTCACCCGATCGCCTTGCCGACGCGGCGCGAGCACAAATGGACCGGCCTCACCGAGCCGATCGGCGGCTATGTCCTGGTGAAGATGACCGACGCGGCGGGCGCGGCGGGCTGGGGCGAGGCCCCGGCGCTCAAGGACTGGGGCGGCGAGTTCGGCCGCTATTTTGGCGAGAGTCCGGGCACCACCATCCTTGTCATCAAGCAGTATCTGGCGCCCGCCGTTCACGGCTGCACCCCTGGCGAGATCGCGGAATTGCATGCGCGCATGGACCGCGCCATCAAAGGTTTTCCTTACGCCAAGGCGGCCGTCGAGTTCGCGGCGTATGATCTCGCCGGCAAGCAATGCGGCCTTCCCGTGCATCGCCTGTTGGGAGGCGCCAGCCGGCGCCGCATCCCGGTGACCCATTCCATCGGGCTTCTCGGCTTCGAGGAAGCCGAGCGGGAGGTGGCGCAGGTCGCTGCCGAGGGCATCCGCACCATTAAGATCAAGGTCGGCGTCGATCCTGACCGCGACGTCGAGATGGTCCGGCGGGTTCGCGAGACGGTGGGGCAGGGCATCGCGCTGTGTTGCGACGCCAACATGGGCTACCGCACGCCGGGCGAGGCGATTCGGACGCTGCGGCGCATGGAGCGCTACGACCTGATCTATTTCGAACAGCCGGTTGAGGGCATCGAGCGCCTTGCCGAAGTGGCACGCGCCATCGATGTGCCGGTCATGGCCGACGAAAGCGCCTGGAATGCGCACGACGTGATCCAGATCATCGAAAAGCGTGCGGCGCAGATCGTCTCGATCTACACCACCAAGCCGGGAGGACTCTACCGCGCGATGGAGGTTGCAGCGGTGGCGCGCGCCGCGGGGATCGTCTGCAACGTCAACGGTTCGGTCGAGACCGGCGTCGGGAACCTCGCCAATCTGCAGCTCGCCGCCGCGGCGCCCGCGGCAGTGCTGTCGTGCGTCGTTCCGGTGTCGACACCGGCGGAGGCGCAATTCGGGCAGATTGCG
>JAXDOD010000018.1:0-20799 GCA_034669045.1 Alphaproteobacteria bacterium
AGAGGTACGAAAACAGCTTGCCCTGATCCAAAAATGCGCCCCGCATGCAAGCCTCCGCCGATTCGTGATAGAAAACTGAATCATCACTCGCGCGCTGTGGCGAGGGGTTTTTCAGCAGACTGCTAGAACATTGGTCGCGTTTTCGGACGGAAAATCGGATTCCACTTTTCCTGACAATGCTCCGGCCATCGGCGCGCGCGGTGGCGGAGCCCGGAGCTATGATTATGCCGTCGAATCAATGGCCTGCGGCATTTCCTGGAGACGATTGCTGAGGGAATGGGCCAGCGCTGCCCAGGCCGGCGGGCGGACCAACCCGCTGGCTAGCGGGACCAGCCGCTCCAGTCGCGACGCTGCTGGGTGCCTTCATAGGGGCTGGCATAGGCGCTGCGGGCATCAAAGTCCTGGCGCTCGCGCGCCCGCTGGCGCGTGCGCTGCTGAACGCTCTTCTGGCGCTTCTTGACGGTCGCGGCCGGTTGCTCGGGCGGTTTTTCCGCAGCGACCGGCGCGGGAACAGTGGGAGCGGCGGCCTTCGACGGTTCGGCGACCGAGGGTTCGGCAACCCCGGCGGCCATGGCGGACCCGAACCCGGCGCCGTCGGTATCCGGCCGCGCGAGCAGCGCCAGCACGCCGATGGCCCCCGCGGTGGCGCCGAATATGGCAGCGATCAACGCTACCCTGAAGCTGCGGCGAAACCGCGGTGTCGGGCAGAAGTATCCGAATTCCTGGTGGAATCCCTCAGGCGAAAGCATTTCGTCGTCCTCAACGCCAGCAAGCGCCTTCCCGATGGTGACCAGCGGAAAAGCGACAATCGCTCGGTTTGTTCCTGACCCTCTCCATATGGAGCATCCCTTTGTCTCCGTGTAAGGTGTTCCGGTTCACGCAATTAACAAGGTCTTGAAAAAAAACCTGGAAGGAACGTTATGCGCCATGTCTTTATGCGCCATGTCTTTATGCGCCATGTCTTTGCGACGATCGGTGCGGCCGCCCTGGCCCTGATGGCATCGGCCGCAGCCGCGAACGCGGTCGAGATCAAAGTCGGCAGCGTCGGCGCCACCCGTGCGGCGGTCGAGAACATCGGCAAGGAGTTCATGAAAGCAACGGGCCACACGCTGAGCTTCACCTTCGAAAATCCGGTCATCCTGTCGCAGCGGCTCGCCAAGGGCGAAACCTGGGACGCGCTGATCCTGTCGAAACCGGCGATCGACGACGTCGAGAAGGCGGGCGGCGTGCAGCCTGGCTCGCGCCTGAAGATCGCGCGTGTCGGCATCGGGGTGACGGTGAAGGACGGCGGGCCGGTGCCGGACGTCTCCACCGTCGAGGCCTTCAAGAAGACGATGCTCGCCGCCAAGGCGATCGTGCACGGCGATCCGACGGCGCCCAATTCAAGCGGGATGTTCGCCGCCGAGGCGCTCAAGCGCGCCGGCATCGCCGACGAGGTCAAGGGCAAGGTCAAGATTGCGGGCCTCGACCCGGCTGCGGAAATGATCCGCAAGGGCGAAGCTGACGTCGGCTTCGTGAACGTGAGCGAAATCCGTTCCGGCCTCAAGCTGGCCGGACCGCTGCCTGGCCCGTTGCAGAGCTATACCAACTACGAATCCAGCGTGATGAAGGCCGCCACCCAGCGCGAGGCGGCCGCAGCCTTCGTCAAGTTCCTCGGCAGCGATGCCGCGAGCAGGATCTGGCTTGCGGCCGCCATCGAACCGGTCGCCGCGCAGTAGCGTCCGATAATGGAACCACGCATGCTCCGCCCGAACTCGACTGCGGCCGCGCCATTCAGGGCCATGTTCAAACGGCTGCCAGCAGACCTCGCGCTCAGCGCCCTCCTCTGCGTGATCGAGCGCGTCATCGAACGGCTCCTGCTGCCCGGCCTGCACCGGGCGGCGGGTCGCGTGGCAGCAGCCGACCCCTCGCGTGCGGACGATCTCGCCACGCTCGTCGCCGAGATCCTCGGCCTGTTCGCGATCGTGTGGCTGTTCAACGGGACGCTCTATGGTCTGAGCTGGCTCTATCGCCGGCCGTTGCGGCCCTATCTGGTGGTGCTGGTCACGCTCGTCATCGTGTCGCTGATCTTCGCCAGTTCCTATGCGCAGTGGGCAAGCATGCCACCGGCGCGTTGAACCTTTCCGGCCGATTAGGTCAGCCTGGCTGCTTTATTATTCCAAGGATTGCGCTACGCTCGCGGGCGCGGGAGGGGAAGAAAAGGCGACCGACGGGAGGATATTACGATGGAGCTGCGACCGAGTCGTTCCCGGACCTACCCCGACCTGCGACCGACCAATTTCTGCGCGCAGTGCGGCGAAACCATTTTCATGCCGGAATGGTCCGAGTACCACATGACGAATCGCGTTCGTCATGTTTGGGCCTGCGACGCCTGCGGCTACACCTACGAGACGGTGGTCTCGTTTCCCGAACTGTGACCGCGCAAAGCTGAGCCTTTACCAGCTCGGCCCTCCAGGAGTCGTCGGCCAAAGCCGACGGCTTTCCCAGCGTGCGAATCGACAGGCTCGCGGCGCCGTGATCGGATGGCGCATTACCCTCAGCCGCGAGCAGTCATATGGAAAAGCAGGTGATCAAGGCCGACGTGCCGGAGACCGGCGGGCCGTTCAATCTGTGCGTGCGATTCGGAAACATGATCTACATCTCGGGGCTGCCGCCCTTCGACGAAGATTATTCTTCCAAGCTGCGCGAGGCGCGCGCCAAGGGTGAGCCGATCCCGCCCTTCCCCGACATTCCCTTTGAGCAGCAGGCACGTATCGTCATGGACCACATGAAGAAGCTGGTCGAGGCGGCAGGCTCCACCATGGACTGCCTGCTCAAGGTGATCGTCTGGCTCAAGGACCAACGCCAGCAGGAGGAATTCGACCGCATCTACCGCGGCTACTTCACCAGCGCGGCGACGCTGCCGGCGCGCACGCGCATGCAGGCCGGCCGCACGCCCATGGACTGCGGGCTCGAAGTGGAAGCGATCGGCTATGTGCCGGCCATGCCGACCCCATAGCTATACCCCCGGCGCAAGCGCCGGGGGTTCGAATCTGACTCGTACCGTGCCGATCAGCGCTCCTGCGGCTGCGCCGGCGGTGTCGACGGTGCGGGTGCCGGGGCGCTGTCGGGCATGGGCGCCGGACGGCTCATCGTCGGTGCGTCCGACCTCGGGCCGCTTGGCGGCGGGGCCGGGACGTTCCGCTGCCCGGTGGTGGCCGGCGGGTTCGACGTATCGCTTGCCGTCTGGTCGCGTCCGCCGCCAAAGGCGAAGATCAGCACCAGCACAACGACGGAAATACCGGCAATCCAGCCCCAGGTCGCGTTCGACCAGGGTTGACCGTCCATGGACGCATCGGGGTCCCGATAGTCCTTGCGGGCCGGATCGCGGTAATTGGGGTCGCGATAGTCTGTCATGATTTTGCCTCCTGTTGAGACCTGTCGAGACAATCCGAAACCGTCGCCAAGGTTCCGATTGGCGGCAAAAGCCGCGGAACCGGGCCCATCCAGCTGCTGGCACCCGCAGACGTTGTGGGACTCGCCGCCTCCCCATAAGATGGCCGCGGATGGGTCATGGGGAGAGCCAAGGATGCTTCGCAAAGCCGTCATCGTGCTTGCCGCAATTGCCGCCTGTTCCACGCCGTCGCTCGCGCAATTCCCATTTCCCCTGCCGCTGCCGCCAATCCTTCCGAACCCTGAGGGCACCCCGGAGGACCGCGCCAATTGCGAGTCCGACGTGCGGCGCTACTGTCAGGCTGCGCTGCCCGACAACATGCGCGTGCTCTCCTGCCTGCAACAGAATCGCCAGCGCCTCACGCCCGCCTGCCGGGGCGTTCTGGTGAAGTACGGCCAGTAACCCCGCCGCGCCTTCGCTGCGGCATCACATCCCGGCGACGATGGAACGGCGCGACGGCGTGCGTGATGCGGTATCCGCGCGCCAACCGCGCGGCTACGGAATCAATTTCGCGTAATCTCGTGCAGCGACGTCATCCGGTCGGATTTACCACCCGGCGGAACAATGCTACTGAATCGCCTGTGCAAACCGCACCCGCATCCGGACTGCTGCAGGTCATGATCGCCAGCCGAAGACGACTTCTCGGTTTCCTCGCCGGCGCCCTTGCGGCGCCCCATGCGGCGCTTGCACAATCGCCCGCCATGAGCCGCATCACCGCCTATGCGTTCTCCTTCACCGGACTCGACGGGGGCGACATCCGTCTCTCCGACTACACCGGCAAGCCCATCCTGGTGGTCAACACCGCCTCGCAATGCGGCTACACCCCGCAGTTCACCGGGCTGCAGCAGCTCTACACGCGCTTCCACGACAAGGGATTGATGGTGGTCGGTGTGCCCTCGAACGACTTCGGCGGCCAGGAACCGGGCACGCCGGTCGAGATCATGAAGACCGCGCACGAGGAGTACGGCGTGCGCTTCCCGCTCGCCGCCAAGACCGACGTCAAGGGCAAGAGCCCGCACCCGTTCTACAAGTGGGCCGCCGCCGAACGTCCGCTGGAGACGCCGCGCTGGAACTTCCACAAATACCTGATCGGACGCGACGGCCGCATCGCCGCCGTGTTCGCGACTGCCATCGAGCCGATGGATGCGCGCCTCATCGACGCGGTGGCGAAAGAATTGCGCGCGGCATAAATCACCGTCCGCTGCGTTGACAAGCTGACGCTCGGTGGGCCTAGTGCGGCCCGCGCAAGCTGCCTCGCGCAAGTTGTCTGTTGTGGGCTGGCTCATGAATGCCGGCCTTCGTCGTGAAAGGAGAACCTCCCCCATGAACGTACAAACTCCAAAACTGATGCAGGATATCGTTGGACTGGCGCATCAGGTCGACCCGCTCTCGCGCCGCGGCTTCTTCATGACCGCGACGGCCGCGGCCGCCGCCGGCTACACCCTCGCCGCCGGCCCGGTGCGCGCGGATGTGATCAAGACCGACGACAAGGGCCTCAAGGTCGGCGACGCCAAGGTGCCGGTCGCGGGCGGCGAGATGCCGGTTTATTTTGCGCGGCCCGAGAACGCCGCCAACCCGCCGGTCATCCTGGTGTCGATGGAGATTTTCGGCCTGCACGAATACATCAGGGACGTCACCCGCCGGCTCGCCCATCAGGGCGCTCTGGCGATCGCGCCCGACTACTATTTCCGCAAGGGCGCCGACCTGACCAAGCTGGCGCAGCCGGAAATCATGCCGATCGTCAATGCCAAGACCGACGCCGAACTCTTTGCCGATCTCGACGCCGTCGTGGCCTGGGCCAAGACCCAGGGCGGCGATACCAACCGGCTCGGCATGATGGGCTTCTGCCGCGGCGGGCGGAATACCTGGCACTATGCGGCGCACAACCCGAACCTGAAAGCGGGCGTCGCATTCTACGGCAGCCTGATCGACAAGTCGGAAGCCGTGCCGAAGAGCTCGATCGAGCTCGTTCCCGAGGTCAAGGCGCCCGTGCTCGGCCTCTATGGCGCGGAAGACCAGGGGATCAAGGTCGAGCAGGTCAAGGAGATGGAAGAGAAGCTCAAGGCCGCCGGCAAGACCGCCGAATTCCACATCTATCCGGGCGCGCCGCATGGCTTCCACGCCGACTACCGGCCGAGCTACCGCGAAGAGGCGGCCAAGGACGGCTGGAACAAGATGGTGGCGTGGTTCAAGACACACAAAGTGCTGAGTTGAGCCTTCCGCACGTCGTCGATATCAGGGCGCGGCGCCATGGTGCGCCGCGCTTTGCTTTTGAGCGTCACGCGGCGGCCATCTCCATCCCGATCCGAACCGATAGCGGAAGAAACCCGCCGGCGCGGCAGGCGTTGTCCTGCATGCCCTCCACCGCGATCCTGCGCATCGACTATCGCGCCAGCCGGCGCGAGCTGCTCGTCACCTTCGTAAGCGGCAAGATATATGCCTACGAAGGCGTCGCCGAGCGCGTCTACGCGGCGTTCCTGGCCGCCCCGTCGCGCGGCAAGTTCTTCAACGCGCACATCCGCGACCGCTATCCCTATCGGCTCGTGACCGATCCGGTCAGGCCGGACGCGACGCCGACAGACCGAACCGAAACCCGTAGAACGCAAGCACGCCCCCGACCAGGATCCCGATCCAGCTCACCCACAGGGGCGCGCTCCATCCGGCGATCACGATCGGCCAGCCGGTGATGAGCCGGGCCAGGTGGACGAGGACGCCGATCGAGAACAGCGCGCCCGTCAGCATGCAGTAGGCCTTTTCACTCATGCCAAGACCTCATCCGTTGGGTTGCCGTGCAGGATGGCAAGTTGAGCTTGCATTCCGGCCCGTGACCGGCTTGTGGAACCCGCCCGCAAGCATCGGCGTTGAGGGCGAGGCACGGGTGTTAATGCATCCAAAACGCGCTAGTGTCCCGCTTCCGAAGTTGGCACGCCACCGTCCGCTCGTCCCCGCGAAAGCGGGGACCCAGCGCAAGAGATCGAGTAATCGGAGCAAGCGATTCCTGGATTCCCGCCTTCGCGGGAATGAGCGGGAAGCCACCCAAAACGGGATGCACACTTGACTGCGCCAGCGTTCGCATTCCCCCGTCGTCACCCCGAAAGTGACGATTTGAAACCTCAGCAGATGGACCGACGCGCATGAGTCTCCTGATCAGCATTCTCATCACCTTCCTGGTCATCATCCTGATCCTTTATCTCGTCAACATGCTGCCGCTCGACGGCCGCGCCAAGCAGATCGTGCGCGTGATCGTCATCGTGATCGGGGTGCTCGCGCTCTTGAAGTATATCGCGGTGTTCTAGTCATGGTCTCGCATGCCCCGCCCGGACAGCATTGAAGGCTATGCCATCGTGTCGGTCGACGGCATGCTCGCCGACGCGAACCGGCATATTCCTGACGGAATGAAGGTCGAGGCCGACCAGACATTCTTCCAGGACGCGCTCGATCAGGCTGCCGTCGTCGTGCATGGGCGCCATTCGCATGAGGGCGGTCCGCGTGCCGCCAATCGCCGGCGCGTCATCGTGACCACGCGCGTCGGCGCGATTGCGCCCGATCCGGGTCATCCGAACTCGCACTTCTGGAATCCCAAGGGCGCCTCGCTGGAAGACCTGTGGGCGCAAATCGGCGCGCCGGCGGGCGAACTCGCCGTCATCGGCGGCCCGGATGTATACGGGCTCTTCCTCGATATCGGCTATGACGCGTTCCACCTCTCGCGGGCGGCGCATGTGCGGATCCCGGGCGGACGGCCGGTCTTCCCGGAGATTGGCCCCACCCGCACGCCAGAGGACGTGCTGGCGGATTGCGGACTGAGAGCCGGTCCGCAACAGGTGCTGGACCAGGCTGCCGGGGTAACGCTCGTGACGTGGCGGCGCCGAGACAGCGTTACATCTTGAACGACCGCAGCACCAGGTAGAGTGCCGCCGCCGCACTGGTCGCGATCGCGCTCCAGGCAGGATTGTCGCACAGCTCGCGCGACAGCGAGCACACGTCGCGCGCCCATGGGGAGCCCTGGCCGTAAAGGCCGCCGGCCACGAAGAACGTCACGGTCGCGACGGCAAGGATGATCAGGAGAGCGAGCGCCAGCATGGACACGGGTCACCTCCATGGGTCGTCTCGGCGCGAATCAATGCCGCCATTATAGGGTGGGCGGCAACCGTTATCCGCTGCCCCGACCGCGCGGCCGACCGCGCGGCCGTCGCTGCCCTGTGGCGCGCAGCGCCGGCGGACATCGCCGCCCGGGACCCAAATACGCCTGGTCAATCAGAGACATGCCTCGACGCCTTGGCGACCCGGCACCGGGCCGGTCGCAGCCGGCCGCCGTCGTTTCCCCGGCGGGACAAGGCCTTCGGCACCCGGGAGGCGGCTCGTTGCGATTGAGGCTCGGCGTCTTCGCAAGCCTTTTTTCATCACTGTGCAGCCATTGTGCCCCGTTCCAGGAGAGAACGGCGCTGCCTGCCATGACGGCTCCCTCGTCGCTGCTTGACGACCTCGACAATGCCCTCGCGAAGGGCACGAATGCGCAGCGCATCGAGATGCTCGCGCGCATCACCGATCTCTTCATCGGCGACGCCAACCGCTATTCGACCGACCACGTCGATCTGTTCGACGAAGTCATTGCCAAGCTGGCGGTGGCGATCGAAGCCAAGGCCCGCGCCAAGCTGTCGATCAAGCTGTCGGATGTGCCGAATGCGCCGGCCGGCGTGGTCCGCATGCTCGCTTTTGACGACGACATCGAGGTGGCGCGGCCGGTGCTCGCCGGCTCGCAGCGGCTGGACGAATCCGATCTCGTCGCCAGCGCCAGGAGCAAGAGCCAGCTTCATCTCGCCGCCATCGCGGAGCGCAAATCACTGAGCGAAGCGGTGACCGACGTGCTGGTCACGCGTGGCGACCGGGAGGTCGCCCATTCGGTCGCCAAGAATGCCGGCGCGCGCTTCTCCGACGCCGGCTTCCGCATGCTGGTGAAGCGCTCGGGCACCGACGAGACGCTGGCGCTCCAGGTCGGAGCGCGCCGCGACCTTCCGCGGCAGCATTTCCTGCGGCTGCTGGAACAGGCATCCGCCACGGTTCGCACCCGCCTCAGCGCCGAGAACCCCGCCGCCGGACAGGCCGTCGAAGGCGTAGTCAGCGAGGTTGTCGGCGGCATCCGCACCGAGACCCGCAAGGTTTCCTCGCACTATGCCGCCGCCCTCGCGGAGGTGCAGGCCAACAAGAAGGCCGGCCGACTCGGCGAAGCGGAGGTCTATCGTTTCGCCCGCGAGGGGCGCTTCGAGGAGACCGCGGTCGCCTTGTCGCTGCTCTGCGGCGTCGAGATCGACGTGGTGGAGCGCGCGCTGCACGAACGCGGCCACGAGATCGTGCTGATACTCGCCAAGCTCGCCGGCTTCTCCTCGACCGGCGCCAAGGCCATCCTGTTGCTCAAGACTTCGCACCGGGGCATTTCGGCGCAGGACCTCGACCAGGCCTTGCGCAGCTACGAGAAGCTGCAGCTCGAGACCGCGCGGCGCGTGCTGGGTTTCTATCACACGCGCATCAGGAGCGGCGCGGCGAAGCCGGTCATGGCCGCCGGCGGATAGCGATTGCCGGCGAGCCGGCAGCGCTCATCGCGGGACCTTGATCGCCCCCGCGCGGTTCTCCGGTCAGGTATCGGCTGCGTCCATTCCCGGTCGCGGGCCGCATCGTGACATGGCGGTCTCGGGCGCCGGCTCCGTGTCACGCTGCGGCGACGCGGCCGGCTCCGCTGTGCGCTTGGGGCGGGGTGGCAGCCGCGCGCTCGGTGCCTTCGAGCGCCATCGGGTCGACCGCCGCCACGAGCTGCAGGAAGGCCGAGCCTGGCAGCGGCGGCGCGAATACGAAGCCCTGCACCGAGCTGATGCCGTGCTCGCGCAGATAGACGACCTGCTCGAAATTCTCCACGCCCTCGGCGACGATCTGCATGCGCAGATTGCGCGCGAGATCGACGAGCGTCGCGACGATGGTCTGGGAATGGCGCTCGGTGCCGATGGCATCGACGAACATCTTGTCGATCTTGATGATGTCGACGCCGAGCTTGAGGATGTGGGACAGGCCGTTATGGCCGGTGCCGACGTCGTCCATGGCGACCCGGCAGCCGAGCGCCTGCAAGGCGGCAATCACGCGCCGGGTGGCGGCGAGATCGTCGATCTGGTAGCGTTCGGTGACTTCCAGCACGAGCTGCGACAGGCGAATCCGCGAGCCCTCGAAAATCGAGCCCACGTCGTTGAGGATGATCGAATTCTCGAAATGGCGCGGCGCGATGTTGAAGGCGACATACATGCCGGGCCGGCGCCCGAGCGTGGGCCCGGCCTCCTCGCACACGCGCCGCATCAGCGAGCGCGTCAGATCGATGATGAGGCCGGTCGATTCCATGAGCGGAATGAAAGCACCGGGGCCCACCACCGTCCCGTCAGGCTTGCGCCAGCGCACCAGCACCTCGGCGCCCAGCACGGCCCCCGACGTGATGTCCACGATCGGCTGGTAATAGGGCACGAATTCATCGGCCGCGAGCGCGCGCTCGATCTCGTGCATCGGGTTTTGGCGCTGGCGCAAGGGCACGATCACGGCGCACATCAGGATCACGAAGGCGATCAGGCCGGTCACCACCATGCCGATCCGGCGCAGATCGTCGTAATTGGCGACGACGCCATGGCGGGCCATGGTCACGGTGACGATCGGACCGAAGCGTTCCGACCGCTGGCGTCCGACGATCTGGTCGTCGCCGCCGCTGTCGGCACCGGTCACCGTTCCGATCACGGTGCCGTCGGCGAGGGTCATGCGGGCGGTCCCTGGGAAGGGACCTCCCTCGGGCCCGATTTGCGGCAACAACAGGCTTGGCGACAGCGACGCCGCCAGCGCCGGCTTGCCCTTTGCGGCCAGGCGGCGGACGCGCAGCATGCGCTCGCCGCGGTCGACGAGATTGACCACGTCGAGCATGATGTCGGGATTGGAGGTGGCGGCGGACGCGACGATCTCGCGGCGCGGAAAGGTCGTTCCGACATCCGTGCATTGGACCTGCCCGTTCGGGCCGATGACGGCGAGCTCCTTGATCGGCGGCGAGACGAACAGCGATTGGCGCAGCGCGTCGAGATGCGCAGGCTTGCAGGAGTCGACGCCGCGCGCCGCCAGGTCATTCAGCGCGACCAAGGCCTGGCCGATGTATAGGTCGGCGATCCCGACCGACCAGTTCGCCGTGATGGAGACTTCCGCCTCGCCCTGCTTCTGCAGCCAGGTGACAAACCACAGCACCGGGCCGCTGGTGGCCAAGACCCCGAGCACCGCGGCAACCAGCTTGTATTTTTGAAATCGCCGCAAGACCGCCCTACCCCTAGCCGGCCAAGCTGCACAAGTCGCGTAAAGGTGGGCTTAAGCCTGCAAAATCAGCACGCCCAGGCGCGCATCGGACGCAATGATGGTTAGCGCGCCGTGAACGGCCGCGGCCCGCGGCCTACGCTCAGCGGCCGGGCTGGGCTTTGGCGACGCGATCGGCGATGAAGCGCGGCAAGGCGAAGGCGGCCTTGTGGATCTCCGGCGACCAATACTTGGTCGGGAAGCTGCCGGCCTTGCGATAGCGTGCCTCGATCGTCTTCGACGGCGTCTGCCGAAGCTTCTTGTTGTCGGTCGCCCAGCCCATGGCCATGTGGCCGCCGATATAGGTCGGAATCGCGGCCACGTAGCAGGCGCTGTCGGCGAACAGCCGGCGGAACTTGTTGATGCCCGCGGTGAGCTCGCCGGCCTGGAAGATCGGCACCCCGTTCTGGGTCACCAGCACGCCGCCCTTGGCCAGGCAGCGCTTGCAGGCGGCATAGAACCTGTTGCTGAAGAGGATTTTTCCCGGCCCCATCGGATCGGTGGAATCGACGATGATGACGTCGAAGCGGCGGTCGGTGTTGGCGACGAATTTCATGCCGTCGTCGATCACCAGGTCGAAGCGCTTGTCGCGCAGCACCGGCCGGGTGAACTCCGGGAAGTGCTCCTTGGAGAACTCGACCACCGAGGCGTCGATCTCGACCTGGGTCAGGCGCTTGACCGCCTTGTGCTTGAGCACCTCCTCGGCGATGCCGCAGTCGCCGCCGCCGACGATCAGCACCTCCTTCGCGCTGCCGTGGGCGAAGATCGGCACATGGGTCATCATCTCGTGGTAGACGAACTCATCCTTGCTGGTGACCTGGGTCGCCCCGTCGAGCATCAGGACCTTGCCGAAGAACTTGTTCTCGAACAGCACGAGGTGCTGGTGCTCGGTCTGCATCTCGTAGAGCACCCGCTCGACCTCGTAGGTCATGCGGAAGCCGAGCTCGCTGAACAGCGTCTCGGCGATCCATCGTTTCTCGGCCATGGCATCCTCACAGGCAAACGGCCGGGCGGGAACCCGGCCGTGATCACGCGTTGAGCGATGGGGGGCAAGCCGACGCGGTCAGGCGTCCTGCCCGCGCAGCATCTCGTTGACCGCCACCCGGCGGGCGTTGAACGCTTCGCGCAGGACCGGGATGCACTTGTCCGGGTTGGCCTTGCCGCACATGAAGACGTCGAGCGCCGCATAGCCCATGTCCGGCCAGGTGTGGATGGAGATATGGCTCTCGGCCAGAACCGCCACGCCGGACACGCCGTTGGGCTGGAAGTGGTGCAGATGAATGTGCAGGAGCGTCGCCCCCGCCTCATCGACGCAGCGGCGCAACGTCGCCTCGATCAGGTCGATGTCGTCGAGGCCCTTGGCGCCATGCAGATCGACGATCAGGTGCACGCCGGCGCAACGCACGCCGTTGCGCGTGGCGAAATGGTCGTCGCGTTCTTCCGCCGGCACCGGCGCAACCACGGAGACCTTGGCAACCTTGGTGTCTCGCTTTCGGGCGGTGCTCGGAAGTCCCAAGCCCTTTTCCGATCGTAAGAGGGCGCTTTGGCTCATCGCCGTCCTCCCCAACCAGTGATCCAACCCGAGTGCCGGTCAGCCAGCAGCACGGACATGCGAATGCCGCTCGATCAGGCCACGCGTGGACAGATCAACAGCGGCTTTTCCCAAATAAGCCCCAGGCCCCCGGAGTCAAGAAGATTCTGCAACGCACACGTTTCGAAGTTCTGTCAGCTCGCATGCTCGCTCCGAACGAGCGAAGGATTGCGCGCCTCGGCTGCGCCCTGCGCTTCGACGACGGCGACCGCAGTCATGTTGATAACGCCGCGCGCCGTCACCGAGGGCGTAAGAATGTGCGCGGGACGCGCGGCGCCGACGAGAATCGGTCCGACCGGCAGCGCATCGGCCACGACCTTGATGAGCTGATAGGCGATGTTGGCGGCATCGAGGTTCGGCATGATCAGCAGGTTCGCGACGCCCTTGAGCCGCGCGTGCGGCAGCATGCGCTCGCGGTAGCTCGGGTTGAGCGCGGCCTCGCCGTTCATCTCGCCGTCGACGCAAAGCTCCGGCTGGCGCACGGCCAGGAGTTCGACGGCGCTGCGCATCTTGCGCGCCGATTCGGTTTCATAGCTGCCGAAATTGGAATGGGAGAGGAAGGCGATCCGCGGCTCGAGCCCGAAGCGCCGGACATGGGCCGCCGCCAGCACGGCCATCTCCGCGAGCGCCTCGGCGGTCGGGTCCGGCGTCACCTGGGTATCGGCGAGGAAGAACGTGCCCATCGTCGTGATCACCAGCGACAGCGCCGCGAATTCGCGCACGCCAGGAGCCAACCCTATGACGCCGCGGATGTTCCGCAGATGGGCCATGTAGCGGCCCTCGACCCCGCAGATCATGGCGTCGGCCTCGCCCGCGCGCAGGGCGAGCGCCGCGATCACGGTGGCGTTGGTCCGCACGATGGTGTGCGCCGCCTCCGGCGTGATGCCGCGGCGGCCGGCGGTCTCGATATAGGCCGCCACCAGCGCCGGACAGCGCGGGTCGTTCTCCGGATCGAACAGATCGAAGTCCCGGCCGGGCCGCACCGCAAGCCCCAACTGGCCGAGCCGCGCTTCGATCACCGCCGGCCGTCCCACCAGGATCGGCCGCGCCAGCCCTTCCTCCACCGCGACCTCGGTGGCGCGCAGGATGCGCTCGTCTTCGCCCTCTGCGTACACAACGCGCTTCGGGAGGTTTTTGGCCTGCGCGAAGACCGGCCGCATCAGCAGGCCCGAGCGGAACACAAAGCCGTTGAGACGCTCCTGGTACTGGTCGAAGTCGGCGATCGGACGGGTCGCGACGCCGGACGCCATGGCGGCCCTGGCAACCGCCGGCGCGATGCGCAGGATGAGCCGCGGGTCGAACGGGTTGGGGATGAGCGAGCCGACGCCGAAAGGCCGCGCCTGCCCGCCATAGGCGCGCGCCGCGACCTCGGAGGGCGCTTCGCGGGCGAGCGCCGCGATCGCTTCGACGGCGGCGAGCTTCATCGGCTCGTTGATGGTGGTCGCCCCGACGTCGAGCGCGCCGCGGAAGATGTAGGGAAAGCACAGGACGTTGTTCACCTGGTTGGGGAAGTCGGAGCGGCCGGTGGCGATCATCGCATCCGGGCGCACGGCAAGCGCATCCTCGGGCATGATCTCGGGCGTCGGATTGGCGAGCGCCATGATCAGCGGCGCGTGCGCCATGCGGGCGACCATCTCGGGCTTGAGCACGCCGCCGGCCGAGAGGCCGAGGAAGACGTCGGCGCCCGCGATGACTTCGCCGAGGCTGCGCATGCCGGTCGGCTGGGCGTAGCGCTCCTTCCAGCGGTCCATCAGCACCGGCCGCCCGGCATAGACGACGCCTTCGAGGTCGGTGACCCAGATGTTCTGGGGGCGGGCGCCGATCGAGACCAGGAGATCGAGGCAGGCCAGCGCGGCGGCGCCGGCGCCCGAGGCGACGATCTTGACCTCGTCGATGCGCTTGCCGGCGAGATGGAGCGCGTTCTGCACGGCCGCCGCCACGATGATGGCGGTGCCGTGCTGGTCGTCGTGGAAGACCGGGATCTTCATCCGCTCCCGCAGCCTGCTCTCGATCTCGAAGCATTCGGGGGCCTTGAAGTCCTCCAGATTGATGCCGCCGAAGGTCGGCTCGAGCGCGGCGACGACCTCGACCGCCCGGTCCACCTGCTGCGCGTCGATCTCGATGTCGAAGACGTCGATGCCGGCGAATTTCTTGAACAGCACCGCCTTGCCTTCCATCACCGGCTTGGCGGCCAGCGGCCCGATATTGCCGAGCCCGAGCACGGCGGTGCCGTTGGTCACTACCGCCACCAGGTTGGCGCGCGCGGTCAGGCTGGCGGCCTCGCCCGCGTCCGCCACGATCGCCTCGCAGGCAGCCGCGACGCCCGGCGTATAGGCGAGCGCGAGGTCGCGCTGGTTGCCGAGCGGCTTGGTCGGCTGGACCTCGATCTTCCCGGGCTTCGGCAAGCGGTGATAGACGAGCGCCCCCGAACGCAGGTCGTCGGAGAGATTGGTCGGCACGACGTTCCCCCTGTTGGTCCGTCTTCGATTAAATCCCAATGCCGCTGCGGCAGGAATGGCCACCCAGCCGCGAACGGCATGTTTTTGGCCCCGCAAACCATCAGATGCGTATCGGCCTCCATCGCCGCCAGCTCCCGCCGGCCCCGGCGATGCCATCGCGCTCCCGCCGCGGCGGCGGACGTGCCGCAGTCGTCGGCGGCTGGCGCTGCGATGCCTCGCGATGCGACGCCAAGAAGCGCGTCAAGCAACTTGACCGACTGCAAAAAACCACGCCAACTGGCGCGAATGAAGAACGGAGGAACGCCATGAGCAAGCACACCGGGAAATTCTTCACGCGCTGCGGCTGTTGCGAACCGCAGGGCGCGTTCACCGCCACCGGTCTCGACCGCCGCGGCTTCCTCGCCGGCGGCGCCGCCGCGGTCGGCATGGGGATCGCGGCTCCTTCGATCGCGACGCGGCCGGCGCTGGCGCAGGCGAAGCGGCGCATCGACGTCCACCATCACATCATCCCACCGGCCCAGGTGGAGGCGCTCAACCGCAACCGCAGCGGCAACCCCGCCAAATGGTCGGTGTCGATGTCGCTCGAAGACATGGACAAAAGCGGCGTGGCAACCTCGATCACCTCGATCCAGAACCCGGGCGTGTGGTTCGGCAAGGTTGACGAGGAGGCGCGCAAGCTCGCGCGCGAATGCAACGAATACGCCAAGAAGCTCGAGCAGGACCATCCCGGCCGTTTCCGCACCTTCGCGGTCATTCCGCTGCCGGACACCGAAGGCAGCCTGCGCGAAATCGAATACGCGCTCGACGTGCTCAAAGCCGAGGGGATCGCGCTGTGGACGGTCTACAGCGGCAAGTATCTGGGCGATCCGGCTTTCGTCCCGGTATTCGAGGAGCTCAACCGCAGGAAGGCGGTGGTCTATACCCACCCGACCGTGCCCGATTGCTGCAACAATCTGGTGAAGGGCGTCGGCGTCTCCTCGCTCGAATACAACCACGACACCACCCGCACGATCGCGAGCCTCGTCTTCGGAGAAGGCAAGACCGCGCTGCGCTTCCCCGACATCCGGTTCATCTGGTCGCACAGCGGAGGCACCCTCCCCTACCTGACCAGCCGCATGGAGCAGGTCGCGAAGGCACGCAAGGCCGAATTCCCCGACGGCGCGGCGGCGGTGTTTCGGCGGTTCTATTACGAGGTGGCGCAAGGCAACACGCCCGGCATGCTGGCGGCGCTGCTCCACATGGTGCCAGTCTCGCAGGTGATGTTCGGCTCGGACTTCCCGTATCGCGACGCCAAGGAGGCGGTCGACGGTCTGGCGGATTACAAGTTCAGCGAGGCCGACCTGCGCGCCATCGAGTACGAGAACGCGCTCAAGATGTTCCCGCGGCTCAAGTCGACGTGATGAACACTGCGTCCCGGGCGGCGCGCAGCACGTCGCCGGACCTGATCGCCCTCGTCTGTGCGGGCGGGTCCGCGATCAGTTCGCGAGCTTGCCGCCGTAGAGCCGCTCGGCATTGCCGTGGGCGATGCGGCTCGCCTGCTCCGGCGGGAGTTGCGCCAGCCAGCCGCGGTAGTCGCGCATGGTGTTGTCGTAGTCGGACCAGCGCTGATTGATCCAGGTGTCGGAGCCCAGCAGAAAGCGGTCGGAATGGCGCGCGAACACGTCGCGCCACTCCGCCGACAGGCGGCCGCCCGCCTCGGTGATGCCGCTGCGGTAGGACAGCTCGGCGGACAACTGCGGATGTTTCTGCAACAGCTCCTGCACGCGCGCGGCCGGCGTGCTGAAGCCGGTATGCGCCCAGATCAGCTTGGTCTTCGGATTGCGGCCGAGAAGAATCAGGAGTGCTTCCTCGTCGCAGTGGGCGAACAGATAGAGGTCGCGCTCGGCCGCGAAGTCGACGATCTTGCTGGCGAGCGGCGCCTCGGCCGAGCGGCCGTAGATGTGGAACTCGCCGATGCCCTGGTAGTAGCCGCGCTTGTACTCGGTTTCGATCAGCTCGTAGATGGTCGGGTCATTGAACCAGTTCTGCACGTCGCTCAGGACCCGGTAGGGCCTAATGAACGGCACCACCCAGAGGTCGGGCGCCTTGGCCTCGACGAGCTGCACGGTGCCGCGGTTGGGCCGGCTGCTCGCAGCGATGCCGCCGACGCCGTTGCGACGGAAGACCTCCAGCACCCGGTCGAGCGCGAAGAACGACGTCGCCTCGGCGTTGTAGTGCAGGTGCGCGTCGAAAATCTTGAGCTGCTGCGCCGGCGCGGCCGTCGGCAACTGGGCGACGATCAGCGCGGCGACGGCAAACAGTTTCCATCCCGACATGGCTTGCCCCCCGATGCCAGTTTCCAGGCGGACATCATACCGCGTTTTTAGGTTTTGTCCGGCAGGTTGAGCCGGATATGCAGCTCGCGAAGCTGCTTCGGCGTGACCTCCGAGGGCGCGCCCATCATCAGGTCCTCGGCGCGCTGGTTCATCGGGAACAGCACGACCTCGCGCAGGTTGGTCTCGCCGCAGATCAGCATGACGATGCGGTCGATGCCGGGCGCGATGCCGCCATGCGGCGGCGCCCCGAGCGAGAGCGCGCGCAGCATGCCGCCGAACTTCTGCTCCAGCATGTCCTCGCCATAGCCGGCGATGGCAAACGCCTTGCGCATCACGTCCGGACGATGGTTCCTTATCGCACCTGACGATAATTCGATCCCGTTGCAGACGATGTCGTACTGGATCGCCTTGATTCCGAGAATTTTCTCGCGGTCGTCCGGATCGAGCGCGAGGAACTCGTCGACCGCCATGTTCGGCATCGAGAACGGATTGTGGGAGAAGTCGATCTTCTTCTCCTCCTCGCTCCATTCGTACATCGGGAAGTCGACGATCCAGCAGAGCTCGAAGCGCTCCTTGTCGACGAGGCCAAGCTCGTCCCCGACTTTCGTGCGCGCCGGTCCCGCGAACGGCACGAAAGCCGCCGGATCGCCGGCGACGAAGAACACCGCGTCGCCGTCCTTCAGCGCGAGCTGCGTGCGGATCGCTTCGGTCTTCTCCGGGCCGAGGTTGTTGGCGACCGGACCGCGCCCGATGACGGCACCGTTGTCCGACGCGAAGAAGATGTAGCCCAGCCCCGGCTGTCCCTCGCCCTGGGCCCAGGCGTTCATCCGGTCGCAGAACGCGCGCGAGCCGCCGCCGGGCGCCGGGATCGCCCAGACCGCCGCCTTCGGACCCGCCTCGAGAATGCGCGCGAACACCTTGAAGCCGGAGCCGCGGAAGATGTCCGAGACGTCTTGCATCTTGATCGGATTGCGCAGGTCGGGCTTGTCGGTGCCGTAGGCGCGGATCGCCTGGGCGTAGGGGATGAGCGGAAACTTCTGCGTCACCGGCTTGCCGGCGGAGAATTCCTCGAACACGCCGCGGATCACCGGCTCGACCGCGGCGAACACGTCGTCCTGGGTGACGAAGCTCATCTCGAGATCGAGCTGGTAGAATTCCCCGGGCGAGCGGTCGGCGCGCGCATCCTCGTCGCGGAAGCAGGGCGCGATCTGGAAATAGCGGTCGAACCCCGCCACCATGATGAGCTGCTTGAACTGCTGCGGCGCCTGCGGCAGCGCGTAGAACTTGCCGGGATGCAGCCGCGACGGCACCAGGTAGTCGCGCGCGCCTTCGGGCGAGGAAGCGGTCAGGATCGGCGTCTGGAACTCGAAGAAGTTCTGCTCCTTCATGCGCCGCCGCAGCGAGTCGATCACCGCGCCGCGCGTCATGATGTTGCGATGCAGGTGCTCGCGGCGCAGATCCAGGAAGCGGTATTTCAGCCGGATGTCCTCCGGATAATCCTGCTCGCCGAACACCGGCATCGGCAGCTCGCCCGCAGGACCGAGCACCTCGATGTCGGTGATGAAGATTTCAACCGCGCCGGTCGGCAGGGCCGGGTTCTCGGTGCCTTGCGGGCGCTTGCGCACCTTGCCGTCGATCCGCACCACCCATTCCGATCGCAACGTCTCCGCGGCCTTGAACGCAGGCGAATCCGGGTCCGCCACCACCTGCGTGATGCCGTAGTGATCGCGCAGGTCGATGAACAGGAGCCCGCCGTGATCGCGGATGCGGTGGCACCAGCCCGCAATGCGAACCGCCTTGCCGATGTCGGCCTCGCGCAGAGCGCCGCAGGTATGGGTGCGATAGCGATGCATGATTGGATCAAGCTGGTGAACGCCGCGCGGAAAGGCACATGCGACGGCGCGCTTGTCAAGGCGCGCGGCCTCGAGCGGGCGCCGCCAATCTGCATACGCGGGCGCTCGCGTTCGAGCCCAGGGCAGTCATGCCGACGACGCCGACTGCAAGGCCTTTGACACGCATGACCACGGCGCAGGCGATGGGCTCCGCAGGCGCCGATCCGGGTGTCGTGCGCGTCGCCGAAAGCTTCGGCGGCGCCCGCATCGGCTCGATGTTAGCATGGGGCCGATTCGTGGCGGCCGCCCAAACAAGCCTGACAAAGACGCCCGTCTGCGCTATCTAGCCCACCGCATGCAGCCGATCACCACCACCACGCAACTGGCCGAGGTCTGCGACCGTCTTGCGCGACACCCGTTCGTGACGGTCGACACCGAGTTCCTGCGCGAGAGCACCTATTACCCCAAGCTGTGCGTGGCGCAGATGGCCAGCACCGAGGAGGCGGTGGTGGTCGACGCACTGGCTTCGGACATCGACCTGGCGCCGCTGTTTGCCCTGATGGCCGACGAAAAGGTCGTCAAGGTCTTCCATGCCGCCCGCCAGGACATCGAGATCTGCTGGCACGAGGCCGGCGTCATCCCGACGCCGGTGGTCGACACCCAGGTCGCCGCCATGGTGCTCGGCTACGGCGATTCCATCTCCTACGACCAGCTCGTGCAGCGGATCACCGGCGACCTGCTGGACAAGTCGCACCGCTTCACCGACTGGACGCGGCGTCCCCTCTCGGAGGCGCAGCTCAGCTATGCGGTCTCCGACGTGACGCACCTACGCGACGTGTATCTGAAGCTCGCCGCCGACCTGGACGCGCAGGGGCGCACCGAATGGATGCGCGAGGAAATGAAGGTGCTCACGTCGCCCGACACCTATCGCATGGAGCCCGAGCACGCCTGGCAGCGGCTCAAGACGCGGGTTCGCAAGCCCAAGGAGCTCGCCATCCTGATGGAGGTCGCAGCCTGGCGCGAGCGCGAAGCCCAGACCCGCGACGTTCCGCGCGGGCGCGTGCTCAAGGACGAGGTCATCGGCGACATCGCGATTCAGGCCCCGACCACGACCGAGCGCCTCGGCGCGCTGCGCTCGCTGCCCAAGGGCTTCGAGCGGTCGCGCTGGGGCGATGCGATCGTCGCCGCGGTCAAGAGCGGGCTGGCGCGGGACGTGAAGTCGCTGCCGCGCATCGAGCGCCACAAGTCCGCTCCTAACGGACAGGCCATCGTGGAGCTTCTCAAGGTGCTGCTGCGCATGACGGCGGAACTCCACGGCGTCGCCGCCAAGGTGATCGCCACCATGGAGGATCTCGACCGCATCGCCGCCGACGACGCGGCTGACGTGCCGGCGATGCACGGCTGGCGGCGCGACTTGTTCGGAGAGAAGGCGCTCGCGCTCAAGCATGGCCAGCTTGCGCTCGCGGTGGAGCGAAACCGCGTGGTGGCGATCGAGCATTTGCGCCCGGCCAAGAACCCGTCCTCGTGAACGCGCGAGCGGCGGGGAGCGTCCCCGCGATCTAGGGCCTGTTGAGAATCAGGATTCCGCCTGAGGCTTGATTGTGATTCAAGCTTTGGATGGAACGATTCGTGCTGACTGACGCCCAATGGGCGAAGATGGAACCGCATTGTCTGGGCAAGCCGACGGACCCTGGGCGCAGCGGAGGCGACAACCGCCGCTTCGTCGAAGCGGTGCTTTGGATCGTGCGGACGGGAAGCCCATGGCGTGATCTTCCGGCTTTCTTCGGCAACTGGAACACGGTCTTCAAGCGCT
>JAXDOD010000019.1:0-3340 GCA_034669045.1 Alphaproteobacteria bacterium
CGAGCATACAATCCCACCCCTCTTGCGCCGGATCGGTCGCGTTGTTAGCGATTTCAGCGCGCAAGAATGCAGGAACTTCTTTCGCCATGCGGGCTACGTTCGAACATGACCGGAATCCGCTCTAGCTTCTTGCGCACCACTCCCGCGAAGAATCCCCGGACCGAGTGCTGTTGCCAGCCGGTCGTCTTCATGATCGCCGTGATGGTCGCGCCTGCCGGCCGCCGTAACATCGCGAGCACTGTAGCTTGTTTCCAATTCGGCTGGCTCTTGCCTTGCTGACCTGACTTTCCCTTTGGTTTGCTCCGTGCTTGGCGCTTGGCCGCTCGTGCGACTTTGGTGTTCGGGACGGGTTTGCGTTTTGAGGCAACAGCCCTGGAGGCTGGCTTCGCTGAGTCCGCAGCGGCGGCGGTATGGCGCCCCGCATCGGTGCCGCTCTCGGAGTGGTCGCCGGCTCTATATTCATTACGGCGCGACCCGCGGGGGTGATGATCAGTGCATACGACCGATCTCCATCTTTGTCCCGGCGCCAAGCGGGCATGCCGGGCGTGGCCGGGAGTTCTTCCAGGAATCCCTTCGTGAGGAGCGGTTCGATAACTTTCTCCGTCGCCCTGCCACGGAGTCTCTCAAGGAGAGCGGCGATGCCGTCAGTATGTTGAGCGGCAGTAGACAGGATTGTGTGCTGAGTTTCGCTGAGCTTCGACATCGAAGTCCTCCGTTCGTCTGGCGGCGGTGTTGCCGTCAGTGCCGAACCCCCGCGGAGGCCATGGGCGCTGGCAGGGTTAGCCGAAGGACGAAACCAGAGAAGCCTATCGTCTGGTGCAGCAGGTCCTGAGTTGCAGGCAGTCCTTTGGAGCAGAATCTATGTCAGCCGGCGATATTGTGTGCCAATCCTTGACAACACACACGCTCGTCTGGCGCAGGAAGTCGAGCGGAATGTCAGCAATATTGTGGCTCCTTTGCCTCCCAACGGATCATCTTTGGATCGCGCAGAATGCCTATGCCGGAACAGGAACCGAGAAACCCGACACGGTAGTGCGCCTTTCGTGATCGACGCGCACGGGTACCGGCGAATGGACATCCTAGAATGCGGCAAACGATGTTACCCCATTTACGGTTGGCCCCCAGACTACGAATCTGGGGGTCGGAGGTTCGAATCCTTCCGGGCGCGCCAGCGCTTCAACTGTCCAGCCCGGAGACATGGGTAACGGAACGTACCTAAGACATGGGTGACAACCTCGGGCCGAACGGGTTGTCGAGGGGCTGCAGGGTTTTCTGCTCCAGATCGAAGTTTCCGAGATCGTAGTGGCTGAAGCTGACGAACCAGATGCCGTCGTCGACTTCCTTGATGCCGAGCCTTTGGCCGGCCAGCGTTGATTTTCTTGCGATGCAGGCAGATGCGTGCGCAGGCGGTGACGAGGATGTCGCGGTCATGGAACGGATAGGCCAGTTCGGGCAAGCCGTCATGGCGGCGCGGTGAGGCCGAATAGAGCTCGGCCGGACACTTCATGGCGAGTGCCTCGTGCGGCCGTTCAGCGTTGAGCTCGTGCACGAAGGCGTCGAAGCGCGCCTGCTGTTGCAGGCTGTTTGAGCCCGGCGGGCGGGTTGCCTCCTTCTTCAGGGTCAGGTGCATGCGCTCGTGGCGGCCGTTCTGCTGGGGATGGCCTGGCTTGATGCGCTCGATCGTGATGCCGAGGCGGAGCCACCACACCGAGAGCTTGCTCAGCCCGAAGAGCGCATTGGGACTGGCGAACGGGACGCCGTTGTCGGAGCGGATGGCAAGTGGCAGGCCGCGCTCGGCGAACAGCGAAGGCGGTAAAGGCCAGTTCCTCCCTTGTCGATTCGAGCGCCTCGCACGGCAGCAGGAAGCGCGAGGCCTGATCGGTGACGGTGAGTGGATAACAGTAGCGCCCGTTGCCGAGCTTGAACTCGCCCTTGAAGTCGGCGCACCACAGCTCGTTGGGCGTGGCGCCCGCCGACAGCGGCGTTCCGCTGGCGCGGTTGCGCGGTCTGCCGATGCGTTTGACCAGGCCGTGGCGATCGAGGACCGCATGGATGGTGCTCCTGGCGGGAACTCTGACATCACCTGCAGCCGGCGCACCAGAAGCTCCCTAAGCTTGCGTGCGCCCCAATGCGGCTTCTCGCCTTTGAGCCTGACGATAAGGCTCTCGATCGGCTGCGGCAGCTGATTGGCGTAGCGTACCGGGCGCCGCGAACGGTCGCTCAAGGCCTCGAGCCCGTGCTCCCTGTAGCGGTCGAAAATCTTGTAGCCGGTCTTGCGTGAGATCCCGAACTCCCGGCACATGTCCGTCATGGCCTCGCCGTCCAACAGACGGGCGACAAAGCGAAGGCGCTCTTCCATCACCGAACTCGCTTTCCACGGCATCAACACCTCCCGCCAAAAGGCGAAAAGTGTTACCCATGTGTCCGGTACGAAGTGTCACCTATGTCTCAGGCCGCTCAGCCCCTGTTGTTGGGAATGGTTGTTGGGAATACAATTTCACGTTTTGTTCTCTGACTCCGTCAGCCTCTCAAGCCGGTTTCTTCTCCCCTCTGTAAGCGACGCGCGCACGCGCGACGCGACGCGTGGTCTCAATATTTGGTGCGATGTAGTGCCGCTTCGTCGTTTGAATGTTGGAGGTGCTCTGACGTGTCCTCTATCCTCACTCCTGACTGCCGTGCCTCGGTTGCACTGCCATGGCGAGCGTTCATGTTCCAAACGGCGCGCGGACGCCGGGCGCATTGGGCAGCTCGCGATAGAGCTCATTGTAGTAGCGCCTCTTAATAGGGTAGCCGGCATCATCGATGGCGACTGGGCCGTGCCGCTCAGTTTCCGGAACGGTGGCGAGTGCACGCATAAAAAGAGGATACTCTGTTACATCGAATGTGCTGGGCTTGCGGTTCTTGGATCGGCGCATATCGAGCACCATCCGGGGCAGGAAATCTTCGTAGCGAAGGCTTGGCCGCCAAACCGGGCGGTGGCGTATGATTTCGCCTTCACGTAATTTTCGGACCATGCCCACTCTGTCCCACGACCCAATCACATCAATTTGGGCGATCGTAAATTCAAACTGCGCTGCGACGCCAAGCGCGACGGAGCGATACCGCTGCCTACCGCGCTTCAATCCTTCGTCGACGATTGCCTCTGCATAGATGTAGCTCATCGACATCTGCGCAGGCTTGTTGCTCTCCCATTCCTCGCGAAGCTCGCGCGGCACGCCCGTGGGTGCGGACCATCTTGGTCGAGGTCCCGGTCTCGTCGACGAACACCAGGCGGGTCGTATCAAGCAGGGCCTGGCGAGCCTTCCAGAAGTGCCTGGCCGCGGCCACGTCGGGCCGCTCC
>JAXDOD010000020.1:0-23511 GCA_034669045.1 Alphaproteobacteria bacterium
GCGGCAATCACTTCAAAGAACGTTGTGCGTTCGGGTTCGTGATTAAGGATGGCAACCAGCGCGGAGGTGTCGATAACGATCATCGCGGCATGCCGAAATCATCGTAACCGATGATCTCGTCGATAGATCGTGGATCGGCGGTTGGCCTCGCCGCGCTGCGCGCCGCGATTGCTTCCATTTCGGCAATCAGTGCGGCTTTGGACATCGCTGTCGGTAGCGGCTTGGCGGAATTGCGCCAGGGCAATACGCTGCCTGACGGCGTCAAGGCATCCCGGACGATTTCGTCAGGCGTGCGGCCAGTGCGGGCCGCTTTTGCCGCGATAAGGGTTTCGGTTTCTTGGGATAAATGGACCATGTGCCTTCTGTCTCCTGACGATATTATAGCGGCCGCCCGGTAGGGCGCAACAAGCGCAGCGCATTGCGCCGCATCGGTGTTATCGTTCTCCCATGCCGAATTATCGCCGCGCCTTCGTGCCCGGCGGATGCTGGTTCTTCACCGTCAATCTGTTGGACCGGCGCCGCCGCCTTCTGACGGACCATATCGACGCGTTGCGCGAGGCGACACGGCTCACGCAGACGCGCCACCCGTTTTCCATCGACGCCATGGTGGTGCTGCTTGATCACATCCACGCGGTTTGGACGCTGCCGCCTGGTGACGCCGATTTTTCGTTGCGCTGGCGCCTGATCAAGATCGGCTTGGCCAAGGCCGTTCCCAACACCGAGCAGCGCAGCGCGGTCCGCATCGCGCGCGGCGAACGCGCCATCCGGCAGCGCCGCTTCTGGGAACATCTGATCCGCGACGATGAGGATTTCCGCCGCCACGTCGAGTATTGCTACATCAATCCGGTCAAGCACGGCCTGGTCGCCCGCGTCCGCGACTGGCCGCATTCGTCGTTCCACCGCGACGTGCGGGCGGGAGTGTTTCCGCAAGATTGGGCGGGCGATGTCTCAGCATCGGGCAGCTTCGGCGAGCCTGTTTGAGTGGGAGCGGCGCTATGCGCTTCGCTTATTGCGCCCTACGGACCTGCGCTTATTGCGCCCTACGGGCTGACAGCGCGTTGGACGCTTTCTAACTCGCCCTTGTGCAACTGCATACTTCATGTCACTAACTCCCGGTTGTGGGGAGATTAATCATGACTTTAGCGCGTATCATTTGTGTATTAACGATTTCGTTCTTTGGTTCTGGTTGTGACGGTTTGATGCGGGATGGTAAGTGCACCTTTCCCGATGACATCGCCAGCGACGGCTCGCGATGTGGCAATAGAGCATCGTCAGTAAAACCCGGCGGAAAATGACACGTCGGAGGCGGTGAAATAGCTCGTAGGGCGCAATAAGCGTAGCGCATTGCGCCGCACCGGTGTGAAAGCCGCGTGACGCTGACAACCTGGGTCACTCGCGTCCGCGACTGGCCGCATTTGTCGTTTCACCGCGACGTGCGGGCGAGATGCGGAAGCGGCGCAATGCGCTGCGCTTATGCGCCCTACGGCCTACCCCACCCCGAGCGCCTTCAGCTTGCGGTGCAGCGCCGAGCGCTCCATGCCGACAAATTCCGCGGTGCGCGAGATATTGCCGGAGAAGCGGCTGATCTGGGCGATCAGGTAGTCGCGTTCGAACACCTCGCGGGCCTCGCGCAGCGGCAGCCCCATGATGTGCTCGCCATTGTTGCTGGTCGGCATTGCCGGCACCATCGAGCCCACGTCCTGCGGCAGCATATCCGCGGTGATGGTCACTTCCGGACCGCCCCCGGCCAGGATCATGACGCGCTCGACGTTGTTGCGGAGCTGGCGCACGTTTCCCGGCCAGACATGCGATTGCAGCACCGCCATTGCGTCCTGCCCGATCTGGCGTTTCGGCAGGCCGGTCGCGGCCGAAATCTGATCCATGAAGTATCCGATCAGTTCGGGAATGTCCTCGCGGCGCTCGGACAGCGGCGGCACCCGGATCGGCACCACGCTCAATCGGTGAAACAGGTCCTCGCGGAATCGCCCTTCGGCGATCTCCTCTTCCAGATTGCGCGCGGTCGAGGAAACAATACGCACGTCGACATGAATCTTGGCGGTGCCCCCTGAGCGCTGAAACGTCTGGTCGACCAGCACGCGCAGGATCTTGTTCTGGGTCTCGCGCGGCATGTCGGCGATCTCATCGATGAACAGCGTGCCGCCGTGGGCTTCTTCCAGCGCGCCGGCCTTGCGCGGCTGCTCGCCATTGGACTGCTCGATGCCGAACAGTTCGACCTCCATGCGCTCCGGCGTGATCGCCGCCGCATTGATGACGACGAAAGGCCCTTCGGAACGCGGCGAGGCGTGGTGCAGCGTACGCGCCGCCAGTTCCTTGCCGGCGCCGGAGGGGCCGACGATCATGATGCGGCTATTGGCCTTGGCGGCGCGCTCGATGCTCTGGCGCAGCTGGTTCATGCAGGCGGAGCGGCCCATCAGCGAACTGGACCCCGGCGCCAGCTGCTTCAATTCCTTCACTTCGCGCTTCAGCCGCGATGTCTCCAGCGCGCGCGTCGCCACCAGGATGAGGCGATCGGACTTGAAGGGCTTTTCAATGAAATCGTAGGCGCCGCGCTTGATCGCCGCGACCGCGGTCTCGATGTTGCCGTGACCGGAGATCATGACGATAGGAAGTTCGGGATGGTCGCGTTTTATCGCTTCAAGCAATTGCAAACCGTCGAGCTTGCTGCCCTGCAGCCAGATATCGAGAAAAACCAGGTGCGGACGGCGATTGGAAATTTCCGTCAGCGCCGAATCGCTGTCGCGCGCGGTTCGGGTGGTGAACCCCTCGTCGTCGAGAATGCCCGCAACCAGGTCGCGAATATCTGCTTCGTCATCGACAATCAGAATATCATTTGCCATGGGTCACGCCCTGTCTGTCAGCTGCCTGTTGCGGCTTGGATTTTTGGTTCGTTGTTAGTCGCGTCGGGAGGCTCGGAGGTTTCGTCCTTTGATTGCGTCACGTCGTTCGCCTTGCCGTCTGCGTCCGGCGCGTGGCCCGAAATGGCAAATCGCAGCCGCATCCAGGCCCCGCGTGCGCCGGGCCGGATATCCGCCGCGTCATGAAGCTCGATGCGGCCGCCGTGATCTTCCAGGACCCGGCCGACGATCGCGAGACCAAGGCCGGTGCCTTTCTCGCGGGTGGTGACATAAGGCTCCAGCAGCCGCGACCGGCTCACCTTGGGCAGGCCGACGCCATTGTCGATCACGTCGATCACGATGTCATCGCCCTCGCGCGCCGCGATGACCTCGATGCGGCCCTTGCCCAGCGTCTCGGATGGAACCGCTTCAATGGCTTCGGTCGCGTTCTTGATGATATTGGTCAGCGCCTGGCTGATCAGCCGGCGGTCGAACTGGGCCCGCATCGGCTCGTCTTTGATCACCGTCTCGATATCGATCTCGGAATGTCCGACCCGCATCAGGAACACCACCTGCCGCACGGTGTCGGCGACGTCCTCGCCTTCCATCACGGGTTTCGGCATCCGCGCGAAGCGCGAGAACTCATCGACCATCCGCCTGATATCGTCGACCTGGCGCACGATGGTGTCGGTGCACTGCTCGAAGATCGCCTTGTCCTCGGTGATGACCTTGCCGAACTTGCGGCGGATGCGTTCGGCGGAAAGCTGGATCGGCGTCAGCGGGTTCTTGATTTCGTGGGCGATACGGCGCGCCACGTCGCCCCAGGCCGAGGTGCGTTGCGCCGAAACCAGGTCGGTAATGTCGTCAAGTGTAATGATGTAGCTGTCCTGTGACTGGCTGGTGTGCTCGGCGCTGACCCTGACGGAAAGATTGCGCTCCCGGCCGTCGCGGGTGATCGTGATCTGGCCCTGCACCAGCCGCTGCGTGCCTTCCCGCGCGGTTTTCATCATGTCGTCGAGTTCGGGAATGATTTCCGACAGCGGATGACCTAACGTCTCGGATTCCGCATGGCCGATCAGCTTTTCGGCCGAGCGGTTGAGGATGCCGACGCTGCCGGAATGATCGACCCCGATAATGCCGGCGCTGGCCGACGACAGCACCGCCTCGATGAAGCGGCGCCGGCTGTCGATCACGTCGCTGGCGCTCACCAGTTCGTCGCGCTGGGTGCGCAACTCCTGCGTCATCTTGTTGAAGGTTTCGCCGAGTTGGGCGAGATCGCCTTCGGATTGCAGCACCGGCACCTGCACATGCAGATCGCCGGTGGAGACCATGTTGGCGGCACCCATCAGCCGCCGGATCGGCGCCACCAGCCAGTTGGCGAAATTCAACCCGATCAGCACCGAAGACATCAGGATGGTCAGCGCGATCACCGCGAACATCAGCGCGAATGCCACCTGGATGCCGAGCTTGCGCGATTCGATCTGGGCGTATTCGGCGACCGTGGCCTGGGTCTGCCGCAGCTGGGCTACGACGCGCGGATCGAGCAGACGCGCGACGTACAGGTACGTATCGTTGAATGCGCGCAGACGAATGACCGCGGCGACGTAATTCGATTCGACCACGATCTCCGGCTCGGTCTCGTTAAAATCCTTGATGAACTCCGGCGGCGGCTTGTTGAAATCCTGCTGAATGCCGGTTTGCGCGGTTTCCAGAACGTTGGCGTCCTTGTCGAGCAGCATCGTACCCGGAAGGTTGCGCGAAGCGGCACTCGCCGTCAGCATCTCGCGAAACGACCTGCGGTCCTGGTCGAACAACGGCCGCGCATTGGCGATATCGTTCGCCATCCCAAGGATGTCGCCGCGAATGAGCTGGGCGTTCTCGTTGAGATAGGCGCTGGCGACGATCAGCGAGTTCTCGATCGCCGCCTTCGTTGTCCCGGAAAACAGCCGGTCCAGGCCGCGATCGATGGTCACGTTGGCGACAATCGACACCAGCACCGCCGGCAGCACCGCAATCACCGAAAACAAACTGACGATCTGCACGTGCAGCCTTGCCGCGGCGCGGCCACGCCGGCGCGCCTGCACCAATTGCCAGACTTCGCGGACGATGATGCCGATCAGCAGCAGGATGGTGGCCGCGTTGATCAGCAGGAAGGAAACCACAACGCCGCGCGTGGGCTCGATCGGCGTCAGGCCGGTGAGCACCACGAAGGTGAGGAAGGCCGACAGCAGCGCGAAGCCGACCGCGAACGGCGCCAGCAACCTGCGCAGGGGCCACCTGCGAGGCTCGGTGAACGACGGATCAAACGATGGGGCCGACGTGTCTGCGCTGGTCATTCCGGCAATGGGTGAGCGTGAAAACATGCCGCCGCCGACCTACGTCGACAGTCCGACTGATGCATTCATATCACAATGTTGCCGAATTGCGACAAATCCGCGGCGCATTTCGCCGGATGTCAACCGGCCGCATACCCGGCCGGCCAGCCCTATCAGCTGCCGGTGCGATACACCTGAATATCCAGATCGCGGATTTTCTTGCGCAGGGTGTTGCGGTTGAGGCCGAGCAAATCCGCTGCCCGGATTTGATTGCCGCGGGTCGCGGCCAAGGCTGCGGTGAGCAGCGGCACTTCGATTTCGCGCAAGATGCGATGGTAGAGGCCGGGCGGCGGCACGCCGTTGGGAAAACTGGAAAAATGCGAGGACAGATAGACTTCGACCGCGCCGCCGAGATTGTCGACGCCGTGGTGGGCGTTGCCGCCGGACACCACCGCCGGCGGCGCCAACTCGCCGTCGATCACCGAGCCGGTGATCACGTCCTGCGGATATAGCGCCGCAAGCCGGCGCGCGAGATTTTCAAGCTCGCGCACATTGCCGGGCCAGCGATGCTGCTTCATCCGCTCCAGCGCCAGCGCATCGAGCTTCTTCGGCGGCAATCCGTCCTTCTCGGCGAGTGCGAAAAAATGCCGGATCAGGTCGGGCAAATCCTCGATGCGTTCGCGCAATGGCGGCAACCGCAATGGCACGACGTTGAGGCGGAAGAACAGATCCTCGCGGAACAGGCCCTGCTGAATCAGGATGCGCAGATCCTTGTTGGAGGCTGCGACAATGCGCACGTCGGTCTTGATCGGGGTGCGGCCGCCGACCGTGGTGTATTCGCCCTGCTGCAGCACGCGCAGCAACCGCGTCTGCGCTTCCATCGGCATGTCGCCGATTTCGTCGAGGAATAGCGTGCCGCCTTCGGCCTGCTCGAACCGGCCGGAAGCGCGGGTGTTGGCGCCGGTGAATGCGCCGCGTTCATGGCCGAACAATTCCGACTCGATGAGATCGCGCGGGATCGCCGCCATGTTGACCGCGACGAACGGTCCGTTGCGCCGCTTGCCATAGTCGTGCAGCGCGCGCGCGACCAATTCCTTGCCGGTGCCGGACTCGCCGGAGATCATCACGGTCAGATCGGTCTGCATCAGGCGCGCCAAAAGCCGATAGATTTCCTGCATCGCCGGCGAGCGCCCGACCAGCGGGATCGAGTCGAAGTCCTCAGGCTTGACCGCGGGGCGCGGGCGCTCCTTCGGCTCCGACAGCGCGCGGCCGACGATGGCAATCAGCTCCTTCAGATCGAACGGCTTGGGCAGGTATTCATAGGCGCCCTTTTCAGACGCCCGGATCGCCGTCATGAACGTGTTCTGCGCGCTCATGATGACGACGGGAAGATCCGGGCGCGCCTTCTTGATGCGCGGCAGGAGGTCGAAGGCGTTTTCATCCGGCATCACCACGTCGGTGATGACCAGATCGCCGTCGCCCTGGCTGATCCAGCGCCACAGCGTCGCCGCGTTGCTGGTCAAGCGCACCTCGTAGCCGGCGCGCGACAATGCCTGGTTGAGGACGGTGCGGATCGCCGCGTCATCATCAGCCACCAGAATGCTTCCCGCAGGCATCGGCATCCTCTTCAGGTCGCGCCGCCCGGCTCGGCGTCGTTACCCAAGAACATGGGCATGAGAACTCGAAAAGTCGTAAGGCGCGGTTGTGACTCGCATTCGATGATGCCGCCGTGATCGCCAATGATCTTGGATACCAATGCAAGACCGAGGCCAGAACCGGTCGGCTTCGTGGTCACGAACGGGTCGAACAAGTGCGGCAGAAGGTCGTCGGGCACGCCCGGGCCGTTGTCCTTCACGCAGAATTCGAGCGGCAACGAGACCCGGGTCTTGCTCCCGGGCCGCGCCAGCCGCACGCCGGGACGGAACGCGGTGGTAAGGAGGATCTCGCCGTCGGCGACCCCTTCGCCGATCGATTCGGCGGCGTTCTTGACCAGGTTGAGAAACACCTGGACGAGCGCATCGCGATTGGCGAGTACCGGCGGCAGCGACGGATCGTATTCCTCGACGAATTTCACATGGCGCGCGAAGCCCGATTGGGCGAGCCGCTTCACGTGTTCGAGCACGCGATGGATGTTGACCGGCTCGCGTTCGATCGGCCGCTCGTCGGTGAACACCTCCATGCGGTCGACGAGCTTCACGATGCGGTCGGCTTCATCGCAGATGAGCCGCGTCAGGGTGCGGTCCTCGTCCGGGACCGACTGCTCGAGCAGTTGCGCGGCGCCGCGGATGCCGGAGAGCGGGTTCTTGATCTCGTGCGCGAGCATGGCCGCCAGCGCCGTGACCGAACGCGCGGCGCCGCGATGGGTGAGCTGGCGATCCATCTTGTCGGCGATGGTGCGCTCCTGCAGCATCACGACCACATGGTCCGGCCGCTCCGGCAGCGGCGCGACATGCAGATCGACCAGCCGCTCGCCGGGATTGCGCGGGGTGCCGAGGTCGACCTTGTATTCATTGACCGCCGCACCGCGCGCGCGCACCTGATCGATGAGGGCGAGCAGCGGGCTTCCGAACGGCACAAGCTCCTGCAGCGAATGACGCCGCAACAGCGGCAGCGAGGCTTCGAAGAATGCTTCGGCCGCCGCGTTGGCGTTGGCGACCCTGCCGTCGGCCGTCACCATGATTACCGGATGGGGCAGCGCATCGAGCACCGCATCCGCCGTCCCCGAGGGCAGCACGTTCACCGGCAGCGGTTCTCGCATGCTCATGCGGCGGCCCTCCGGGCCGAGCCAAACGCGTCAAAGGCTTCGGCCAGGCGGCGATGGACCGCCGCCGGCGCGTCGGCGGTGAGGACGCGCTGGCGATGGGCCTTGAGGATGTCCGCTGGGGCAGCCGCGGTCTGCGCCGCCGCGTCGAGCGCCCAGCCGAGATGCTTGCGCGCGTGGCGAAGCCCGATGGCGAGGCCGTGGTGCGCGAGCATCTCCTCGTAGAGTTCACGAATGAGCGCAATCTGCGCGGCGAGCGTGGGTTCGCTTTCGCGCCGGCCGCCGGCAAGATGGCGGCCGACCTGGCCGGGCAGCCACGGCCGTCCCTGGGCGGCACGGCCGATCATGACCGCGTCGGCACCGGACTGCGCCAGCGCCATCTCGGCCTCAGCGGCGGAGCCGATATCGCCATTGACGACAACCGGGATGGCGACGCTCGCCTTGACCGCGGCCACCGCCCTCCAGTCGGCCCGGCCCTTGTAGAACTGGCAGCGCGTGCGCCCATGCACGGTGATGAGGCGGATGCCGGCGGCCTCGGCACGCCGCGCCAGCTCGGGGGCGTTGATCGTGCGATCATCCCAGCCGAGCCGCATCTTGAGGGTGACCGGGACATTGACCGCCTTGACGGTCGCCTCGATGAGGGCGAGCGCATGGTCGAGGTCGCGCATGAGCGCAGATCCGGCCTGCCCGCCGATCACGTGCCGCGCCGGGCAACCCATGTTGATGTCGATGACGGCAGCGCCGGCGGCCTCGGCGATGCGCGCGCCCGCGGCCAGCCAGCGCGCCTCGCAGCCGGCAAGCTGCACCACGTGCGTGCGGATGCCGCGGCCTTCCGTGCGCAGCACGACGTCGGGGCGACCTTCGACCAGCGCTTCACTCGCGGTCATCTCCGAGACCACGAGGCCGGCGCCGAGTTTCGCCACGAGTCGGCGGAATGGCGCATCGGTCACGCCCGACATGGGGGCGAGCACCACCCGGTTGGCCAGCCGAATGTGGCCGATCGCGATCGGGGGTGGCCGGAAATTGATTTGTTCTGAAGCCACTAAATATTCCTGCCCAGTAATTAGGCGATGCCCGTTACATGCATAGAGTTTAGCCAATTTCGGGATAATCGCAAGTGCTGCACTGCAAAAAATCCCCTGTTTGCTTAAGCCGGCCCCCGCAGCAGTGGAAATCCGTCTTGCCATGGCGGTGCAACGCGCTAATGGCAGTGCTCGATCAAATTCAGGCGTTTTCTGCCTCAGGGGCAAGCCGGCATGGCAGGGATGGTCGCAGTGGTGGTCGTTGCAGCCGGACGCGGGCTCCGCGCCGGCGGCCAAGTACCAAAACAGTACCGGCAGGTCGGAACCGACCCGGTGATTCGTCCGAGCCTTTCCATATTCGCGGAACACGCCGAGGTTTCGGCGGTGCAGCCGGTCATTCATCCCGACGACGCCCAGCTCTTTGCGGCGGCCAGCGCCGGGCTGGGTCTTTTGCCACCGGTCCATGGCGGGGCGACGCGGCAGATCTCGGTGCGGGCGGGGCTGGAAGCGCTGGCGCCGCGCAAGCCCGAGGTGGTGCTGGTGCATGACGCCGCGCGGCCGTTCGCGTCCCCTGCCCTCATTTCGCGCGCGATCGCGGCCGCAAGTGCGACCGGCGCGGCCGTGCCGGTCATGCCGGTCGCCGATACGGTGAAGACCGTCGACGCGGCGGGCGCCGTCACCGGCACGATCGATCGTGCAAGCCTGCGCCTAGTGCAGACACCGCAGGCCTTCCAGTTCGAGCCGTTGCTTGCGGCGCACCGCCGCGCGCTGGCTGCCAGGCGCGAGGACTTCACCGACGATGCCGCGCTCGCCGAATGGGCCGGCCTCAAGGTCGTGACCTTCGAGGGCGAGGCGGGCAATACCAAGCTCACCACCGCGGAGGATTTCGTGCGCGCGCAGGCCACGCAGCTCGCGGCCCTCGGCGACGTGCGCACCGGCCACGGCGTCGACGTGCACCAGTTCACCGACGGCGATCACGTCTGGCTCGGGGGCCTGCGCATTGCGCATACGCGCGCCGTCACCGGCCATTCCGACGCCGACGTCGTGTTGCACGCGCTGGTCGATGCCATCCTGGGCGCGCTCGCCGACGGCGACATCGGCGTGCATTTCCCGCCCAGCGACGCGCAATGGCGTGGCGCCTCGTCCGATCGCTTCCTGGCATTCGCGGTCGAGCGCGTGCGCGCACGCGGCGGCCGCATTGCCCACCTCGACGCGACCATCGTCTGCGAGGCGCCGCGCATCGGTCCGCACCGCGACGCCATGCGCGCGCGCATCGCCGAGATCGCGGGCCTGCCGGTCGAACGCGTGGCGGTGAAGGCGACGACGAGCGAGAAACTCGGCTTCACCGGGCGCAGCGAAGGCATCGTGGCCTTTGCCAATGCGACCGTGCGGCTGCCGTGGACCGACTGACTGGAGCGGTTCGATGGTCCCGTCGCTTGAAGAATCGGCGCGCGCGCTGCTCGACCTTTGCCGCACCAGGTCGCTGAAGATCGCGTGCGCCGAATCCTGTACCGGCGGGCTTCTCGCCGCCACGCTCACCGATATCCCCGGCTCCTCCGACGTGATCGAGCGCGGCTTCGTGACCTATAGCAACCAGGCGAAGCAGGACATGCTGGGGGTCTCCGCGCTGACACTCGCGCGTTTCGGTGCGGTGAGCCGCGAGACCGTCGAGGCCATGGCCGCGGGCGCGCTGGCGCATGCACCGGTCGACCTGGCCGTGGCGATCACCGGGATCGCCGGGCCGGGCGGCGGCTCGCCCGGGAAGCCCGTCGGGCTTGTGCATTTCGCCGCAGGCGCGCGCGGCGGCGGGCTCATCCATCGGGAGCGGAAATTTGGCGACGTCGGCCGCACGCAGGTGCGCGTGGCGTCGGTGGTCGAGGCGCTCGCGATGCTGCGGGAGCTTGCGCAAGCTTGACGCGCGCCTGGCTCACCGGCCGAGCTTCTTGCGCACGATCGCGGAGAAGAGATCGGAATAATCATCCGTCCAGGCCGGCGTGCCCGCGTCGGGTTTGATCTCGCGCCAGCCCGTTCGTTGCGGCAGGTCGCCGAGGTCGGCAGCCTTGCGCGCAAGCGCCGCGACGATGGCGTTGAGCTTGTAGTCGGGCGGCAGCGTCTCGGGACGGTCGTCCTCCTTGAGGTAGGTCACGAGGCCCTCGGCGGCAGCAGCCGCGGCAATCACCCGGCCGAGTTCCAGGTGCCGGTTGGAGATGTGCATGACCACGACGCCGCCGGCTTCAAGCCGCGCAAGATAGCCGGCAAGCGCCTCGCGGGTGAGCAGGTGCACGGGGATCGCATCGGACGAAAACGCATCGAGGATGATGAGGTCGTAGCGCCGAGCGGACGCCGCCAGCGTGAGCCGCGCGTCGCCGATGACGACCGGGAGATCGGGCGCGCACGACGAGATGAAACTGAACAGCCTCGGGTCGCGGGCGATCCGCACCACGTCGGGGTCGATCTCGAAGAAGGTCCAGGCCTCCTGGGGGCGGCGATGGCAGGCGAGACTGCCGGTTCCGAGCCCGACCGCGGCGACCTGGCGGAGCCCTCCCCGCGCGTCGCGCGCGGCATCGATCGCCTCCGACATCGGTCCGCCGAAATAATAGTAGGTCAGCGGCTCCGGCTGCCCCGCAGCGATGCGCTCGGCGCCGTGCATGGTGGTGCCGTGGTAGAGCAGCCGATGGCGGCCATCGGCGGTCTCGACCACCTGGTGCACGCCGAAGAAGCTGCGCGCGGTTTCGATCCGGTTGAAGCCCGGCTGCCACTGGTCGGTCAGCACGAAAGCGAGCACCACCAGCGCGAAGAACCGCGCCGGGCGATGCCTTTGGAGCAGCATGAGTGCAACGAGCCCAACGAGCGCGATCTGCACCGGCAATTCGGCGGCGGCGGGCAGCCGGATGTCAAAGACGAACTGCACGGCGACCGCGAGCGCCGCGATCAGCAGCACGGGAGTGGCCTCCGTCACAATGCGGCGGAGCCCGCCCGCGAACATGCCGGGCAGCACCAGGACCGCCGCCGCCACCAGGATCGGGTACTCATAGATACGGTTGAAGATGCAAGGGGCGATGAGTGCCGCAAAGATGCCGCCGATGACTCCGCCGAGCGAGGTCCAGAGATAGAACTCGGTGAGCAGCCCGGGTGGCGGACGGCGGCGGTAAAGCTCGCCATGGCACAGCAGCGCCAGCAGCAGGAACGCCACCAGGTTGACCACGGCCATCGCCAGCCAGAACACCGGGTCGCGTCCGAGCATGCCGACGGCGAGCGGCGCCACCAGGATTGGCACGAGCCGCACGACCGTGTCTTGGCGGATCCACGGCCGCTCGCGGAATACGGCGACGAAGGTCAGCAGATAAACCGCGAGCGGCAGGACCCAGAGGAACGGCGCGGCGGCGACGTCGGTGGTCACATAGGACGTCACCGCGATCACGAGGCCGGCCGGGATGGCGGCAAGCGCCAGCCACGACAGGCGCTCGCGCGCGGTTGCCGGCGCGCATTGCGGGTTCGCGGCGTGACCGCTTTGCCGGCGCGCCACGAACAAGCCGGCGCCCGCCATGCAGATTGCGAGCACTGCAAATCCCGCCGACCAGAGCTGCGCCTGCACCTTGAGCGTAAGCCACGGCTCGATCGCGACCGGATAGGCAATGAGGGCCGTGAACGAGCCGAGGTTGGAGGCGGCGTAAAGGACATAAGGGTTGCGCGCCTGGGTGTGGCCGGTGGCGGCGAACCAGCCCTGCAGCAGCGGCGCGCTCGCGGACAGCACGGCAAACGGCAGTCCGATCGAGGCCGCAAACAGGCCGATCAGCCACAGCGCGATGCCGCTCGTGGGTGGCGTGGCAAAACCCGACGCGATGGCGATCGGCAGCGTGAGCGCAGCGGCGGCGAGCACGCCGAGATGGACCAGCGCACCGACGCCGAGGGAAAGCCGGCGCACCAGCAGATGCGCATAGGCATAGCCTGCGAGCAGCGCCGCCTGGAAGAACACCATGGCGACAGACCAAACGGTCGGGGGACCGCCGAGCCGCGGCAGCACCATCTTGGTGAACATCGGCTGCACCAGGAACAGGAGCAGCGCGGACAGGAACAGCGTCGCCGCAAACAAGGCGGGTGCGAGCCGGAGTGCGCCCGGCAGGATTCGGGGTGTCGAAGCGGCAGGATCGAGCGTGGTCATCGGCGGTTCCAGAGCAATCTGGCCGCGATCCTAGGCCGACGGCGTTAAGCCCCGCTTACTCCCATAGACCACGTCGGCGCGCCGCTCGAATGCCGCCGTGAAGCGGCGGAAGGCAACGTCGAACATCGCCCCCATGAGCAGCCCCAGCATCCGGCTCTTGAACTCATAGGAGATGAAGAACTCGATGTCGCAGCTCCCCTCGCCGGTCGGGCGAAACCTCCAGCGGTTCTCCAGGTGGCTGAAAGGCCCTTCCAGGTATTCGACCAGGATTTGCAGCTTCGGACGCTCGAGCGTGACCCGGCTGGTGAAGGCTTCGCGCACCAGCTTGTAGGCGACGGTCATGTCGGCGATGACGATCTCGACGCCGTCGGGCTCGGGGCTGCGCTTGCGTATCTTCAGGTCGCGGCACAGCGGCACGAATTCGGGATAGCGCTCGACGTCGGCGACCAGGTCGAACATGTCGGCGGCGGCGTGGCGGACGCGGCGTGTGGTGGTGAATTGGGGCATGCAGCCTCAAGCCACCGAAGGCGCGGCCGCGAGACGCCGCTCGCGACAATTCTGTCGCAGAAATGCCGCCGCTTCGGGGTCCGAGCGCAGGATCACTGGGCGCGACCAGGCGTCGTGGAGATCGAGCGCGGTACGGACTATCGGGTCATACACGTGCGGATAGTTGCGCTTCTCGCGCCGCCTTCAGCCGCGCAAAATCCTCGCCCGCGTGGTGCGACGAGCGCGTCAGCGGGCTGGCCGCGACCATCAGGAAACCCTTGGCATAGGCGACGGTTGCGTAGGCCTTGAACTCCTCGGGCGGCACGAAGCGCACGACCTCGTGATGCTTGCGCGTCGGCTGCAGGTACTGGCCCATGGTCAGAAAATCGACGCCGGCGGCGCGCAGGTCGTCCATGACCTGAAGCACTTCGTTGCGCTCCTCGCCGAGGCCGACCATGATGCCGGACTTGGTGAAGATCGCGGGATCGAACTCCTTCACCCGCTGCAGCAGCCGGATCGAAGCAAAATAGCGCGCGCCCGGCCGCACCGTGAGATAGTTCGAGGGCACCGTTTCCAGATTGTGGTTGAACACGTCGGGACCGGCCGCGACCACCGCTTCGACCGCACCGTCCTTGCGCAGGAAGTCGGGCGTGAGCACCTCGACGGTCGTTCCAGGGCAGCGCGCGCGGATGGCGCGGATCACGGCGGCGAAATGTCCCGCCCCGCCGTCGGCGAGGTCGTCGCGATCGACCGACGTGACCACGACATGGGCAAGGCCGAGCTTGGCGGTCGCGTCGGCGACGCGCGCCGGCTCCTGCGCATCGAGCGGCCCGGGCAGGCCGGTCTTGACGTTGCAGAACGCGCAGGCGCGCGTGCAGGTGTCGCCCATGATCATGAAGGTCGCGTGCTTCTTCTCCCAGCATTCACCGATGTTGGGACAGCCCGCCTCCTCGCAGACAGTGACGAGGCCATTGGCGCGCACGATCGCCTGGGTGTCGCGGTATCCCTTCGACACCGGCGCCTTGACGCGAATCCAGTCGGGCTTCGTGTGCAACGGCGTGTCGGGGCGGTGCGCCTTCTCGGGATGGCGCGCGCGGCCGCCCGGGCCGACGGTGTCGAGGACGACAGCCATGGAATCTCCAGAGCGGCGCCTGCTTCTGCGGCGGTCTCAAGCCCTACTTACGAAGCCCAGAGGCGCGCCACAAGGGGCACCGGCTCACTCCGGCGGCAGGGGCTCGCTGATGTCGGCAATGTGCGACGAATTGATCCGGAAGAGCGCAAATCGCTCCCCGGCGTAGATTGGGGTCAGCCGCGCGGGGTCCGGGTTCTCGAAATCGGCGTCGGTGAACAACACGTAGATGTAGTCGTAGTCGGAGGTCCATTTCCCCCAATAATTCGCGATGCCCGCCTCCGGCCGATCGGCGACCTGGATCAATTGGTTGACCGACGGCGGCGTGCCGTCGTCCTTGTCGACGCGGGCGCTGTAACCGTCGCGGACATGCAGGATCTGCTTGCCCACGACCGTGAACGCGGTCGTCACCAGCGCGGAGCGCTCGATGATCGCGATGCAGGCGGCATGCACCAGGCCGAGGTCCTTCACGTCGTCGCCCGCATCCGCGTCGGCATAGGCGACGAGCACCTTGGAGCCGCGCTCGATGAGACGGACCGAGTCGTGGAATGAGGTTGTGGCGCGCGAAAGGTCCGCCCATACGAACTGCACCTCGAACACGCGGATGGCGAGCAGCAGCACCAGCACGGCCACAAAGCCCCGCCGCACGTAGTCGCGGCGCAGACTGAGATGCGCGCAGGCGATGACCATGAAGGCGAGTGAAATCGGCAGCCGCTGGTCGGCCATGAACGTATCGAAAATGACGCGCGGCATGGCCACATAGGTGATCGTGCCGACCGCGAGCAGCACCCAGCCGAAGGAATGGAACTGGAGCGCCCGATGGCGCATGCCCCAGCCGGCCGCGAAAGCGACGATGCCGGTAAGGACGAAGGCGGCGAAGTGGGAATAGACCTCGATCACATACATGAGACCGTCGATCTTGCCGAGGAATTCCCAGACAAAGGAGGCGCGCAATCCCCAGGTCGGGCTCAGCATCAGGAGCGGCAGGACCGGCGCGAACGGCAGCCCGCAAGCGACGAAGTCGAACAACGGCGAGCGCGGCCGGTTGCCGATGAAGTCGGCAAGCAACGGGCGCGCCCGATGGCTGTAGATCTGCCCGAGCCGGTGCAGCTCGAAAGCCAGGAGGCCGAGGCCGTAAAGGCCGACCGCGAATAGATGGCAGAAGAACAGCGCGACGACGAAGAGGGTCGATACCGCGAGGCGAATCAGCACGTGTCGCTCGCGCAGCCACACCCAGACGGCCAGCGCCCAGAGCGAAAGCCCCATGCCGAAGACATAGTTCATGGTGCCGACGAGAAAGACGTTGTTGTAGAGGAGCGGAAACGCGATCAGCGGCAGGATCGACCAATGGCCGAACAGCCGGCGGTTGAGCATCAGCGCGCCGGAGATGATCAGCATGAAGCTGGCGATCGTGTAGATCTGTCCGGCGAGATAGATGTTCATGATCCGCTCGAACGCGGGCACGACCAGATCCATCATCAGGTTCGGGATGATCTGCCAGTCGACCTGATAGAAGCGAGCGAGATCGGGGTCGGAACCGATCGTCGCGATGATGTGCATGCGCGAGAGATGATTGATGTAGTCGGCGAGCGGCGGGAATGGATGAAGCACGATCGGAATCGACGTCATCGCGGCGAGCACAACGAAGAGCGTCGCGATCTGGCGATTGGTGAAATCGACAGTCTTATTGCATCCGGCCCGCGTGAAGAAACGCCAAAGCGACGCTGTGATGGACCGTCCCGCGTGCTCCTGCGCACGAACACTTATCGGATGTGTGAAATCCACCATGATGCCGGCACGACAGAAGGCAGGATCGCCCCGCGGAACTTAAAAGAGCGCGACCGCAATGATGATGTTGATTCCCCGGGAGTGTGATGTGCCTGACCCATTCTGAACGCTACATGAATAGCGAAGGACCGCCGTCGCTGCGGCGCGGGATGCGGAAATCGGCCCGGCAAATCATGCGATCCCTGCAAGGATCGGAGGCGCCGAAGCTTCAATCAAATGAAGCTCCGATCAGATATTGAGCGCCCGTCCATAGGCGTCCAGCACCGCCTCCTTCATCATCTCGGACAATGTCGGGTGCGGGAACACGGTGTGCATAAGTTCTTCTTCCGTCGTCTCCAGATTCATCGCCACCACGTAGCCCTGGATCAACTCGGTCACCTCGGCACCCACCATGTGCGCGCCGATGAGTGCGCCGGTCTTCTTGTCGAAGATCACCTTGACGAGACCCTGGTCCTCCCCGAGGGCAATGGCTTTGCCGTTGCCCGCGAACGGGAAACGCCCGACCCGCACTTCGAGCTTCTTCTCCTTCGCGGCCTGCTCGGTGAGTCCGACCGAGGCAATCTGCGGCGTGCAATACGTGCAACCGGGAATGAGGCGCTTGTCCATGGGGTGCGGCTTCAATCCCTTGATGGCTTCGATGCAGATGACGCCTTCATGCTCGGCCTTGTGCGCGAGCAGCGGCGGGCCGGCGCAGTCCCCGATCGCATAGATGCCCGGCACGCTGGTGCGGCTGAGCGGGTCGACCACGACCGCGCCGCGCTCGGTTTTCACGCCGAGCTTTTCGAGCCCGACGTTCTCGATGTTTCCCACCACCCCGACAGCGGCGATGACGCGCTCGACCGTCAGCGTCTGCGTGCCACCCTTGCCGTCGTCGATGCTGGCGATGACGTGGTCGGCCTTCTTGTCGAGCTTGGTCACCTTGGCGCCGGTGAATATCTTGATGCCCTGTTTCTCGAAACTCTTGCGCGCGAAGGCGGCGATCTCGGCGTCTTCGGCGGGCAGGATCTGCGGCAGCACCTCGACGACGGTCACCTCGGCGCCCAGCGTGCGGTAGAACGAGGCGAATTCGATTCCGATTGCTCCAGAACCGATCACCAGCAGAGACTTCGGCATGCGCTCGGGCACCATGGCCTCGAAATAGGTCCAGACCAGTTTCTGGTCGGGCTCCAGGCCGGGCAACACGCGCGGGCGCGCGCCGGTCGCGAGGATGATGTGCTTGGCCTGGTAGGCGCCGGGGCCGAGCGTGCCCTTGGGCGCTTGGCCCTTGGCGGGCTGGACGGTGACTTTGCCCGGCGCCTCGATCATCGCCTCGCCCCAGATGACCGAAACCTTGTTCTTCTTCATCAGGAAGCCGACGCCGTCATTCAGTCGCTTCGACACTGCGCGCGAGCGCGCCACCACGGCCTTGGGATCGAACGCGACCTTCTCGGCCGAGAGCCCGAACTCCTTGGCATGCTGCATGTAATGGAAGATCTCCGCCGAGCGCAGCAGCGCCTTGGTGGGAATGCAGCCCCAGTTCAGGCAGATGCCGCCGAGGTAGGCGCGCTCGACGATCGCGGTCTTGAATCCGAGCTGCGCGGCGCGGATCGCGGTGACGTAGCCGCCCGGACCGGAACCGATAATGATGATGTCGAAGGTGGTGTCAGCCATGTCGTCGCGTCTTTCGTCTCTCGCCGCGCCGGACGGCGGGGCGCTCGTGCAAGCTCATATAGGACCTAAAAACAGATCTTGCGCCGTCACTCCTTCGCCGACCGCACGCAGTCGTTGTTCATTTCGGCGAAGATGGTGTCGGCAGCCTCGAACAGCTTGCCCTGATCGGCGGAGGGCGTGCCCCGCGCCACCGCGAGCGCCTTTTCGAGCGCGCGCGTGAGCTCGGTGTAGCGGGCGCGGGTCGCGTCATCGCGAAGGTTGGCGAGATAGGTGCCGAGCGCGGCGAACCTGTTGACGGCGGCGCCGGCATCGTTCTGCTCGGCCATAGCATTGGCCGCAGGCGCGGCGCCCGCGCGCTCGCGCTCGCCGCTCGCACTGACCAGGCCGGTGCGGAATTTGACCTGGAAATAGGCGTCGATGATCTCCTTGCAGGTGCGCATATATTCGGCGCGGCCGAGATTGCGCTGGATCAGGTCGACGAACTTGTTGTTGAGATAGCCGTTGAAGATCGACGTGATCAGCGAGAGCGCGGCGATGAACATGGGGAAATAGGCGAACACCACCGACCGTATCTTGGTTTCGCGTTCGCTCATCGGCTGTCGTCCAGGGGCAGGCTGGCGGCCTACACCACCATCATCACGGGATTCTCGATCAGCGCCTTGAACGCGCCGAGCAGTTGCGCCCCGAGCGCGCCGTCGACGGCGCGGTGGTCGGTCGAGAGCGTCACCGACATCACCCAGGCCGCCTCGATCTTGCCGCCCTTGGCGACCGCCCGCTCCTCGCCGACGCCGACCGCCAGGATGGTCGCATGCGGCGGATTGATCACGGCGGCAAAATCCTTGACGCCGTACATGCCGAGGTTCGACACCGCGCTGGTGCCGCCCTGATATTCCTCCGGCTTGAGCTTTCGCGCGCGCGCACGCGCGGCGTAGTCTTTCATCTCGTTCGAGATCACCGAAAGCGATTTTGCCTCGGCGTGACGCACGACCGGCGTGATCAGCCCGCCCGGGATGGAGACCGCCACGCCGATGTCGGAACGCTTGTGCTTGAGCATGCCGCCTTCGGTCCAGGTGACGTTGGCGTCCGGGACGCGCTGTAGCGCGAGCGCGAGCGCCTTGATGCAAAAGTCGTTGACCGAGAGCTTGTAGGCCGGCTTGCCGTCCTTGTCTTTCGGCGCGGCCGCATTGATCTCCTCGCGCGCCGCAAGGAGCTTTCCGATGTTGCAGTCGAGAGTGAGATAGAAATGCGGGATGGTGAGCTTGGCCTCAACCAAACGGCGCGCGATCACCTTGCGGATATTGTCGTGCGGCACGACCTCGTAGCTGCCGGGCTCGAACAGCGCCTTGATCTTGTCGTCGGACGGGGCCTGCACGGGAAGTGGCGCGCCTGCGGGCGCGGCGCCGGCCGGCGCAGGTCCCTTGCCCGACTTCGCGGCCTCGACGTCGCGCGCGATGATGCGCCCGTGCGGACCGGAACCTTGAATGCGCGCGAGCTCGATGCCGGCATCCTTGGCCAGGCGGCGCGCGAGCGGCGAGGCCAAGACGCGGTTGGCGCCCTGACCGGAGCCCGCGTCCTTCGCGACAGGCGCTGTCGCGCCTTCCTCAGGACGAGGAGCGCCCGCAGGGCGCGTGTCCGGGGATGAGGCGGGCGCGGAACTCGGCGACTGCGATGCGCCTGCCGGCTTCGCCGCTGGCGTCGCGCCCTTTCCCGCGGCGGCTGCGGCGGCCTTCGGGTCCTCGCCCTCCTGCGCCAGCACGGCGATGAGTTGGTTCACCGGCACGTCCTGCGTGCCTTCGGGCACCACGATCTTGGCCATGACGCCGTCGTCGATCGACTCGTATTCCATCGTCGCCTTGTCGGTCTCGATCTCGGCGATCACGTCGCCGGCCTTGACCGCGTCGCCCTCCTTCTTGAGCCACTTGGCGAGGTTGCCCTTCTCCATCGTGGGCGAGAGCGCGGGCATGAGGATGTTCACCGGCATGGCGGGCCTGCGCTAGCTGATCGCCGAGGTGCGGCCGGGGTCGGTCGGCGCGTCCATCTCGGCGTTATAGAGCGCGCGGATGCGCTCGATCGTCTGCTCCTCGTCGAACTTGTTCTCGGTCGCGTAGATGCGCGCGACGTGGCGCGTGACGTCGGCAATCAGCATGCCCCAGGCCTCGGGATCGTCGAAGGCGCGGCGCAGCGACACGTGCAGGCCGCCGTCGACGATGGCGGCGCGCAGCACCTCGACGCCGCCCTGCTCCAGCGCTTCCGGCGGAATGACCAGCGCGTCGAAGGCGGGCGGCGGATTGTCAGGGTCCATGGCGCTCACCGGTAGCAAACCGCCTTCGCCGCCGCGACCACCTTGGCGACCGACGGCAGCGCGAGCTTTTCCAGATTGGCCGCATAGGGCATCGGCACGTCTTCGCCGGTGACGCGCGCGACCGGGGCGTCGAGCCAGTCGAATGCAAGCTCCATGATGCGCGCCGCGACCTCGGCGCCGACGCCCGACTGCCGCCAGCCCTCCTCGACCGTGACGACGCGGCCGGTCTTCTTCAGCGACTCGATGACGGTCTCGATATCCATCGGCTTGAGCGTGCGCAGATCGATGACCTCGGCGCCGATATTGTCCTTGGCGAGTTCGTCCGCCGCCTTGAGCGCATAGCTCATGCCCATGGACCAGGCCACGATGGTGACGTCGCTGCCGGTTCGCACGACCTTGGCCTTGCCGATCGGCACCAGATAGTCGTCGAGCTTCGGCACCGGCGAGCTCTGTCCGTAGAGGATCTCGTTCTCGAGGAAGATCACCGGATTGGGATCGCGGATCGCCGACTTGAGCAGGCCCTTGGCGTCGGCGGCCGTGAACGGGGCGATCACCTTGAGGCCGGGGATGTGCGAATACCAAGCGGTGTAGTCCTGGCTGTGCTGGGCGGCGACACGGGCGGCGGGACCATTGGGGCCGCGGAAGACGACCGCGGTGGCGATCTGGCCGCCCGACATGTAGCGGGTCTTCGCCGCCGAATTGATGAGCTGGTCCATCGCCTGCATGGCGAAGTTGAAGGTCATGAACTCGATGACCGGCTTGAGACCGGCCATTGCGGCGCCGACGCCGAGGCCGGTGAAGCCGTGCTCCGTGATCGGTGTGTCGATCACCCGCATCGCGCCGAACTCCTGCAGCAGGCCCTGGGTGACCTTGTAGGCGCCCTGATATTCGGCGACCTCCTCGCCCATCACGAACACGTCCTTGTCGCGCCGCATCTCCTCGGCCATGGCGTCGCGCAAAGCCTCGCGCATGGTCATGGTGACCATCTCGGTGCCCTCGGGGACGTCGGGCTCGGGCAGCGCCTGCGCGCGTGGCGCCTGGGAGGCGGCGGGAGCCTCCTGCGAGGCTGGCGGTGCCGACGCCTTGGCTGCTTGCTGGGCCGCGGGCGCGGGCTTGACGTTGGCGATGTCGTAGCCCCCGTCGCCGGTCTCTCCATCGGCCAGGATCGTCGCGATCGGCGTGTTGACCGCCACGTCGTTGGTGCCTTCCGGAACCAGTATCTTCGCGAGCGTGCCCTCGTCGACGGCCTCGACCTCCATGGTCGCTTTGTCGGTCTCGATCTCGGCGATCACGTCGCCGGACTTGACCGTGTCGCCCTCCTTCTTGAGCCACTTGGCGAGATTGCCCTTTTCCATCGTGGGCGAGAGCGCGGGCATCAGGACTTGGGTGGGCATGGGGCGCTCGTACCGCTACTTGGCTTTTTGGTCGTTCTGGATGAGGCCGAAGATGTTGCCTTCGGTGTCCTTGCAATAGGCGAACCAGCCCACTCGCGGAATGGCCTTCTTCTGCACCACGCACGCGCCGCCGCTCGACCTGGTGCGGGCGATCATGGCGTCGAGGTTATCGACGTCGACGGTGCAGACGAAGGACGCAACCGCGTCGCCGTCGTGCGCGCCGACGCGCTTATGCAGCCCGCCGTTGATCCCGGGCTGTTCGGGCGGTCCGGTGTAGATCAGCCAATAGTCCATGTCACCATATTGATCGAAGCGCCATCCGAACATCGCCTGGTAGAAGGCGCGCGCGCGGCGGATCGTTGGCGTGAATCTCAAAGTGGACAACTCTGTTCATGACGATACCGCGGCGCGCCGCGTGTCATCCATACACATCGGTGTAGAGCTCCGCTGCGTCGGGCTCCGGATCGTTGGTCGCGAACTCAGCCGCCTCGTTGACGATCGCGCGCACCTGGGTGTCGATTTTCTTCAACGCGTCCTCGCTCGCCGATTTGTTCGCCAACAGCCGCATCCGCACCTGCTCGATCGGATCGTGCTCGCTGCGCACCTTATCGACCTCTTCCTTGGGGCGGTACTTTGCCGGGTCCGACATGGAGTGGCCACGATAGCGATAAGTGAGCATCTCCAAAATGATCGGGCCGTTGCCCTCGCGGCACCATTTCACCGCTTTCTCGCCCGCCGCCTTGACGGCGCGCACATCCATGCCGTCGACGCGCTCGCCGGGGACGCCGTGGGCAGCGCCGCGTCCGGACAGGTCGGTGGTGGCCGAGGCGCGCGCCAGCGAGGTGCCCATGGCATATTGGTTGTTCTCGATGATGTAGACCACCGGCAGCTTCCAGAGCTTCGCCATGTTGAAGCTTTCGTAGACTTGGCCCTGGTTGGCGGCGCCATCGCCGAAATAGGTCAGCGACACGTTGTCGTTGCCCCGGTATCGGTTGGCGAAGGCCAAGCCGGTGCCGAGCGAGACCTGGGCGCCGACGATGCCGTGTCCGCCGAAGAAGCCCTTCTCCAGCGAGAACATGTGCATCGAGCCGCCCTTGCCCTTGGAATAGCCCCCGCGCCGGCCGGTGAGCTCGGCCATCACGCCCTTGGGGTCCATGCCACAGGCCAGCATGTGGCCATGGTCGCGATAGCCGGTGATCACCTCGTCGCCCGGCTTGAGCGACATCTGCATGCCCACCACCACGGCCTCCTGGCCGATGTAGAGGTGGCAGAAGCCGCCGATCAGCCCCAACCCGTAAAGCTGCCCTGCGCGCTCCTCGAAGCGGCGGATGAGCAGCATCTGCTTGTAGAAATGAAGCAGCTCGTCCTTCGACGCCTTGTAGCGCTTTGGCTCGCGCGGCCGCTCGATGTCAGGCTCGTTCGGCGCGGCGGACGGTGCAGCTTTCGGTTTCGCGGAACGCGCCACGTGACCCTCTCTCCTCGGCAGGCGCGGGGTCTATAGGAGGCGGTGCAAAGCGCGGCAATCCTCGGACCCGGCTCAGGAGAAGCCTAGTCGAGGGGGATGATCACCTCGTCCGGGCGGACGAGCCCAAGGTCCTTGCGCACCAGCTCGTCGGCCATGTCGGGATCGGCCTTGCGCGGGTCGAG
>JAXDOD010000021.1:0-10983 GCA_034669045.1 Alphaproteobacteria bacterium
CTCGCGCTTGAGCGCCGGATTCTTCTCCGGCATGAAGCAGTCGTCGCCGGAGCCTTCGCAGTTCACGCAAGCCTTGAGCACGGCCTTGAGGTGCTTCTGGTTGATCTTGGAGCCGGTCACCAGCGCGGCGACCTTCTGCTCCTCGTTGACCTTCCAGTCGATGAACTTCTCGATATCGGGATGATCGACGTCGACGACGACCATCTTGGCCGCGCGCCGCGTGGTGCCGCCCGACTTGATCGCGCCCGCGGCGCGGTCGCCGATCTTGAGGAAGCTCATCAGGCCGGAGGATTTGCCGCCGCCCGCGAGCTTTTCGTTCTCGGCGCGCAGCGACGGCGAGAAGCTCGCCGGCGGCGGCAAGTCGTCGGGCCTGATGAGCTTCCTCAAGATCGGCGACCGCGCCGCGGGCGCCATCAAGTCGGGCGGCACGACGCGCCGCGCGGCAAAAATGGTGATCGTCGACACCGACCATCCCGACATCGAGCAGTTCATCGACTGGAAGGTGATCGAGGAGCAGAAGGTGGCGAACCTCGTCACCGGCTCGAAGATCAACCAGAAGCACCTGCGCTCGATCGTCAAGGCCTGCGTCAACTGCGAAGGCTCGGGCGACGACTGCTTCGATCCCGACAAGAACCCGGTGCTGCGCCGCGAGATCAAGGCGGCGCGCAAGGATCACGTTCCCGACAACTACATTCAGCGCGTGATCCAGTTCGCCAAGCAGGGCTACACCGACCTGTATTTTCCGGTCTATGACACCGACTGGGACAGCGACGCCTATCTCACGGTCTCGGGCCAGAACTCCAACAACACGGTGCGCGTCACCGACGAGTTCCTCAAGGCGGTCGAGGCCGACGCCGAATGGGACCTGACTTGGCGCACCAAGCCCGGCAAGATCGCCAAGACGCTGAAGGCGCGCCACCTCTGGGAGAAGATCGGCTACGCGGCCTGGGCCTGCGCGGATCCCGGCCTGCAGTTCCACACCACCATCAACGACTGGCACACCTGCCCGGCCTCGGGCCCGATCATCGCGTCGAACCCGTGCTCGGAATACATGTTCCTCGACGACACGGCGTGCAATCTCGCCTCCATGAATCTGCTGGCGTTCAGGGATGCGGCGACGCGCGTGTTCGACGTGGAGGGCTATGAGCACGCCACCCGGCTGTGGACCGTGGTGCTCGAGATCGCGGTGCTGATGGCGCAATTCCCGAGCCGCGAGATCGCGGAACGCTCCTACGAGTTCCGCACGCTCGGCCTCGGCTATGCCAATCTCGGCGGGCTCCTGATGTCGTCCGGCCTCTCCTACGATTCGGATCCCGGCCGCCAGATCGCCGGTTCGCTGACCGCGATCATGACCGGCGTCTCCTATGCCACCTCGGCCGAGATGGCGAAGGAGCTCGGCGCCTTCCCGGGCTACAAGAAGAACCGCGAGCACATGCTGCGGGTGATCCGCAACCATCGCCGCGCCGCGCACGGCGAACGCTCGGGCTATGAGAAGGTGGCGACGCCGCCGGTGCCGCTCGATCACAAGGCTTGCCCGGATGCGCGCATGGTCGAGCATGCGCAACGCGCCTGGGACCGCGCGCTCGCGCTCGGCTCCGAGCACGGCTTCCGCAACGCGCAGGTGAGCGTGATCGCGCCGACCGGCACCATCGGCCTGGTGATGGACTGCGACACTACCGGCATCGAACCCGACTTCGCGCTGGTCAAGTTCAAGAAGCTCGCCGGCGGCGGCTATTTCAAGATCATCAACCGGGCGGTGCCGGAGGCGCTGCGCGTGCTCGGCTATTCGGAATCGCAGATCGCCGAGATCGAGGCCTATGCGGTCGGCCACGGCTCGCTCGGCCAGTCGCCCGGCATCAACCATGGCACGCTGAAGGCCAAGGGCTTCACCGCCGAGACGATCGCGCGCATCGAGAAGGCGCTGCCGACCGCCTTCGACATCAAGTTCGTGTTCAACAAGTGGACGCTCGGCGAGACCGTCATCGTCCAGGAGCTCGGCCTTGAGCCGACCGAGGTCAACGGTCCGGGATTTGATCTGCTGTCCTCTCTTGGCTTCACCAAGCGCGAGATCGACGCCGCCAACATCCACGTCTGCGGCGCCATGACGGTCGAGGGCGCGCCGCACCTCAAGTCGGAGCATTACCCGGTGTTCGACTGTGCCAACCCGTGCGGGCGCACCGGCAAGCGCTATCTGTCGGTGGACAGCCACATCCGCATGCTGGCGTCGGCGCAGCCGTTCATCACCGGCGCCATCTCCAAGACCATCAACATGCCCAACGACGCCACGGTCGAGGACTGCAAGGCGGCCTATCTGCTCTCCTGGAAGCTCGGGCTCAAGGCCAACGCGCTCTACCGCGACGGCTCCAAGCTGAGCCAGCCGCTGCAGAGCCAGCTCATCGAGGACGAGGAGGAGGACGACGACGTCCAAGAAAACGTCCTCGCGGCGTTCATCGACAAACCGTCGGCGGCACGCGTCTCGGCGCTGACCGAGAAGGTGGTGGAGAAGGTGGTCGAGCGCATCGTGGTGATGCGCGACCGCGAGCGCATGCCCGACCGGCGCAAGGGCTACACCCAGAAGGCGGTGGTCGGCGGCCACAAGGTCTACCTGCGCACCGGCGAATACGACGACGGCCGCATCGGCGAGATCTTCATCGACATGCACAAGGAGGGCGCGGCGCTGCGCTCCTTCATCAACAATTTTGCCATCGCGGTCTCGCTCGGTCTGCAATACGGCGTGCCGCTGGAGGAATATGTCGACGCCTTCACGTTCACGCGCTTCGAGCCCGCGGGCCCGGTGCAGGGCAACGACTCGATCAAATACGCCACCTCGATCCTCGACTACGTCTTCCGCGAGCTCGCCGTGAGCTATCTCGAGCGCTTCGACCTCGCGCATGTGGACCCGACCGAGAGCGGTTTTGACGCGCTCGGCAAGGGCGTCGACGAGGGCAAGCCGCGCTCGGATGCGAAATACGTATCGAAGGGGCTCACGCGCTCGCGCACCGACCGGCTCGGCGTGATCGCGGGCGGCGGTCCCTCCCCCGGCGCGGGAGGATCGGACCGCGACGCGACGCGGGGCGGGGTTTCGTCGAACGTCACCGCCCTCTCCTCCTCAGGCGCGCGCGCTGAGACTCGCACCGAAATCTCCGGCACCGCCGCGCTCAAGTCCGAGCCCGTGCAGCGGCTCTCGCCCACCGAGCAGCTCGAACAGCTCCCCAGGCCCGGCACGCGCGCCGACGCCAAGGCGGTCGCCGCCGAGCGCCGCAAGGAGGCGAAGGCGAAGGGCTACGAAGGCGAAATGTGCGGCGAGTGCCTGAACTTCACGCTGGTGCGGAACGGCACGTGCCTCAAATGCGAGACCTGCGGGGGAACGACGGGCTGTAGCTGACGCCAACGCGTACGCACCAGGGAAAACGCGCACGAATGCTCAGACCTCGACGATCGCCCCGTCTTCGGCGATCAGCACGCCGGCCGCCTTGAACTCGTCGAGGTGCGCCAGCGATGCCGGGCTCATATGGGTGAGCATGATGCGCCGGGCGCGCAGCTCGCCCAGCCGGGGTTTCAGGATGTGCCAGCTCAGGTGGCCGCGGACTTTCCCGTCATAGGCGTAGCACTCGCACATGAAGAACGTGGCGCCATCGGCGACCCGCAGCAGCGCCTCGGTCCATTCGGTGTCGCCTGAATAGGCGAACAGCGACTGCCCGTCGGAAATCCGCACCGCGGTCGAGGGCGCGCCCGACTGGTGCACGACCTCGATGGTCTCGATCTCATGCCCCAGCAGTTCCGCCGGCCGGCCGGGCTCGATCTCCACGATCTCGAACGGAAAGCGCCAGGTGTTGGTGGCCGCGCGCGGGAACAAGATTTCCAGCGCCGCGGCGATGCGTTCGCGCGTTCCCGGCGGGCCCGCGATCATGAGTGGACGCTCGCGCTTCGCGAGCAGTTGCGCGTCCAGGAGCAGGAACGGCAGGCCGCCGAAGTGATCACCGTGGAGATGGGTAACGACGACGCAGTCGACCTGGTCGAAGTCGAGGCCGCGCACCTTCAGCGCGACCGGCGACGAGGCGCCGCAATCGACCAGCAGCACGGCCTTGGCGGTCTGCAGCCAGAAACAGGTGTTGAACCGGCCGCCGGAGCCGAAGGCATCGCCCGAGCCTACGATCGTGAGGCGCATCGTCAGGCGCCCGCGCTCGGCCGCGCCGCGATCTCGGCGTGCCAGCGCCGCACATGGGCGTACTCCTCCGGAACGCGCAGCTTGGCCGGCTTCATGAAATCGAGCGCCACCAGGCCGGTGATGTCGGCAACCGTGTAGCGCTCGCCGGCGACGAACGGCCGGTCCTCGAGCTCGCGGTCGAGCACGCCGAGGAACTGCGCGATGCGCGGCTTGTTGGCTTCGGCCCAGGCCGGCACCTGCGGCACCTCCATCTCCTTCATCGCCGGATGCGTATGGCGGAAGACGTGGGAGACCGGGAACAGCAAGTGCAGCTCCAGCCGCCGGTTCCACATCTCGATGCGCGCGATCTCCGCGGCGCCGCGTCCGAACAGCGGCGGGTCGGGATTGAGCTCCTCGAAATAGCGGCAGATCGCGATCGATTCCGCGATGGTGGTGCCGTCGTCGAGCACCAGCACCGGAACGCGCTGGATCGGGTTGATCTGCGTGAACGCCGCGGATTGCTGCTGGCGGGAACCGAGATCGACCTGCTCCATCGGCACCGCGATGCCCTTCTCGGCGAGATAGACGCGCACGCGCCTGGGGTTGGGTGCCCGCCCGCCGTCATAGAGCTTCATGGCTTCTCCCCTGTCGGCTGCGGCAATCACACGACCACGGGCCTCGGCCGGCGGTCAAGGCGCGTCGAATGCCCCCATTCGGCGGCGATCCCGCAAAAAACTCTCCGTTAACCGCAGTTCCTGGCCCTTCCCTAAGCGTGGTCTTAAGGAATTTGCGGGAGTTTTGCACGAATTGTCGGGGGTCGCGTAGCAGAATTCATGAGCGTACCGGGTGAACAACGAGACGTGGCTGGGCCCGCCGACGGCTCGTCGGTCAGACGCCGGCGCAAGACCGCGCAGCGCGTGCGCGAAGCGCGCGACCGGCTGACCTCGACCACCGGCACGCGGCCGGCCTTCGACTACGAGCTGGTGCGGCTGTTTGCGCAGAACCGGCTGTCGGCGTCGCTGGTGATCCTGCTGCTGGTCGGGACCGTCGGCTTCCTGTCGAGCATCTGGACCGGGCCGGTGACGGCCGGCACCTGGACCAGCGCGGTGCTGGTGATCCACGCCATCATCATCACCAAGTGCCGCCAGTTCCTGGCCGAGCCGCCAGCCAGCGTCGCCATCCGCACCTGGCGGCTGCGCTTCATCATGCTCGATCTGTTCTTCGGCCTGTCGTGGATGTTCATTCTCATCCATCCGGTCGGCGTGCAGGAGGGCTCCGGCACCTTCATGCTGTTCGTCATGCTGCTGGTCGTGGCGGTGTCGAGCATGCTGGCCTCGAGCGTGCCGATCGCCGTGTTCGCCCTGACCATGCCGGTCACCGCCGCGGTCGCGCTCGACTTCACGTTCCGCGGCACGCTGCACGACTACATCCTGGCCATCATGGCGCTCACCGCGGAGGGTTATTTCTCCCTCCTCGCCTACCGCCTCTATTCGACGACGCTGCAGACGCTCGAAGCGCGCGCCGAGAAGGACGCCCTGATCGGGGAACTGGAGACCTCGAAAGCGATCTCCGACGAGGCGCGCCGGCGCGCGGAGGCGGCCAACATCGCCAAGTCGCGCTTCCTCGCGCAGATGAGCCACGAGCTGCGCACGCCGCTCAACGCCATCCTCGGCTTCTCCGAGGTGATGAAGACCGAAATCTTCGGTCCCCACCACGTGCCGGCCTACAAGGACTATGCCGGCGACATCCATAATTCCGGCGTGCATCTGCTCGGCCTGATCAACGAGATCCTCGATCTGTCGCGGATCGAAGCCGGCCGCTACGAGCTCAACGAGGAAGCCGTCTCGCTCTTGAGCGTGGTGGCCGAATGCAGCCACCTGCTGGCGATGCGCGCCAAGAGCCGCGGGCTCACCATTCACGACATGTTCGAGACCGACATGCCGCGGCTCTGGGCCGACGAGCGCGCGATCCGCCAGATCTGCCTCAACCTGCTCTCGAACGCCATCAAGTTCACGCCGCAGGGCGGCGAGATCTGGCTCAAGGCCGGCTGGACCGCCTCGGGCGGGCAATACATGAGCGTCAAGGATACCGGTCCCGGCATTCCCGAGGAGGAAATCCCGATCGTGCTCGCCTCCTTCGGGCAGGGCTCGAACTCGATCAAGTCGGCCGAACAGGGCGCCGGGCTGGGCCTGCCGATCGCCAAAAGCCTTATCGATCTCCACGGCGGCACCTTCACGCTCAAGTCGAAGCTGCGGATCGGGACCGAGGTCATCGTCACCTTCCCGCCGGAACGCGTGATGTCGGCGCTGGCGCCGCTGGCGGAACCCGCCCCGCCGATGCAACCGCTATCGTACGAGCAGCAAGGCACGCCGATGCCGCCGCCGGTCGGAAATTCCGACCTGCGCAAGAAGCTGCTCTACCGGATCGGGATGTGACCTGCCGCCGGGACGATGACGGCGATTGCGTTCCCCGCCGGGTTGCTTATGTTCGCTGCCACCTGCGACCCCGCCGAGTCATGGCCGCGAGAGCCCATGCCATCCATCGAGAGCCCGTGCAACAAGGTATGCGTCGTCGATCCCGGCCGCGGCCTGTGCGTCGGCTGCGGGCGTACGCTGGCTGAGATCGGCGGCTGGGTCGCGTTCACGCCGCAGGAGCGGCGGCGGATCATGGCGGAGCTTCCCGTGCGGCTGGCGAGCCTGCAGCACCCGCGCCAGGACCATGCCCAGGACCGCGCCCGAAATCGCAGCGACGTGAGCTAAGGGCCAGCGCCGTGCGACGCCTGCTCTGGATCCTTCTCGCCATCCTGACGGCGGTCCTGTTCGCCCTGGTGGCGCAGAAGGACGGCAGCTTCGCCGGGCTCGGCCAGATCGACGTCTCCTCGCTCGCGGTCAAGGTCATCGGCGTCGTCTTCGTCGGCGCGCTGGTGCTGGCGCTGTTTCGCGAGCGATTTTCCCGCGCCATCGAGTCGGCGCTGATCTGGGTCGTGATCGCGCTGCTGCTGGCCGTCGGATACGCCTACCGCTTCGAGCTGCGCGACGTGAGCGACCGGGTGATCGCGGAATTCGTGCCCGGCTATGTGAGCTCGCGCGGGCGCGTGGTCGAAATCTCGCGCGCTCGCGGCGGCGGTTTCGGCGTGGTGGCGCAGGTCAACGGCGCCCGCCTCGACATGGTGCTCGACACCGGCGCAACCTCGGTCGTGCTGACGCAGGAGGCGGCGAAGGCGGCGGGACTGCCGCTCGAGGTGCTCGCCTACACGGTCAATGTCGATACCGCGAACGGCCGCGCCCGCGCCGCGCCGGTGACGCTCGACCGCGTCGCCATCGGCGGCATCATCGAGCGCGCGGTGCCGGCGCTCATCGCACAGCCGGGACAGTTGCGCACGAACCTGCTCGGCATGAGCTACCTCAACCGGCTGGAAAGCTGGGAGGTGCGCGGCGACAAGCTGATGATGCGCGGGTACCCGTAATTCTGTTCGAACTCTATCCCACGAGACTCACCAGAAACCGCAGCGAAATCGCCAGCAGGTAGATGCCGAGCGCGATTTCCAGCCGCCGCCGCGGCAGCGCATGCGCGAGCCTCGCGCCGTAAGGCGCCGTGAAGCTGGAGACCGGCGCCATCAGCGCGACGCCGATGAAGCACACGAAGCCGATCGAGAACGGCGGCATCAAGGCCTGCTGCGGCAGGCCGGCGATCATGTAGCCGAGCGTGCCCGCGATGGTGATCGGCACGCCGAGCCCGGCGGAGGTCGCGACCGCGCGATGGATCGATTTGTTGTAGAGCGTGAGGATCATGTTGGAGATCGAGCCGCCGCTGATGCCCATCAGCGATGCCGCAAGCCCGATGGCAAAGCCGTAGCAGGTCATGGCGAGCGGTCCCGGCAGGTCGCCGCCGAGCCGCCAGCTTTCGCGCCCGAACAGCAGCTTGGCCGAGATCACGCCGGCGATCAGCACGAACCCGATCTTCAAGGCGGCGCCGGACGCGAAGCCCGCGATCGCCGCGCCGGCCGCGACGCCGAGCACGGCCGGGATGGTCCAGGCGCGCACGACCTCCATCATGACCGCGCCCTGCGCACGATGGACCACAAACGAGCGCACGTTGGTCGGAACGATGATCGCGATCGAGGTCCCGAGGCAGAGCTGAAAGCGCACCGCCTCGGGCACGCCGAGCACGCGAAACACCTCGTAGAGCACCGGCACGATGAGCGCGCCGCCGCCGATGCCGAACAGCCCCGCGAGAACTCCGGTCACCACGCCGCCGACCACGATGGCGGCCGCGAGCCACAACAGCTCGTCAATGGGCACGCCGAGGATCATGTGCTGCTCCGACCGGCCCGCTGCGGCGGGACTTCACGCCGCGGCGGTCTGCGCCTCGCCCGTCCCGAAGTCCAGCAGGGCGAGAGCATTGCGAAACGTGCCGGCGTCGGCGCCCGGCTTGACACCCTCGGTCGCGAGGTGCCGGCGAAAGGCGCGCGCGCCGGCGACGCCGCGGAACAGGCCGAGGGTGTGGCGGGTGATCGAATGCAGCCGGGTGCCGCGCGCAAGCTCGCGTTCGATATAGGGGAGCAGCGCCTGCGCCGCCGCGCGCGGGGATTCGAACGGTTCCGGCGCGCCGAACAGACACGAATCGACGCCAAGAAGCCGCCATGGCTCCTGATAGGCCGTGCGCCCCATCATCACGCCGTCGACCTTCTCCAGCGCGCCGGCCGCCATCGCGATGCTGGTGATGCCGCCATTGAGCACAATGGCAAGATCGGGATGCGCCGCCTTGAGCCGGTAGACCCGCCCATGGTCGAGCGGCGGCACGTCGCGGTTCTCGCGCGGCGAGAGGCCCTTGAGCCAGGCCTTGCGCGCATGGACGATCAGGGCATCGACGCCGGCGCCCTTGACCGCCGTGGTGAACGCGTCGAGCGCCGCCTCCGGGTCCTGCTCGTCGACGCCGATGCGGCACTTGACCGTGACCGGCACCTCGACCGCGGCCGTCATGGCGGCCACGCATTCGCCGACGAGCGCCGGCTCGGCCATCAGGCAGGCCCCGAAGCGGCCCTCCTGCACCCGGTCGGAGGGGCAGCCGACGTTGAGATTGACCTCGTCGTAGCCGAGGTCTTGCGCGATCCGCGCGCAGTGCGCGAGCTGGCGCGGATCGGAGCCGCCGAGCTGGAGCGCCACCGGGTGCTCGGCCGGGTCGTAGCCCAGGAGCCGCGCGCGATCGCCGTGGATCACCGCCCCGGTCGTGATCATCTCGGTATAGATCAGCGCGCGGCGCGTGAGCAGGCGATGGAAGAACCGGCAGTGCCGGTCCGTCCATTCCATCATGGGGGCGACAGCAAATCTATGTGCTTGAAATTGCTGCATTTTTCGAGTACATCCAAATCGTTAGGTCGCGTCGTGTGCACTCTATTTTGCGCCATGCTGCGACGCTTTTTCCGGACTTTCGATCCCTCAGTGCACACGGAGCGCACACGCCGTGGCGACTTTTACCAGACTAAGATCGGGTTCGTGGAGAGCCCAAGTCCGACGAAAGGGGAAGTATGTCAATGAGACATTCCTCCGTCGGAAGGATGCCGAGGAATGGGCGTTAGATATCGAGCGTCGCATTCGCATTGATCGGCAGGAGCCGGCGACGTCTCGGAAATCTCGCGACGCCCAGCTCTTTGGCGATCTCGTTGCGCTTCACCGGGCAGACCTGGAGGAGGTCAACAAAAGGATCGGTCGCTCGAAGAGCGCGAGCCTGGCTTTTCTTGATCGCACGCTCGGACACCTTCGCCTTTCAGACCTTGATTGGGAACGCCTTATAAAGTTCGGAAAGCAACGCGCAATCGAGGGGGCTGGCCCGGTAACCGTCAGCATCGATCTTGGATACATCAAGACAATCCTCTCTCACGCTGCCGCCGTTCACGCCGTGATCGTTTCAACTGAGCCGATCGACCTTGCGCGGATTGCGCTTGGACGTCTCGGCCTCGTCGGAAAAGGCAATGAGCGCGACCGCCGTCCGACACAGGATGAACTTGATCGAATCATCACTTCAATCGAGGCAAACGATCGACAACTGATACCTGTTGGTCGCATCATCAAGTTCGCGGTCGCAACAGCGATGCGGCAGGATGAAATCTCCCGTGTTGTATGGCGCGACTTCGATCCGAATGGTCGCATGTTAGTCATTCGAGATCGCAAGGATCCTCAAAAGAAAAAGGGTAATGACCAGCGAATCCCGCTGCTCGACGTATCCGGATATGACGCATGTAAGATCATCGAAGAACAGGGACGGTTCTCAAATATCCGCGAGGGACGGATCTTCCCATACAATGGACGCTCGGTTGGGGCGGCATTTCGCCGTCAATGTCGGGAACTGAAAATCGAAGATCTTCATTTCCACGATCTTCGACACGAAGGTACAAGCCGCCTTTTCGAGCCGGCTTCTCGATCGAGCAGGTCGCGCTTGTTACCGGTCACAAGGACTGGAAAATGCTCCGGCGATATACGCACCTGAAGCCAGAAGCATTACACTTGGTCAGAGCATCGCAGGTTGCTTAACCCCCCAGCCACGACGATGGAGATCCGTGCCGACGCTCAGCAGCACCGTACCCTCCGAAGGCAGAGGTCACAGGTTCGAATCCTGTCGGGCCCCACTTAATCAAATGACTTAGCAAAATCGCCCGATCGTGAGCGAAAGGCAAACTCACCACATACTCACCAAGAAAATAGGGAGGCAGAGAGCCGGTCCCGGAAATCTGCACAGGACGATAAGTGGAGTTTCTGCGTGACGGCGGGCACGCTGTGGCCCGCGAATCAGGAGAGATCATGAACCGACGACCGCGCCGGAACCACACACCGGCTTTC
>JAXDOD010000022.1:0-53501 GCA_034669045.1 Alphaproteobacteria bacterium
ACGACCATGCGCCGCGCTTCGTCAGCGGCCTGCGGGCCGCCGCCGGCGAGCCGGAGCATCCGCAGCGTGACGACGCATTGCGTGTCGAGCGCGAACCGGGTGGCATCGAGCCAGATCTGCCAGAATGGGAGCATCAGCGGCCTGTCCTTTTCATTGTCCGTCCTGCGGGCGGCCCTTGGCGGGCAGCACGATCTGCGTCTGGGTCACGATTGCGGCAAGCTTGCCGTCGCCGCGGGTGATGTTGGTCTGCAGCACGATGGTGGTGCGGCCGGAGTGCAGCGGCGTGCAGACCGCGCGCGCGGTGTCGCCCTTGGGGATCGCCGCGAAGAAATTGGTCTTGCTCTCGATCGTGGCGGTGCGCTGGTCGTTGGCAAGCGCGGCGCTCGCGGTCATCCCGCCCATGGTGTCGCCCCAGCCCATCACCGCGCCGCCGTGCATGACGCCGCGGCGGTTGCACAGCTCGTCGCGGATGTAGAGTTCGGCCTCGCTGCGCTCGGGCGAGCGCTTGATCACCTTCACGCCCATGAGCTTGATGAAGCCGGATGCTTGCCACTCGGCCATGTGCGCGCCTCGCTGGTCGTTGCCGCGCGGTCCGCCGTTGCCACGCGGCGGCACGCTGTCTCTTCCAAATTGCATGGGCGGCTGTATGCTGTCCAGGAGGCCGAGGCGCCAGGCCGACCCTTGCGTCTCGCGCGATCGGGTGGCTTTCAACCTGGAGGACTGGAATGCGTTTGATGTCGACTTCCGTGACGATGCTGCTGGCCGCCGCGACACTGGGCGGGGCAGTGTCGATGGCCAGCGCCCAGAGCTGCGATGAGCTGTGGGTCGAGCGCAACTCGTACTACAAGCAGGCCGGCTATTGCTTCAAGACGGCGCGCGCCATCGGCTATTTCGGCAACGGCGGGTGCTACGTCAACTCCGAGTCGGCGATGCGGTTTTCGCCCGATGTGCGCGCGCGCATCAACCAGATCGTGCGGCTCGAGCGCCAGTTTGGTTGCGCGCGCTGATCCGCGGGCGGGGCGGCCCCGTCCACGCGACGACGCGAGGTGGGCGCGCCCGCCTCGCTGTGCGCCCGTAGCTCAGCTGGATAGAGCACCAGACTTCGAATCTGGGGGTCGGGGGTTCGAATCCCTCCGGGCGCGCCATTAATTTCAATTCTTGGTGGACGAACAAAATGCGAGGCTCGCGATAGGCTCGCACACATCAGCCATCAGAACGGGGAAGCCCCAGAGCGGGATCAGTTCGATGGAGCTGTCTTACACCCAGAATCTCGAAGATTATCACCTGTCCCTCGCGTTCGCAGGACAAACGACCGGCATCTACGTCGATATCGGCGCCGGCCATCCGATCGCGGATAACGTATCGTTTTGGTTCTATGAGCGGGGCTGGCGCGGGCTCGTGGTGGAGCCGCAAGCGGAATTGCTCGCTTTATACGGCAGGTTGCGGCCCCGTGATGTGAGGGTGTGTGGCCTGGTCGGCCGCGAAACCGGTGAGATCGATTTCCACACCGTGGCGCGCTTGCATGGGCTGTCCACCACCGTCGCGCAACATGCGCAGCGTGCGAAAGAGTTCGGCGTCGATTATCAGACCTTTCGCATGCCGGTGGTGTCGCTCGCCGAGTTGTTGCAACGCCACGATATCGGATTAATTGACTTCCTGAAGATCGACGTCGAGGGTGGCGAGACCGACGTCTTGTCCGGCGGCGACTGGCGCCGCTTTCGGCCGAAGGTGATCGTCATCGAGGCGCTGACGCCCATTTCCGGCGAGCCGGCGTGGCACGAGTGGGAGCCATTTCTGCTGGCGCAGGGCTATCGTTTCGTTCTGTTTGACAGACTCAATCGCTTCTATGTCGCGCAGGAGCATCCCGAGATCATGGCGCGCATTCCAAGCGAGCCGGCAGCCTGGGATGCGGTCCGGCATATGTATGAGATTGGCCGCGCCCCCGAGAACCCGCTGCACCCTGATCACGCGCTTGCGCAGGAACTCGCGCGCGGTTTCTGGGCGAGCCTCCCGCAACTCGATCGCGATGTGCTGACGGCCATTTTGGGACGCGCACGCCACTGCACCGATCCAGGCGATCTGGAGGCCCTGTCAGCCACCATCGATACCGAGGCGTTTCGCGCCGCTCTCGGTCGCATCGCCTGCGGCTATGACGGCGGACAGATTTATGACGACGCACCGGGATGCAGTGCATGAAGCTCGGACCGCTCACGACCACCAGCATCGGCAGCTTTCCGCGTCCGACCTGGCTGGCGCAGACCGAACGTAACCGCGTCGCCTTCCGCCTCGAAGGCGAGGACCTGCGCCAGGCACAGGACGACGCCACCGTCGTCACCTTGCGCGAGCAGGAGGAAATCGGGCTCGACCTCGTCACCGATGGCGAGCAGCGGCGCGAGGGCTTCATCTTCCACATGACCCGGAGCTGGGACGGCATCGATCTCGCCAACCAGGCGCCGAAGGAGATGTATCGCCGGCGCGTGCAGAACCGGCTCGTGCCCCGCATCACCGGCAAGATCAGGCGGCGCGGGCCGGCCACCGTGGACGACCTGCGTTTCGCCAAGGCGCATGCCGGCCGGCCGGTGAAGATGGCGCTGGCCGGCCCGATGACGGTGATCGATAGCGCCCTCAACGAGGCCTACACGGACGAAGCCGAGCTCGCGATGGACGTGGCGGCGGCGGTCAATGCGGAGCTGCTCGACCTGCAGGCCGCCGGCTGCGACATGTTCCAGCTCGATGAGCCGGCGATGACGCGCTACCACGAGAAGGTGATGGACTACGGCGCGCGCGCGCTCGACCGCTGCCTCGAGGGCGTCACCGTGCCGACCATCGTGCATCTGTGCTACGGCTATCCCGGCGGCGCGGCGCTGCAGCACCACTACACCTATCCGGAGCTGCTCGACCGGCTGATGCAGACGAAGATCGCCGGCTTCACGGTCGAATTCGCGCGCAGCACCTACGATCCGGCGATCCTCAGGCCGTATCGCGACCGGCTGATCCTGTTCGGCTGCATCGACCCGGGCAACACGCCGGCGCCGACGGTGGATGCGGTCAAGCGCCGGGTGGCGCAGGCGCTCGAGCACCTCGATCCGACGCGCGTTCTGCTCGCGCCCGATTGCGGGCTGATGACCATCAGCCGCGCGCTAGCACGGCAAAAGCTGACGGTGATGGTCGCGGCCGCGAAGGCCTTGCGGTCCTAGAACTCGTCCGGGCACGGATCGATGATCGCCCACAAGTCGGGGCCGTTCTTGACGCGCTTCATCTCCGGCGTCAGCCCGCCTTGGCGGTCGATCCAGTCCCTGACCGTCCGGGGATAGTACGACACCAGGTCGGCGGTGCCGGCATAGCTCGTGACCCGCACCCCCATGGTCCAGGACTTGTCGTAATAGGCCTGATGGAACCCGAGGCTCGCCTTCGGCGTCACGCAAATCCGGTTGAGCGGCACGATGCCGAGCACCAAAGTGCAGGCCGAGTTGCAGATGCCATCGATGATCACCCGCTCGCCTTTATCGCGGATCTTGGCGTATTTGGCCTTGTATTGATCGACCAGGCCGCCGTGGTCGCGGGTGATGCGATAATCCGCGCTCGCGGTCGAAGCCGACAACGCAAGCAAGATGAACCCCAGACGCCACATCGTTGACTGAAACCCCCAACCCCGGCCGCTACAGCGGCTCGACACTGCAATGATGGGGCAAGTCCTTGGCGAAAATTTGTCCGGTCTCATTGGTATTTCGTTAAGGCTCGCGTCACTTGGCCGGCTGCAATCCCTTGTGCGGATGCCACGGCGCAGGTTGGATGGACCGCTTGGGGCTGCCTGGTCGCTTCCGCCGTCGCAACGAGTGCCCCGGTACACGCGGGTCTCCCATGCCATCCCGAATTGTTGATCGCTCGCGTCACAGTCGCGACACGCCGCGATGCGACGCTCACAGCAGCACAGAGGAGGGGATCATGGGTGTCGTCATGATCAACTGCCCTTCCACCGGCCGTGCGGTGTCCACCGAGATCGAAACGTCGACGGTGGCTGAACTCCCGACCGTGATCGCCACCACGTTTTGTTCCGCGTGTGGCTGCGTACACGAATGGACCAAGGACGACGCATGGCTGGCGAAGGGCGGCGCGTACTATCGCACGCTCGCTGACGGATCGGCCGGCAGCGTCAAATCTGCCCGGGCGCCCCGCGGGGCGCTCGTCCAATAGCTGCTCGCAAGGACAAAAAATCGTCCCTCTCCGAGACCAGCGGAGAGGGACCGGTTTGGGCGTGCGGCCCTAGGAGTGCTGCGGACTTAAGCCTTCGGCTGCGGCACGATGCGGATATAGGGCTTCGGCGCCTTCCAGCCTTGCGGATACTGCTTCTTGGCGTCCTCGTCGGACACCGAGCCGGCGATGATCACGTCCTCGCCGTTCTTCCAGTTCACCGGCGTCGCCACCTTGTGCTTGGCGGTGAGCTGGAGCGAGTCGATCACACGCAGCACCTCATCGAAATTGCGTCCCGTGGTCATCGGATAGATCAGGATCAGCTTGATCTTCTTGTCCGGTCCGATGACGAAGACGTTGCGCACGGTCTGGTTGTCGGCGGCGGTGCGCACATTGGGATCGCCGGAGACGCTCGCGGGCAGCATGCCGTAGAGCTTCGACACGTTGAAGTCGCTGTCGCCGATCATCGGATAGTTCGGCGCAAAGCCCTGCGTCTCCTTGATGTCGGCCGACCAGCCGGCATGCTTTTCGACCGGATCGACCGACAGGCCGATGACCTTGACCCCGCGCTTGTCGAACTCGGGCTTGATCTTGGCCATGTAGCCGAGCTCGGTCGTGCAAACCGGCGTGAAGTCCTTGGGATGCGAGAACAGCACCACCCAGGAGTTGCCGATCCAATCGTGGAATTTGATTTTGCCCTCGGTCGTCTGAGCTTCGAAATCCGGGGCAGTATCATTGATCGCAAGCGCCATCACACCCTCCGTCACGTGCGAGATCGAATTGAATTGCGCCCGTTATATAGAGCATTGCGGGCGCGCGCTCCAGTGTCGGCCATGGAGTGTTATTGCCGTTGCGTCGAACTGCCAGAGCACGAATGGCGGTCGTATTGCCTGCTGCAAGGAATATTCTTCCGGCGGGTGATTCCGGGGCTCGCGCGAACAGGACATCGCCGCTCGCGCCGGGCCGGCTCGCCATGATGCAGATGCAAGCCGCTGCTCGCCGGCCCCGGCCGGTCGTCCCGATGTGACGAACGGTCGCGCGTCCGCCGGCAGCCCTGGTTGTCCCCCCAGGCCGCCAGCGGTTCCTGCCGGCGGCGCTACACCGCGCGCGAAAACGCTGGATTGTTGCGTCAATTCAGGGCTTTGCGGGCCTGCCCCAACTTTGACACGAGCACGCCGCTACCAGGTCTTGCCGGTGCGTCAGAGTGATTCGAACCTGGACGGGATGTCGCGCGACTAACACTCTGGTGGAACCCGTGACCGTCACGGGCGTTGGGCGAGAGGCCCCCATCATGTTGGTTGCCGAACAAGGTCCCAAGCCAAGGGACAGGAGAGCGGCATGAATGCATCGCCAGAGACGTTCGCCGATGTCGAGCAGCTCGTCGCCGTGATCGCGACGTCGCCGATCCATGTGACGCGGCTGGCGCTGCCGGCGCTGCTCGCGGACTGGGCGAATACCCGCAAATCGGCCAACGTCGATGACGTGGTCCTGGCCTGGATCGCAAGCCACGTGAGCGCCGCCGGCCGCCGGAAATCGGCCCACTAGCCGTCAGCGAGCCGCCGTCCTGCGGCTCGACGGCAATCCCACCGTGCGGCCGGGAAATCCCGCGGAATCGAAGTATCGCGTCTTGCCCACCCGCTGATAGGCCAGCACCGTGCGTTGGCCGCTCGCGTGAGGCATGGACTGCCGCACGCGGGTAATGATCTTCGGCGGCTTGCCGCCCGGCATCGCCTCGCTCATCACGCGGCCCATCAGCCGGCCCTTGCTCGCCACCGTGAACCTGAGAATTTGCGCGATGGTCCTGCCCACGTCCGCGTTGCTCACCGGCGCCGGATCCATGAAGCCCATTTTGAAGTCCGGCCCGATCGCGGCCATGAAATTCATGGTCTCCGCGCGGCTGAAGCTGCCGTGCATGCCTTGGCCCTGCTGGTAGCGCGCGTCGGCCACGATCGCAGTGCATAAGAGCGGCTCCTCGCAGCCGGTCGCAAAGGAGCGGAAATTGACCACGATCGAGGGTTGCGGCGTCACCGCCTTGCCCTTGAAATGGATCGCCGAGAGCGGCAGCGTCCCGGGGAAGCTGCCGAGCGCATCGTCGACGAACAGCCCGCTCGTGTAATCCTGGGCCATGAGCAGGTCGACCACACGCCCGGCGAGCTTCCGGTCGAGCTTCGGCAGGTAGATGAGATCGGAGCCGCCATTGGCGGCGACCACGATGTCGGGTCTGGCGGGGTCGGGTCCGATCAGGGCGTTGCCGTAGCGGGGAGCGGCGTTTTCGCCGACGCGGGCGTTTTGGTTGTCGGGATCGTGGAGCGGCAGCCCGAGCCCGTTGGCGATGTCGAGCGCCAAAAACCCGCGCGGCAGGAAGCCTGCCGGGACGTCGGCGTAGCTCGCTTTGGCCGCGGGACTGGTCGCGCTCTCCTTCGAGACCGTCGCAAACCCGTGGTCGGCGGCGATGATGATATTGGTCGTGTCGGCGAGACCGAGTTCGTCGAGCGCTTCGCGCAGCCGCTTGAGGTTGTCGTCGGCGTTCCTGATGGCGGCGTGCGAGGTCGGCCCGTTGATGCCCGGCGTCAGCGTGTTGAGGCTGTCGCCCTGGGCATGCTGGGTGCCGTCCGGGTCGCGCGACCAATAGACCAGCACGAACGGCTTGTTGCGCGTCTTGAACATCGGCAGCACGACCTTGGTGGCGACCTCGACGAAATAGTTTTGCTGCTCGACATTGGCGACCGTCGTCCCGGGTGTCTTGAAATCGCCGGCGTCACCGTTGGCGCCGCGCGGGGGGGTGGCAAGCGGCAGGCCTGCGGCGACCAGCGCGGCCTTGACCTCGCTCGACAACGGAATGCCGGCCTCGCTGCCGGTCACGTCGTCGATCAGGATGGTCTTCTCGCCGGTGCGCTCGGTGTGGTCGAGGATCAGCACCGGCCCGGTCTTGCCGAGCGCCGCGGTGCTGAAGCCGCGCATGCGCGCGGCCTTGAGGACGGTCTCCTCGTTGAGGTAGTCGCCGCCGAAGGCCTGATCGACCTCGCCGAGGACGAGATTGTCTTCCAGCCCCGGCGTCGCGCTGCCGCCGGCGCTCCGGATCGGGCGGCCCAGGTAGAGCGTGTTGCCGTAGTCGCCGGTGTCGCCAGGATGGTGCCCGGTGGCGAAGGCGGAGGCATTAGGGGTCGTAAGGGTCGGAAACATCGAATGCGGGTTCTTGAAGTTGACACCCATGTCACGAATCGCGGCCATGGTCGGGGCGCTGTCCGGCGTCACGCTGAGGGCACGCAGGCCGTCGGGCACGAACAGGATCACGTTGTTGGGAGGACGCTGTTGCGCCGACGCGCTCTGTAGGCTCAGGAGGACGACCGCCAGAGCGGCCAGCTTTCGCATTGGCAACGACATGAAACGTCTCTCGGATGCGCTCCGGATCACGTGCGATCCAGGCGACGCGCGGCGCTCTTGATAATATATGATCAGCCGCATCAGCGGACGCAATTGACTTTTTCAGGCCGCCGCCGCAACGCCACGATCCCTCACGCGGGCCCCTTCATGTTCAAGCGCATCCTGATCGCCAACCGCGGCGAGATCGCCTGCCGGATCATCAGGACGGCGCGCCGGCTCGGGATTGCGACCGTGGCGGTCTATTCCGAGGCCGACCGGGACGCGCTCCACGTCGCCATGGCCGACGAGGCGGTGTCGATCGGTCCGGCGCCTGCCGCCGAAAGCTATCTGTCGATCGAGAACATCATCGCCGCCTGCACCCGCACCGGAGCCGAAGCCGTGCACCCGGGCTACGGCTTTTTGTCCGAGCGCGCGGCTTTCGCGCGCGCGCTGGCCAAGGCCGGCATCGTCTTCATCGGGCCGAATGCCGAAGCGATCGCCGCCATGGGCGACAAGATCGCCGCCAAGCAGATGGCCGCGAAAGCCGGGGTGTCGACCGTTCCGGGCCATCTCGGGATCATCGCGGACGAGGCGGGCGCGCTCGAGATCGCCGCCCGGATCGGCTTCCCGGTCATGATCAAGGCCGCCGCCGGCGGCGGCGGCAAGGGCATGCGGATCGCGCATCGCGAGGCCGAGGTCGCGGAGAGATTCCGGCGCGCGCGCTCCGAGGCGAAAAGCTCGTTCGGCGACGAGCGCGTGTTCATCGAGAAGTACATCGAGAACCCGCGCCATATCGAAATCCAGGTGCTCGGCGACCAGCACGGCAACCTGATCCATCTCGGCGAGCGCGAATGCTCGATCCAGCGCCGCAACCAGAAGATCGTCGAGGAGGCGCCGTCGCCGCTCCTCGATCCCGCCACGCGGGCAGCGATGGGCGAGCAGGCGGTCGCGCTGGCCAGGGCGGTCGGTTATGACTCGGCCGGCACGGTCGAGTTCGTCGCCGCGCCGGACAAGCGCTTCTATTTCCTCGAAATGAATACGCGGCTGCAGGTCGAGCATCCGGTGACCGAACTGGTGACCGGCATCGACCTGGTCGAGCAGATGATCCGCGTCGCCGCCGGGGAGCGCCTCGCGCTCAGGCAACACGACGTCACGCTGACAGGCTGCGCCGTGGAGACCCGCATCTATGCCGAGGATCCCTACCGCGGCTTCCTGCCGTCGACCGGACGCCTGACGCGCTACCGCCCGCCGGCCGAGCGCAGCGAAGGCGGCGTCACGGTGCGCAACGACACCGGCGTGCGGGAGGGGGACGAGATCTCGATCCATTACGATCCGATGATCGCCAAGCTCGTCACCCATGCGGCGACGCGCCCGGAGGCGATCGCCGCGCAGGCCGAGGCGCTGGACGGCTTCGTGATCGCGGGCATCCGCCACAACATCGCATTCCTCGCCGCGCTGATGGACAACCCGCGCTGGCAGGCGGGCAAGCTCTCGACCGCCTTCATCGCGGAGGAATATCCGGATGGCTTCCACCCGGTTGCACCCGGCGGTGACATCGCGCGCGTGCTGGCCGCCGCCGCGGCCGCAATCGACCATGTGCTGGGCGAGCGCCGCCGCCGCATCTCCGGGCAGCGACCCGCAAGACCGTTGCCGCGCGAGCCCCGGCGCGTGGTGCGGCTGGGCGACGCGGAGCTTGCGATCGAGATCGCGCGCGAGGGCGATACGCTGGCGGTGCGCTTCGGCGGCGCCAGGGGCAAGCGTCATGTGATCGCGTCGCGCTGGCGGCCGGGTGACGTGCTGTGGTCGGGAACGTTCGACGCGCGGCCGGTCGCGGTGCAGGTGCGGCCGGTACTCAACGGCTTCGATCTAGCGCACCGCGGCGTGGAGACCCGGGCCTATGTCTATGGCGAACGGGAGGCGGAGGTTGCGCGCCTTATGCCGGCGAAGACGCTTGCCGACAGCGGCAAGGCGCTGCGCTGCCCGATGCCTGGCCTGGTGCTCGCGATCGCGGTCGCCGTCGGCCAGGAGGTCAAGGCCGGCGAGACGCTGGCGGTGGTCGAGGCCATGAAGATGGAGAACGTGCTGCGGGCGGAACGCGACGGCGTGGTGGCCGCGATCCATGCCAAGCCCGGCGACAGCCTCGCGGTCGATGCCGTGATCATGGAGTTCGCGTAGCGTGATTGCGCCCGTTGCTGTTGGCCATCATCATTGCCGGGTCGTGGCCTTGGTCATCATCATGATCATCACCGTGGTGCCGCTCGTGATCGCGATGGCCTATTCGGTCTGGGCCGGCACCCGCGCGCGCTCTGACGGCGCGACGTCCGCCGGTGCGCCGCCGTGACGCTGCATTTCGCCTATGGATCGAACATGAGCCGCGCGCTCATGGCCACGCGCTGCCCGAGCGCCACGGCGCTCGGCACCGCGACGCTGGCGGGCTGGCGTTTCGTCATCAATCCGGACGGCTTTGGCTCGATCGCGCCACGGCCGGGCGCGCTGCTGCGCGGCGTGCTGTGGCGGATGACGGTGCGCGATCTTGCGGCGATCAATGCCTATGAGGGTCTCGACACCCGCCTCTACCTGCGCCGCCGGCTGCCGGTCCGCCGCGGCGGCCGGATGGCAATGGCGCTCGTCTTCATCGCGCGCCGGCGAGGCGAGGGCAGGGCGCGGCCCGGCTATGTCAGCCTCGTGGTCGACGCGGCGCGCGAATGGGACCTGCCGAACGCTTATATTCGGTCCTTGCAGCGCTGGTCGCCCTCGGGTTGGCGCGGCGCGCGCATGAAACATACCGGGGAACTGGGATGAACGCGCCGCAAGCGATCCGCCGCGTCGCGATCCGCGGCCGCGTGCAGCGGGTCGGCTATCGCAACTGGACCGAATACACCGCGCTCGCGCGCGGCCTGGAAGGCTGGGTGCGCAACCGCGCCGACGGCACCGTCGAGGCGGTGTTCGCGGGTTCCGCCGATGCGGTCGCGGCGATGATCGAGGCCTGCCGGCGCGGCCCGCGCGGTGCGCGCGTCGAGGCCATCGACGAACGCGAGGGCGCCGCCGACGATCTCGCCCTGCGGCGTCCCGGCGAGACGTTTTCGGTGCTGGCGACCACCTGACGGGCGCCGCCCGCGCGCGCGGTCGCTCTAGCTAGTCCGGCGAGCGACCGTTGGTGGTGGTGCCGAACAGAACTTCAAACTCGCGCCTCAAGACCGCATCGACCTCGGCCATGGTCGCGCTGCAGCCGAGGTTCCTCAGGCTGGTGACGCCGTAGCGCCGATCGGAGACGCCGCACGGCACGATGCCGGAGAAGTGCGACAGGTCGGGATCGACGTTGAGTGCTATGCCGTGGAGGGTGACCCAGCGCTGCACGCGGATGCCGATGGCGGCGATCTTGTCCTCGCGGCCGGCGCCCTGCTCCGGCCGGCGCACCCACACCCCGATGCGGTCCTCGCGCCGTTCGCCCGCGACCTCGAACGCCGCGAGCGTGCGGATGATCCATTGCTCGAGCGTGGCGACGTAGCGGCGCACGTCGGGACCGCGGCGCTTGAGATCGAGCACCGCATAGGCGACCCGCTGGCCGGGCCCGTGATAGGTGAACTGGCCGCCGCGCCCGCTTTGGTGGACCGGGAAGCGCGCCTCGATCAGCTCGTCCGGCCGGGCGCTGGTCCCCGCCGTGTAGAGCGGCCCGTGCTCGAGCAGCCATACCAGCTCGGGTGCCGTTCCGGCCGCGACGGCGGCGGCGCGCGCCTCCATGGCGGCGACCGCGTCGGCATAGCGGACGAGACCCCCGTCCAGGCGCCATTCGACCGCGGCAAGCCCCGGCGAATCCAGCCCGATCGTCAATTCGTTGCGCGCGTTAACCACCTCGTAACCATACCGTGATGACGTCGCCACTCATATAAGCAAAGGACATCCGCAGTGCCCACACTCGACAAGGTCTCGCTCGATATCCAGGTGGTGCTTGGCACCACGACCATGCCGGTCCACCAGGTGCTCCGCCTCGGCCGCGGCGCCATCATCGAGCTGGAAGCCACCGAGGACGACGAGGTCTCGATCCTCGCCAACAATTTCCCCGTGGCCAAGGGCACCGTCATCGTCAGCGGCAACCGCATCGCCGTGGAGGTCAAGGAGCTGAGCTCGCGCCTCGCCGACATGGGCTAGGCATTGCCTGGGGCTAAGCATTTTCAGGAAAAGTGGAATCCGGTTTTCCGTCCGAAAATGCGGCCAACGCAAAAAAGCCAGGGCCGCGGTGCCGGGCGGTCGCGCCTCAGGGGCTCGCGTGCCCTTGTTCCTGCGAGACCGATTTGTTACATGGGCGCCGCGCATCGACGCGAGGCCCTGCGGCCCGCGTTCATCCCACTGCGGTCGTGGCGGAATTGGTAGACGCACTAGCTTGAGGTGCTAGCGGGGCAACCCGTGGAGGTTCGAGTCCTCTCGACCGCACCAGCATTCAGACGGCGGATAGCAGAACACGGGCGACGGATCGATCGATCCGCCGTCCGTTTCTGTTGTCCGTCGTCCGATCAGCGCAGTCCGATCTGCTGCAGGAAGCCGTTGCTGCCGGAGGTCTGCTTCGGGAGCTGGATCTGGTGGCCGGTGGGCTTCGGCGGGCGCGGAGCGTTGGTGGTCCGGGCGTTCGCGGGCGTGCCCTTGGGCGCGCTGGTGCTGCCGGTCGTCACGGTGGCCGTCGCGTTCTTGTGGTTCGGAGGCTTGCGCGCCGTGCGCAGGACGGCCGGCCGCTGCCGCCACGCCCGGGTATAGCGGAAATTTTCCGCCGCCGGCGCCGGTGTCATCTCGGCCGGCGATACCGCCACCAGCCGCATGCTACGCGGCCAGATCGCGATCGGAGGCAGCGGGATATCGCCGCTCGCGCGCGGCGGCTCGCTGCCCGTTGCCGCCAGCGCCGTGAAACTGGCCGACAGGTCGGCGATCCCGAAGTTCTGCAGGCCCGGCGTTTCCAGGACCGGTTCCGGCATGACCAGGCTCGCGACCTGGACGCGCGGCCACATGCTGGGCGGCTCCTGACGGGCGATCCACTGCTCGGGCAGCGTCGCGGTCTTCACACGGTCCTGGGTGGCCTGGACCACGTGCACGATCTTGAAGCCGCGCGCCTTGAGCTCGCGCAGCAGCTCGGGCAGGCCGAGCGCGGTCGCCGGCTGGATGTCGTGCAGCAGCAGAATGCCCTTGCCCCTGGCCTCGATCCGGCTGATGGCGCGGCGCACGATTTCCTTGTCGCTGATATGGGTCCAGTCGTCGGCCATGAAGTCGACGCTCCAGGTCTGGTAGCCCTTGCCGGCGAGATAGTGCTCGACCGAATCCTGGCGCAGCAGCCCCGGCACGCGGAAGAAGTTGGACACGCCCTTGGGGTCGCCCAGCGCCGCGCGGATGGACGTGAATCCATCCTCGATTTCCTGCGTGGCCTGCTCGACCGACATCTTGTGAAAGGTGAAGGGATGATTCTGGCTGTGATTGGCGAGCGTGTGCCCTTCGGCGTAAGCGCGCTTGACGAGATGCGGATAGCCCCGCGCCATGCGCCCGACCATGAAGAAGGTCGCCTTCACGCATTCGGACGCCAGGATGTCCAGGATCCGCGTTGTGTAGGGCTGCAGCGGGCCGTCGTCGAAGGTGATGACGACCTCGCGATCATTGAGCGGCAGCGACTCGCGATACTGATGGACACCGAGCATCGGATGCTCGGTCGGGTCGACGACGATCGTGCGGCTGACGCCGAGCGCGCCCGGATTACCCGGACAGTCGGCGGCGAAGGCCGCGCCGGCGCCGAAGACCGACGCCAACAGGAAACCGGCGGCAACGATGCTGCGCATGCCCGGATAGCCCCAACCATTTGGACAAAGCCCGGAAATACGCCCGGGGGCGGTGAGAGGTCCGTACTCTACCGTAACCCTATTGGCACGCAAATTAATGGCAGCTTAATGGTAAGCCTAACCCTTAATTATCCCTGCGCTGTGGCTGATGCGCCACGCGACCTCGCGTGCGCCGGTTTCGGCCTAAAATCGCGCGGACGTGCCTGCCGCGACGATGTGCACGACCGAATAGCCCCGACTTTTCAGGGCGCGCAGGAAGGCCGGCAGCATCGCCGCGGTCTGCGTCTTGGTGTCATGGAACAATACGATTCCCCCACGTGTCAGCTCGACTCGCCCCATGACCAGCCGCAGTTGCTGGTCCGGCGTCATGGGGTTCCAGTCGCTCGCCCACAGGTCGGCCCCCAACACTGCGATACCGCGCCGTTCGAGCCGCTCCAGCAGGGCCGGGCTCGAGGCGAATCCCGGAAACCGGAAGAACGGCGTCACCGGATTGCGTTCGGAGTGGCCGTAGAGCGCTTTATCCACAGCGGCGAAGCCGCGGTCGATTTCGGCCTCGGCGGCCGCGAGCGACATGGCGTTGAGCAACGGATGCGAAAAGCTGTGGTGGGCGATGGTGTGACCCTCGGCGAGCGCGCGCCGGGGCAGTTCCGGATGCGCCACGGTGCTGCGCCCGAGCAGGAAGAACGATGCCTTCACGCATTCGCGCTTGAGCGCATCGAGGACGCGCGCGGTCGAGCCGGGTTCCGGCCCGTCGTCGAAGGTGAGCACGACCTCCTTCGGTGCAAGCGGCAGCGTCTTGGGAAAATGCTTGCGGCCGACCCGCGGCGTCGTCGCCGCGTCGACCGCGAGCACGCGCTCGGTGCCGAGCGCGTCCGCATTGCCGGGGCAGGGCGCGGCGCCCTGCGCGGCGCTCGCCCACGCTGCCAGCGCTAGCGCCGTGATGAACCTTGCGGGCCCGCGTCGAACGCCGCCGGCGTTAGTTCTGCGTCTGTTTGAAATGCCGCAAGTCCGGCGGCGGCTGGTCCTTGCGGCTCGGCCCCAGCTTGCCGTCGATCTCGATGGTATAGGTTTGCCCCTCGATGAAGACATACTCGTTGTTCTCGCCGCAGCTATGCTCGGTCCAGGGTGCGTTGCGCAAGCGGCGATAGCCGCGCGTGACCGTCCAAGGCCTGGTCAACGCGTTGTCGAAGGTCGTCATCTGGTTGCGCAGGATATTGGGATCAGCCTTGTCCAGATAAATCCGCTCCTTGACGACGGTCTGATTGTCCTTGTGCAGCGGAATGCCGGTCGGGTCGAATATGCGCGGCCCCTTGAGGTTGCGGGTCTCGATTTCGAGCACGTCGTAGCGGCCGTCGCCGTCCTCATCGATCCACCTGCCGATGGAGTAGCCGGCGAAGGAGGGCTCTTCGTTCTTGGGCCAATCGCGTCCATCGGTGAAGATGCGGCGGAACTCGCTGTTGAACGTGATGTGGACGTAGGTGGTCTCCGGCAGGACGATGACCTCCATTGGCTCGTAAGCCATCATCATCCTCGGCATTCCGCCCGGCATGCAGTGGACCTGCGGATTGTAGTTCTGCCCGCCCGATGTCGCCTCCGCGATATTCGCTTCCCAGATCGCCTGATATTCCGGCGTCAGCGGCGGTTCCTGGCCCCGCATCGGCGGCTTGGTGGGGTCATATTGGCCACCGGCCCCGATCCTCACCCACTGGCCCTTCCAGTCGGGAAATTTCATGCCGTCCTGCGCATGCGCAGCAGCCGCCGTGATGCACAGCGCCGCCGCCAGCGTGACCGCGCCGATTGAACTGTTGCCAAGCATGGTCGCCCTCCCAATCCAGCAATGTGCTTCGGTTTAGGGGCCGGCACTTCTTTGAGCGTCTGGTCCCCCGGCACGATCATAGCCTAAAACGCGCCCGCGTGCTGCCGCCAGAGTGCGAACGGGGGGGGAATTTTTATCGCATCGTGGCGGTCATCGCCGAGAGGCGCGCACTGGTTTTCCTGACTTGGTCCTCGCCGTCCAAGCGTCGCCAACGTCATGGAATGATCGTGCCTGAGCGACACTGCGGCGCGCTGCGGCTTTCAGCCGTTCTCGATTGCCACTGTGGGAGCCCCGTCGTACAAGCGCACAAGTCTCCCGATCGCTCACATTCGCAGCAAGGCCCGGCATGGTCGAGGACAAAGACATTGCCGTGAAGGACGCCGCCGTGGCGCGGGCGCCCGATGCGGTGCGCGACGAGGACGGGGGCCTGCGCAAGGAGTTCGTCGAGCGCGTCGCGCAAGCGGTCGCCGCCGGCGACGCCGCCACCTTGCGCGCCCTCGTCGGCGATCTGCACGAGGCCGATCTCGGCGCCCTGATCGAGGCGCTCGCTCCGGAACTGCGGGCGCGCCTGATCGAGCTGATGGGCCGCGAGTTCGACTTCACGGCGCTGACCGAGGTCGACGACACGGTCCGCGAGGAAATCCTCGACGAGCTGCCGGCGCAGACCGTGGCCGAAGGCGTGCGCGAGCTCGATTCGGACGATGCGGTCGCGATCCTTGAAGACCTGCCGAAGGACGAGCAGGCGGAAATCCTCCAGCAGCTCCCGACGTCCGAACGTGCCGCGCTCGCACGCAGTCTCGACTACCCGGAAAACTCGGCCGGCCGGCTCATGCAGGACGAGTTCATCGCGGTCGAGCCCGACTGGACGGTCGGCCGGACCATCGACTACATGCGCGAAACGCCGGATCTGCCGGACCGTTTCTGGGAGATCTACGTCGTCGACAAGGACCGCAAGCTCAAAGGCGCCGTCGCGCTCGACCGGCTGCTTCGCACCGAGCGCCCGGTCCTCGTCGCGGACCTGTTCGAGGACGACCTGCGGGCGGTGCGCGCGACCGACGACCAGGAAGAGGTGGCGCGGATGTTCGAGCGCTACGACCTCGTCTCCGCGCCGGTGGTGGACGACAGCGGCCGCCTCGTCGGCGTCATCACGTTCGACGACATCGTCGACGTGATCGAGGAGGAAGCCGAGGAGGACATCAAGGCGCTCGGCGGCGTTCGCGGCGAAGAGGAGCTGTCCGATTCGGTGTGGACCATCGCCAAGGGCCGCTTCCCGTGGCTGTTCGCCAACCTGCTCACGGCGCTGCTCTCGTCCTGGGTGATCAGCATGTTCGAGGCGGCGCTGGCAAAGATGGTGGCGCTGGCGGTGCTGATGCCGATCGTCGCCAGCATGGGAGGCAACGCCGGAACGCAGACCATGACGGTCGCCGTGCGCGCGCTTGCCACGCGCGAACTCTCGAACGCGAACGCCTGGCGCATCATCCGCCGCGAACTGATGGTGGGCGTGCTCAACGGCATCGCCTTCGCGCTCATCATGGGCGCGGTGGCCGCGGCCTGGTTCAACGTCACCGACTTGGGCCTAGTGATGGCGCTGGCGATGTTCACCGTGCTTGCCGCCGCCGCGCTCGGCGGCATCCTGATCCCGTTGCTGCTGACCAGGCTCGGGGTCGATCCGGCGGTGTCGTCCGGTCCCTTCGTGACCACCATCACCGATGTGGTCGGGTTCCTGGCCTTCCTCGGCATCGCCTCGCTCTGGTTCGGGCTGAAGTGACCCCGGGGCGCCAGTGCCCCCGGGCGCGGCCGGAGTTCACTCCTTCTTCACCATCCCGCGGCTACCTTGGCGGGCGGGATTTTCTCCGCAACGATCAGTCTTGACCGGAGAATCCGGTGAAACTCGGTGAAGAAGCCGCCGCGCGTGGCAGCAAGCGGTGGCTTGCCGCCTTGCATTCCCTGTCCGGCCAGCATCCCGACCGCCCGGCGCGGATGACGCGCGGGGAGCCGGCGATTCTGCGCCTGATCGCGCCGCTTGCGCTCCTCGTCATCGCGGCCACCGTCGTGTGCAGCGCGCTCGGCTTCGTGCTGGCGCAGCAGGCCGACGACTATCTCGAGGCGGAGCATCGCCAGGCGTTGCGCGGGGCGATCGAGGCATTGCAGGCCGTTTCGCCCGACCTTGCCAGCATCGAACCGAGCCTCATTCGCATCCTGGAGAACGCCTCCGGCTTCAAGGGGCTGAAATTCGGGCCGGAACCGCCGGAGGGCGGGCAGGAGTTCCAGTCGCTCGCCGACAGCAAGGGACGCATCGTCGGCTGGTTCAGTTGGGTATCGGAACGGCCTGCCACCGCGATGATGACGCGGCTGCTGCCGTTCGCCGCCGCGATCGCGTTCGGCCTATTCGGTTTCGCCGGGCTTGCGATGTGGCAGATGCGGCGGCTCGGCTTCCTGCTGGCGGTGCGCGAGCGCCGGGTGCACCAGCTCGAATGCGAAGACCCGCTGACCGGCTTGCCGAACGATCGGCAGATGGCCGAGCTGCTCGACCGCGCGGTCGCCGAGCGGAAGGGCGACGCCTCGCTTGGCTATCTGCTGATCGACCTCGACGGCTTCAGTGATCTCAAGCAGGCCGTCGGCGAGGCCGCCGGGGACGAGGCCTTCAAGGAAATCATCGAGCGTCTGCGCAAGGCCGTGCCCCCCACGGTGCTGCTCGCGCGTCTGACCGCGCGCAAGCTCGCGCTGCTGATGCCCTCGACCGACCCGCACGAGGCGCTGGCGACCGCCGAAGCGGCGTGCGAGGCCGTCACCCGCGCCGTCTGGGTCAACCAGGTGGTCCAGCTCAGCGCCAGCGTCGGCTACGCGCTGGCGCCGCGCGATGGCGTCACCGGCGAGGAGCTTTCGCGCCGGGCGCTCCTGGCGCTGCGTTCGGCGCAGCGTCGCGGGCGCGGCCTCGTGATCAGGTTTGCCGCCGAGATGGAGACCGATTTCGAGGAGCGGCGGTTCATCCGGCACGAGCTTTCGCGCGCGCTTGCCGCCCGCAGCTTCGAGCTGCACTACCAGCCGATCGTGAAGGCCGACGGCGGCGCCATCGTCGGTGTCGAGGCGCTGCTGCGCTGGAACCACGCCACCCGCGGCTATATCCCGCCCGCGCTGTTCGTGAAGGTGGCCGAGGAGGCCGGCCTCATGGACCAGCTCGGCGAATACGTGTTGCGCAAGGCGCTCGCCGACGCGGTGCGCTGGCCCAATCTCTACATCGCGGTCAATCTGTCGCCGGTGCAGGTGCGCGACCACAAATTCGTCGATCTGGTGTCTGCGGTGCTCGCCGAATGCCGCATCGCGCCGCCGCGGCTGGTGCTGGAAATCACTGAAACGGTGCTGATCGACGATCCGGAGACCGCGAAATCGCGGCTCGAGGCCCTGCGCCGTCTGGGCGTGCGGCTCGCGCTCGACGACTTCGGATCGGGCTATTCGAGCCTGACCTATCTGCAGCAGCTTCCGTTCGACAAGCTCAAGATCGACCGCGCCTTCGTGACGGCGCTCGATCATTCGGCCAATGCCGGCGTGATCATCCAGGCGGTCGTCGCGCTCGGCCGCGCGCTCGGCATGAGCGTGACGATCGAGGGGATCGAAACCGAGGAGCAGCGCGTGCTGCTGCGGCTCGCGGGCTGCAACGAGATGCAGGGCTTTCTGTTCTCCAAGGCGGTGCCGCGCGAGGAGATCGACTGGCTTGCGGCGGCGGAGAAATCCGCGTCCGCCGCGATCCAGGTCGAAAAGCGGGCTGCAAGCTAGTCTCGGCCGCAGGCCGATTGCCTGATCGGGGGTCCAGGCGCATGACGAGCTCCTTGGCCGAGCGCCGGGAATCACATAGGCCGGAGGCCACCATGATGCGGGTCAGACTGAAAGCCGACGGCCGGATCGTCGAAATCCTCCACGACGGGAGCGAGCGCGCGCTGCCGGTCGCCGCCGTTGCGCCCGGCGAGGCGCGCGACGCGCTCTATGCCAAGGGCGTGCGCGCGCAGACCAAGCTCACCCAGGCGGAATTCGCCGCCCGCATCGGGGTGCCGATCGAGACGGTCCGCAACTGGGAGCAGGGCAAGCGCTCGCCGCGCGGCCCGGCGCGGGCTTTGCTCAAGGTGATCGAGAAAGCGCCGCAGGTCGCGTTTGCGGTTCTGAGCACGGCCAAGACCGTGCCGTGAGCACGCTCGGACTTCAGGCCGTCGCGCCCGCCGTGCGGCGCGGCGCCGCCATCCAGGTCAGCGCCGCCATTGCGCCAAGCGTCGCGACATAGGCGATGAGCTGCAGCTCGGTCGGCCGGTCGGTATAGCCGATGAGCGTATGCAACAGGCGACCGATCACGCTGTTCTGCGGCAGGTAGCCCGAACTGTCCCAGATCCGGTTGCCGAGCACGTCGATCAGGCCGGCCGCGTCGAGGAACTGCACGGCCTGTGCCGCCATGCCGGCCGCAAGCAGCGCAATCAGCACGGTCGTCACCGTGAACACGTGGCGCGTCGGGATCGCGAGCAGCCCGTAATAGGTCAGCGCCGTGAGCGCGGCGCCGGCCGCGACGCCGAGCGCCCCGCCGGCGAGCAGCGCGGGCGCCGATGTCCCGGTCGCCACGATGCCATAGAGGAACAGCACGATCTCGGAGCCTTCGCGCAACACCGCCAGCCCGACCACGACCGCGAGCGCCGTCATCGGCTTGGTGCCGGCGTTCACGGCCCGCCCGACGGCGCCGATTTCCACCGCCATCTCGCGACCGTGCCGCGCCATCCAGGCGTTGTGCCACATCAGCATGATGACGGCGGCGCCGAGCACGCTGGCATTGAGCAGTTCCTGGCCGGAGCCTTCGAACGCGCCGGAAATCCGTTCCGCGAACAGGGCGACGATTGCGGCCCCGGCGACGCCGGCAAGAACGCCAAGCGCGATCCAGCGGCCGCGGCCGGTCAGCGCACGCGTCGCCGCCAGCACGATGCCGATGATAAGGCCGGCTTCGACAACCTCGCGAAAGACAATGACCGATGCGCCGAGCATGTCTGGCTATTCCGCGATCATGACGCCCTTGGCGGTCGCTGCATTGAACTCGCCCACGAACTCGTAACGGCCGGCTTCGAGCGGGCCGATGCGAACGACCGCCTTGCTCTTGCCGGGAATGACCTTCTCCACCTTCATCGGCAGGCTCTCGAATTCCTCCGGCGTCGGATCCTGATTATCCACGAAGACCGTGAAGCGTTTCTTGGCCGGCACCCGCAGCTCCGACGGTGTGAAAAGGTGGCCCTTGATGACGATCGTGTACTCCTGCGCGCAGGCGCTGTGCGAGGCACCCGTCAGCCCGAGCATCGCGATCGACAAGACAAGTAAAGCCGTGCGCATGGTCCTCGGGGGGCGACGTCTGCACTCCACCTTGTCATCAAAACCATCGCGCGCCGACAGGCAATAGTCTTTTTCTTTCATGGAATTATTCTAATCTGTAGGGCTTCCATGGTGTTCGCGGCCCTGCTCGACGACAGGCAATCTTTCCGGTCACGGCAAATTGACCTAACTCAAGGCGGAACGCCGGCATCAAAGGTAAGGACAGCCCCGCAATGAATGTCGTCGAAATCAACCGCGAGTTCGGGACCGATGCAGTTTGTTGAGGCGCAGGGCGCACGAATCCCGCTGGTCGGTCTCGGCACCTGGGACGTGCGCGGCCGCGCCTGTGCGCGCATCGTCGAGCAGGCGCTGCGGCTCGGCTATCGACACATCGACACCGCCGAGATGTACGACAACGAGCGCGAGGTCGGGGAGGGGCTGCGCGCCTCCGGCGTCAGCCGCGACGAGGTCTTCGTCGTCACCAAGATCTGGCCCTCGCACTTTGCGCCGCGCGAACTCGAACGCGCCGCCAAGGACAGCCTGGCGAAGCTGCGCCTGTCCGAGGTCGATCTGCTGCTGCTGCATTGGCCGAACCCGCAGATCCCGCTGTCTGAGACGCTCGGCGCGCTGTGCAAGGTCAAGCAGATGGGCCTCGCGCGTCACATTGGCGTGTCGAACTTCACGGTTGCGCTGATCGAGGAGGCCAGCCGGCTCGGGAGCGAGCCGCTCGTTTGCGACCAGGTCGAGATGCATCCGTTCCTCGACCAGTCGAAGGTGATCGCGGCCGCGCGGGCGCACGGCATGGCGGTCGTCGCCTATAGTCCGATTGCGCGGGGCAACGCCAAGAACAGCGCGGTGCTGGCGCGCATCGGCAAGGCGCATGGCAAAAGCGCCGCCCAGGTGAGCCTGCGCTACCTCGTAGAACAGCAGATCGTCGTCATTCCTCGGACCAGCCGGGTCGAACGTCTGTCGGAAAACATCGCCATCTTCGATTTCGAGCTCTCGGCCGGGGACATGGCCGAGATCGCCACGCTCGCGCAGCCCGACGGGCGGATCGTCGATTACGCGTTTTCAGGATCGCCAAAGTGGGATTGAGTCCCGACACCGCGCTGGTGCTGTTCTCCGGCGGCCAGGACTCCACCGTCTGCCTCGCCTGGGCGCTCGAGCGTTTTGCGCGCGTCGAAACCCTGGGCTTCGACTATGGCCAGCGCCACCGCGCCGAACTTGAGGTGCGCCCGCGCCTGCGCGAACGGCTCGCAGCGCTGCGGCCGGCATGGGCCGCTCGCCTCGGCGAGGATCACGTGGTCAAGCTCGATGCGCTCGCCGCCATGTCCGACACGGCACTCACGCGCGAGGTCGCGATCGAAATCGCCGAGAGCGGCCTGCCCACGACCTTCGTGCCCGGCCGCAATCTCATCTTCTTCGCGTTCGCCGGCGCGCTGGCTTACCGCCGCGGCGTCAAGCACCTCGTCGCCGGCATGTGCGAGACCGACTTCTCAGGCTATCCCGACTGCCGCGACGATAGCATCAAGGCCATGCAGATTGCCCTCAACCTGGGCATGGAGCGGCGGTTCGTCGTTCACACGCCGTTGATGTGGATCGACAAGGCGGCGACCTTCGCACTCGCACAACAGATCGCCGGACAACCTATGGTCGATTTGCTGGTTGAAGACACTCACACCTGTTACCTGAATGACCGCTCCACTCGTCATGAATGGGGATACGGGTGCTCGGAGTGCCCCGCCTGCCGGCTCCGGGCTGAGGGATTCGAACGATGGAAGACCGCCCGATGATCCTGGCCGGCATCGCGGTCCGGCGCCTCGGGGCCGCGGCTCCTGCACGCTCACGCCATGTTGTCGCAGACGACCGCAGCGGCTAGAGTGCCTGCGTTCTCCCGTTTCGATTGGACTCCATCACCATGATCAGGCTTGCAGCCATCGCGCTGGTTCTCGCCGCGGCCGTGCCCGCCTCGGCGCAGATGTACGGTCCGCCGCTCACCCCGCCGGCTCCGAAACCGCCCTTGCTGATGCCGGCGCCGCCTTCGCCCTCGTCGATCCCGTCCGACGCCGCACGCAGGCCGCCGCAGATGAACGATCCCGATCGATCCGGCGACGCCAGCGGCCGGACGTCCTGCCAGGACGGGAATCCGGGTTGTTCGGCAGGCTCCCGCCCGTCGCGGTGAGCGCAGCGGCGGGCGATCGGCGCTGCCAGCATGTTCTTTGCGCTCTCCAAGGTCCTCGGCTTCTTCGCCATTCCATCCAACCTGGTGATCGTGCTCGGGCTTCTCGGCGCGCTGCTGCTGCTGCGCACGCGCTGGGCGCGCGCGGGGCGGCGGCTGGCGATCGCGAGCCTGCTCGTCCTTACGATCATCGGCTTCTCGCCGCTCGGTAATGCGCTGATGGTCCCCCTGGAGCAGCGCTTTCCGGCTTGGGACCCGGCGCGCGGCGCTCCCGACGGCATCGTCGTGCTCGGCGGCGCGGTCACGCCCGACGTGGCGGCGGCGCGCAACGCGGTGGCGCTCAACGACGCGGCCGAACGCATGACCGCCGCCGTGGAGCTGGCGCGGCGCTATCCCGCCGCGCGCATCATTTTTTCCGGCGGCGACAGCGGTCTCCTCTATCACGGCAGCGAGTCCGCCGCCGCCTTGCGTGTGTTCGACGCGCTCGGGGTCGCGCCCGGACGCGTCGTCACCGACGACCAGTCGCGCAACACGATGGAAAACGCGCTCTTCACCAAACGGCTGGCGCTGCCGAAAGCCGGCGAACGCTGGCTCCTGGTGACCTCGGCCTATCATATGCCGCGCGCCATCGGCGTGTTTCGCCAGGCCGGCTTCGCGGTCGAAGCCTACCCGGTTGACTGGCGCACGCGCGGTCCGCAGGACCGGCTGCGCCCGTTCGCGACGCTGGGCGAGGGGACGAGGCGCACCGACACCGCCGCGCGCGAGTGGGTCGGGCTTGCGGTCTATTGGCTGACCGGACGATCGTCGGAGCTGTTTCCAGGACCGGCAAACGCTGGCGGCGGCTGAGCGCGCCGCATCTCCACCGACGCGTGCCGGCGGTCAATTTCCGTGGCCACGCGGCTGCACGGCGTCGGCCACAAAACTGTGAATTTTCGCGAGCGTGATCTTCGATCTGTCGAAGTGGTGTTATCATGCCGTGCCGCCGATTCGACCAGGGGGTTGCGATCGGCGGCGGTATGCCCAACGCGTTTGCGTCGTGAAGCTGGAAAAGGCTTGGGGCTGGAGGTTGTCTGATGCGGGCGCTTGGCTCGGCCGTGGCTGCGGCATGGTCCGGTATTGAAGTTTCAAATCTCATCCGGTGGCTCGGGATCGCGTCGACCGTGGTCGCGACCACGACCGCGGTTCTGCTGGCGTCCTTCGTGGCGGTGGCCATCAGCCTGCCCTGACGCCTGCGCTCTTGGCTTGGCGGGCGCGGCGCAGGGCGTGCCTGCCGCGCTCCTCAAGCGCCGTCGCCCGCGATCGCGCGCAGCGAGTCCGAGGCGAACTGCCGTCGCCAGATGACGACCACGACCGCCACCGTCGACGCCAGCAACACGAACGGACCGGCGAACCAGCCGAGATAGCCGATGGCGAAGAAGAACGCCCGCTGGCCCTGGTTGAAATGCCGGCCGGCGGCCGCGAACAGCCGCGCCGTGCGCATGACATGGGCCTCGGCTTCGGGCGTGTCCTTCTCGGTCGCATAGGGCGTGGCGCCGAGCATGATCGCGACGTAGTTATAGAGCCGGTAGGCCCAGGCGAACTTGAAGAACGCGTAGATGAAGATCACGGCGAGCCCGATCGTCTTCGCCTCCCACAAGACGCGCGAAGCCGAAATGCCGAGCGGCAGCGACGACACCACCGCGATCATGTCGTCGGTCGAGCGCAACAAGGTGAGCGCGCCGCCGATGGCAATGAGCGAGGTCGACGCGAAGAAGGCGGTGCCGTTCTGCAGCGCCGACATGATCTGCATGTCGACCATCCGGTTCTCGCGCGCGAGCATGCGGCGCATCCAGGTCTCGCGATAGCCGTTCATGCGCGAGTTGAGGCCCATGCGGCCGTGGCGCGACCGGTCGATCACGAAGGCATAGATGCTCCAGGCGCCGAGAAAGACGCCGAGCGCAACGAGATCAGGGATCGAGAACAGCCACATGGCGCCCGCCTGGTCCGGATGCTGCCATCGGATCAGGCACGCGGCAATGGAGCGCCGGCGCTTGCCTCCGGGTAATTTCCAGGTCGCGGCGCGCCCGTTCGTGTTTTCGTGATAGAGGATCGCCATGACGCTCTCGCTGCTGATCGGCAACAAGAACTATTCGTCGTGGTCGCTGCGGCCCTGGATCGCCATGAAGGTCGCCGGCATCGCGTTCGACGAAACGGTGCTGCCGCTGTTCGAGCCCGGCACCCGCGAGCGCGTGCTTGCGGTCGCGCCGACCGGCAAGGTGCCGGCGCTCGCCGACGGCGAGACCCTTGTCTGGGAGTCGCTCGCGATCCTGGAATATCTCGCCGAGCGCTTTCCGCATGCGGGGCTCTGGCCGGCCGACCCGCAGGCGCGCGCCCATGCCCGCGCGATCAGCGCCGAGATGCATGCCGGCTTCGTGGCGCTGCGGCGGCATTGCCCGATGAACATGTGGCGGCCGGTCCAGCCGCGCCAGCTCACGCCCGAGGCGGCGGCCGACGTGCGGCGGATCGATGCGCTCTGGACAGATTGTCGCACGCGCTTCGGCGACGACGGCCCGTTTCTGTTCGGTGCCTTCGGCGCGGCCGACGCCATGTACGCCCCGGTGGTCTCGCGCCTGCATACCTACGCGGCCGCCGTCGGCCCTGCCGCGCGCGCCTATATGGCCGCGGTCATGGACCTGCCGGCCTGGGCCGAATGGCGGGTGGCGGCGCTCAAGGAGCCCTGGGTGATGCCGGGCAACGAGGTCGACTGGCCGGCGGTGCCGCGGGAGTAGCCGACACAAGGGCGTGATCAGCGCCGCCGGCCAAAAAAATGTCGCGCATCTATTGATTCCGGCGCGGGAACGAAAAAAATAAGCCGCCCTCCGCCGCCCCTGCGATCTTGCGGTGGCTGCTGAAGAGGGTATTAGAAGCGGGATCACACTTATCCGCCGGGAGTTCGCCATCATGCGATTTCGCGTTGTCGCCCTGCTTTCCGCTGTCCTTTGCGCCTTCGGGGCCGGGAGCCCCGCCGGGGCGCAGGAGCCCAAGAACGACGTCAAGGGGCTGTTCCTGCTGACCGACTACCCGTCGGTGACGCTGCGGCCGGGTACCAGTTCGACCATCAACCTGCGCCTGCAGAACTACGCGCTGCCGCCCGAGCGGCTTTCGCTGACGGTGTCCGGGGCGCCTGCCGGCTGGACGGCCACCCTGATCGGCGGCGGTCAGCCGGTGGCAGCGGTGCTGCCGGCCACGAACGCGAGCGTCTCGCTCGAGCTTCGGGTCGAGGTGCCGAAGGAAGCGCCGACCGGCACGACCAATCTCCTGGTCAGCGCCAAGGGCACCACCGCGGAAGTCAGCTTGCCGATCGCGGTCACGCTCGCGACCGACCTGCCGGCCAAGCTGTCGGTGTCGCCGCAGCTTCCCGACCTGCGCGGGACCTCGAAATCGACCTTTGAATTCCAGATCAGCATCAAGAACGAGAGCGGCAAGAAGGTGCTCGTCGGGCTGACGGCGCAGGCGCCGCAGAATTTCGACGCCAACTTCACCGAGCAATACGGCAGCCAGGAGCTCAACGCTCTCCCGCTCGATCCCGGCCAGTCCAAGGACGTCAAGCTCAAGGTGCGGCCGCCCAACACGGTGAGCGCCGGCAAGTACAAGGTGACGGCGCGCGCCACCGCCGACGACGCCGCGGTCACGGCCGACCTCGGCCTCGACATCACCGGCCAGCCCAAGATCGATCTCAGCGGCCGCGAAGGCATCCTCAGCGCCCGCGCCACCGCCGGCGTGGAGACGACGGTCCCGATCCTGATCACCAATTCCGGCACCGCGCCGGCCGAGCAGGTCGAGCTGTCCGGCTCCGGCCCGAGCGGCTGGAAGGTGACCTTCGAGCCGAAGACCGTCGATCGCATCGCGCCCAACGAGAACAAGGAAGTGCAGGCGTTGATCACGCCCACGGCCAAGTCGATCGCGGGCGACTATGTCACCACGTTGCGGGCGAACGCACGCGGCGAGTCCGCCTCCGCGACCTTCCGGGTCACGGTCGCGACGTCCACGCAATGGGGAATCATCGGCGTGGCCATCATCGGCGCGGCGCTCCTGGTGCTGGTGGGCGCGGTGGCGAGGTTCGGACGGCGATGAGCGAGAACGTCATCGAGGTCACAAACCTCACCAAGCGCTACAGCGGGGTCACCGTCGTCAACGGCATCTCGTTTACGGTTGGGCGCGGCGAGATCTTCGGCCTGCTGGGTCCAAACGGCGCCGGCAAGACCACCACCATCCTGATGATGCTGGGGCTCAGCAACATCACCTCCGGCACGGCGCGGGTGCTCGGCCGCGATCCGCAGCGCGAGCCGCTCGCGGTGAAACGCCGGGTCGGCTATCTGCCCGATCAGGTCGGCTTCTACGACAACCTCACCGCCGCCACCAACCTGCGCTACACCGCGCGCCTGATCGGGCTCGACCGGGAGGAGCGGGAGGAGAAGATCGCCGCCGCGCTCCATCACGTCGGGCTCTCCGAGGTCGCCGACAAGCCGGTCGAGACGTTCTCGCGCGGCATGCGGCAGCGGCTTGGGCTCGCCGAAATCCTGATGAAGGAGGCGGAGATCGCCATCCTCGACGAGCCGACCTCCGGCCTCGATCCGCAGGCGACGCTCGAGCTGCTGGAGATCATCCGCAATCTCAAGAACCAGAACGTGTCGGTGCTGCTGTCCTCGCATCTGCTGGAGCGGGTGCAGAGCGTGTGCGACCGCGTCGCGCTGTTCAGCGACGGAAACATCGTGCTGCTCGGCAGCGTGGCCGAGCTCGGCCGGCAGGTGCTGGGCGGCGGCTTCAACGTCGAGGTCGAGGCGGAAGGGCAGGGGCTCAAGGAGAGCCTTGCCAAGGTCCCGGGCGTGCGTGGCGTCGAGCAGAGCGCTCCCAATCGCTTCCGGCTCATGGCCGAGGGCGACGTGCGGCCGGAAGCGGCGGCCGCGGTGGTCGGGGCCGGCGGCAGGCTGCTGCGGCTCTCGGTCGAGGAGCCGAGCCTGGAGACGATCTACACCCGCTATTTCCAGAATGCGGCAGCGCAGGAAGGAGGCCGTCATGCGGCGTGAAGGCTCGGCCCTGCACGGCCTCGGTGTCGTGTTTCTGAAGGAACTGTCGGACCATCTGACCAGCGTGCGCATGCGCGTGCTCGAATGGCTGGTGGTGCTGATCGCGCTCGCGGCGCTCTACGGCGCCATCCAGCAGATCAGGGACGTGACGGCGGAAGACCCGTTCCTGTTCCTGCGCCTGTTCACCACCTCGCGCGAGCCGCTGCCCTCGTTCGTCGCGTTTCTGACCTTCCTGGTGCCGCTGATCGCCATCGGTCTCGGCTTCGACGCGGTCAACGGCGAGCACAACCGGCGCACCCTCTCGCGCATCCTGGCGCAGCCGATCTATCGCGACGCGCTGTTGTTCGGGAAGTTTCTCGCCGGGCTGTTCACGCTCTCGATCAGCCTCGTGGCCCTGTGGCTGCTGGTGCTGGGACTGGGACTGCTGTTCCTGGGCGTGCCGCCGAACGCCGAGGAAATCGCCCGCGCCTTCATCTTCCTGCTGGCGGTCATCGCCTATGCCGGGGTCTGGCTGGCGCTCGCGATGCTGTTCTCGATCGTCTTCCGCTCGGCGGCGACCGCCGTGCTGGTGACGCTCGGGCTGTGGCTGTTCCTCACCCTGATCTGGCCGGCCCTGGCGCCCGCGATCGTGGTGGCCTTCGCCTCCTCGGCGGACGAGGAGACCTTGATCCTGGCCGCGCAGTACCTGTCGCGGTTGTCGCCCAGCACGCTGTTCGGCGAGGTGGTGCTGGCGATCCTCAACCCCTCGACGCGCTCGCTCGGGCCGATCTATTTCAGCCAGCTCCAGGGCGCCGTGATCGGCGCGCCGATGCCGCTCGGGGAAAGCCTGACCATCGCCTGGCCGCAGATGGTCGGCCTGATCGCCGGCACGATCATCCTGTTCGTCGCCGGCTACGTCATCTTCCAGCGCCAGGAGGTGCGGGCCTGATCGAGGCTCGCCGGTCGCGTGTCAACAATGCACAAGGGCGGCCCGACCGGGCCGCCCTTGCCGCATTCAGCGGTGTCCGAGATCAAACCGCGATGACGGCCACGATCTTGTGGCTGCGGTCGACGATGACGATCTCGTCCTCGTAGACGAAGTAGAGGAAGCCGCGCCACTCGGGGTGCACCTCGATGATCACCTCCGGCACTGCGACCACCCGCACCGTTTCCGGCACCACCGTCCCGACATTGACCGCGAACGTGACGTTGGTCACGCGCGGGCCGGTCTTGATGACGGTCTCGCGGATTTTCGTACGCTGCTCGGCGGTGAAGTTCCCGCTGCCCGACTGGCCACCCTGCTGAGCGCCCTGCCGCGGCGTATCGCCGCCCTGCCTGCCTTCGTTCTGATCGCGCTGCTGGCCCTGCTGCTTACCCTGGTCACGCTGGCCTTGCCCCGTGGTCTGGCTCTTGCTCGGGTCGCCCTTGCCTTGGCCCTGCTTCTGGTTTTCGCCCTTGGCGGGGTCGCCCTTGCCCTGGCCCTGCTTCTGGTTTTCGCCCTTGCTGGGCTCGCCCTTGCCGGGGTCACGCTGGCCTTGCCCCGTGGTCTGGCTCTTGCTCGGGTCGCCCTTGCCTTGGCCCTGCTTCTGGTTTTCACGACCCGGCTGGTTTTCCCGCGAGCCCTGACCCTGCGGCTCCTGACCCTGGACCTGGCCTTGCGCCGGGGCGCCCTTCTCCATGCCGCCGCTGGGAGCTTGCTTCGGCGTCGATTGAGCCCCCGCCATCAGGGTGCCGGCGAGCAGCGCCGCGGCCGCCGAGGTGATAAGAAGTTTGTGTGGCATCTCTGTTGTTTCCTTCCAGTTGGTTCCGTGTGGCCCGTGCTGCCGACCATCGGCTCCCAGATCAACCATGGAACCCACCGCGAGTTCCGAGCTGCGATATTTCCGATTGGAACATTTGATTCTGTTTTGCTGATTCTCGCCGGCGGAACTTCGCTGAACGAGCGCGAGGAAAACCGAATCCGAATTCCCGCCACCCATCCACGCGCAGCTCGATCCTAAGACACCTGGATCCCTTAAAAGCGAGAGCGGCCCATGGGGCCGCCCTGCTCACGCCACACGCTACAAAGACGCTCAACGATCGCGGCCTTCCGGGGCCAGGTCGGGAGCCCTGCCGCCGGGCTGCAGGCTCTCGCCGCCCGGGCCGCGCTGCCCTTCCGGGCCCATCGTGCCGGGCGGAGACCCCTGGCCAGTGGTCGCGCCCGGCCCACGCTGATCCCGGGTGCCCTGGTTGAATTGGCTGCCCTGCTTCTGCTGCCCGCCGTCCGCGCCCTCAGGCGCTGCTTCCGGAGGGTGGCCGCCGGGTTGCACCTGCGCCGGCGCGGCCACCGTCCCGGCCAGCATCATGGCGGCGACTGTGATCAGGAGTTTGCTTCTCATCGAGACGTTCCTTCCATGTTGCCCGTGCTTCGCGCAAAACGACTCCCGCCTCGACAACCATGACGTCCCGGCCGCAGTTCCGAATGAAATTGAAACTTGCGTGACGAGTTCCATCGGACTGCGATGCGGGACGCAGTTCCCGGAACGGCCCCTGTCGCATTGCGTTTCCCTACGGGGCGGCGCGAGGAGCTACGATCATGGGATATCGTGTCTACAGCGGTCCGCACGGTTCGCCCGCGGTGCCGGCGCTGGAGCGTGAGCAGATGCTCTACAAGGAATTCGACAAGCTGGATGATGCGCTCGGCTGGGCGCGCCGCCTCAGCCGCAGCAACCGCGTCGCGCTGGCGATCGCAGGCGATGACGGCACCAGCCTGACGAAGGCGGATATTGCGGCCGCGCTCCGCCATCCCGACACGGCGGAATTCGACCGCACGTCCTGACGTCGAGGACGCTCCTCGTTACCCGGCGATTTTCTTCCAGCCGTCGCGCGCGAGGCCGAGGAGGCCATCGACGTTCTTGGAGACGACCTCCCAGTTCACCATCGGGCGGACACCCGGACCTGCGGCCATGTTGTCCGCGACATAGAGGCCGCCGATCGTCAGGGCGCAGCCGATGATCATTCCAATGAATAAGCGCATATCGTCTCACTAGTCCCCGTGGAAACGCCGCTGGCAGCCGGGTAGGCCATGAACGCGGCGCCAGTGTGATGGCCGGGGGCCGATGCGGCCCGACCCGGCACTTCAACAGGCGCGCCTAAGCCATTGGCATGACGTCCGAAATCTAAGCAGCATGGCAGCCCCGCAACTACGGCATTACGGCGGCGATATTGGAACATTTTTCGGCAATCCGCGAATTCCGCTGCTATATTGCATCATTATCAACAGAAATTCGGGGGACCGCGTCAGGAGTGGAACAATGTTGGAGTTACGGAGACCTGCGTTGCGAGAACACAAGTTTCAGATCGGTCAGACAGTGTACTTCACGTCGCGGCCGGTGGGCCACATGTCCGCCGACAGCGCCTACCGGGTGGTGAAACTGCTTCCATCGGACGGCGAAGACTACCAATACCGGATCAAGAGCGCGAACGAGGCCTTCGAGCGCGTCGCCAAGGAGAGCCAGCTCGACCGCACCCGCTGAGCGGGCGGCGCCACGCCGGAATTTGCTGCGGTCTCCAGCCTGTGGCCGCTGAACGCGAAAGTATTTGAAGCAACTCCTTGCTCTCCTCGGTTGCGGTCAGCTTTGATCATCTCCGTTGCGCGGTCGCGGCGCCGGGTCGCGACGGTCAACGCGACCCGGCAGCCGTCTTCGCGCTCGACATGGCGTGACCGCGGAGCGGTGTGGCCGGGCGGCACCACCGGCGCCAAATCGCCGGCCTCCGACCCTCGCAGCTCTTGGTCCCCGGCAGCGCCGTGCGTCATAATCCCCGTGTCGTCAGTGGCGTAACCTGTGGATAGTCCGCGTGGTCTGTGGATATTGCGTCATTTCCGAATTGCTCGGGCGAATACCGGGACTGGATTGGGCCGCCGGGACGCTGGTGCTGCCGTTCTGGATCATCGGAGCGGGCGTCGCTCTCTTCGCCGGGCTCTGCCTGCTCGCCTTCAGCCGCGCCGGACGCGACGGGGCGATCGGTGGCCTCGCGCGCATGGCGCTGATCCTGATGGGGGCCGGCGTCACCTGGTTCGTGCTGGACGGACCCTCGCGACGCGATCTCGCCGCCGAGCGGCGCGCGCTCGAAAGCCGGGTGCTCGACCTGACGGCACGGGCGCTCATGCCGGGATCGGCGCTCGCCTGCCTGGATGGCGCCGCCGGCGACACCGTCGAGGCCTCCTGCGAGAAGGCGCTGTTCGCCTCGCCCGAGGCGACCGCGGCCGCCGTCTCCTACGTGGCGATGCAGCTCGCGCTGCTTGCCGACCTGAGCGACCATGCGCAACGCGCCGGCGGCGGGCCGGCGGCGCTCGGCAGCCTGCGCCGCGCCGCCGAAGCCGACCGCTACGGTCTGGTCGCCCGCGTGCTCGCGCAGCGTGACGGCTGCACGCCCGACCAGTGCGGCGCTTTCGCGCTGCTCACGGACGCCAGCCGGGTCAGCACCAACATCGCCGAGCGCACCTACGACTACAACGTCGTGCACCACTCCGGGGGCTGGCCGGCGCTCGCCCGCTCGCCGACCGCGACCTGGACGCCGCCGTCGTCGCTCGGCTCGACGCCGGAAGCCACCACCGGCCTGGCCAGACCTGCGTCGGCCGCCTCCACGGCTTCGGGTGCCGCCATCAAGCCGCCCGGTCCCAATGTCTATTTTCCCTCCGCGGCCTCGATTCCGCCGGTCAACATCATGAGCGCGGAGCCGGCGGTGGCCGCACCGCCGCCGGCCGCGGCGGCGCCCGCGACGCCGGCCGCCAAGCCGCCGCCGACACCGCCGCGCAAGCCGCCGGCGCCGGGTCAGCCGGCCGCGCAGGGGCGGACGCCGGTCGACCTCGGCGCGGCGCGCGCGGCGCCGGCCTCGGCGAGTGCCCAGTAGCCGGAACCATTTGAGGATAACTCGGACGCGCCGTGGCGGCGCGCGCTGTCTGCGCTAAGATTTCGCCCACATTGGCGGCGAAGGTTTTGCGTGGCACTCCATCTCATCAAGCTCTGCGTCGGCTGTGACTCGGTCAAGGATCTCGAGGACTGGATCCGCGAGAAACGCCGCCGCAGCCGCAGCAGCAGCCGGAAGACCGAGCACGTGCATCGAACGCGCATGGCGCCCAAGCGCGCACCGGAACTCGTCGACGGCGGCTCGCTGTACTGGGTGATCCGCGGCGAGGTGATGTGCCGGCAGCGGCTCATCGACGTGCGCCCCTATGTCGACAAGGCCGGCATCGGCCGCTGCCAGATCGTGCTCGAACCCAACGTCGTCGCGGTCGCGCCGCGGCCGTGGCGCGCGTTCCAGGGCTGGTGCTATCTCGACGCCAAGGAGGCGCCGCGCGACCTCGACCGCGCCGCCCCGGGCGCCAAGGACATGCCGGAGACGATGCGCCGCGAGCTGCGCGAGCTCGGGCTGCTGTAGGGAATCCGAGAGCCGCTGGCGTGTCCCGGGCGCAGCGCAGCACGAAGTGATGCGCTGCAGACCCGGGACCGTTCCAATCTCCATCGTGGCGGTCCCGGATCTGCGGTGCACCGCTGCGCAAGTGCTGCGCGCTGCACCGCGTCCGGGACACGTCGGGCTCACGTTGGCATGTTGAACCGGTCCATCGTGCGCTCGTCCCCGCGCAAGCGGGGACCCAGAGTCCGCGAAAGCGGGAATCCGAGAGCCGCTTGCGTGTCCCGGGCGCAGCGCAGCACGCAGTGATGCGCTGCGGACCCGGGACCGTTTCCAATCTCGGTCTTTGGCGGTCCCGGATCTGCGGTGCAGCGCTGCGCAAGGGCTGCGCGCTGCACCGCGTCCGGGACACGTCGGGCTCACGTTGGCATGTTGAACCGGTCCACCTGCGCTCGTTCCCCGCGCAAGCGGGGACCCAGGGCAAGAGATCGAGGAATCAGAGCAAGCGAGTCCTGGATTCCCGCTTGCGCGGGAATGAGCGGGAAGCCCCCCGAAACCGGATGCACTCTGGGATGTCACACGGCGACATTGTCGATCAGCCGCGTCTGCCCGATGCGCGCCGCGGCGAGCAGCCGGAGCGGCCCGTCCTGCGCGCTCGCGACCTTCGCCAGGGTCTGCGCGTTGCGCGCCTCGACATAATCCAGCCGGAAGCCGGCGAGCTCGATGGCGGCGCCGCCTTCGTCGAGCACGCGCGCGATCGGCTCGCCGCGGGCGATGCGGACCGCGCAGTCGCGCAGCGCGCGGTAGAGCGCCGGCGCAGCGGCGCGTTCCGCGGCCGCCAGATAGGCGTTGCGCGACGAGAGCGCGAGGCCGTCCGCTTCGCGCACGATCGCGGCGCCGACGATCTTCACCGGCAGGTCGAGATCGGTCACCAGCCGCTCGATCACCTTGAGCTGCTGGTAATCCTTCTGGCCGAACACGGCGACGTCGGGAGCGCACTGCACCAGGAGCTTGGCCACGACGGTGGCGACGCCGGCGAAGAAATGCGGACGGAACGCATCCTCGAGCCGGGCCTTGGCCGGTCCTTCCGGCACGATGCGGGTTGCAAATCCGGGGCCGTACATCGCCGCGGCCGGCGGCGCAAAGACCAGGTCGGCGCCGGTCGCGGCGAGCGCTGCGAGATCGGCATCGAGATCGCGCGGATAGCTCGCAAAATCCTCGTTCGGCGCAAACTGCGCCGGGTTGACGAAGATCGAGACGACGCTGCGCCGCGCCCGGCGCTTCGCCATCGTGATGAGCGCCAGGTGCCCGTCATGCAGCGCGCCCATGGTCGCGACCAGCGCGATCTTGTCGCCCTCGGCGCGCCAGGCGGCCACGGCACGGCGCAGCGCCGCAACGGTACGCACGACGCGCGGTCGACGGGACATGGGCGCCACCTTTTCAGGGTTCGAAAGCCTCGCAGCGGCGCGCAAATTAGCAAGGCGCCGGCGGCAAATGCACGTCTTTAATTAACTATTAACCTAGCCGACGGAAGCCGCCGGCTTGACCCTCGAACCGGGGCGGATAGGAATGCGACGCAGTGATGGAGGCGTCAGTGTTGGTACAGGCGAGTACGCGGCGACCCGCGTCTGCGCACGTCGTCGTGCTCGGCAACGAGAAGGGTGGCTCGGGCAAATCGACAACCGCCATGCACGTCGCGGTCGCCCTGATGAATTGCGGTCAGCGGGTGGCGACGATCGATCTCGATTCGCGCCAGAAGAGCTTCACCCACTATATGGAGAACCGCCGCGCCTGGGCGGCGCGCGCCAAGCTCGAGCTCAAGATCCCGATCCATTTCTGCATCGCGCGCGGCACCACCCTCAAGCTCGACGAGAACGAGGCGATCGAATTCGCGGGCTTTGCCGACGCGGTCTCGTCGGTCGAGCAGACCCACGACTTCGTCGTGGTCGATACGCCGGGCACCGACAGCTACCTGATGCGGCTGGCCCATTCCATGGCCGACACGCTGATCACGCCGCTCAACGACAGTTTCGTCGACTTCGACGTGCTCGGCGTCGTCGATGCCACGAGCTTCGCGGTCACCGGCGAAAGCCACTATGCCGAGATGGTGCGCGACGCCCGCCGGCAGCGCCGGCTGATCGACGGCGCGCGCATGGACTGGGTCGTGGTGCGCAACCGGCTCTCGATGCTCGGGTCTCGCAACAAACGGCTGGTCGGGGAGGGGCTGAGCCAGCTTTCGGCCCACCTCGGCTTCCGCTGTGTCGACGGCTTCGCCGAGCGCGTGATCTACCGCGAGTTCTTCCCGCGCGGGCTGACCGCGCTCGACAATCTCGACGAGGACACGCTGGGCATGCGGCCGAACCTCGCACACGTGACCGCGCGCCAGGAGGTCATGAAGCTGATCGACACGCTCAAGCTGCCGCTCGACGAGCGCGGCCAGCGCCGGGCGGCGGCGCGCGCGGAGTGGTTTTCCCAGCAGGACAAGCCGCTCGAAGTCCACGACCTGCTGGAAAACTGAGGCTTCGCGAGCCAGCCGGCGCGACCATTGCACCCGCGCCCGCGTGGGGCCACCTTAGGGTCGGCGGAATGGCCGCCGGCACGGGACCCATGGCGCAAAATCCCAGCGACAAGCCGTCGACGCACTCGCCGAAGACGCCGGCGGCCGCGTCTCCGCGCGCGGAGATCGACGCGTTCCTCGCCGCCGTGAAGGGGCTGGCGCCCACCACCGCGCCCGGCCAGCGCGGGCGGCTGATCTTCGCGCTCGACGCCACCATGAGCCGGCAGCCGCTGTGGGACACCGCCTGCAAGCTGCAGGCCGACATGTTCCGCGAGGCGGCATCGATCGGCGGCCTCGACGTGCAGCTTCTGTACTACCGCGGCCTGACCGAGTGCCGGGCCTCGCCTTGGGTGTCGCAGGCGGAGCGGCTCGCCGGCCTGATGGAGAAGATCGACTGCCGCGGCGGCCACACCCAGATCCGCAAGGTGATCGCCCATGCGCGGCGCGAGAGCGAGAAGACGAGGGTGCAGGCCGTGGTGTTCGTGGGCGACGCCATGGAAGAGAAGCTCGACGACCTCTGCCAGGCGGCGGGCGAGCTCGGCCTCCTCGGGGTGCCCGCCTTCATGTTCCAGGAGGGCTACGACACCGTCGCCGAACAGGCGTTCCGCGAGATCGCGCGGCTCACGCGCGGCGCCTATTGCCGCTTCGATCCGGGCGCTGCGCACCAGATTCGCGAGCTCTTGCGCGCGGCCGCCGCCTATGCGGCCGGCGGCATGCGCGCGCTCGCCGATCTCTCGGCCCGGCGCGACGCCGGCGCGATGAAGCTGATCGGGCAGATGAGATAGCGATGGCCACGATCATCATCGGCGTCGTGGTGCTTGCGCTGGTGTTGCTGGCGATGAACGCGTTTGCGAACGCCAACCCGCACAAGCTGGCGCCCGTGGTCAAGATGGTGGGCGGCGTCGGCGCGCTCGGCGGCGCCGCCTTCCTGATGTCGCGCGGCCAGATCGGGCTGGCGATCCCGCTCGGCCTCACCGGGCTCGGGCTGCTGGGATGGCTGCCGCTGGGCGCGGCCGGCATCTTCCAGCGCACCCGCAAGAGCCCCGGCCAGACCTCGCGCGTGCGCTCGGCCTTCGTGGAAATGGAGCTCGATCACGACACCGGCGCCATGCGCGGGCGCATTCTCGCCGGCCCGCAGGAAGGCGCCGACCTCGACGCGCTCGCGATCGCGGTGCTGACCGGTTTCCTTCGCGAGATCGACGAGGAGAGCCGCGCGCTATTGATGGCTTATCTTGACCGCCGGGAGCCCCGCTGGCGTGACAACGTGCAGGGCGATGCGGCAACGGGGCCGAGCCGCGCGTGGTCGAGCGGCAAAATGACGGAAGAGGAGGCCTATCAGATCCTTGGCCTGCATCCGGGGGCGAGCGCCGAGGACATCGGACGCGCCCATCGCACGCTGATGAAGAAACTGCATCCCGACCAAGGGGGGTCGACGTATCTCGCGGCCCGCGTGAATGAGGCCAAGGACGTCCTTTTGCGCCGCCATCGCTGATCTACTCCGAACTCAACGGTTACTTGGCGGCTCCTGTTTCTCCTGTCTGAAGCTTCCCGGGGGCGACCGACGTCAGTTTTTTACGGCCAGGCAGTCGACGTCGTTACGCTTGAGATATTTGCATGCGGCCTCCGCCTGGTCCTGGTTGAGGCCGGCGAAGCGGGCTCGATAGTAGGTCGTGCTGCCCTTGTGCGTGGCCTCGGTGAAGGCATCGGCCGCGGCGAGCAGGCGCGCGGCCTTGCTCTTCACAGAAGCGAGTTGCTGCTTGGCGGTCTCTTCGGTCGGATAGGCCCCGACCTGGATGATCCAGCCGGCATGCGCCTTCGGCGACGCGGCGGCCACGGCCGGCGCGGTTTCGACGACCGCGGGAGGAGGGGTGACGGCGGCGGCGCGCACGGGCGCGACACGCCGCGTCGGCGCCGGTTCGGTCTTGGCGGGTTCCGGCTCGCTCGGCGGTTCTGCGGCGGCGCGCGGGAACGTGGGCATCGGGAACGGCATGACCGAGGCGGTCTGGATGCCGCCCGGCTTGACGTTGAGCGTCTTCACCGCCACCGGGCGGATCGGATCGGTCGAGCCGGGAGCGGCGCGCGGCGCCGGGATCGCGGCGGTCGAAGGCGGATCGAGGCGCACCGGCGTGCTGGTCGAACTGGCGACCGTGTAGCGCTGGCTGTCCTTGCCTTGCGCCTTCGGAGCCGGTTCAGCCGGGGCGGCTGCTGCTACCACCACGGGATTCGGCGCGGGCTTGCCCTCCGGCCGTGAGCCGATCTCCGCGACCATGGGCGCAGTGCGCTTGGCCGAAGCTTCGGCCATGTGCTGTTCCAGCAGCGACCGCATGCGGGCGTCCCGGCTGCCGGCGCTCGATCCGCCGAGCACGACGGCGACCAGGTAGCGGTTGTTGCGGTGCACGGACGTGACCAGATTGAAGCCCGAGGCGCGGATGAAGCCGGTCTTGATGCCGTCCACCCCTTCGACGCGCCCGAGCAACCGGTTGTGGTTGCCGATCTGCTGACCGCGGAACGTGAAGGAGTGAGTCTGGAAGTACTTGTAGTAGACGGGGAAACGCTCCTGGATGGCGCGTCCCAGGATCGACTGGTCGCGCGCGGTGGTGACCTGGCTGTCGTCGGGCAGGCCGGAGGCGTTGCGGTAGACGGTCTTGCTCATGCCGAGCGCATTGGCCTTGCGCGTCATCAGCTTGGCGAATTCGGTTTCCGAACCCCCGATGGCTTCCGCGACGACGACCGCGGCGTCGTTGGCCGAGCGCGTCACCATTCCTTTGATCGCTTCCTCGACCTTGATGGTTTGTCCTTCTTCAAGGCCGAGCTTGGTGGGCGATTGATCCTCCGCGTGATCGGAGACCGCCAACGGGCTGTCGAGCTTGAGCTTGCCTTGCTCCAACTGTTCGAACAGCAGGTAGAGCGTCATGATTTTTGTGAGCGAGGCCGGATGACGCAGCGCATCCGGATTGGACGACTGCAGCACCGCGCCGGTGTTGGCATCGACGACGATCGAGGCCGATGGCGGGCTGTAGCTGCCGGCCGACGAGCGCCGGCGGCGCGCGTCGGCGTCATCGCTCGTTATGGCGACAATGGCGATGAGGGTCGTGAGTGACAATACGCCCCAGCGGAGCCCGTGCGGGGCTCCGGTACGCATACACAGCATGCAAATCCCCCGTCCTCTTTGCGAGGTGCTCTCCCACAAGCACCCGACCCCTGTTTTCTTCGCGCGTTTGCGGGCCAAGTGAGCGGTCAAAAGAGGCTATTTTCGGGCCTCGACCGCAGTCGGCGTTTCGTCCCCGGGTTTTTGTCAAGCCGTCTACGCCCGATGTACCCACAAAGACACAAACCGTTACCGCAACAGCACAGTCGAGAACGCTAGGGGAGCGGAATTGCCAAAACGTTAAGCGACTCGCCCCGGCTATTGCGCTGCAGCGGCGCTCTTGACTTTTTTGTGCAGTGCAATATATTTCACTCAACGCCGGTCAAATGGCCAGAAGGCCATCGCGGCTCGCGCGTGGCACCAGGCGGCCGGACCGGCCGGGAAAGGCACTATTATGGTTAAGAACTTTGAGGATGTGCAGAAGCTCAGCACCGACAACATGAACGCGACGATGACGTCCCTCGGCGTCGTGTCGAAGGGCATGCAGGCAATCGCGGCCGAGCTCGCCGACTTCTCGAAGAAGGCCTTCGAGCAGGGCACGGCGGCCAGCGAGAAGCTGCTCGGCGCCAAGTCGCTGGACAAGGTGTTCGAGGTCCAGAGCGAGTACGCCAAGAGCGCCTACGAGAACTTCGTGTCGCAGACCGCGAAGCTCGGCGAGCTCTACGCCGGTCTTGCGCAGGAGGCCTATAAGCCGTTCGAAGGCTACATGGCCAAGGTCGGCGCCGTAAAGTAATCGCGCTCCATGTTGCACGACGGGGCCCGGCCGTTTGGTCGGGCTTTTGTCGTTTAGGACGCGCCGCCGCAACGCGTGCCGCGAGGGAGGACATGCCGCTCGCGCATGATGACGGGCATCGTGGCGGCGCCGGATTTGGGCTACGCTGCGACCTCGTTAGAAAAATAATCGTGTCGGGGAGGTCATCATGGCTCGGGCGCGCCGCACGCCGTCGTGTCTGCTGTTCGCAATAGGTCTGGCGCTGGTGGCGGGCACCGCCACCGAGGTCAGGAGCCAGGCCTCCGCGACAGTGTTCGAAGGCGCCCGCCTCATCACCGGCGACGGCGGCGTGATCGACAGCTCGGCTTTCGTGGTCGAGAACAACCGCTTCACGGCGGTCGGCCGGCGCGGTGAAGTGGCGGTGCCTGCCGGCGCGGCGCGCGTCGACCTCTCGGGCAAGACCGTGATGCCCGCGCTCATCGACGCACACGTCCACATGGGCTACCGCCGCGGCCTCGATTTCGGCACCGGCAACTACACCCGCGAAAACCTCGCCGATATCCTCGACCGCTTCGCCTTCTACGGCGTCGGCGCGATCCTGGAAGCCGGCACCGCCCGCAGCGACCTGGCCTATCAGCTTCGTGCCGAAGCGGGACCGGGCGCGCTGTTTCGCACGGCCGGCCGTGGCTTCGGCATGCCGAACGCCGGCCCCGGCGGTCCGATGCGGGATTCGGCGTACGGCGTCACGACCGAGGCGCAGGCGCGCGGCTACGTTCAGGAACTCGCCGCCAAGAAAGCCGACATGGTTAAGGTCTGGGTAGACGACCGCAACGGCACGGTCGAGAAGCTCAAGCCCGACCTCTATCGCGCGATCATCGACGAGGCCCATCGGCATGACATCCATGTCTACGCACACATCGTCGATCTGGCCGACGCCAAGGATCTGGTGCGCGCCGGCGTCGACGGGTTCGCTCATATGGTGCGCGACAAGGAGATCGACGACGAGATGCTGGCGCTGCTCAAGCAGCGGCCGCAGGTGTTCTTCCAGCAGACGCTGTGGGGCGAGCGCCGCACGTTCTACACTTCGAAGCCGGCTTGGGTTGACGAGCCGTTGCTGCGCGACACGTTCTCGCCGGAAGAGATCCGGCTCCTGAGCGATTCGTTCACGCCCAAGCCGAACATGAGCAAGCCGGAGGCGGAGGGCGAGGAGCGGGCGCACGCGCGCGCCGCCGTCAGCCTGCGCAACATCGCCAAGCTCAACGCGGCCGGCGCGCGGCTCGCGCTCGGCACCGACACCGGCGGCGTGACGGGCGGCCAGTATTTCGGCCTCGGCTCGCATATCGAGCTGGACCTCCTGGTGACGAAGGCGGGGCTTTCGCCGATGCAGGCCCTCGGGGTCGGCACGCGCAACACCGCGCAGGCGATGCGGCTCGACCAGCTCGGCGCGGTGGCGGCGGGCAAGAGCGCCGACTTCGTGGTGCTCGACGCCAATCCGCTCGACAACATCGGCAACACGCGCCGGATCGACAAAGTCTACCTGCGCGGGCAGGAAATCCCGCGCGCGACCCTGGCGGCCAAGTGGAAGTCGGAATCCGGCGGCGGCGCTTCGACGCGATAGGCCGCATCGCGATCGAGCGCGCGACGTGGGATCATCCAAAAAACGAACCACAAGGGAGGACACAATGAAACATCTCGGTCATTCCGTTCTGCTCGCGTCCGTGGTTGCCGCCGTCGCGGCGACGACCTCGTTCCTTGCCACGCCGGCGCCGGCGCAGACCCGCAGCCTGCCCACCTTCGCGCTCGAAGACGGCTGGCCGAAGGTGCCGGACAAGTGGAAGCTCGGCGACGTCTCGAGCTTCGCCGTCGACGCGCAGGACAATGTCTGGCTTCTGCACCGTCCGCGCACGCTCAAAGGCGACGACCTGGCGAAGGCGGCGCCGCCGGTCCTGGTGTTCGATCCGTCCGGCAACTTCGTGAAGGCCTGGGGCGGACCCGGCAGCGGCTATGAATGGGTCGAGCGCGAGCACGGCATTCACATCGATCCGAAGGGCTTCGTGTGGATCGGCGGGAACAATTGTCCCGGCCTCAAGCTGCCGGGGCTGAAGCCGGTGGCCGACGACCAGCTCTTGAAGTTCGACAAGGATGGCAAGTTCGTGCTGCAGATCGGCAAGAGCAACCAGAGCAAGGGCAACGCCGACCCCGCCAATGTGCATCGCGCGGCGGACGTGTGGGTGCATGCGCCCACCAACGAAGCCTTCGTCGCCGACGGCTACGGCAATCACCGCGTCATCGTGTTCGACGCGGATAGCGGCGCGTTCAAGCGCATGTGGGGAGCCTTCGGCAACAAGCCGGTCGACGACGACAGTTGCGAGAACGTTCCGAAGCCCGACTTCTCCGATCCGCAGGGACCTTCGAACCTGAGCATCGTGCACGCGCTGCGCGTGTCCAAGGACGGCACCGTCTACGTGGCGGACCGTGAAAACCGGCGCGTCCAGATGTTCACGAGCGACGGCAAGTTCGTCAAGCAGCTGGTCAAGACCGACACGCCGTTCGCACGCAACGTGGCGCTGTCGCACGATGCCGAACAGCAGTTCCTCTACGTCGGCAACGGCAAGGACATTGCGATCGTGGACCGCAAGACGCTGACCGCGGTCGGCTCGGTCGACCCGGGCAAGGTCGGCGGCGGCCACCAGATCGCGGCCGATTCGAAGGGCAACATCTTCGTGGCCGCGACCGGCGCCGGGATGCAGAAGCTGACGTTCAAGGGAATGACGACGGCCAGCCGATAAAAGCCGGAGCGCAGGCTGATCGACGTGCCGGCACCGGCGGGCAGGGCAGGCCGCCGGCCATGCGCGTGAAGGTTTAAGCGGCGTGAAACGGGCCAAATCGAAACGGGCCAAGTCGAAACGGGCCAAGTCTCTGCAGACCTGGCCCGTTTTTGTTGGCCCGTTTTTACAGGGGTGCGATCGCAGCCGTTGCTAGGGAAGAACCTCCACGAAGCCCATGCGGCCCGGCGTGTTGCCGCTGAAGAAGATGCGGTTCGGGTTGGTCGGGTCGATGTCGATCCGGCGCGGATCGGACTCCGCTTCGGGCAACGGGAATTCGACCCACTCTTCGGTCTTGGGATCGAAGCGGGCGATCTTGTCGACCTGGTGCTCGGCCACCCAGACGTAGTTGTTGGTCTTGTCCACCACGACCGAGTAGTTGCCGCCCGTCGCCGTGGGCGGCGTGTAGATGGTCATCTGGCGGGTCTTGTGGTCGATCTTCATGAGCTTGCCGGCGTTCCAGAGCGCCACCCAGAGGTCGCCGTTGGCATCGCTGTTCATGCGGCGCGGATAGGCGTGGCCCTGATAGGGGATTTTGAACGCTTCGACCTTGCCGGTGCCCGGATCCGCGCGCACCATCATGTCGGCTTCGTCTTCGGCCCACCACACCGAGCCGTCGCCCGCGACCGCGATGCCGTAGGCGCCCGGCAGCGGTTGATGCTTGGCGTTGGGCGATTCGTAGAACTTGAATTCCACCTTTTCGGGAATGAGCTGGCGCGCCTCCTTGTTGCCGCCGGTCGCCCAGACCGTGCCGTCCGGATGCAGTGCCATGCTGTTGCCGCCGGCCGGGCCCTTGCCGCGCGGGAACGCGAAGGCGAGGAACTTGCCGTTCGACGTGTCATAGCTGAGCCAGCGACTGTTCGGCCCGTCGGCGACCCACAGGATGCCCTTGGCGTCGATCTGCGGATTGCCCAGGCTTTGACGGTCCTTCGACGCCGGTCCGGGCGGCGTATCGTATTCGGTGAACTCCAGCGTCTTGGCGTCGAGCTTGCCCAGCTTGCCGGCGCGTTCCGACACCCAGGCATTGCCGTGCGGGTCCATGGCCACGTCGTGCGGCTCGGCGTGGGTGTTGACGAGGTCGTAGGTCACGGCGCGGTATTTCAGCGCCTTGCCGGCCAGCACCGTGCGCGGCAGCCGGCTGTTGCCGTCGTAGGGCTGCACCTCCGGAAAGTGGGCGACCAGGTATTTCACGATCGTCGCCGCTTCCGCATCGCTCAGGTCGGGAACCGACGCGACCACCATGCGGGTGCGCATTCGCGTGACGGTGTGGCTCCAGTGATCCGCGTTCGAGCGCTTGACCACGACGCGCATCAGGTTGTGGCAGGAGTTGCACTTCTCGGCGACGAGTTCCCGGCCTTCGCCTGCCGGCAGATCCTTCGGGTCCTTGGATGCCTTGAGGACCTCGGCCTCCGGGATGCGCTGCGGCCACGCCGGCGCCAGCGCCGGGCCCTGCTTGTTGGTGAGCGCCAGGCCAACCTTTGCACTGTCGCCGGCCGCGACCGTCACATTGTCGAACCAGTCGCTTTGATAGCCGGCGCCGACGCCCTGCACCCGGTACGTGCCCGGAGGCAGGTCCTTGGCTTCGAACCGGCCGTCCTGGCTGACGACCATGAAGGTCAAACGGCGGACGTCGTTCTTGAGCTTGACGAAGGCGCCGGTGATCGGCTTGCCGGAGGCATCGTTCACGACCCCTTGCACCGAGCCGCGATCGCCTTGCGCCTGAGCGGCGGACGCGGCGATCAGCATGGCGCCTGCTGCAAGTCCTGCGGCCATGCTTCGCGTGGCATGCTTGAGTTTCATCGGTTGGTCTCCCATGGGTTCATCCGCTTGACGCTTTTTCGGCCGTTGTCGGGATGATTTTTCGATGCAACGGGTCTTGCTGGCTGGCGGTGAGGATACGCGGTTTCAACGGTGGCCGGAAGCCACGGCGGACACGATTACGATCACCCCGGGCCGTGAGGGCCGATGGCGATCAGCGCCGTCGCCAGGTCCGATGCACATAGCCTGCGGCTGCTTTCCCCGATAAGATGCGGCTCGCAAAAAAATGATCGGCCAAGAACGGTCGACTTTGAGGGGAGGTTCGTCATGCGCACGACAGCACTGGCTGTAACGGCCGTCATCCGCTCGGTCGCGGAAGTCTTCGCCGCGGTGAGGGCATGGCGCGTGGTCGTTGTCGCTTGCCTGGGCCTGGCGGCAACACCCTTGATCGTCCGGGGGCAGCCGCTCCCGACGCCGGGGCGCGAAGTCCCCAGGTTCGAGGTCGACCCGTCCTGGCCCAAGCTGCCGGCCCAATGGGTATGGGGGCAGGTCTCCAGCGTTTCGATCGACGACCAGGGCCACGCCTGGATCCTGCAGCGTCCGAGCACCGTGCGCGCCGACCAGAAGGCGAAGGGGATGGTGGCGCCCCCGGTGCTGGAATTCGACGAGGCGGGAAATTTCATCCAGGGCTGGGGCGGTCCGGGCGAAGGCTATGACTGGCCCGAGGTCGAGCACGGCATCTACGCGGACCCGAAGGGCTTCGTCTGGCTCGGCGGCAACGGCAAGACCGACAACCACCTGGTCAAGTTCACCAAGGCCGGCAAGTTCGTGATGCAGATCGGCAAGAAGAGCGCCAGCAAAGGCAACAAGGACACCCAGAACGTCAAGGAGGCCGCCGACACGTTCGTCTATTCTCCGACCAACGAGCTGTTCGTCGCGGACGGCTACGGCAACCGGCGCATCATCGTGTTCGATGCGGACACCGGCGCGTTCAAGCGGATGTGGGGCGCCTTCGGCAACGAGCCGCTCGATACCGTCGCGACGCCACCGAAAGTGCCCGAGGACCAGCGCATCCCGGCCAAGGAAGCCACCGGGCGCGGTCCCGAGCAGTTCGTGCAGCCCGTGCATGCGGTGCGCGTGTCGAACGACGGCCTCGTCTATGTCTCCGACCGCGGCGGCAAGCGGGTGCAGGTTTTCACGATCGAGGGCAAATACGTTACCCAGGTGTTCATCGACCGCTATTGCGAGGCGCCGCATTGCGGCAACGGCCAGACGGTCGCCAGCACGGCGTTCTCGCACGACCCGGAGCAGCGGTTCCTCTATGTGGCTTCGCGCAGCCCGGCGCGCGTTTGGATCCTCGATCGCAAGACGCTCGAGCCGCTCGATTCCTTCGGACGCAACGGCGTGGCGCCCGGCGAATTCTACGTCATGCATCACATGAACGTGGATTCGAAAGGCAACCTCTACGTCACGGAAGTTCAGGACGGCAAGCGCATCCAGAAGTTCGTGTTCAAGGGATTGACGACGCTGCCGGCCAAGTAGCTCAACGTGTCCAGGCATCCAGGGAGGCTTCCATGAAACGAGCGAACAAGACGTCCTATCTGCTCCACGCAGCGTGTCTTGCCTTCGCGGTCGGCGCGCCGTCGCAAGCGAACAGCCAGGGCGTGACGGTGTACGAAGGCGCCCGCCTCATCACCGGCGATGGCGCCACCATCGAGAACGCGGCCTTCATGGTCGAGAACAACCGTTTCACCGCGGTCGGCCGCCGCGCCGACATGCAGGTCCCGGCTGGCGCGACGCGCATCGACCTCACCGGCAAGACCGTGATGCCGACGATGGTCGATCTGCATGGCCACCTCGGCTATCAGGACGTCGCCGCCGGGACCATGTCGAAGGAAACCTTCACGCGCGAGAACCTGATCGATCATCTGCAGCGGCTCGCCTATCACGGCGTCGGCGCGGTGGTCGGCGTCGGCGACCTGGTCGACCGCAGCGACATGAAAGGCGGACGCACCGGCTGGGGCGACGTACCGGTGCGGATGAGCGGGGAGGTCGTGCCCGGCGCGGCGCTGTTCAAGACCTCGGGCGCCGGCATGTCCTGGCCGGGCGCGGGCGCGCAGGGCCATCGCTCGCGCGCCGACGTGATGTATCCGGTCTCCACCGTCGAGGACGTGCGCGCGGCCGTCGCCGACTATGTCCGCATGAAGCCCGAGTTCATCAAGTTCTGGGTCGACGACCGCGATGGCAAGATGAAGACGCTGCCGCCGGAGCTCTATCGCGCGATCACCGAAGAGTCGCACAAGCACGGCGTTCCGGTCGGCGTCCACAACGTCAAGCTCAGCGACGCCAAGGAACTGCTACGCGCCGGCGTCGAAGGCTGGCTGCACGTACCCGTCCGCATGGGCGACCACGTCGACGACGAGGTCATCGGCATCGTCAAGGACCGCATCGCGCGGAACTTCTATCCGACCATGTGGGTGACGCCTGGGCTGCAGACCGCCTGGATGAGCTCGCAAGGGCCGCGCCCGGCGTGGCTCGACGACCCGTTGCTCAAGGAATCCTATTCGGCCCGCGACATCCAGGAATACTGGGCCGAACCGCTGGCGAAGATGACGCCGGCCGCCGTCGAGCGCGCGCGCACGGCGCTGGCGGAGGACGGCGCCAACATGATGAAGCTGCGCGCGGCCGGCATGAAGGTCGTGATGGGGACCGACACCGGCCAGAGCCGGCACCTGATCGGCTTCTTCAACCACACGGTGATCGAAAGCTATGTCGCGATGGGCATGACGCCGGGCGAGGCGATCGTCGCGTCGACCCGCGATTCCGCCGAGATCGCGAAGGTCAATACCGGCATGGTGGCGCCGGGCCGGAGCGCGGACTTCGTTGTGCTCGATGCCAATCCGCTGGAGAGCATTTCCAACACCCGGCGCATCAACAAGGTCTTCCTGCGCGGGCAGGAAGTCCCGCGCGCCGCGATGACGGCCAGATGGCAGTCGCAGTACCGCACGGCGGCGGCCCGGTAGGTCTGAAAAACGAAACGCCGCAAGCCGGGTTGCCCGACTTGCGGCGATGGCTCGGCGCCGCTTGCGACGGCTGGTTTACTTGGCGATGCGCAGGTTGGCGAGGTTCTGGGCGATGGCGCCGAACACGCCGGTAAGCTGGCTCGCCTGCTGCACGTCGAAGTACATGGTCGGATTGGTCGCGCAACCCTGCAGCAGCGACGCGTTGCCGTCGATCACGCGGATCGTATAGAGCCGGATATTGGCGGCCTTGATGTTGGTGCAGGCCAGCGTCGTGCGGGCGTCGATCGAGGACTGGCTCGTCACCTTGGAATTGTTGGAATTTTTCCACGACTCGGTGTTGTCGCCATCGGTCAGCAGGATGATCACCTTGTCGAGGTCGGGGGCGGGCGCCGTCGCCTCCGACAGCGGCGCCTGCGCAGTCAGCGCGTGCCACGCCCACACCAGCCCGATAGTGACGTTGGTGTTGCCGTTCGGCGACATGTCGTCGACCTTGTCGTTCAATGCCTCCCAGTCGTAGGTGAGCGGCATCAACTGCGCCAGCGAACCGCAGTCGTAGACGGGATAGAGCGTTGCCGTGTTGTTGATGTTCGGTGGATCGTCCTGCACGTCATAGGGATAGGTGCGGTCGCGGACGCAGCCTTCCCAATAGTTTTTCCAGCTGCTGCTGGTGCAGGAGCTCCAGCCGCAACTCAGGCTTCCGTATTCGAACCAGATGTTGTTCTTGTAGCTGGTGCCCAGGTTGACGGTGGTGTCGAACGGGATGATCGCGACCTTGACGTCGCCCGGCGTCTTCGCCGCATTCTTCAGTGTCGTCAGCAGGGTGTGGACTGCCGCCTTCAGGTTCGTCATCTTGCCGCTCGACGCCATCGACCCGGTATTGTCGAGCGCCAGCGCAACCTCGAGCTTGCGCATGCCCCACATCACTTCTGAACTCACGTTGATGTTGAGGTTCTGCTGGCCGAACACCTTCGTGAAGGTCGTGGGCACCTTGCCCGTCGCCGCGAGATCGAGCTTGAAGTTGCCGGCCTGCGGGTTGGTGAAGGTCGGCGTGAGGACGATGTTGATGACCTCGGTCCGGTTGAACAGGGCGTTGAAATAGCTGGCGGCCTTCGCGGAAAGCTGCGCGCTGGTCAGCGATGACGCATCCTTGGACAGCATCAACGCCGCCGAGTCGACCGCTGCCTGCATCGCGGTCCTGGCCGAGTTGGCGCGGCTGTAGTCGACGGCGGTGCCGACGAAGCCGATGATCGGGATGGTGGAGAGCGCGAACGTCAGCACGACGTTGCCGCCCTGGGCGGCGCCAAAGTTGCGCAAGCGGTTGCGGAGTTTTCCGATCAGATCCCGGGCTGTCATGGTCTTCACCGTTGCTTGAACCTTGCCGGCCACTCGTAAACCGGAGGTGTGAAAACAGCGTAAAGCTCGATGTGAAATCCACGTTGCACAAGCATTGCAGCAAAAGAATTCATCTGTTCTTCGAAATCATCTTTATGAACGCTAAAGCCTTCAGTAAAATCGTCGAGTATCCGCGATACATTCTTTAAGGATGCCGGCCCGGGCGCGCGGCGGGGCGGGAGCAGCAGCGCCGGACCTTCGCAACCGCCCGTTATTTCGAGATGCGGAGATTGGCGAGTTTCTGCGCGATCGAGCTGAAGACGCTGTTGAGCTGGCTCGCCTGCTGGACGTCGTAGTACATCTCCGGCTTGGTGGCGCAGCTCTGCAGCAGCGACGCATTCCCGTTGATCACGCGCACCGTGTAGACCTTGATGTTGTCGGCCTTGGCGTTGTCGCAGACCTTCTGCGTGCGGGCGTCGATCACCGACTGCGTCGACGACCAGCGGTTCTGGGTGTTGTCGCCGTCGGTGAGCAGGATGAGGACCTTGTCCAGGTCGGGCGCGGGCGACGGTGCGCTGAACGGCGCCACCGGCGACAGCGTTTGCCAGGCCATCTGCATGCCGATGGTGACGTTGGTGTTGCCGGTCGGCGTCATCGCGTCGACCTTGCTGTTGAGCGCGGTCCAGTCATAGGACAGCGGCATCATCGAGGCCGGGCAGGCCGCGGCCTGGTGGGCCCGGTACATCGTCGCCGAACTGCCGGCGACCGCTGCGCTGTTCGACACGTCGTTGTTCTGGTCGCGGTCGTTCACGCAACCATTCCAGGTGTTGTGATTATGGTGGGTCCAGGTCTTGTTGTGCGACTCGCAGGTCGTCTTGGTGGTGTAGCTGTTGCTGCTGCAACTGCCGTTGACCTCGTTCCAGTCCGTCCAATCGATCCACGACGCGTTGACGTTGCCGGTGCCGACGTTGACGTCGGTCGCGAAGGGGACGATCGACACCTTGATGTCGCCCGGGGTCTTCTCGGCAGTCTTGAGCGTGGTCAGAAGGCTGTGGGCGGCCAGCTTGAGCGCCGTCATCTTGCCGCTCGATGCCATCGAGCCGGTATTGTCGAGCGCGAGTGCGAGATTGAGCTTCTTGATGCCCCAGATCACCTCGCCATAGGCGGTCAGGTCGATCTGCGGCTGGCCGATCAGGCGCCAGAACATGGTATTGATCCTGGCGGTCCCGGTGACCCCGAGCGCAAAGCTGCCCTGCTGCGGATTGCTGAATTGCGGCGTGACCTGGACGTTGCTGGCCTCCGGTCGGCTGAACATGGCCGTGAAATAGGCCGTTGCCTTGCTGTTAAGCTGGACGCCGTTCAAGGTCTGCGCGTCCTTCGACAGCATCAGCGCGGTCGAATCGAGCGCGGACTGCATGGCGGTGCGCACCGCATTGGCGCGGCTGTAGTCGACCGCGGCCCCGACGCAGCCGACGAGGGGGACGATCCCGAGCGCCAGCAGGGGCGCGACGCCGGCCTTGCAGTCCTTGAAAAACCGGGCAAACAGCATGGTCGTGGTTCCCCGTGCGGGAATTCCCTGTTGGTAATTTCCCTGATGATGCGTCGCCCGACTTGAAATTTTGTGAGATAAACCCGGAAAATTACCGACAAATTTGCCGCGAATTGTCCGCATTCCGGTTGCGGTTGTTTAACCGCCGACCGGCGGCCAAAAGGTCCCGAGCGCCGGCGTCTTCGTCGAATCTCCAATGATTCGGGGGCGGGACGCTCTGGCACGCCGGGCGCGCGGCCATTATTATGTGTCCCGAGGGATCGAGTGTTCCTGTGGCTTCCCCCCGATGGACCCCGCGCGCAAGATAACCATGACCCGAAGAATCCGTGACGCGATCGCTGCTGGTTGGTTCCCCGGGCTCGAGCCGCGCCTGGCCGACGACGATCGCAAGCGCCGGGAACCCGGTGCGCCCGGCACCGCCGTCATCAGCAAGACCAAGCCGCAGACCAAGCGGCCGAGCCTCTACCGCGTCCTCATCCTCAACGACGACTACACCCCGATGGAGTTCGTGGTGCAGGTGCTCGAGCGGTTCTTCAACAAGGACCATGAGACCGCCACACGGATTATGCTGCATGTGCACCACCACGGCATCGGCGAATGCGGCGTCTATACCTATGAGGTCGCCGAAACCAAAGTGACGCAGGTTATGGACTTTGCCCGCAAACATCAGCATCCTCTGCAATGCGTGATGGAAAAAAAGTAGGGGCCGCAAGGGCCTGGGAACCATGGTAAAGAGGGAACGCCGAGACCATATAGCGACTGATCACAGGACGTGACATGCCGACCTTCTCGCGCAGCCTTGAGCAATCCCTCCACCGTGCGTTGGCCCTGGCCAACGAACGCCATCATGAATATGCGACGCTGGAACACCTCCTCCTCGCCCTGATCGACGACCAGGACTCCGCGGCGGTGATGCGCGCATGCAACGTCGATCTCGACAAGCTGCGGCGCAGCCTGACCGGCTACCTGGAGTCGGAGCTGGAGAACCTGGTCAGCGACGGCAACGAGGATTCCAAGCCCACGGCCGGGTTCCAGCGCGTCATCCAGCGCGCGGTCATCCACGTGCAGTCGTCCGGCCGCGAGGAGGTGACGGGCGCCAACGTGCTGGTCGCGATCTTCGCCGAGCGCGAGAGCCATGCCGCCTACTTCCTGCAAGAGCAGGACATGACCCGCTATGACGCGGTCAATTACATCAGCCACGGCATCGCCAAGCGGCCGGGCATGTCGGAATCGCGGCCGGTGCGCGGCGCCGAGGAGGAGACCGACACCAAGAGCGGCGACGAGTCGAAGAAGAAGGGCGACGCGCTCGAGGCCTATTGCATCAACCTCAACAAGAAGGCCCGCGACGGCAAGATCGACCCGCTGATCGGGCGCGATACCGAGATCAGCCGCTGCATCCAGGTGCTCTGCCGGCGGCAGAAGAACAACCCGCTGTTCGTGGGCGAGGCCGGCGTCGGCAAGACCGCGATCGCCGAGGGACTCGCGCGCCGCATCGTGCACGGCGAGGTGCCGGATGTGCTCAAGGGCGCCACCGTGTTCTGCCTGGACATGGGCACGCTGCTCGCCGGCACCCGTTACCGCGGCGACTTCGAGGAGCGCCTCAAGCAGGTGATCAAGGAGCTTGAGGCCTATCCGGGCGCGATCATGTTCATCGACGAGATCCACACCGTGATCGGAGCGGGCGCGACCTCGGGCGGCGCCATGGACGCCTCGAACCTGCTCAAGCCGGCGCTCGCGTCAGGGACGCTGCGCTGCATCGGCTCCACCACCTACAAGGAGTACCGGCAGTATTTCGAGAAGGACCGCGCCCTGGTGCGCCGGTTCCAGAAGATCGACGTCAACGAGCCGACGGTCGAAGACGCGATCGCGATCATGAAGGGGCTCAAGCCCTATTTCGAGGATTACCACAAGCTCAAATACACCAACGAGGCGATCAAGGCGGCGGTCGAACTCTCCGCGCGCTACATCCACGACCGCAAGCTTCCCGACAAGGCGATCGACGTGATCGACGAATCGGGCGCCGCGCAGATGCTCCTGCCCGAAAGCCGGCGCAAGAAGACGATCGGCATCAAGGAGATCGAAACCACGATCGCGACCATGGCGCGGATCCCGCCAAAGAGCGTGTCGAAGGACGACGCCGAGGTGCTGAAGCATCTTGAGCAGACCTTGAAGCGCGTGGTGTTCGGCCAGGACAAGGCGATCGAGGCGCTCGCAGCCTCGATCAAGCTGGCCCGCGCCGGCTTGCGCGAGCCGGAAAAACCGATCGGCTCCTATTTGTTCTCCGGCCCGACCGGCGTCGGCAAGACCGAAGTGGCAAAACAGCTCGCCGAATCGCTCGGCGTCGAACTGATCCGGTTCGACATGTCGGAATATATGGAGCGCCATACCGTATCGCGGCTGATCGGGGCGCCTCCGGGCTATGTCGGCTTCGACCAGGGCGGCCTGCTCACCGATGGCGTGGATCAGCACCCGCATTGCGTAGTGCTGCTGGATGAAATCGAGAAGGCGCATCCGGATCTTTACAACGTGCTGCTGCAGATCATGGATCACGGCAAGCTGACCGACCACAACGGCAAGCCGGTCAACTTCCGCAATGTCATCCTGATCATGACCACCAACGCAGGCGCGGCCGATCTGGCGCGGCAGGCGTTCGGCTTCACGCGCAACAAGCGGGAAGGCGACGATCACGAGGCGATCAACCGGCAGTTTGCGCCTGAATTCCGCAATCGGCTCGACGCCATCATCTCGTTCGCGCATCTCAATGCCGAGGTGATCGGCATGGTGGTGGAGAAGTTCGTGCTGCAGCTGGAAGCCCAGCTTGCGGATCGCGACGTCACCATCGAATTGTCGGAGCCTGCGAAGGCCTGGCTTATTCAGCACGGCTACGACGAGCAGATGGGCGCGCGGCCGATGGCCCGCGTGATCCAGGAGCACATCAAGAAGCCGCTGGCGGACGAAGTGCTGTTCGGCAAGCTGAAAGGCGGCGGCCACGTTCGGGTCGTGGTGGTGAAGGACGAAGCGGTCGCAGGCCTGGATCTGGAAAAAATCGGCTTCGAATATCTCGAAGGACCGGTCACGCCGAAGCCGGAGAAATTGCCGGGCGCGCGCAAGCGCACACCGCCGCGCAAGCCGAAACCGGGTGGTCCGCCACCGGGCGGCGGGTCGAAGGGCCCGGTTTCCAAGGGGCCGCTGGTCAAGGTCTGAACGGGCTATATCGCGAATTGAAAGAGCCGGCGCATGACGCCGGCTTTTTGCTGCGATATCTGCAAGCCGCGGATGGCTTTGACGTGGCGACTCAGTCAGTGCTCGGACAACAGCTGGGCGATCCGGCCCTGCAACTTGCGCCGTTCCGATTCGGAGGCCCGAAGCCGCCGCGCCCAATCGAGCGGGATCGGGAGGTTTGCCCCATTGGAACGAAACGCCAGTCCGGCTTCCCTCTCGCCCCGCCAGACGATCTTCGCG
>JAXDOD010000023.1:0-27075 GCA_034669045.1 Alphaproteobacteria bacterium
ATAGTCCAGGCCGCAAGCGTCGCAGCGCGGCCGGAGCGTCAGGAAGCCTTGAAACAGCTTGCCCTTGCCGCAGCGCGGGCAGCGGCAGGCCAGTCCGGCAAGCGTCAGGGAAATCTGCGAGCGGTCGAGTTCGGCCATCGAGCGAAGGCTCCTAGAGTGGATTCCGTTGGGGTCGAACAGAACTATATCCGTTCATTCCCGCGAAAGCGGGAATCCAGTTCTGCCCAAAGGCAGATAGTCGGTATTGGGCAGAGCTGGGTCCCCGCTCATAGGCGAGCGAAGCGACGCCGTCCTTCGGACGGCTATGCGCGGGGACGAACGGCATAGAGTATCGATTCCAATCGATCGACCTTCGCTCCAAAAACAAAAGGGCGACTATGCGCCGCCCTTTTGCATCCTATCAATGGCAAAGCGTCAGTGCGCGATCGGCGTGCCACCGCCCCAGACGTAGATGCAGGCGAACAGAAACAGCCAGACCACGTCGACGAAGTGCCAGTACCAGGCGCAGAACTCGAAGCCGAGATGCTGCGTCGGAGTGAAATGGCCCAGATAGGTCCGGTAGAGGCACACGATCAGGAAGCTCGTCCCGATGATGACATGCGCGCCGTGGAAGCCGGTCGCCATGAAGAAGGTGGAGCCGTAGATGTGTCCTTTGAAATTGAAGGCCGCGTGCATGTATTCGTAACCCTGCACGCAGGTGAAGGCGAGGCCGAGCGCGATGGTGCAGATCAGGCCCCATTTGAGCCCCCTGCGGTCGTTCTCCAGCAGCGCGTGGTGCGCCCAGGTCACCGTCGTGCCCGACGTGAGCAGGATCAGCGTATTGAGCAGCGGCAGATGCCAGGGATCGAAGGTCTCGATCCCCTTCGGCGGCCACTGGCCGCCCAGCACCTGGGTGCGCTGGACCATGCCGACCAGCTCGGAGCCGGATTGATGAACCTCCGCCGGGAACAGCGCCGTGTTGAAATAGGCCCAGAACCAGGCGACGAAGAACATCACCTCCGACGCGATGAACAGGATCATCCCATAGCGGTGGGAGATCTGCACGATCCGGGTGTGATGGCCCTGATACGTCGCCTCGCTGGCGACGTCGCGCCACCAGCCGATCATCGTATAGGCGATGCCGATCGCGCCGACGCCGAAGATATAGGGCGCGGCCGCGAACATATGGTGCATCCAGGTGATGCCGCCGAGCGCCATCAGGAACGCGGAAATGGAGCCGACGACGGGCCACGGGCTCGGATCGACGAGATGGTAGTCGTGGTGCGGCTTGGCGTGGGCGTCGGCCATCGTCGAAGTCTCCGTTCTGGCGGCGCCTGGTGCGCGCGCGCTTCCTCTATCTCTCAGCTACGCCCGGGCGCAACCTCCGGACCGCGCTCCGCACGCGGCGGCTCCGGCAGGCGCACGGGATACATGGTGTAGGACAGCGTGATCGTGGTCAGCCCATCCTGCTCGGAATCCTTCGCAAGCGCCGGATCGATGAAGAACACGACCGGCATCTCGCGCGTCTCTCCGGGCTTGAGCCGCTGCTCGGTGAAACAGAAGCAGTTGATCTTCGAGAAATAGGCCCCGGCGGTGGGCGGCGTCACGTTGAAGGACGCAAGCCCCGCGGTCTCGCGCGCCGATTCGTTCGTCACCATGTAGCTGACCGTGACGACGTCGCCGATCCTGGCGACGATGGTGGTCTGTTCCGGCTCGAACCGCCACGGCAGCCCGCCGGTCACGTTGGCGTCGAAACGCACCTCCATGCGCCGGTCGAGCACGGTGCCGGGCGCGGCGGTTGCGACCTGCGTGGTGCCGGCGAAGCCGGTGGTGCGGCAGAACCAGTTGTAGAGCGGCACCGCCGCATAGGCCATGCCGACCATCGCGGCCGCGAACGCGGCGCAGGCAGCCGCGACCGTGAGATCGCGACGCCGTCGTGCAGCCTGTGAGCTCGCGGCATTCATGGTATGCGGCTCTTGACCTTCACATCGGGCGGTTGAGCACGCCCGGCCCCTTCACCAGCGTCACGGCATAGAACAGGACGACGAGCACGCCGAGCGTGAGCGCGATCGCGATCGAGCGGGCGCGGCGGCGGCGCTTCTGCTGTTCCGTGAGCACGATCGTTGCGGGCTTCTCGTCCATGCCATCACCAAACATGCCATCACCAAAGCCCTCGCAAGCCATGCTCGATCGGCAGAACGGCGAACAGCGCGAACAGGTAGACGATCGAATAGGCAAACAGCCGCTTGGCGGCGCGCTCGGCGCCCGCGCCGTCGCGCTCGACCCGCACCCGCCAGGCGAACGCGAGCAGCAGCGTGCCGAGCACAAGCGCGGCCATGCCGTAGAGCAGCCCGGCATAGCCGAACAGCCACGGCGATAGGCCGACCGGCAGCAGCACCACGCTATAGAGCAGTATCTGCCGCCGCGTCTCCTCGAGGCCGGCGACCACCGGCAGCATCGGGACCCGGGCGCGCGCATAGTCCTCGGTGCGAAACAGCGACAGCGCCCAGAAGTGCGGCGGCGTCCAGAAGAACACGATCAGGAACAGGAGGCACGGCTCGAGCGAGATGCCGCCGGTCACCGCCGCCCAGCCGATCATCGGCGGGAACGCGCCGGCGGCGCCGCCGATGACGATGTTCTGCGGCGTGCGGCGCTTGAGCCATATCGTATAGATCACGACATAGAAGAAAACCGTGAAGGCCAGCAGCGCGGCGGCGAGCCAGCCCACCAGCAGCCCCATCACGGCCACCGCAAAGACCGCGAGCGTTATCCCGAAGCCCGCCGCCTCGCCGGCCGCGATGCGGCCGCGCGGGATCGGACGGCCGGCGGTGCGCGTCATCACCGCGTCGATGTCGGCGTCGTACCACATGTTGAGCGCGCCGGCCGCTCCGGCGCCGACCGCGATGCACAGCAGCGCCGTGAAGCCGATCACCGGATGGATGTGTCCGGGCGCGATCATCAGGCCGACGAAGGCGGTGAACACCACGAGCGACATCACGCGCGGCTTCATCAGCGCCAGATAGTCGCCGACGCTGGCGTCGCTCACCATGGGAGCGGGAGGGAGCGAGACCCCCTCCCGGAGACGATCGACTGCGGACATATCGGTCACGGTGCGCCGGTCACTTGATGAGCGGAAGCTCGTTGTACTGGTGGAACGGCGGCGGCGAGGGCAGCGTCCATTCCAGCGTCGTCGCGCCCGCGCCCCACGGATTGTCGGCGGCCTTCTCCTTGCGGATGAAGGCGAGCGCGACGCCGAAGAAGAAGACGAGCGCACCCGCCGCCGAAATATAGGAGCCGATCGACGATACATAGTTCCAGCCGGCGAAGGCGTCCGGATAGTCGGCGATGCGGCGCGGCATGCCGGCGAGGCCGAGGAAGTGCTGCGGGAAGAACGCCATGTTGACGCCGACGAAGGTCAGCCAGAAGTGCAGCTTGCCGATGGTCTCGTTGTACATGTAGCCGGACATCTTCGGGAACCAGTAGTACCAGCCGGCGAAGATCGTGAACACGGCGCCGAGCGACAGCACGTAGTGGAAGTGCGCCACCACGTAATAGGTGTCCTGCAGCGAACGGTCGACGCCGGCATTCGCGAGCACGACGCCGGTGACGCCGCCGACCGTGAACAGGAAGATGAAGCCGATCGCCCACAGCATCGGCGTCTTGAACTCGATCGAGCCGCCCCACATGGTCGCGATCCAGGAGAAGATCTTCACGCCCGTGGGCACCGCGATCACCATGGTGGCGGCGACGAAATAGGCCTGCGCCGCCGTCGACATGCCGACCGTGTACATGTGGTGCGCCCACACCACGAAGCCGATGCCGCCGATCGCGACCATCGCATAGGCCATACCGAGATAGCCGAACACCGGCTTCTTCGAGAACGTGGCCACGATCTGGCTGACGATGCCGAAGCCCGGCACGATCAGGATATAGACCTCCGGATGTCCGAAGAACCAGAACAGGTGCTGGAACAGCACCGGATCGCCGCCGCCGTCGGAGTTGAAGAACGCGGTGCCGAAATTGCGGTCGGTCAGCAGCATGGTGATGGCGCCGGCGAGCACCGGCATCGACAGCAGCAGCAGGAACACGGTCACCAACTGCGACCATACGAACAGCGGCATCTTGTGCAGCGTCATGCCGGGCGCGCGCATGTTGAAGATGGTGGTGATGAAGTTGATGGCGCCGAGGATCGATGAGGCGCCGGCAAGATGCAGCGACAGGATCGCGAAGTCGACCGCCGGCCCCGGATGGCCGACCGCGGAGGACAGCGGCGCGTAGATGGTCCAGCCGGCGCCGACGCCCGGCTCGCCGCGCTCGCCTTCGACGAACAGCGAGATCACGAGCAGCGCAAAGGAGGCCGGCAGGAGCCAGAACGAGATGTTGTTCATGCGCGGGAACGCCATGTCGGGGGAGCCGATCATCAGCGGCACGAACCAGTTGCCGAAGCCGCCGATCATCGCCGGCATCACCATGAAGAAGATCATGATCAGGCCGTGCGCGGTCGTGAACACGTTGTACATGTGCGGATCGTGGAAGATCTGCAGCCCCGGCTGCATCAGCTCGAGCCGCATGCCGACCGAGAGCGTGGCGCCGACCAGCCCGCCCATGAGCGCGAACACCAGGTACATCGTGCCGATGTCCTTGTGGTTGGTCGAGTAGACGAACCGCCGCCAGCCGGTCGGGTGGGCGTGGACTTCGTGCGCATGCGCGTGGTCGTCGTGGGCGCTGTAGGATGTCGTAGCCATGATCACGTCCTTCAAACTTGTCGTTGCCGCCCGCTGGTCTTGTGCGCCGCAGAGGCGCTCACCGGGCCGTCGATTGCTCCGCCGCCGCGACATTGGTCGGGGCGCTGTCGTCGCGCGCGTATCTCGCTTTCGCCGTCTCGACCCAGGTGGCAAAGTCCTGCTCGCTCACCACGCGGACCGCGATCGGCATGAACGCATGATCCTTGCCGCACAGTTCCGAGCACTGGCCGTAGTAGACGCCTTCCTTGGCGGCCTTGAACCAGGTCTCGTTCACGCGGCCCGGGATGGCGTCGATCTTGACGCCGAACGAGGGCACCGCGAAGGCGTGGATCACCTCGGCTCCGGTGGTCAGAACGCGCACGGTCTTGTTGACCGGCACCACCATCTCGTTGTCGACGCCAAGCAGCCGCGGCTGGCCGTTGAGCTTGGTCACGTCGCGCACCATCAGCGAGTCGAACTCGAACTTGCCGTTATCCGGGTAGCTGTAGGTCCAGTACCACTGCTTGCCGGTCGCCTTCACGGTGATGTCGGCCGCCGGCGTGTTCAACTGGTAGAACAGGAGGCGGAACGAGGGCACCGCGATGGTCACCAGGATCACCACCGGGATCAGCGTCCAGGCCACTTCGAGCAGGGTGTTGTGGGTGGTGCGCGTGGGCGTCGGGTTGGCGCGGGCGTTGAACCGCACGATGACGATGAGCAGCAGCACCAGCACGAACAGGGTGATCGCCGTGATCACGTAGAGCAGGAAGGTATGGAACGACGTGATGCTGTCCATCACCGCCGTCGCCGACTGCTGAAAGCCGACCTGCCACTCGCTCGGCTGCCCGAGCCCCGCGAAGGCGACGCCGAAACCCGCAAGGAGCGCACCGATCGTCACCGCCACGGCGGTCAACCGCTTGAACACGAGCATGGTCGTCGTCGCTCCTTCGATGATGCCGTCATGTCCGCCGCGCCGGTTCCCGCGGGGAAAGGGGCGGGGCGCCGCCCCGGGCGCGCCGTCCGCCCTGGGCGTGTCGTGAGCAGGCGTGCGGCGGGACTTATGGGGAATCCCAACCCCTCAAACCACAATTCCGGCCGCCTCGCAATGCGCCTTGTCGCGGCGTCATGTGGCAAACGGCCCGGTGGCGATCAAGTCCGGGACCGGCGATTTTACCACCCATATCTCGGCCACAATGGGCTGTTTTACCGGTCCTTGACACATGCGCCCGACCATGGTCCCCCAGCAAGGGCTGCGGACGGGTCGCGCCGGGGTGATTCGCCAGAATCGCATGACGGCAGGTGCCGGTCGGCGGGCGGCTTTCAAGGCTTGAGGCGAGGATGGGTTCACCCAGCCCAGGACAGGTCCGGCACGCGGCGAGGCGGTTGGCCGCGGCAGCGGCTTTGACGTTCGCGGCCTTCCTTGCAGCGGCCGATCCGGCGGCCGCGCAGGGCGCGGTGCGCTCGGTCCACGCCGACTGGCAGATCCGCTGCGACACTCCGCCGGGCGCGCAAAGCGAGCAATGCGCGCTGATCCAGAGCGTCACTGCCGAGGACCGCGCCAATGTCGGCCTGACCGTGATCGTGCTCAAGACCGCCGACACCAAGAGCCGCCTGATGCGGGTGGTCGCGCCCATGGGGGTGCTGCTGCCGTCGGGCCTCGGCCTGAAGATCGACAATGCCGACGTCGGCCGCGCCGGCTTCGTGCGCTGCCTGCCGAACGGCTGCGTCGCCGAGGTGGTGATGGACGAGAACCTGATCAAGCAGTTGCGCACCGGCACCACCGCGACCTTCATCATCTTTCAGACGCCGGAAGAGGGCATCGGCTTCCCGATGAGCCTCAAGGGCTTCGGCGAAGGCTTCGACAAGCTGCCGTAGATTGCCCTTGCGCTGCGGGAATATTAGGTTTATATTCCGCGGAATGCGGCGCCTTGTTCCCTTTCATCCTCCGATGGTACGGCTCAGCGTCCGGCCCTATGAAGACGAGCCCAACGCCGTGGTCGCGCCGCGCCTGTCCGGAGCGGGCCGGCCGCACCCCGACGCCACCTTCGCGGCGGTGCGCCGGCTGATCGAAGAGAGCACGCTCAGCTATGGCCAGATCAGGGCGCGCACCGGGGTGAGCCACGCCACCATCTGCCGCTGGGCGCGCGACGGCGGCTGGAAGCGGCCGCCGTTTGCGCCGCGCGCGACCGACCTGATGCCGACCCCGCGCGCCAGCGCAAAGCTCCGGCGGCGGACGCTCGCCGCGCGCCTCGACGCGCTCGCGGAGCGCCACGTCCGCGAGCTCGAAGAAAGCGCGTGCGTCGACCCCGTCAAGCTCGGCGAGGCGCTGGCGCTCCTGAGCATGGCGCGGCTCGCCGCCCGCCGCCGGCCCAGGCGCCGGCCGGGCGAGATCGCGCCGGAGGAGGCGTCGCGCCCGATCGGGCAGCTGTGCGTCGGCGGCGTGGACCTCTCCCGCGCCCCGCGCGCGGCGGTCGAGGATTTTTTGACCAACCGCGAACCGCCGCCCAAGGACGCCCGGCCGCGCAAGAGCGGGCGCGGATCGAGGCGCGAGCGGGAGTGGGCGCGGATGATGGAGCGGGAGCGCGACAATTCGTAGCCCGGATGGAGCGAAGCGAAATCCGGGGCAGCTTTGCCGACCGACCTGGATTGCGCTGCGCTCCATCCCGGTACGCTTGCTAAGCGTGGGGCTGAACCGGGTATCCACAGTTCGATGAACCAACCGTAACATTCGCGTCCCGTTGTGCTATTCCGTAGCAGAAACGACCACTTGAACACGGTCGGTCGTGGCCAAATTACTGATATGTGCCAATGAACGTGCTGTCGCTCTTTTCCGGTGCAGGTGGCCTGTCTCTAGGCTTGGCGCAGGAGGGCCTAAAGCCAGCACTTGCGGTAGAACTGAACAAGGATGCGGTCCATACCTACCACGCCAACATAAGAGGCGATTGCCTGCAGACTGATATAGCGGCCGACCACGAGAAAATCGTGAACGAGGCACGGAGCCGCTTCACCAATACCAAGCTCTTTGCCATCGTGGGGGGCCCGCCGTGCCAAGGCTTCACAACCGCTGGCGCACGCCAAGCCAATGACCCGCGGAACCAGCTCATATTCAGCTACTTTCGTATGGTGGAGGAGCTACAGCCAACTTGGTTTTTGTTTGAAAATGTCGAGGGCCTTCTTACGTCCGGTAATGGCGCGGACCTTGAGGCTCTTACGCGTGCCTTCATTGTTCTTGGGTACAGTCTTCGGGTAGAGAAGATCAATTTCGCGGGCTATGGTCTGCCGCAAGGGAGGAAACGGGTCCTCCTGGTCGGCAATCGAGTTGGCATCAACTTCGAGCTCCCGCCAACCACCTATGCTTATGGTGGCAAGAAGCACCGCGCTAATGGGTCACTCGGCGCTTATAAGCTGGGTGACGCCCTGGCTGGCCTTGGGCCGCCAAGTTGTTCGTTGAAAAGTATCGTCCCCTACCTTGAGAACCACCCGCTCTCTACCTATGACGCGCTAATGCGGGAGATGGGAGGAATGGGAACAACCCAGCATACTTGCGCAAACTACGAAGCAGATCGCGAACGGATTATTCGTCTGCGTCCCGGCCAGTCAATGAGAGATTTGCCAGAGGAATACTGGCCGGAGAGTTATAGAAGTCGGGCATTCCGTCGCGTGGCTGATGGCATGCCTGTGGAACGCCGTGGGGGGCCACCAGCGGGACTTCGTCGACTCGAGTCCGAACACGTATCACTGACGATTACAAGTTTGGCTCCAAGGGAGTTCATCCATCCAGAGCAAGATCGCCCGTTGTCATTAAGGGAATGTGCGCGCATCCAAAGCTTTCCTGACTGGTTTAAGTTCTCGGGTGGGTTCCAGGGTGTTGCCTTACAGATTGGGAACGCTTTTCCGCCGCTCGCCGCGCGTCTACTGGCGCGATGGCTGACCCAGATCGACGGCCAAGCTGGAAGCGGTCTTGCTACACCCCGCACATCAGAACCTGGTCTAATCGGCTTCAGACTGACTGAAGCAACCGGAATGAGCCCGGCTCTTGCTACAACAGAACAGCGCCTTGCGCGTTTGCAAAAGCTACGCGAGCCTAGCAAGTGCTCGGTGAGTCGTGACCAGCAGCCTTCACTATTTGGGAATGACGTTGACCTGGGGACAGACATGCTTGACGTGAAAACTAAGAAGCTGATCACCCGCGCCCGGACTGCAAAACCAGTCATCATGTCTGACCGCGAACTGGTACGCTTAGTGTCGGTGAGTTTGCACGACCTGCAGCATTCAGACCTGATCCCCACGTTTGTCAAAATACCCGAAGCTACGAAGAGTTATTACGACCTTCCCTTGAGTTGGTTTACACAGGATGAGACGCGACCGTTCGCGTTCCCCGAGTTTTTCTTGAAGTGCAAGGAGCGGCTTGAGAACTTCGAGGTGATTTTCGAATGCCTCAGCGAATTACACAAGCGCAGGCGCAAGTATAATTGGATTTTGAGCGCGCAGCCGACACCAACAATGGACCAAGTCGCGCGAAGAGGATTGTTAGAGTACGGGGTTGTTGGCTTGCCGGCGCTTACGTCTTGGCTGATGTGGAGGAAGTGGATTTACGACATTGACAATCGCTCTGCACAAGAGACGGGCTACCTGTTCGAGCCAATCCTCGCTGCTTCCTTGGGTGGGATTAGCTTTGGTGCGAAGGGATCGCCCGTAACCCGCAACGGAGCCGGCACTGAGGGGCGTCAAGTTGATTGTATTGTCGATGCAGGCAATGAGAAACTGGCATATGAATTCAAGGCCCGATTCACAATCGCGTCGAGCGGACAAGGCAGGTTCCGCGAGGAGCTAGATTTTCCAGCAGACTGCAAGGCTTCAGGATACAAGCCCATACTGCTGGTGCTCGATGACACTGACAACGATAAACTGCGACAGCTTGTGAAAGCGTTTCAAGACAATGGTGGAGAGGCGCATCTTGGAGAGGCAGTTTGGAATCACATAGCTAAGAGGTCCGGCAAAGAGATTGCCAACTTTGTCGCAAAATATGTGCGAGAGCCGATTGTGCAGATTGACAAGCATTCTGATGCTCTTCTCGATCTCAAGATCATCTACCGGAAGGAGCAGCGAGAGATACTCGTGGCGATCGGAAATCAGGAGTGGCTAATTAAGCGCGTCGATGATGCTGCTGCAGAGGAACTGCTGTCCGGCGACGAGTAAGGGTGCGCGCCGGCCCAAGCAAGTGGGTCAGTTGATCAATCCACTCGCTTGGCTCTTGACACTCCCAAATGACAAAGGTGCGCCATCCAAGTTCCTGAAGGCGCGCAATATTTCGAGCGTCCCGCGCGCGGTTAGCGGCAAACTTGTCCGCCCAGTACTCGCTACGAGTTTTGACCGGTGCCGCGGCACCGCATGCTTCGTGTGCATGCCAGAAACAGCCATGCACGAACACAGCGACCCTTCGCGACGGAAATACGATGTCCGGCCTACCCGGCAAATGGTGAGCATTGGCCCGAAATCGGTAGCCAGCCCGGTGAAGCAAAGAGCGAACAGCCAATTCTGGTTTCGTGTTTGCAGGCCGGATCGCGCTCATAATCCGGCGTCTCAGAGGTGGCACGTCGTCAAATGGCTTTCTTCCCATCTAATCTGGCCGAGTAGGATTGTGGCGTTGTTTACAACGTTCCGCCTCCTCTTCTATCGCAAGAGGCAGGTTGCCGAGATTTGAACCTTTGGTCTTCCCACTACAAGCCTGGAGAGCAAGCAAGTAGCCCGGATGAAAGAAGCGAGATCCGGGTCTGTCCCGGCCATATTTGCTTGAACGCGTACGGTGGGTTACGGCGCGGAGCGCCGTAACCCACCGTAATGACTGGCGATTCGGTTGGTGGGTTACGCGCCTTCGGCGCTAACCCACCCTACGAGCTAATCGAGTTCGATCTCGGCAATCTCAAGAAACCGGATCACGGCCGGTATTTGGCGACAATGTCACCGAGGTCCTTGGCCGCAAGCTCGCCGCGCCGGTAGGCAGTCAGGCGGTCGCTCGCTTCCCGCGCCCACAGCCGATCGATCTCGGGATCGGCACGGTCCAGGCTGTCGAGCACGTCCTCAACCAGCGCAATGCGGTCCCGTGGCGGCAGCGCGCGCGCCTGCTCGATTAGCGTCTTGGCCTCGTCGCTCATGTTGGTTCCCTGCCGTTCAGACCGGAAAATAGCGGCGCGCTATCGATAGCTCAAGCGCGGGTGCACAGCTTGTAGCCCGCATGGAGCGAAGCGAAATGCGGGGCGAACTTGTCGTGCGAGACAAACCCGGATTGCGCTACGCTCCATCCGGGCTACGCTTGCTACGAGCTACGATACATTGATCGGGTAGAGGCGTTGCGGGCCGCAAGGCGGCAAGCCGTCACCGGGCCGGCGATTTGTCCTTGCTTGAAATCGCGTCGACCATCTTGGCGACGATCTCGGGCGGGAACTCATAGACGCGCTTGATCAGCCGCTCCATCTCGGCCGCCGGGATGAAGCTCACCTCGGTCTGCGTGCGTTCGGTCTCCGCCAGGAAGGCCGGGTCCTTCACCAGCCGCTCGAAGGCGGTGCGCAGGGCGGCCACGCGCTCGGGCGGCACCCCGGGCGGCAGCACATAGGGCCGCGACATCACCTTGGGCGCGAGGATCAGGTCCCAGACCTGGCGCACCTCGTCGGTCTGCACGAGGCTGTAGATGGTCGGCAGATCCTTGAGATCGGGATGCGGGCCGCCGGTCTGCAACAGCACCCTGATGGTCCCGTCGCGCAGCCAGTCCGCCTTGCGGGTCTTGACGTAGGACCATGACACGCCGTGCAAGCCCTGGATTTCGCCTTTTTCGAGCGCGAGCAGGTTCTCGGCGGTGCCGCTGTAACCGCGGATGATGCGGATCGGTGCGCCCAACAGCTTGATCATGGCGTTCGATTCGATCTCGCTGTCGGTCTCGTTGCCGAGGCTGCCGACGATCAGCGGCATGGTGAGCAGGTCCTGCGCCTTGCGATGCGGCGCCGCCCCCCAAACCATGGTGACGCTGACCTCCGAATTGAGACTCCCCAGCCAATTGAACTTGAACGGGTCGTAGACGATGCTCTTGTTGCCGCGCAGCACTTCAAACGGGGTGTGGCGCTGCACCGCGCCCATGGTGAGGCCGTCTCTCGACGACACCGTGTAGAGCGTGTTGGCCGCCGGCAGTCCGCCCGCCGCCCCCATGTATTTGATCACGATGTTGGGCTCGCCCGGGATGAAGCGGCCGAGATGGCGCGATACCGGCCGCGCATAGGCGTCGTAGCCGCCGCCGGTATTGGACCCGACCAGGAGGGAGATGGTCTGGCCGCGATAGAAGTCGGCGACCGGCTCGGCGGCGGCGCAGGAAGCCGCCAGCGCCACCGCGGCACCGGCGCACAGGCGGCAGGCGATCTGCTTGCGGCGTCGAAACGACAGCATGGCGTGTCCCCTTGCGGATGGACCCAGTCATAGCAAGCCGCCCCGGCCGCCGGATACGCACTTTTCAATTTGCCGCAGGGGGGCGCTCGCGCCGGGCGGCGCGAATGATTATGTTGCCGGGAAACCCCGATCCGAGGTCCTTCATGGCATCCCCCAGCATTTCGCTCATCGACCGCGCCGGTCTCGACCGCAACGACGCCCGCCGCCACCTCTCCCGCGGCCTCGAAGGCGCCGACGACGGCGAGCTGTTCATGGAATACCGCCAGTCCGAGATGCTGGTGTTCGACAACGGCCGGCTCAAGCAGGCCACCTACGACACCGCCCAGGGTTTCGGGTTGCGCGCGGTCAAGGACGAGGCGGTCGGCTATGCGCACGCCTCCGACATGTCGGAGGCCGCGATCGCGCGCGCGGCCGAGGCGGTGCGCGCGGTCAAGGGCGGCTATTCGGGCCGCTACGCGGAGCCGCCTGGACGCACCAACGTCCGTCTCTACGGCGACGACAACCCGCTCGACGGGCCGGCCTTCGAGACCAAGGTGCGGCTGCTGGAGCAGATCGACGCCTATGCGCGCGCCAAGGACCCGCACGTCCGCCAGGTTTCGGTCAGCTTCGGAGCGTCCTGGCAGGTGGTGGAAATCCTGCGCGCCGACGGCGAGAGCTACCGCGACGTGCGGCCGCTGGTGCGCGTCAACGTCGCCGTGGTCGCCGGCGAGGGCGACCGGCAGGAATCCGGCAGCTACGGCTATGGCGGCCGCGAGGGCTTCGCGCCCTTCCTCGACGCCGCAAGCTGGCAGCACGGCGTCGACGAGGCGGTGCGCCAGGCGCTGGTGAACCTCGAGGCGGTCGCGGCGCCGGCCGGTGAAATGGACGTCGTGCTCGGCCCCGGCTGGCCGGGCGTGATGCTGCACGAGGCGGTGGGACACGGGCTCGAAGGCGACTTCAACCGCAAGCAGACCTCCGCCTTCGCCGGCCTCATGGGCAAGCAGGTCGCCGCCAAGGGCGTCACGGTGGTCGACGACGGCACCATGGCGGCGCGGCGCGGCTCGCTCTCGATCGACGACGAGGGCACGCCGACGAGCCGCACCCTGCTGATCGAGGATGGCATCCTGGTCGGCTACATGCAGGATCGCCAGAACGCGCGCCTCATGGCCATGGCGCCCACCGGCAACGGCCGGCGCGAGAGCTATGCGCATGTGCCGATGCCGCGCATGACCAACACCTACATGCTCGCGGGCGAGCACGATCCGGCCGAGATCATCGCGTCGGTCAAGAACGGCATCTATGCGGTGAGCTTCGGCGGCGGGCAGGTCGACATCACCTCGGGCAAGTACGTGTTCAACGTGACCGAGGCCTACAAGATCGAGAACGGCAAGGTCGGCGCCCCGCTCAAGGGCGCGATGCTGATCGGCAACGGCCCGACCGACCTCAACCGCATCAGCATGGTCGGCAACGACCTCAAGCTCGACACCGGCGTCGGCACCTGCGGCAAGAACGGCCAGGGCGTGCCGGTCGGCGTCGGCCAGCCCACGCTGCGCATGGACCGCATCACGGTCGGCGGGACGGGGTGAAGGACGCCGGCATCCGACCCGTCTAAAAATACGCGATGCTGCGCCCACAGGCCGCGACCGCCACCCACAGGACGAGCGACAGCGCCGCCGTGACCTTGACGCGCGTGGGCATGGCGGCGGCGGGCGCGAGCCCCTCGACCGCGCGCCTGGCTCCGAATTCGTAGAGCGCCACGTTAACGAGGGCGGCCGCAACCAGGAGCGCTTTCAGTTGGAACACCGGATTGGTGGCGAGGTGGCTCGCCTCCGCGGCGAACAACACGGTGCCGGTGGCCGCCATTCCGAGGAAACCCGCGATCGCGAACAGCCGTGTTGCGGCCAGGAGCCGACCCGGCGCGGTCGCGGCAAGGCCGCCGAGCAGCCGCACGTCCATTACCGCCACCGCGCCGGCGAAGAAAACCAGCGCCACGATGTGCCCGACGTTCGCCGCCGGATAGAGCCAGAGCGACTGGCGGATCGCCGCGGCGAAGCCGGACTGTTCGAGCGCGACGAAGACCGCCGGCGCCTCATGCTCCATCAGCGCAGCTCATAGGTCTTGCCGTCGACCGTGATCCGCTCGGCGCGCATCTCGTCCTTCTCGACCGTCGATGGATAGCCGTAGGCGGACACGTTCTTGCCGACGGCGACGACCTTTTCGGTCGCGCCGCGCTGGCTCATGCGCGAGGTAGGTGCAAGCGTCACCGTCCAGACCTTGTCGGTGCCGCCGATGGTGACAAGCGCGTGCGGATTCTCGTACTTCAACGTCAGGACGGCGCCCGTGACGGTGACGGGATGCGCAGCGTCGTAGCTGCCCCAACCATGGTGCGCGAGAGCGGCGCCGCCGGTCAGCAGCGCAAGCGCCGACACGAAGCCGACAGTTCTGATCATGGCAACCTCCGTGTATTTTCGAGTCCCTGTGGACCATAACGCACTGCAACGGCTCATTTTGCAGCGAACCAGGTCCGCTCGCATCAATTTCGCGCGATCCGCTACCTTACGACGCCCGAAATGCAGCACGACTTCCGCTGCGGGCGCGTGATGCGGCTCTTGAGATAGCAGGCCGCCGTCGCCTGGCCGTAGCCGGGCCGCAGATATGTCCAGGCCCGGCAGCCCTCCTCGCTTTCGCACGCGAGCTGGCAGCTCTTTCCAGTCGGGTCGGGCGCGATCTCGAAGTGCCGGTAGTCGCCGCCGATGCGGTCGATGGAGAATTCGAGCGGCCCGCTCATGGGCTCGATCACGCCGGCGCCGCGCACGCCCGACACGCAGCACGCGGTGGCGAGGCGGGCCATCACGCGCGACTTGAGCCAGCAGACCGCATTGGCGTTCTCGGTGGCCGGATAGGAGAAAGCCCAGGCGCGGCAGCGCGTGTCGCGCTCGCAGCGCGCGGCGCACTGGGCGGGATCGCCCGAGCGCAGCGGAAAGCTCGTATAGTCGCCGCCGGGCCGGTCATAGCCGACCTGCGCCTGCGCCGGCAGCGCGAGCGCGAAGAGCAGCCAGCAGAGCATTTGCGCGCAGCGTCGCATCATCGCGCACACCGTCGTCAATACGCGTATTCCTTATAGACCGGCGCGACCGTGCCGCCCCAGGGCCCGTGGAATTTCTCCAGCAGCTCCTCGGCCGGCGTGATGCCGCGGGCGACGAATTCCTGGATCGGCCGCAGATAGCGCGTTTCGTCATGGCCGGCAGCATCAAGCCGCCGCCGGCGCGCGAGGCCCTTCTCGGCTAGCGCCAGCGTCGCCTTGGCGAGCGTGAGCAGGCTCCAGCCGCGGATCGTGGCCTTGAAGCCGAGCTTCGGCACGTCGTCGCGCAGCGTCTGGCGCTCCTGCGCGCTCCAGTCCTTGACGATCTCCCAGGCGGCGTCGAGCGCGGCGTCGTCGTAGAGAAGGCCCGCCCAGTACGCCGGCAGCGCCGGCAGGCGCCGCCACGGGCCGGCGTCGGAGCCGCGCATCTCCAGATAGCGCTTGAGCCGCACCTCCGGAAAAATGGTCGAGATGTGGTTGGCCCAATCGGAGATGGTTGCGTGTTCGCCCGGCAGCGCCGCAAGCCGGCCCGCCATCAGGTCGCGGAACGACTGACCGGCGACGTCGATGTAGCGGTCGCCGCGTTTGACGAAATACATCGGCACGTCGAGGGCGTAGTCCACGTAGCGCTCGAAGCCCATGCCCGGCTCGAACGCCCACGGCAGCATGCCCGAACGGTCGGGATCGGTATCGCGCCAGATCTCGGAGCGGAACGAGAGAAAACCGTTGGGCTTGCCCTCGGTGAACGGCGAGTTGGCGAACATGGCGGTGCCGACCGGCTGCAGCGCCAGCGCCACGCGCAGCTTCTTCACCATGTCGGCTTCCGAGGAGAAGTCGAGGTTGGTCTGCACCGTGCAGGTGCGATACATCATGTCGAGGCCGAACCGGCCGACCTTCGGCATGTACGCGGTCATGATCCGGTAGCGGCCCTTCGGCATGGTCGGGATTTCGGCGCGCGTCCAGTCCGGCGTCATGCCGAGGCCGAGGAAGCCGATGCCGAGCGGGCGCGCGACCTCCTTGACCTGCGCAAGATGCGCCATCAGCTCCGAGCAGGTCTGATGCACGGTCTCCACCGGCGCGCCGGAGAGCTCGAACTGGCCGCCCGGCTCCAGCGAAATGGCGCCGCCGCCGGTGACGTCGAACAGGCCGATGATGTTGCCCTCCTCGACGATCGGCTCCCAGCCGAGCATGGACTGCATGCCTTCGAGCAGCGAACGGATCGAGCGGCGGCCGTCATAGGGCACCGGCCGGTGGCCCTCGGCCGTGAACACGAATTTCTCGTGCTCGGTGCCGATGCGGAATTGCGACTTCGGCTTGCCGCCAGCTTCGAACCACGCGACCAGCGCGTCGCGCGTTTCGATCGGCGTCATGTCGACTTGGTCACGAGCCATGGGGGTCGGGCGCAGGAGGGCGACAAAAGGGCCGCGGACCTTACACGTGGGGTGCAAGGAAGCGCAATGACAGGGCGCGGCCTAAGCCGCGGGCGATTTCAACGTCGCGCGCGCGAACGGCAACATGCCGAGCGCCAAGGCGGTGACAATCGCACCGGCGAGGAACGTGGTCTGCGCCCCCGCCATGTCCCACAGCGCGCCGGCGGCGACGCTCGCGGCCAGGGTCGCGAGCCCGGTGATCAGGTTGAACAGGCCGAAGGCGGTGCCGCGCAGGTCGGCGGGCGCGGTATCGGCGACCAGCGTCGCGAGAATGCCCTGGGTGAGACCCATGTGCAGGCCCCACAAGGCGACGCCGAGCACGACCAGCGCCACGTTGCCCGCAAAGGCGAGCGCGAGATCGGCGGCGATGAGGAGTCCGAAGCCCGCCGCCAGCAGTCCGAAGCGCCCGATCCGGTCCGACAGCGCGCCCGCGGGCCAGGCCGACAGCGCATAGACGACGTTCATCACCACCAGCATCGCCGGAACGAGCGCGAGCGCCAGCCCGACCGACTGCGCCCGCAGCAGCAGGAACGCCTCGCTGAAACGCGCCAGGGTGAAGATCGTCGCCAGCGCCACCACGGTCCAGTAGGCGGCGCGCAGCCGCCCGATCTCGCGGCGCGCGAGCGGCGCGCGCACCGGCGCGAGCTCGGCCGGCCGGATCGGCTCGCGCACGGCGAACACGACCACCAGGAAGGACAGCAGCGCCGGCACCGTCGCGATCCAGAACACGAACGTGAAATCGCCGGCGGTGAGCAGCATGAGGGCGATCGCGACCAGCGGCCCGAGGACGGCGCCGACGGTGTCGAGCGACTGGCGCAGCCCGAAGCTCGCGCCGCGCACGTCCGGCGGCGCGAGGTCGGCGATCAGCGCGTCGCGCGGCGCGCCGCGGATGCCCTTGCCGATGCGGTCCACGAAGCGCGCGGCGAACAGCCAGCCGATCGAGGGCGCCAGCGGGAACACCGGCTTGGTGACGGCCGCGAGGCCGTAGCCGAGAGCGGTGAGGAATTTGCGCCGGCCGAGCTTGTCGCTGAGCGCCCCGGAGAAAATCTTCACAATCTGTCCGGTCGCCTCGGCAAGGCCTTCGATGATGCCGACCGTGAGCGCGGAGGCGCCCAGCACGGTGACGAGATAAAGCGGCAGCAGCGCATGGATCATCTCGGAGGAGAGATCCATCAGCAGCGACACGACGCCGAGCGCCCACACGCCGGGCGGAATCCGCCGCCAGTTCAGGAAGGAGCGGTGGGGGTCAGGCATGTTGGCGAGGTGCATCGCGCCTCATGATCGGCGGTGGTTTCCGCACGTTGCGGATCGGTGTGACGGCGACGCCTATGTCGTTCAAGAGCGGGGATCATATGATCGCCTCGATTTTTGCCCAGCCCTGACGTGAATGCGCGCCGTCCTGTCGACGTCTTTGCGCAGACCGTCACGATGCTGGCGGCGGCGGCCGACCGGCAGACGCGGCAGGAAGCCGCGCGCGGCACCGATCTTCGCAACGGCAGCGCAACGCCTGCGCAACCCTACACCACCACCGTCAGCCGCTTCGCCGCGCGCGTGACGCCGGTATAGAGCCAGCGGTCGCGGCTGTCGGGAAACGCGAAGCTCTCGTCGAACAGCACCACGTCGTCCCATTGCGAGCCTTGCGCCTTGTGCACCGTGAGCACGTAGCCGAAGTCGAACTCGTCGTATTTCTTGCGCTGCGGCCATTCGAGCTGTTCGATGGCGCCGTTGAAGCATTCCGGCCGCACCGACACCTTGACCACGCGGTTGCCGATCTCCTCGTCGGGCTTGAGATGCATCCGCAGGATCGCGCGCCGCGGCTTGGGGCGCTCCTTGATCACCCAGAGCCCGCCGTTGAACAGGCCCTTGCGCCGGTTGTTGCGCAGGCACACCAGCTTGTCGCCGGCCATCGGCAGCGGCTCGTCGAAGCCGCGGCGCTCGCGCATACGCGCGTTGTAGGCGCGGCGCGTGGCGTTGCGCCCGACCAGGATCTGGTCGGCGTCGAGCACGCGCTGCGGATCAAGCTCGGCGCGCCGCACCACCTGCGACAGGCCGTACTCGCCCGGCGTCAGGCGGTTGCCGGCGCGGATCTCCATCGACAGCCGGACGATCGGATCGTTCTGCGCCTGCCGGTGCACTTCGGTCAGCATGGCGTCGGGCTGCGCGCCGGTGAAGAAACCGCCGCCCTGGATCGGCGGCAGTTGCGCCGGGTCGCCGAGCACCAGCAGCGGCACCCGGAACGACATCAGGTCGCGGCCGAGCTCGGCGTCCACCATCGAGCACTCGTCGATGACGATGAGCTTCGCCTTCGAGGCGGGCGCGTCGCCGAACAGCTCGAAGGTCGGCGTCTCGGCGCCGTTCTCGAGCGTCTTGTAGATCAGGCTGTGGATCGTGGAGGCGCCCTCGCAGCCTTTGCTGCGCATGACCAGCGCGGCCTTGCCGGTGAAGGCGGCGAACAGCACCTTGCCGTCGACGCCCTCGGCGATGTGCCGCGCCAGCGTGGTCTTGCCGGTGCCGGCGTAGCCGAACAGCCGGAACACGAGCGGCGCGGAGCCCTGGCCGGGCCTGGTCTTGAGCCACTCGGCGACAGCCTTGAGCGCGGCGTCCTGTTGCGGAGAAAAGGCGGTCATGCGGAGTCCGGGAGGTTTCGACCAGATAAGAACAAAAATAGAACAAGGTCAATGAAGACCCGATCGGCCCTCAGGGCCAGGAGGCGCGGAGCGCCGTCTCGAACCATGAGGGGCGCCCCATCCGGCGAGACGCTCGCTTCGCTCGCGCCTCCGATGCGGGCGGAGCTACGCAGCCTTCGCCTCCACCGCGAAATAATTCGCCAGCCAGTTCTGCACCACCGCGTGCACGCGGGTGTTGCCCTCGGCGAACATGAAGTGGTCGGTGTCGGCGAACAGATGCAGCTCGGCCGGCTGCCCGGCGTGCTGGAACAGCTCGATCGACTGCTCGACCGGCGTGACGTGGTCGTCGGACGAATGCAGCAGCAGCACCGGGCGCGGCGCGATCTTGCCGATCACATCGTTGGCGCGGAAGTCGTACATGCTCTGCGCGGTCTCCCAGGGAAACATCTGCACCGAGCCCGGCACCACATGCGTGCGCAGGTGCTCGGGGATCGGCACGATATCGTAGCGCGGCACCATCAGGGGCTGGCCGGTGCGCTCGCGATGGCCGCGGCCCTGGTCCAGCATGGCACTGAACTTCGCCCAGGCCTGCGCACCCGGATGCTGGCCGCGGAATTTGCGCTCGCCATTGCCCCAGCCTGACGCGGAGACCACCGCCGCCACCCGCGCATCGACGCCGCCGCAATAGACCGCGACCGCGGCGCCGAAGCTCGAGCCCATCACCGCGATGCGCGCGCCGTCGACATTGGGGTGTTGCGCCAGAAGCGTGAGTGCGTCGCTGGTCGCCGTCACCTGGTCGGGGCAGAGCAGCAGGCCCTTCTCGCCCTCGCTCTCGCCGCAGCCCGGCATGTCGAAGCGCATGCACACGTAGCCGCGCTGCCCGAACATCGCGGTCGGCCGAAGCACATTCTCCGCGGTCATGCGGCTGCCGAAGCCGTGCAGGATGATGAAGGCCGGGCGTTTTTCGCTCGCCTTGACGCCGTCGGGCACGCGGATGATGCCGGCGAGCGTGAGGCCCTTCGATGTGAACGTGACGCGCTGCTCGGGCATGCCGTGATCCTTCACTTTGTAGGGTGGGCAAAGGCGCGCATGTCGCGCGCCGTGCCCACGCGTCCTTCGACGATTAACGCGTCCTTCGACGATTAACGACGGAGTTATACCAGCCTTCGGACCGGTATTACGCGTGGGCACGGCGCTTCGCGCCTTTGCCCACCCGACGCGGCTCGGGTTTCCCCGAGACCGGCATGTTGGTGCTGAACCGAGCCGTTATGCTAGCGCCTCGCGGCCACTTTGCCCGCGTGCTCGCGCGATCGCAAGCGCGCTCGTCGTTCGGACCGCATCGGTCTTGTGTCAGGCAGCAACGTCCTTATAACCACTGCGACCGATAACGGAGGGCGTGATGCGTCTGGCATCCTTCAAGACCAAGGGGCGCGCGAGCTACGGCGCGGTGACCGACGGCGGCATCGTCGATCTCGGCAGCAGGCTGCAAAACCATCCGACGCTGCTCGACGTTTTCCGCGCCGGCGCGATGGCGCAGGCGCGCGCCGCGGCGGGCGGGGCGGCCGACCATGCGCTCGCGGACGTCGAATTCCTGCCGCCGATCCCGGCGCCGGAGAAGATCATCTGCGTCGGCATCAACTACCCGGAGCGCAACGCCGAGTACAAGGACAGCCGCGAGCCGCCGAAATACCCGAACCTGTTCTGCCGCTTCCCGCCGTCGCTGGTGGGCCACGGGCAGCCGATCGTGCGGCCGAAAGTGTCCGACAAGTTCGATTACGAAGGCGAGGTCGTGCTGGTGATCGGCACGGCCGGCCGGCACATCCCGACCGAGCGCGCGCTCTCCCATATCGGCGGCCTCACGCTGGGCAACGAGGGCAGCGTGCGCGACTGGCTGCGCCACGGCACCCTCAATATCACCCAGGGCAAGAACTTCGACGCATCCGGCAGCCTCGGCCCCTGGATCGTGCCGGCCGAGGACCTCGATCCGGGCAAGCCGCTGCATCTGATGACGCGCGTCAACGGGGAATTGCGCCAGGAGGACACCACCGACCGGCTCACCTGGGGCTTCGCCTGGCTGATCAACTACATTTCGACCTTCACCACGCTCGAGCCCGGCGACCTGATCTGGACCGGGACGCCGACCGGCGCCGGCGGTCACCACAACCCGCCGAAATGGCTCAAGCCCGGCGACGTGGTCGAGGTCGAGGTGCCCGAGATCGGCGTGCTGCGGAACGCGGTCGTGGACGAGACCTGATCTTTACTTTCCCTCGCCCCGCGCAGCGGGGAGAGGGTGTCCGAGCGAAGCGAGGGCGGGTGAGGGGCTGAGTTTGCCTCCCCTTCGCCCCTCACCCGGCTCGCATCTCCGCTACGCTCCGATGCTTGCCACCCTCTCCCCGCTGCGCGGGGCGAGGGTAAGCGCTCCCGCTATTTCCATCCCCGGCTCCGGCATGGTAACCACCCACAGCACTGTCAAACCGGGGAACCACCGTCCAATGGCGAAGCTGCAACTGACGTTCGCGTCCGCGCTCTATGACCGCATGCAGCCGATCTATACCGGGGAAGTCCCGGTCGACGGCATCGACCTCAACTTCATCCGCATCGAGCAGCCGCGGCCGATCTTCGACCGCATGTCGGGCGGGCAGGAGTTCGACGTCGCCGAATATTCGAGCTCGGAATACGTCCAGCGCTACGCCAACAAGCAGTGCCCGTTCGTGGCGATCCCGGTGTTTCCCTCGCGCTGTTTCCGCCATAGCTTCATCGGCATCAACAAGAAGTCCGGCATCAGCAAGCCCAAGGACCTGGAAGGCAAGCGCATCGGCGTCGCCCTCTACACCATGACGGCCGCGATCTTCATCCGCGGCATCTTGCAGCACGATCACGGCGTCGATTTCTCCAACTGCACCTGGGTGCAGGGCGCCATCAACGACAAGGGCGCGCACGGCGCTCCGGTCGTGCTGCCGCTGCTCAAGCCGGTGAAGCTGGAACAGGGGCCGCCGAACAAATCGCTCGACGACATGATCCAGGAAGGCATCATCGACGCCACCATCGGCACCAGCATGCCGGAATCGTTCCGCACCAATCCGAACATCGCGCGGCTGTTTCCCGATTTCGTCGAGCGCGAGCGCGATCACTACAAGCGCACCAAGATCTACCCGATCATGCACCTGGTTGCGATCAAGAAGTCGGTCTACGAGAAATATCCGTTCGTGGCGACGAGCCTGTACAACGCCTTCCAGCGCGCCAAGGAGATCGCGCTCACGCGCATGTATAACCAGCGTGCGCTGCGTTACATGATGCCGTGGCTGCCGCGCGACATCGACGAGATCCACGAGTACTTCGGCGGCGATCCGTGGCCCTACGGGATCGAGGAGAACCGGCCGACGCTGGAAGCGCTGGTGCAATATCTGCAGGACCAGCATCTGATCGCGAACAAGCCCACGCTGGAGGAGCTGTTCGCGCCGGTCTACGGCCTGGAATAAGCATGGCCCGGTCTGGTGAAACCCCTCCGTCCCCGTTCTTCCCCGCGCAAGCAGGGACCCGGCACAGAGAATCCCGGATTCCCGCGTTCGCGGGAATGAGCGGAGAGTCCCGATCGATCGTCAACTGACCCAATTTTGTGGACCTGTCATGGCCAACTTCGACTCCCTCATCAAAGACCTCGTCATCGCCAACCGCATCCTTGCCAAGGAGGACGTGGTCGACGCCTACGGGCACGTCAGCATCCGCAATCCCGACAATCCGAAGCATTTCTTCATCTCGCGCTCGCTCGCCCCCGAGCTGATCGAGAAGGAGGACATCGTCGAGCTCGGCCTCGACGGCCAGCCGGTGAAGGATGAGAAGCGCTCGCTCTATCTCGAGCGTTTCATCCACGCGGCGATCTACGAGGCGCGGCCGGACATCAACTCGGTGGTGCACGCCCATGCCGAGGACACGCTGCCGTTCGGCATCGCCCAGGCGACCGCGCTCAAGCCGGTAATTCATTCCGGCAGCTTCATCGGCCCCGAGGTCCCGGTCTGGGACATCGCCGACGAGTTCGGCGACACCAACGTGCTGGTCACCAACATGGCGCAGGGCCGCGATCTCGCCAAGTGCCTCGGCACGAACAGCGTCGCGCTGATGCGCGGGCATGGCTTCGCGTCGGCGGCGCGCTCGCTGATCGAGGTGGTGCGGCTGTCGGTCTACCTGCCGCGCAACGCGCGCGCGCTGATGCGCGCCAAGACGCTGGGCGGCGAGATCAAGTATCTGTCGAAAGGCGAGATCGACGCGCGCAACGCCGGCTACAGCCCCTATTCGACCGAGACCTGGCGCGCCTGGGAATACTGGGCCAACAAGGCCGAGTGCGGCCACCTGCTCACCCGCCCCGACGGCGGCGCCGTGCACAAGCACGAGCACAAAAAGTGAGCGATACTGAAGTAGGGTGTTGAGATTGTTTAACGGCGGCGAGGCGTACTCGGTCTGCTCCCTCCCCCCATCGCCCGTCGAAGACGGGCGATGGGGGGAGGGAACGCTGTGGCATCAGCCATCGCAACGCGCTCTCCGAGCCCACGTCTATAAACGTCAAGGAATGAACCCATGAAACTCGCAAGCTATATCGCGAACGGCCTGCCGGCCTTCGGCGTGGTCGCGGGCGACGGCGTCGTCACCATGAACGAGCGCCTCGGCGGCCGCTTCGCCACGCTGCGCGACGCGATCGCGGCGGGCGCCATCGACGAGATGCGCCGGCTGGCGCAGGGCGCCAAGCCGGATGCGCCGCTCGCGGGGCTGCGCTACCTGCCGGCGATCCCGAACCCCGAAAAGATCATGTGCGTCGGCATCAACTATAAATCGCACGCCGCCGAGCACGGCACCGAGGCGCCCAAGCTGCCGAACATCTTTCTGCGCTTCGTCAACACGCTGGTGCCGCACGAGGGCGACATGATCCGCCCGAAAGTCTCCACCAGCTTCGATTTCGAGGGCGAGCTCGCGCTGGTCATCGGCAAGCCCGGCCGCCACATCAAGGCGGCGAACGCGCTCGACCACATCGCCGGCTATACCTGCTTCTGCGACGCCACCGTGCGCGACTTCACCAAGTACTCGCTCGCCGCCAGCAAGAACTTCGTCGGCTCCGGCCCGCTCGGCCCGTGGATCGTGACGGCCGACGAGATCCCCGACCCGACCCGGCTCACGCTGGTCACGCGCCTCAACGGCGCGGAGATGCAGCGCTCCGGCACCGACATGCTGATCCACGGCATCCCGGCCATCATCGAGTTCTGTTCCATGTTCACGCCGCTCACGGCGGGCGACATCATCGCCACCGGCACCCCGGACGGCATCGGCGCCAAGCGCAATCCGCCGGTGTGGATGAAGGCCGGCGACGTGCTGGAGGTGGAGGTCTCGGGCGTCGGCACGCTGCGCAACACGATCGCGGACGAGAAGTAACCGAAACGCGCGCCGCCGGGTGGACCGTGTCGCAAGCGTGACTGAAACAATGCGCCCCGCCGCAGGTTGGTTCCGATAACTGTATTATTTTTCTTATTACTTATTCGACCAAATATTTGCTTATGTCTTTTCTTGTCACCCCTACACAATTTTGCCCAATATACGGCTCTCAACTGTTGAGGGAGGCGACGCAAAATATCTCGGAGGAAACCAAATGCGAAAGGCAATCAAGCTTCGCGCGCTGCTTGCGAGCGCGTTTGCTCCCGCGCTCCTGACCATTGCAGGTCTCGCGTGTGCCGCAGATGAAGTGTTCTCGCCGACTGCGGCCATCACCATCCCAGGCAACAATCTCGTATCGTTCGATATCGGCTATGTGGATGCAAAACTCCGTCTCTACTTCCTCGCGGATCGATCGAACAAATCGGTCGATGTGATCGACACCACGACCAACACGGTCGTGACCCAGCTCCAGGGCGGATTTTCGGGGGCCACGGGCAACAGTGACACCTCCGGACCCAACGGCGTGCTGACGCTTCGGCGCGGCGGCGGCGACAACGACGACAATGACAACGACGGCAACCGCAACGATACGATCAGCAGGACGGAAATCTGGGCCGGCGACGGCAATAGCACCGTCAAGGTGATCGACCTCGGCACCGGTCAGCTCACGCATACGATCGCCACCGGCGGGACCGATCGTGCGGACGAATTATGTTACGATCCCCGCGACCGCCTGATCCTGATGGCGAACGATGCGGACACGCCGCCGTTCATCACATTCATCTCGGCAACGACCTACACGGTCGTGGGCAGAATCACGATGGACGGTTTGCCGGGACACGGGCCGAACGCCACCAATGGCATCGAGCAGTGCCAGTGGGATCATCGAACGGGCAAATTCTATTTGAACCTCCCGGAGGTCAACGGCCCGGGAAACGACTCCGTATCGGGCGCCGTTCTGAAGATTGATCCCAAGACGATGAAGATCGAGCAGGTCTTCACGATCCCGGTGGCAAAATGCGCCGGACCTCAGGGCATGGCGATCGGACCGGAGCCTCAAATCCTGCTCGGCTGCCACGCGACGGCTTCGGCCATCATCGACGAAAGGAACGGAGCCGTCATTGCCTCGTTCAACAATGAAGCCGGCTCCGACGAAGTGTGGTTCAATCCCGGTGACAATCACTATTTCCTGGGTTTGACGGGCGCTACTCCGCCCGTTCTCGGTGTCATTGACGCAGGCCAGAAACAGCAGGGACCGCGAACAGACCAAAGCGTGCCGACCGGGGCGGGCGCCCATTCTGTCGCTGCCGATGCCCGCAAGAACCAGGTCTATGTTCCCATCCGGTCGGGCAGCGCGACGATTTGCGGTGCTCACGGTGGAAATGACGTCAAGGGTTGTGTCGCCGTGATGACCACACCGCACGACGATGATGGCAAGTTCGCTCACAACGATCGCCGATAGCCGCGGAGCCGAATGGTCCGGCGCGCGCCTGCTCGCAGCGGCGCTTCGCGGTCATGTGCGACCGCGAGGCGCCACCATTGCCGATGTCCGGCGCTCGCCTTGTGCAAATCGCCCTGCGATTGGGAGGCATCGATGAATCATTGGCCCGCGTCCCCGAGCATTCAGAGTCGTCCGGCGTGCGCGATCGTGATTTGCACCATGCTGTGCACGGTCCTCGCGCCCGCGCGCAGCGAGACGCTTGTATCAGGCGAGGCGGCAGCGCTCACCGTGGAGGCGCACGACGCCGCTCTCCAGGAGGTATTCGCCGCGCTCGGCACATCATTCGGGCTGCAAGTCACGATACCGCAAGCCGTCGATCGCTCGATCAGCGGGACCTATGCCGGCTCGCTGCCCGAAATCATCCCGCGACTGCTGGACGGATTCGACTTTTTCACGCGCCAGATCGGCGACCATCTCGAAGTCGTGATCTTCGGCGCATCGGCCAGGGCGCCGGTAATCGCCCCCGTGGTCCGCCGGGCGGCCGATGACCAGCATTTCTAGGGCATTTTCAGGAAAACTGGAATCCGGTTTTCCGTCGAAAATGCGACCAACGCAAGAGTCCTGGAGCACGTTGAGTTTCAAGGACACTGAACGTGCTCCAGTTCAGCTATTCCAAAATTCGAATCCTATTAGCCTCATTCCGGGGCGAGGCCGAAGGCCGAGAGCCCGGAATCCATAACCCTAGTCCGTGGTTATGGATTCCGGGCTCGCCGCTTCGCGGCGCCCCGGAATGACCGAACCGGTTGGATATGACCAGTTTCATGGAATCGATCGCCTAGAGCATTCCCCGCTGGCGATGAATCGATTGTGATCGGGTTGGGGATTCTCATCTGGTTTCGATTGTGAGTCCATGGCGCTTCTGATTCGGAGGACGCCATGGGACGAAGCCCCTATTCGGATG
>JAXDOD010000024.1:0-21506 GCA_034669045.1 Alphaproteobacteria bacterium
AACATGCCGGTGCGAGGGCTGTAGGCCATGGGGGCCCAGTTGGGGCCGCCGTTGCCGCCCGGCGACATCAGGATCGGCTCGTCATAGATCACGCCGAAGATGCACTTGGTGACCCAGGGATCGAGCGCCTGCGGGCATTGCGGCATCACCGCGTCGCCGCGCGGATGCGGCTGGGTCGGCGACGAGGCGACGCGCTCATCCACTTCCACCGGCTTCTCGTCGATTCCGATCAGCGGCTTGCCGTCGGTGCGATCGAGGATGTAGATCCAGCCGGTCTTGCAGGCCTCGGCGATGCCCTTGCGCACCTTGCCGTCATAGATCTGGTCGAACAGGACGACCGGCGATGGGCAATCGAAATCCCAGAGGTCGTGGTGCACCTGCTGGAAGTGCCAAGCATATTTGCCGGCGAGCGTCAGCGCCACGATCGATGACGAGAACAGGTTGTCGCCGGGACGGTCGCGGCCCATGCCACCGGCTTCCGGGCCGGGATTGCCGGTCGAGAAATAGATCAGGCCGAGCTCGGGATCGATCGCCGGCGTCTGCCAGATCGAGGCGCCGCCGACCTTCCAGGCATTGGCGCGCTTGGGATCGGGATCGTCGGGCTTCGGCCAGGTGTCGGAGCCGAACTCGCCCGGCGCCGGCACGGTCCAGAACCGCCATTTCTCCTGGCCGGTCTTGGCGTCGAGCGCGAACAGAAATCCGCGCGCCGAACGGTCGCCGCCGGAAATGCCGGAATAGATCACGCCCTTGTGGTAGAGCGGCGCGCTGGTGATCGTATAGGCGTCCTGCCACCTGGCGACCTGCGTCTTCCACGCCTCCTTGCCGGTCTTGGCGCCGAGCGCGACGAAGCTGCCGTCGAGCTGGCCGATGAAGACCTTGCCTTCGCCGACCGCGACGCCGCGGTTGTCCCAGCCGCAGCAGACCGTGGAAATGTTCTGATCGATCCCGGAACGGTGCTCCCAGATCAGCGCGCCGGTGCGGGCGTCGAGGGCGAAAACGTCGTCGTTGCCCGAGGCGATGTACATCACGCCGTCTTTCACGATCGGCGCGCCTTCGAGCGAATACTTGCTGCCAAGCCCCGAGCCGAGGTGGACCACCCAGGCGCCCTTGAGAGTCTTCACATTGCCGCGATTGATCTGGGTCAGCGTCGAATAGCGCGTATTGCCCCAGTCGCCGCCGTTGGTCAGCCATTCCTTGCCGGCCGGCTTGCGCAGGTCGGGCGCCGTCTGGGTCATGCCGGCCGAGGGCAGGACGATCGCGGCGGTCAAGAGCGCGAGGCAAAATCGGCGCATGGCGTTTTCCTCCCCGATTTGTTCTTGCGGCCGACGATGCCACAGCGCCCGTCAATTGGAAACGCCGGGCCTCGTCCCAAACGCCGCGTCAGGCGCGTTGATGCACCCGCGGACAGCCGCTACTCTCAGGGCTGCCGCGCAAGCCTCCCGCAGATGATCGCAATTGCGGCCTACCGCCCGTTGAAGGACAGATGGACCAGCCCGACGCTTCGGCGATGACGACACGGGGAGATCGCGCATGCTGACCTCCAGGCGGGTGCCGCTCGTCGCGGCGCTGGCGACCCTGATGATGCTCGCCGGCGGCGCGGCGTCTGCGCTCGACAAGATCCGGTTCGGAAAGTCGGTGCCCAATTCGTTCGCGTTCAGCACCGCCGAGATCGGGATCGATGCCAAGATCTGGGACCAGGAAGGCATCGCGCTGGCGGTCTCCGCGTTCCGCGGCGACGCCCAGATGCAGCAGGCCCTCACGGCGGGCGCGATCGACGTCGCGGTCGGGTCGGGACCCGGGCTTGGCTTCCGCGCCAAGGGCGTGCCCGCGATCGGCGTCGCGGCCATGTACGGAGCGCCCTCGAACCTCACGCTGACCGTGCTGTCGCGCTCGGCCATCAAGACGGTCGCCGACCTGAAGGGCAAGCGCGTCGGCGTCACCACGCTCGGCTCGCTGACCGACTGGCTGACGCGGGAACTCTCGCGCCAGCAGGGCTGGGGACCCGAAGGCATCCAGGTCCTGCCGCTCGGCACCGTGCCGGCGCGGCTGGCCGCCATGGAGCGCAACGAGCTCGACGGCATGGTGACCGAGTCGGCCACCGGCTTCGAGCTGGAGGAGCAGGGCAAGGGCAGGAACATCCTGTTCTTCGGCGACATCGAGAAGCATTTCTATACCCACGTCATCTTCGCCACCGACGACATGATCGAAAAACGGCCGGAGCTGCTGCGCCGGTTCCTGCGCGGCTGGTTCAAGACCGTCGCCTTCATGAAGGCCAACAAGGCCGCCGCGGTGAAGTCCGGCGCCAAGGTGGTCGAGGTGCGCGAGAGCATCGTCTCCAAGGTGTTCGACACCCAGATCGGCAGTTTCTCGACCGACGGCGCCTGGGATGCGCAGTCGATCGACGTCATCCGCAATTCGCTCAAGGATCTCGGCATCCTCGACTTCGTCCCGGAGGCGAAGACGATCTACAACGACAAGTTCGTGCCGGTGAAGTTCTGACACCGGCTTACCGATTGCGCTTATCCTCGCCGGGCCATCGATGCTGAGCGACACGCCCCTGCAGAACGCGATCAACGAGTTGCTGACGCTGTTCGCCGGCGGCCGCTATGCCCAGAGCGAGCAGCGGGCGCGAGTCCTTCTGCAGGCGTTCCCGGCCTCGCCGATCGTGTGCGAGCTGCTCGGGATGGCGCTGGCCGCGCAAAACCGTTTCGCGGACGCGCTGCCTGTCCTCACGCAGGCCGCCGCCCGTGGTCCCGACGATCCGCAGTTCTGGGAAAATCTCGGGCAGTGCCAGCGCCAGCTCAAGCAGTTCGCGCAGGCCGAGACCAGCTTCCGGCGGGTATTGGCCTTGCGGCCTCGCTCGGTGGTCTCGCTCGACGCGCTCGCCGAGGTGCTGCACGCGCTTCGCCGCCACGACGAAGCCCAGAAGGTCGCCGACGAGCTGCATGCCATCGAGCCCGACTATGCGCGCCGGCAGCAGGATGAGCGGGAGCGCCTGCTGCGCAACGCGATCGCGGCCAATCCCGGCAATGCCGAATTCCACGATCAACTGGGACTGATCTTGCGGCTCAAGGGCGACCTCGCCGGTGCCGAGGCCAGTTTCCGCCGCGCGATCGACTGCGATCCGGGCGGTCCGCGCGCCCACGTCAACCTGGCGCTGCTCCTGAGCGCGCATCGGCGCGACCGCGAAGCGCTCGCCGCCGCCCGGGCCGCGCTCGCTCTCATCGGCGAGGCCGATGCCTCCCATTCGCCGGAACAGCTTGAACTGCTGGCGCTCGCCGCTTTCGTGCTCGAAACGTCGCGCGAAAGCGGCGAGGCGGTGCGCATCTACAAGGCGGTCCAACCGCTCAGCAAGGACACCTCGCTCGCGCTTCCGATCGTCTATGCCGCCCGCAAGGCATGCGACTGGGCGTTTGCGGCCTCGCTCGAACGCGAGGCCTGTGCCGCCGCGCGCGGCTATCTCGATGCGCGCCGGGCCAATCCGGGTCATCTTCTCGCGCTCGCCTGCGCCACGCCGCTCGATCAGCTTGCGGCGGCGCAAAGCTACGCCCGGCAGGTGCAGGGCGGCATCGCCGCGAGGCCGGCGCTGCCGCGCGCGCCGCGGCCGCCCGGGTCCCGGTCGCGGCGGCTGCGGGTGAGCTATTTTTCGAGAGACTTCCACAGCCATGCGATCTCGATCCTGCTGACCGGCGTGATCGAGGCGCACGACCGGACGCGCTTCGAGATCATCGCTCATGACTACTCGCCGCCTGCCGCCGACGACTACCGCCGGCGCCTGGAAGCCGCGTTCGAGCGCATGGTCCTGATCGGCGACATGTCGGACGAACAGGCCACCGCCCGCATCGCCGCCGACGACATCGACGTGGTGATCGACATCGACGGCTGGACCAAGGGCCACCGCGCCCGGGTTCTCGCGATGCGGCCGGCCTCGGTGCAGATCCAGTGGCTGGGACACCCCGGCACGATGGGCGCGCCCTGGATCGACTACATCGTCGCCGACCCTGTGCTGATCCCGCCCGGGCACGAGGCGCATTTCTCCGAGAAGATCATCCGGCTGCCGAACAGCTATCAGCCCAACGACGACAAGCGTTCGATCGGCGAGCGGCCGCGGCGCCAGGCCTGCGGCCTGCCGGACGGTGCCTTCGTCTTCTGTTGCTTCAACCAGGCCTTCAAGATCACGCCCGAGATCTTCGACGAGTGGATGCGGCTCCTCGACGCCGCCCCCGGCTCGGTGCTCTGGCTGCTCGATACCGAGCCGCAGGCGGTCGCGACCATGCGGAGCGAGGCGTCGGCCCGCGGCGTCGCGCCCGACCGGTTGATTTTTGCGCCCGGTCTGCCGCATGCGGAACACCTGGCGCGTCTGCGCCATGCCGATCTTGCGCTCGACTGTCATCCCTACGGCTCGCACACCACGGCGAGCGACATGCTGTGGGCGGGCGTGCCCCTGGTGGCCCTGATGGGCGAGACCTTCGCGTCGCGGGTCTCGGCGAGCATCCTCACTGCCGCCGGCCTGCCCGAGCTGATCACGACGTCGCTCGACGATCACTATCGTCTGGCGCTGCGGCTCGCGACCGATCGCGCGCAACTGGCGACGCTGCGGTCGCGCGTGGAGGCGCAGCGTCGCGGCAGCGCTTTGTTCGACACGCCGCGCTTCGCGCGCGATCTCGAATCCGGGCTGCTCGCGGCCTTTGAGCGGCACTGCCGCGGCCTGCCCCCCGACCACATCACGGTCGGATGACCGGCAGCGCGCACCCATGGGCGCAATCCGCAATGGATGAGAGCAATCGCACGGCGGCGCCGGCCATCGTGGTCGATCACGTGTCGATGGTCTTTCTCGGCCGCGCTGCGACCCAAAGCGTGCAGGCGCTCGACGACGTGTCGCTCGATGTCCGCAAGGGCGAGTTCGTCTGCCTGCTCGGGCCGTCGGGCTGCGGCAAGAGCACGCTGCTGAGCATCATCGGCGGCATGCTGGCGCCGACCGCCGGCACGGTCACTATCGGCGGCGCCCCGGTGACAAGTCCGCGGCCGCACGACATCGCCTATGTGTTCCAGGAGAGCACGCTGCTTCCCTGGTACACGGTGATCGAGAACTTCCGCCTCGCGCTCAAGTTCCAGGGCATCGCGGACGCGAGCTGGCGCGAGCGCGCCATGCAGTCGCTCTGCGCGGTCGGCATGGAGCAGTTCGCGGAGCACTATCCCAAGCAGCTTTCCGTCGGCATGAAGCAGCGCATCAACCTCGCGCGCGGGCTCTGCGTCGGCACGCAGGTGCTGCTGCTGGACGAGCCGTTCGCGGCGCTCGACGAGCAGACCCGCATGGTGCTGGGCGAGGATCTCTCGATTCTTCTCGCACGCACCGGGAAAACCATCGTGTTCGTCACCCATTCGCTGGCCGAGGCGGTGTTCCTCGCCGACCGCATCATCGTCATGACCGCGCGGCCGGGCAAGGTGAAGGCCAGCATCAACGTGCCGCAACCGCATCCGCGCTCGCCCGATTACATGCTGACGGACGAGTTCGGCGCCATCCGCAAGGAGCTCTATGCGCTGCTGCGCGACGAGATCAGGGCGACGGTCGCGCGCATGCGCGAAGCGCGCGACGCGGGCGGGTGACCATGATGCGCCATTTCAGTACGTGCCGCGGTTTCGTGCCGTGCTTTGCAAAGGTTGGCGCCACAGCGTTCCCTCCCCCACGCATCCCGGGCTTGCCCGGGATGCGCATCAACGTGCGCAAGTCGGGCAAGCCCGACTTGCGATGGGGGAGGGACAGGGAGGGGGGTGAAGGAAAGATCGAGTCCACCACCCCCACCCCTGTCCCCTCCCCACAAGGGGGAGGGGCACCGTGTGGCACGAGCCTTCGCCAAACGAAGTCTATTGTCGCAGGGACAGTGTGGCTTCCATGATGCGCCGCGATCAAATCCTCATCCGCACGATCCAGTTCGGCGTCGTCGCCGTCCTGTTCGGCGCCTGGTATTTCGCCTCGCGCTCGGGGCAGCGCGGGATGCTGCTGCTGCTGCCGCCGCCCGAACTGGTGTGGCGCCAGATGCAGTTGCTCTGGAGCTCCGGGCGGCTGGCGTCCGCCGCGCTCGTCACCGTGCAGGAGATCGTCAAGGCCTACCTGATCGCGGCGACGGCCGGCATCGTCGTCGGCTTTCTGGTCGCGCGCTCGCGCAATCTGGTGCGCATCTTCGAGCCGGTGCTCGCCGGCCTGTTCGCGGTGCCGCTGACGCTGTTCTTCCCGCTGTTCGTCGTGTTCTTCGGCATCGGCCCGGACTCCAAGGTGGCCTACGGCGCCACCTACAGTTTCTTTCCGATCGCGCTGAATACGATCGCGGGCTTCTCCAGCGTGGACGAGCTCTATCGGCGCGCCGCCCGCTCGATGGGCGCGACCGGCGTGCAGCAGTTCCGCCATGTCTATCTGCCGGGCGCGCTGCCGGTCACGCTCACGGGGCTGCGCATCGGCTTCTTCATCTGCATCGCGTCGGTGCTGGGCGGCGAGACGCTGGCCGCCGCCGCCGGCGTCGGCAAGTCGATCGCGCTCGCGGCCGAGCTGATGGAGACGGCGCGGCTCTATGCCTGGATCGCCTTCGTGGTCTGCGCGTCGGTGATCCTCAACCTGCTGGTGCTCGCCGCCGAGACCCGCGGCGAGCGGGACTGACGATGATGCGCGCGCACCCCCTCGATCGTCATTCCGCGCCCGGCGCTTCGCGCCGCCCCGGAATGACGCGGAGCGCGCGATGACCGCCACCCAGGTCCGCCTCGTCCGGCTGGCGCTGATCGTGCTCCTGGTCGCGCTCTGGGAATTCTACGCGCGCTTCGTCAGCACCTCCTCGCTGATCGCCGGGCCGAGCGACGTCGCGATGGCGTGGTGGCCGAAGGTCGCCGGGGAGCCGCGCGTCCTCACCGCCGTCGGCGTGACCCTGATCGAGCTGATCGCGGCCTTCGCGATGGCGGTCGTGTTCGGCATGCTGATCGGCATCGCGATCGGGCTCGGCAGCATCGGCCGCCGCAGCTTCTATCCGATCGTGCTGCTGCTCTACGGCATCCCGCAGGCGATCCTGCTGCCGCTGTTCGTGCTGATGTTCGGCCTGGGGCCGGCGAGCAAGATCGCCTTCGGCTTCAGTCACGGCGTTTTTCCGGTGATCGTGACCACCATCGCCGGCATGCGCAACGTCAGCCCGCTGCTCATGGGCGGCGCCGCCGCCATGGGCGCGACGCGCGCACAGCTCGTGCGCTACGTCATCTTCCCGCACATGGTGACGACGGTGTTCGCGGGGCTGCGGCTGGCGATGACGCTGACGCTGCTCGGCGTCGTGCTGGCGGAGATCTTCGTGTCGCAAGGCGGCATCGGCTTCTTCACGCTGCTTTATTCCGAGACCTTCAATCCGGCCGCGCTGATGGCCCTTGTCCTGACGCTTGCGCTCATGGCAATTGCGCTCAACGAGCTGGTGCGGATGGTCGAGGCGCGGTTTTCCCGTTGGAAGGATTGAGGCGAAGGCATGAATGCCGTCGTTCCCGTGCTGCCATGATCACCAACGACCGCCAGATCTCCGACGACCGCAAGGCACGGATGCTCGGCGCCATGGCGGACGCCGGCATCGACATGCTGCTGATCTACGGCAATGCCTGGCAGGGCGACTACCTGCGCTACGCCACCGGCTACGGCATCCTGGAAGGGCAGGCGCTGGCGCTGGTGCGCGGCGACGGCCAGGTCACGCTCTATCTCGACAGCCCGCTCGAAGTGGACCGCGCGCAGCTCGACTGCCCGGGGACCGAGATCGTGCACGCGCCCAATCTGGTGGCCGAGGTCGATGGCGCGCTCGACCGCTTCCGCAACCAGCGCATCGGCGCCGCGCCCTTTCGCCTGCTGCCGCGCCGGCTCGCCGCGCGCGCCCGGGACCTCAAGCTTGACGACCGGACCGCGTTTCTCGACCGCCTGCTGATGTTGAAGCTCGAGTCCGAGATCGGCGCCATGCGGCGGGCGGCGAAGCTCGCGGACGAAGGCTATGCGGTGTTCCGGCAGGCGGCGCGGCCGGGCCGGGCGGACTACGAGTTGATCGCGGAGATCGAAGCCTTCTTCCGCGCCCACGGCGTCGTGCACAATTTCCAGATCATCGGCGTCGGCGGCGCCGAGGTGCGCGGCATGGCGCCGCCGACCGGCAAGCGGCTCAAGCGCGGCGACCTGGTGACGACCGAGCTCACGCCCTGCGTCGCGGGCTACTATGCGCAGATCTGCCGCACGCTGGTGGTCGGCGAGCCGAATCCCGCGCAGATCAAGGCCCATGCGCTCTGGCTGGAGTCGATGGAAGCCGGCATCGCCACGGTGCGCGACGGCGTCACCGCGGCCGACATCGCGCGCGCGGAAAACGATGTCTTCCGCGCGCACGGGCTCGGCCAGTACACGACGAGCGAATATACCCGCGTGCGCGGCCACGGGCTCGGCCTGTTCGTGGACACCAAGCCGCATATCCTGGAGGACGTCACCACCCGGATCGACGCGGGCATGACGCTGATCGTGCACCCCAACACCTACCATCCGGTGGTGGGCTACCTGGTGCTCGGCGACGCGGTCGTGGTCACCCGCGAGGGCTGCGACCTGCTCACCGCGACGCCGCGCGAACTCTTCAGCGTGGCGGCATGAGCAACCGGCGACGTCATCTCATGAAGAATGATGAGCTGTTGAGGAATGATGAGCTGTGCGGTTCGAAAAGCCGCAACAGGCGCGGCATCGGCGGTCTGCTCCCTCCCCCGCGGAACCCGGGCTTGCCCGGGTTCCGCAATATCCTGCGCAAGTCGGGCAAGCCCGACTTGCGTCGGGGGAGGGTTGGGGAGGGGGGTGGATACGGATACGATTTTACTTGTGGCACCCCCCTCCCTGTCCCTCCCCCAGCATTAGGGCGGTTGCGCCCGTCTTCGACGGGCGATGGGAGGAGGGAACCCTGCGGCGCGGGCTTTCGCAAAGCCCAACCCGCATTCGCGTCGGCATGGGAGATTTCATGCGCCGCGGCCTGATGGGATGGGACCGGGACGAGCTGCCGAAGGCGGCGCTCGATGCGCGGCTGGCGCGGCTGCGCGACGCGATGGCGCGCGAGCGGCTCGACGCCATCCTGCTCTACACCAACCTGGTGCGGCCGAGCGCCGTGTGCTGGGTCACCGGCTTCACGCCCTACTGGATCGACAGCATCCTTCTGGTGCGTTCGTCCGGCGCGCCGGTCTTGGCGACGGCGCTTTCGAAGCGCGTGGCCGACTGGATCCGCAGCGTCAGCGCGCTCGAGGAGATCGTCAACACGCCGAAGCCGGGGGTCGCGGTCGGCAGGATGCTGGCGGACGGACGTTGCAGGCGGGCCGGGGTGCTCGAGCTCGATGCCTTTCCGGCGGGCTTCTACGATGACCTCGTCGCCGCGGCGCCTGCCGCCGAATTCGTCGATGCCACCGCGGCGTTCGCGGCCGCCCGCCGCAGCCTCGATGCCGCGGAGCGCAAGCTGCTCGAGCATGCCGACGCGCTGGCGCGCGCCGCGCTCGCGGCGGTCGATGCCGGCGCCGCGCGCGACGCCGGCGAAGTGGCCGGGCTGGTCGAGAAACATGCGCGCCTCGCCGCTGCCGAAGAAGCCTATATCGCGGTCGCGCCCGACCTCGACGCCGACCGCCGGCTGGTCCGTGTATCGGGACCGACGCCGCTCGCGCGCCGCTTCGCCGTGCGCGCGTCGATCGCCTACAAGGGCGCGTGGGTGCGCCGCACGCAAAGCTTCGCGCGCGACGATGCCGGCCGGCAGGCGATCGCGCGCGGCGATGCCTGGCTCGCGCGCGCCGTCGCGGCGCTCGGGCCGGAACGCCCGCTGGCGGCGCAGCTCGCGGCGCGGCTCGACGACCTGCCCGGCGCCGAGCTCAAACGGTGGCTGGCGGAGAGCTGCATCGGCAGCTATCCGCTCGAAGCGGTGGCGGCTTCGGCCACGCCCGGCGGATCGCCGCTTCCTGATCGGGCGCCGTCCGCGGGCGACTACCTGGTGCTCACGGCCGAGCTGGCGATCGGCGGCGTCGCCTGGCTGGGCGCCGCGCCGGCGTTCGTCGGCGGCCGTTGAGTGCGCGCCGACGCTGCCGCCTCGGCGGCCAGCCGATCGAGGTCGCGGCTGGCGAGCCGCAGCACTTCCGCCGAGGCGTCGCCCAGCAGGGCGCGGTAGCTCACGATCTGGCGCGAGAACGTGTTGTAGATCACGACCGCGGGGATCGCCGCCGCCAGCCCGAACGCGGTCGCCAGCAGCGCCTCCGCGATGCCGGGTGCCACCACGGCGAGATTGGTCGTCTGCGACTTCGAAATCCCGATGAAGCTGTTCATGATGCCCCACACCGTGCCGAACAGCCCGACGAACGGCGCGGTCGCCCCGATCGTGGCAAGCACCCCGGTGGCGCGCATGATGCGGCGGCCGTGCGCGGCTTCGAGCCGCTCCAGCCGCGAGGCGATCCGCTCCTTGATGCCCTCGCGTCCGGTGAGGTCGCCCGAAGCCTCCAATTCCGCCACCGCATCTTCGAGAAACGCGCGCACCGGACCTTTCGTATGGGCGAGAGCGTCCACGGCATCGGCCAGCCGGCGCGAGGCCGCCAGCGTCTTGAGGGCCCGCGCGGTGCGGCGGCGTGCGCCGACGAGCTCGATCGTCTTGGCCAGCCATACCGTCCAGGTCACGACCGACGCCAACACGAGCCCGAGCAGCACCGCCTGGACCAGCGGATCGGCGCTGAGGAACATGCCCCACGGACTGAGGTCGCGCGGCAGCTCGGCGCTGCCGGTGACCGGCAGGTCCTGCGCCGACGCCGCGCCCGCAAGGCACGCGATCCACAACGCGACGGCGCCGAGATGCCGCAAGCAGCCGCCCGCCTTGTCCCGCACGATCTCAGCCACTGATCAGCCGCACCTTTCCATTGGTCGACCGCGCGCGTTCAGTACTTCGCATTCGCGAAGAACCGCACGCCGCGGCCGGGCATCAGCACGTCGTCCTTCGAGTAGGAGACGTGATTGCGGATATCGTCGTTGAGCAGGTTGTTGCCGGCGATGCCGACGGCCCATTCGCTCAGGCTGTCCCGGGTGAGCCGGTTCGGCTTCCATCGATAGCTGATCTCGGCCTTGAGGTTGTTGTATCCCTGGGTCGGGGTTTCCCCGACCACGGCGATGTGATGCTGCGCGAAGGCGTGCAGAAGGTTGATACGCGTGAGCCAGTTGTCGTCGCGCCAGAACACGCCGCCGCCCACGCGCACCGGCGGGATGCGCGGCACATTGGTGCCGTCCGTGAAGGTCGCCCGCACGACGTCGAACTGGTTCTCGATCCCGAACATGCCCATCCAGAGCGGCATCACGTCATACTGGCTCTGGAATTCGCCGCCGCGGAAGATCGCGTCGCGCTGGGCGTAGCGGGCCTGCCGCAGCTCCAGGGGAAAGGCGGGATCGGCCGGGCCGACGCAGGAGACGGTGTCGCAGGTGTTGCCGGTCAGGTTGCGGAAGATGAAGCCGCTGAAGCGGGTGTAGTAGGCGGTCGCCTCGAAGCGGAACGGTCCGGTGGCCCGCCGCAACCCGACTTCCACCGATTTCGCCACCTCGACTTTGAGGTCGGGATTGCCGATGTCGAACGTGACGGTGGCATCATGCGCGCCGCGCGAGAACAGCTCGGCGGGCTTGGGCGCGCGCTCGACATATTGCGCGGTGCCGCTCGCGACCAGGTCCCAGGGCAGGTTCTGGATCACGCCGGCGCTGGCGCTCTTGGGCGTGAATTGCGGATTGCGCCGGCTGGACGGCCCGATGCTGGCCGGATCGGCAATGATGTCGAACGTGCTGGCGATGAACGCAGGAATGGTGCCGTTGAGCCTGACCTGCTCGACGCGGCCGGCGAGCTGGGCCTTGGTGGTGTCGCTGAACTTGAACTCGTTGAAGATGAAGCCGGCGACCCTGGAGTTGTTGTTCGGGTCCCAGAGCCCGTTGAGCGGGCTGGCCGGGTCGTCGCCCGGCGCGGTGAGCTCCTGGTGGCCGGCCTGCACGCCCAACGCCGTGGTCAGGGCCGCGAAGCGCAGATCGACCGGCGCGAGCTGCACCTCGACGCGCGCCTCCTGCTCCTTGTTGGTGAAGGTCTGGCGGATGCCGTCGCTGGCGAGATCCGTCGCGTCGCCAAGCCCGATCTCGTTGTGCTTGTAGTCGGTGGAGCCGGCCCAGAACCGGATCGCCTCGATGAAGGTGGTCGGGCCGCGCCACTCGCCCTTGCTGGTCAGCTTGGTCTGGTGCCCGTCGATGCGCGTCAGGTGTCCTTCGCCGTCGGCGCCCGGAATATGATAGAAATTGTTGTTCTGGGTGACCGCGAGGCCGACGAAGCCGTCATGGAAGATATATGAGCCGCCCAAGGACTGGCCGTCGGAGCGGGCCGACGAGTTCGGCTGCTTGCCGGTGAAGGCGCCGGGCTGCGTCGCGAACGGCAGCTCGGCCGGATTGGGGACGTTGAGGTACGGATAGCGCGGGACCCGGTAGTCGCTCGACCGCCGGCCGAAGGCGTCGGCATGGACGGCGAAGTTGCCGCCGCCGGCATCGAGCAGCGCCGCTCCTTCGACGCCGCTGTCGACCGTGGTGGCGGCGCTCCTGGTCTCGAAGCTGACGCACGGCCGCTCGTCGGCGGCCGGCGCGGCTTTGTACACGCCGGTTACCGGCGCGTTGGTCCGGCAGGGGAGCGCTTCGGGGATACGGTTGTTGGTCCCGTTGACGATGCCGCCGATCGACTGCGAACCGTAGCGCAGCGTGGCGGGGCCGCGGATGACCTCGATCTGGCTGGTCGAGAGCGGATCGAGCGGCACGAAGTGATCCTCGCCGAGGTCCGAGGCGCCATTGCTGCCGACGCCGTTCTCCACGATGCCGACGCGGTTGGCGTCGAGGCCGCGGATGATCGGGCGGCTTGATCCGCCGGGCGCGAAGCTCGAGCCGGTGATGCCGGGCTTGTCGCCCAGGAGGTCGCCGAGCGTGCCGCCGCCACGGCGGCGGATTTCCTCGTTCGGCACCACCGTGACGGTCGCGAACTGATCGGTGACGATCGGCAGCGTTCCCGGCGCTGGGGTTTCCGGCGGCGGAGGGGGCGGCGGGGTCGCGGGCTGAGCCGGCGCGGCGGGTGCCGCCGGAGCCGCAACACGCGGTCGTGGCGGCGGCCGCCGCCGGATCGGGGTCGGCGTGGTGACCACGACCTCCGGCAGCGCCGTCGCCCCTTCTTCTTCGGCAGCAGCAACGCCGGCGAAGCTCAACAGCGCGATCAAGGCCGAAGTGTTCAGTAGAACGAATCTGCGAGACTGGACGGACATGACAACCTCCCCTCCGGGCCACCGTGGCGTCATCGCATGGCGACGAGCCGCGGAATGGAGTTCCGGCATCGGGCCGCCAGAGCGGAGTGATGCCGCAACTCAACGAGCGCCGATGTCAGGCGAGGGGAGGTGCGCGGGCCTGGAAGGGAAATTGCCGTGACGCCGCCAGTCTGAATTCGGCGCGGGTCGCCCGCCAGGCCCGGCTGGAAGGACCCGGCGGCGGCAACGCCGGCGAAGCGGCCGGCACCGAGCTGCCGGCCATTTGAACCAGCGAGCAGACGGCACAGAAGTCATCGGCGAGTCCGCCGGAGCCGTGTTTCGAGGGCGCCGTGGGAGCGTCCGGCAGCGCCGCCGCCGGCGTGCCCTTGAGCAGCGACAGCGCGGTCCCGGCCGCCCGCGAGCCGATGCCGTCGAGATGCACATGCGCGAAGGACAGCGCGAGCTGGACCGTCAGCGCCAGAAGCGCCAAGTAAGACCCGAGCCGGACGTTCGATCGGAACCAACACATGGCCACGCACGCCCACTGTTACTCCGCGACCTTATCAACCGGCGCCGCCAGATTCCGTGACATTCCTGCACCACGCGGCGAAAAACGTGCCGCCCCGATGCAAGCTCCAGCGCTGCCCCGGATGGGCACGGGACCTGTATTTTCCCTCCGAGGACAATCCGCATGGCCGCGCCGCAGCGTGGGCCGGGCGTCCCCGAGGGCCCCGCGCAATCAATAAATCCAAGATGTATCAACAGCTTAAGGAACAAATTCGCCGCTCGCGCCCAGCCACGCCCGCCCGCCTGCGGGATTTGATTGACCTGCGGGAGCGCGCTCCCTAATTTCCGCGCGAATTCGCCCAAAACGTCCCGCGTTGCCGCGGACCAAGGAGCAAGCGCCATGAAAGTCCGCAATTCGCTGAAGTCTTTGCGCGGCCGCCACCGCAATAACCGCCTGGTGCGCCGCAAGGGCCGGCTCTACGTCATCAACAAGACCCAGCGCCGCTTCAAGGCCCGGCAGGGCTGACCGCCAGTCCCCCGGCCGGTCGCGGCTGCCTATTGAGGCATCGCTTTGACAAAATCTCGCCCTTGCCGCGCCACGCCGGCGAGGTAAGCTTGGTTCCATGGACAAGCGATTCCATGCGTTCGCCTTCGCCGCCTTGCTGGCCGCCGCCGCTTTTGCCGCCCCCGCGCTTGCGCAGGCGCCCGAGGCCGATCCACCGACGTTAGACGAGCCCAAGCCGGTCGAGCCGCCGGCCAATCTCCCGCGCCCGCAGCACGGCGACACCAAGATCAATCTCGAGAAGCTGTTCGAGGCTTTGAAGCTCGCCCCGACCGACGAGAGCGCCAAGTACGTCGAGAACCGCATCTGGGCCTTGTGGCTCGCTGCCGGCGGCGACACCGGCAACCTGCTGATGGGCCGCGTCAAGACGGCGATGGACAAGAAGGACTTCGAGCTCGCGGTCAAGCTGCTCAACGCCATCATCGACATCCGGCCGGACTACGTCGAGGCCTGGAACCGGCGCGCCACCGTCAGCTTCATGAAGAAGGACTACGCCCAGTCGCTCGCCGACATCCGCGAGGTGCTCAAGCGCGAGCCGCGCCATTTCGGCGCGCTGTCGGGTCTCGGCATGATCCTGCAGGAGATCGGCGACGAGAAGAGCGCGCTCGAAGCGTTCCGCCGCGCGCTCGCGGTGCATCCGCATCTGGAGAAGATCCCCGACCTGGTGAAGAAGCTCACCGAGAAGGTCGAGGGCCGCGATATCTGACACGTCATCGCATTGACGGTCAGCCGAAAAACTCTCCTCGCTCATTCCGCGGCCGGCCACAGGGCGGAGCCGCAATCGCCGCGCCTTGGCCTGCCCGATGAACCAGGCCCGTAGGGTGGGCAAAGTCGCTTGCTCCACCCTGTCCGCGTGGGCACGGCGCACGCCAGACTTTGCCCACGCGGAAAGACCAGCGCCTGCGCCTTTGCCCACCCTACAAATGCGCGTGGGCACGGCGCACGCTAGACTTTGCCCACGCGGACAGACCAGTGCCGCGCCTTCGCCCACCCTACGACGCAACTGCGACGCAACCGGGAGACGACAACAATGCCGCTGATGAGCGGAGGCGATGCGGTCGTGCGGTCGATCCTGGCTCACGGGGTGAGGTCGATCTATTGTTTGCCGGGCGTGCAGAGCGACCATCTGTTCAACGCCATGTTCGACGCCGGCGATGCGCTGCGCGTCGTGCATACGCGGCACGAACAGGGCGCGGCCTATATGGCGCTCGGCGCGGCGCTCGCGACCGGCAAGCCCGCGGTCTATTCGGTGGTGCCGGGGCCGGGCTTCCTCAACAGCACGGCGGCGCTCGCCACCGCTTTTTCGACCGGCGCGCGCGTGCTGGCGCTGATCGGCCAGATTCCGAGCCGGGCCATCGGCAAGGGCCACGGCCTGCTGCACGAAATCCCCGACCAGATCGGCATCCTGCGCACGCTGACCAAATGGACCGAACGGGTGGCCAAGCCGCAGGACGCACCGCTGCTGGTGGCGACCGCGTTCCGCGAACTCGATGGCGGACGGCCGCGGCCGGTCGGGCTCGAAGTCCCGCCCGACGTGCTCGCCGCGCGGGCCGAGGTCGATCTCGATCCGCAGCTTGCGCCGGCGCTGGAGCCGCCGCTCGACGAGGACGCGATCGAACGCGCCGCCGACCTTCTCGCCAAGGCCGAGTGTCCGGTGATCTTCGTGGGCGGCGGCGCGCTCGAAGCTTGCGACGAGGTGCGCGCGGTCGCCGAACGTCTGGCCGCCCCGGTCGTGGCCTATCGCCGCGGCAAGGGCGTGCTCGACGAGCGCCATGTGCTCAGCCACGTGCTGCCGGGCGGCCACGCGCTCTGGGCCAAGGCCGACGTGGTGCTGGCGGTCGGCACGCGGCTGCAGCTCCCGATCAACGCCTGGGGCGTCGACGACAAGCTCAAGATCATCAAGCTCGACATCGACCCCGAGGAGATGGAGCGCATCCGCAAGCCCGAGATCGGCCTGGTCGGCCACTCGGCGCGCATCCTGCGGCGGCTCGCGCACCATCTGGCGCCGGTGCCGGCGATGCGAGCGGACCGCGTCGCGGCCAGCCGCGCGCTCAAGGAGCGCGTCGCCGCCGGCCTGTCCGTGCTCGCGCCGCAGGTCGCCTATCTGCGGGCCATCCGCGACGTGCTGCCCGACGACGGCGTCGTCATCGACGAGCTCACGCAGGTCGGCTATGTGGCGCGCTCGGCTTACGAGACGCGCAGGCCGCGCAGCTACATCTCGTCCGGCTACCAGGGCACGCTCGGCTGGGGCGTCGCGGTCGCGCTCGGCGTCAAGCACGCGCTCGGCGACGCGCCCGTGGTCGCGCTCTCGGGCGACGGCGGCTTCATGTTCAACGTGCAGGAGCTGGCGACGGCGGTGCGCCACCGCATCGCGGCCGTGAACGTCATCTTCAACGATGGCGCCTACGGCAACGTCCGCAACATGCAGCGCGACCTGCACGGCAACCGGCTGATCGGCTCCGACCTCGCCAATCCCGATTTCGTGAAGCTCGCGGAGAGTTTCGGCATCGGCGGCTATCGCGCCACCGGCCCGGAGGCGCTGCGGCGCGCGCTCGAACAGGCCTTGGCCCGCAACGAGCCGGCGCTGATCGAAGTGCCCTGCGGCGACATGCCGAGCCCGTGGCCGTTCATCGACATGCCGAAGGTGCGCGGCAGCCCGCTGGCTTGAGCCGCATGGGTCCCGGACGCCGCGCCCGGGACACGGTCCGGTGAGAGCATGTCCCGCTCATGTTGAACCGGTCACCTTGAACCGGTCACCATCCGCTCGTCCCCGCGCAAGCGGGAATCCAGGGCAAGAGATCGAATCATCGGAGCAGGCGATTCCTGGATTCCCGCTTGCGCGGGAATGAGCGGGGGAGAGGTCTGAGCGGAAGTCTCCCTATCGGCAGCAGGTGTAGCCCGGATGGAGCGCAGCGAAATCCGGGATGCATCGGAGCGTCGATTTCACATTCCCGCATTCCGCTCCGCTCCATGCGGGCTACGGCGCTGGATTCCCGCTTGCGCGGGAATGAGCGGGGGAGGTCGCGGGCCAACCCAAACCGGATGCACGCCGGCGGCTATGCGCTGGCACGGGGACCAGCGGAGCCAGTCTGCATCCGCGGGAACTGCGCAGCAACGCGGCTACGGCAGCGCGAACACGAAGATCGAGTTGTGTCCGCGCACCGCCCTCGGCATGGTCGTGCGCGTCAGTCCCAGCGGTCCGGCCGAGACCGACTGTCCTTCGCCGGTGAACACCATCACGTACTGCTTGCCGTTCACCGCATAGCTGACGGTGCTGTTCATGATCATGCCGCCGAGCACCGTCTCCCACAGCACCTTGCCGTCGTCGGCGTCGAAGGCGCGAAGCCGGCGGTTCTGGTCGCCCCAGAACATCAGGTCGCCGGCGGTGACGAGCGCCGATCCGGCGCTCGCCTGCGGCTGCGAGTACAGCACGCGCATCTCGCCGGTCGTCAGGTCGATCTTGCCGATGTTCATGTACTTCTTGGGGTCGGAGCCCGGCCGCATGATGCCGGTGCGCGGGCCCCAGCCGCTCTTGCTCTTGGTGTTCGCGGTCATCTCGAGGCACTGGTCCTGGAACGGGACGTAGAGCGAGTTCTTTCCAGGATGATAGGCGATGGCCCAGAGGCCGCGCGTGTTGTGGTAGCAGCCGAGGACCTTGTCGCCGTCCTTCTTGAACAGCTTGTCGACGTTGACGCGGGTCTGGCCGGTCTTCACGTCGATGTCGTTCATGTTGATGTTGGGGTCGTCATAGGGAAACGGTCGCGACCACAGGAAGCGGCCGGTTTCCTGATCGACCATGAACATGCCGCCGCCCTCGGCGACCGTCACCACGACGTCGCGTTCCTCGCCCGGGACGATGGTGGGGCTGATCCATCGCACGTGCCGCGGATCGGGGTTGACGCGGGTGCGCAGGAGGATGCGCTCTTGGTTGTGATCCGCGTCCCAGTCGTCGCCCGGCAGTTCCTGGTAGTACCAGACCAGCTTGCCGGTCGCGACGTCGAGCGCGACCGTGGAGTTGCTGTAGAGATTGGCCGGCGCGGTGAACGACACCGCGTCGTGGCGGCCGTGACGGGTCAGCCGCGTATAGGGATTGGGGTTGGCGACGCCCCAGTAGAGGATCTTGCGCTTGGGATCATAGGAGCCGGGCAGTCCCCAGGGACCGGCCGCGCGCTGCTCCGCCGGCATGTCGGCCCAGGTGTCGCCGCCGGGCTCGCCCGGCGCGGCGGTCACGTAGAATTTCCAGACTTCCTTGCCGGTCTTGGCGTCGTGCGCGGCGATGAAGCAGTTCGCACGCACCCCCTGCTCACAGGTGCGGTTGGTGATGACCTTGCCGTCGGCGACGAGAATTCCGCCGGCGGTCTGGCCGCCGTCGTCGACCTTGGTTTCCCAGCGCACCTTGCCGGTCTGCGCATCGAGCGCCAGCAGGACGCCGTCGGGCGCGGCGAAATAGATCATGTCCTCGTAGATGCCGAGGCTCTTGTTGCGCGCCGCCCTCGGATTGACCGCCTGCGGATACTCGCGCTGGTACTCCCAGATCAGATCGCCGTTGGTGGCGTCGACCGCCTGGATGCCGGCGCCGGGCGCGAACAGGTACATCACGCCGCGATAGACGATCGGCGTCGATTCCTGCGTGCCGACCGGCAGGCCGCGCGCCCAGGCCATGCGCAACTGGCCGACATTGCTCTTGTTGATCTGGTTGAGCGGGCTGAAGCGCTGCTGGTCGAAGGTGCGGCTCAGCATCAGCCAGTCGGCGGGATCCGGATTGGCCAGGACCGCGTCCGTGACCGGCTTGAAGTCTCCCTGTGCGGCGGCGCCGGACGCGAGCGCGCACAGGACCATCGCTGCGAGCCGCGTAGCCCTGATCATGATTGCCTCCCTTGTTTTATTGGACCCTCGCGGCCGGAGCTCGGCCCCTGGGGCATTTGGATTGAAAACTAGATCAAAACCCTGTCCAACTGGCAAGGTCGCGATCAGGCGGGAATGGTCATGTCGAGGAGTGCAATGCGATCGTGGATGGACCGGGCCGCGCGCGCTAGTCTGGCCGCCGGCGTCCTGGTGGCGTGCTGCGCGGTCGCGCCGGCGCAGGATGCGGCGAAGATCGAGGCCGGCGCGCAGCTCTATGACGAGCATTGCGCGTCCTGCCATGGCGAGAAAATGCGCGATCCGGCCGCCGCCCCCGACCTGCGGGAGCTGCGCGCCGCCGACCGGGTCCGCTTCGACAGCACGGTCGCCAACGGCAAGGGCCAGATGCCGTCCTGGCAGGGCGTGCTCAGCCTCGAGGAGATCGACGCGCTCTGGGCCTATATCCGCTCGCGCGCCATCCAATAGACGGCCGCCGCGGCTTCGATCGCGGCTCCGCCAAGGCGCGCCGGGAACGTCCGGCAGCGCGGCGCGGGGACTACCAGCGCCCGTCCTGCCGCTGCTGGCCTTGCCGCGCGCGCGTGTTGTTATACCGCTTCCAAAGGATCGCCGTGTTCTCGATGCAGGCGCCGCCGGTGCCGCGGGCGCTGGCCATGCATTGCTCAAAGGTCTGATAGAGACAATTGCCCGGGCCGCTGAAGCCCTCGCGCAGGCACCACGGCCGCGGCGCCGCACCGGCCGGCAGGGCGTCGGCCGCCAGGATCGCGAGCAGGGCGCCCATTCCGATCAGGACGCGCATGGAAACCTCCTTGGGTTGCCGCCACCCGACTCTATGAACAATAGCGCGCCCGAGTTTGTTTCGGGGCCATGGAAAATAAAACCGCCCGGCAAATGGCGGAGGTGACCGGCCCTCACAACGCCTTGACGATGCTCTCCGTCATCTTCTTGGCGTCGCCCAGCAGCATCATGGTGTTGTCGCGATAGAACAGCGTGTTGTCGATGCCGGCATAGCCCGACGCGAGCGAGCGCTTGATGAACATCACGGTGCCGGCCTTCCACACCTGCAGCACCGGCATGCCGTAAATCGGCGAGGTCTTGTCTTCTTCGGCGGCCGGATTGGTCACGTCGTTCGCGCCGATCACGAACGCCACATCGGCCTGCGCGAACTCCGAGTTGATGTCTTCGAGTTCGAACACCTCGTCATAGGGCACGTTCGCCTCGGCGAGCAGCACGTTCATGTGGCCGGGCATGCGGCCCGCGACGGGATGAATCGCATATTTGACCTCGACGCCCTCGGCTTTGAGCTTGTCGGCCATTTCACGAAGGGCATGCTGCGCCTGCGCGACCGCCATGCCGTAGCCCGGCACGATGATGACCTTGCTGGAATTCTTCATGATGAAGGCCGCGTCGTCGGCCGAGCCGAGCTTGACCGGCCGCTGTTCGGCGCCCGCCGCCGGCCCCGCGACCTCGCCGCCGAAGCCGCCCATGATGACCGAAAAGAAGTTCCGGTTCATCGCGTTGCACATGATGTAGGAGAGGATCGCGCCCGAGGAGCCGACCAGCGCGCCGGTGATGATCAGCGCCGAATTGCCGAGCGTGAAGCCGATGCCGGCCGCAGCCCAGCCCGAATACGAGTTGAGCATCGAGATCACGACCGGCATATCGGCGCCGCCGATCGGGATAATGAGCAGCACGCCGAACGCAAAGGCCGCGAGCGTGAGCAGCCAGAACGCGAAGTGACTTTCGCTGCGCACGAACCAGACGGTGATCAGCACGATCGCAGCGAACAGCGCGATGTTGATGACATGGCGAGCGGGGAGCATGATCGGCGCGCCGCTCATGCGCGCGGAGAGTTTCAGAAACGCGATGATCGATCCGGTGAACGTGATGGCGCCGATCGCAACGCCGAGCGACATCTCGACGAGGCTCGACTTGTGAATGTCACCGGGCATCCCGATGTCGAAGGCGCGCGGCGCATAGAGCGCGGCGGCCGCCACCAGCACCGCCGCGAGGCCGACCAGCGAATGGAAGGCCGCGACCAGTTCCGGCATCGCGGTCATCGGCACGCGCCGCGCGATCACCGCGCCGGCGCCGCCGCCGATGGCGAGCCCCACGATCACCAAAACCCACGAGAAGAAACTTGCCGGCGGATGCGAAGCGAGCGTCGCGACGATCGCGATCGCCATGCCGGCCATGCCGAAGAAGTTGCCCTGCCGGCTCGAGGCCGGGCTGGAGAGCCCGCGCAGCGAGAGGATGAAGAGGACGCCTGCGACCAGATAAAGGAACG